>NZ_JAESVF010000001.1:0-923101 GCF_038433465.1 Joostella sp. CR20 | reverse complement strand
TACCTAAGTGGATACCGTTCTGTTCCACTTCCTTCGCACTGGGAATATCTTGTAAGTGACCATTCTCTTTAATATATTTTTCAACTTCTTCAAGTGTTGGCAGGTCATAATCTTTTTCAAAAACAAAGTCTGACCACCCGTTAATTTCAACTTTTATTTCGTGCGCACCAATGGAACCACCAACAGCTAGTTTATGGCTACCCGTATTAGAAGTATTGATACCTACACTTCTATCATTGTAAATACTAACCACACTCCTTCCGTCAATTTGAAAACCTATTCTACTACTCGTACCCCCTCCAACAAAATTCATATATGCATTCCCATCACCACTCACAAAAAAATTATTCACATAATTTGGTGTCGTGTTAGAAGACGATGTTATTACCCCCTTTACCTCTAAAGTACTTTTTGGTTTCGATGTACCGACACCCAATCTCCCTTGAGCATCTAATGTCATCAAACGACTTGTATAATTTGACCATGAAAACAAAGGCCTATTGACAACTTGGGCATCGACTCTCCTCGCATTAAAAGAAACTATTGAATTATCTCCTAAATCGTTACCATCACCTATCTCTCCCAATATAGTTATCGCTCCCCTATTATCAGTAACATGTTTACCCTTTATCATAGGTATAAATTGACCATGAACTGATGTTGCATTAGCTATCATAAAATAATCTGCTAAAGCATCATTTGCTCGAATCCTTAAAAAAGTTTCACTAGATTCATTGTTAATAATATCTAAATAAGCACTTGGATTGGAAGTCCCTATTCCCAATCTTTTTGAAGTGATTAAATTCCCTTCTAGTTGAAAATCCCCCGTATTACTTAACGCTGCAATTGGTGTACTTCCTCTTACCCCCCATGTCCAACCTCTTCCCGCTGACTCATTCATGTTCATTTTAATACTATAATCAGTAACAGGACCATAATGATATTCGCCTGTATTTCCCATATGAATTTTATAATTGTCATTACCTCCCCAAAAACGAAATCCGTTACCATGGGCTGCAGAAACATCATAATTGGTTGGCTGCCCGTAAGAAATAAAGGATATCCAAAAAAAGAAGAATCTAAATAGTATTATAATATTAATTTTAACTCTCATGGTTGATTACAGTTTTCTAGCTCGGCTTCTAATTTTTTTATTCTTTTATTTTGCTCAATAACGTACAGAGTCAATTCCTCAATTTTTTGCAATAATTTTGAATCCATCTCTCCTAAGAGGATTCCATTTTCTTTTACTTCCTTCGCACTGGGAATATCCTGTAAATGTCCTTTTTCTTGAATATGTCTTTCAACTTCATCAAGCGTGGGTAGGTTATAATCATTTTCAAAAACAAAATCGCTCCAGCCATCTACGTCTACTTTTACTTCTTTAGCCACAAACCTGCCTTTTATACCTAAATTCCCTTTATTACCATCTAAATACATACTGTAATAATTAGGTTTTGTTGCTTTTTGTCCTGTCCCCCAATAGAAATTACCATTAGCATGCATCCCAAACATAAGCTCATCTGCTTTACCAGGATGATAAACTATGGCCGCATGACTCCCATTTAAAAATTCTATTCGGTTTGCAAAACCATTCACTGATGCTATCTGATTATTTGAATCTACACTAAGAGAATTACCATTAATCACTCCATTAACATCAAGTTTTGTTTTTGGAGATTCAGTCCCTATTCCTACATTTCCAGCATTAAAGTATGTTGCATTGTTATTAGCTGAAGTTATTCGTATTCGCTTTTCATGGTTATCTTCTCCTATAGCATGAAAAAATTCCATCGAAGAGTACAACTCTCCATGTGAAGCTCCTCCTGGCTTTAGCTGAATTAAATTATGTGCATACCGCCCTGGAAGTGTTCCAAAAATTAAGGAATGCCCTTTCCAATGTACTTTTGTTTGCGCCCATCCATTTATGCTCTCGTTCCCATCCAAATATAAATCGCCTTTCAAATGAAGTTTTGCTAATGGATTTTGTGTTCCTATTCCTAATTTCCCTTTATCATCTGGTAGAGCAATTACATTACCTTTTCCTGAGCGAAGAACAATATCTCTATCGTTATAGGTGAAGATTGTAAAATCATTCCCATTACCGAAACTTCCTGCCATTTCATTCCACATAAATCCTGCATAATAATTATTCAAATCTCCAAAGCGTAAAAACTTATACGTACCCGAAGAACCTAAATTTGGATTTAAATAACTAACATCAACCGTTTGCCCCACGATACATTGAACACAAAGTACCATCGATACTAAAAATGATATTTTATTTTTCATTTAACCTTTTTAATTTGTTTATTTCTTTTTGCTGAAGGTCATTTTGTTTCTTAAGCTCTATTACGTATAAAGTCAACTCCTCTATTTTCTGCAGCAACTTCGCATTCATTTCACCTAAGTGGATACCGTTCTGTTCTACTTCCTTCGCACTGGGAATATCCTGTAAATGTCCTTTTTCTTGAATATGTCTTTCAACTTCATCAAGCGTGGGCAGGTTATAATCATTTTCAAATACAAAATCACTCCAACCATCTACATCTACTTTCACTTCTTGTGTATGTATTTTACCATTCACTGCTAGTTTGGCGTCAGGAGTTATAGTACCGATCCCTACGTTCCCTTCTCTTGTAATCCTCATTGCTTCTTTTTCTCTAGGAATAAACTGAAAACCATCCCTACCACTTATTCTAAATATATAATCCACTCTTTCTCCCCCTCCTATTGCATCAAGATTATTTATTTCAAAATAATCTCCTAATCCACTCTCCCAACTTTGTTTAATTATATACCCTCTATCTGAATTTACACCAAAACCATAACCCTCTTTATATATAGTATTATTATCGCTTAACAACAAAGACTTAGCTTTTACCACTCCCACTACCTCCAGTTTAGCAGCAGGACTTAAGGTTCCAATACCTACACTTCCCGAACTAGGGAATTTATTTGTTTGCGCAATTATTAGACAAGGAGCTAACACAATAAAAAGTAATAATGATTTCATCTTCTTATACTTAAAAATTTCTTAAAAATAGAAAATATACTCACAAAAACAACTCTTTAATTCCTTTTTTCGATGAAATTAAAAAAATTCAACAAACAATTGTCAACCTATAAAACACATTCATGCGCTAAAAACTTGAAAAAGTATAACCCTACATAAATATTGAAGTCAAAATAAAAACAAACCAATGCTGGCAAAACTTTCTGAATGCAGAAAACTTTATAACTTTACAAACTTAAAATTTAACTCGTCCTCATGGCAACACAAAAAAGGCTATTTCTTTTAGACGCATACGCATTGATTTTTAGAGGCTATTATGCTTTTATCAAAAACCCTCGAATTAACTCTAAAGGAATGGATACTTCTGCCATTATGGGGTTTATGAATTCGCTTTTAGATGTTATTAAAAGAGAGCAACCCGACCATTTGGCGGTAGCTTTCGACAAAGGCGGAAGTGTAGACCGTGTGGAGATGTTTGAAGCTTACAAAGCCAACCGAGACGAAACACCAGAAGCCATTAAAATTGCTGTTCCGTATATTCAAGAAATCTTAAAAGCGATGCACATTCCGTGTGTGGTAAAAGAAGGCTACGAAGCCGATGATATTATTGGAACACTTGCCAAACAAGCCGAAAAGGAGAATTACCAAGTTTTTATGGTTACTCCAGACAAGGATTTTGCGCAGTTGGTTTCTGAAAATATTTTTATGTACCGCCCTGCACGTATGGGAAATGGAATTGAAATATGGGGTATTCCAGAGGTGCAAAAAAAGTTTGAAGTTGAAACGCCAGACCAAGTAATTGATTTTCTTGGGATGATGGGCGATGCTGTGGATAATATTCCTGGACTTCCGGGTGTTGGCGAAAAAACTGCCAAAAAGTTTTTAAAAGAATATGGAAGTATGGAAAACCTTTTAGCAAACACCGACAAGCTAAAAGGGAAAATGAAAGAAAAGATTGAAGCCAACAAAGAACAAGGATTGCTTTCAAAAGAATTAGCGAGAATCATGCTTGATGTTCCGGTGGAATTTCATGAAGAAGATTTTAAGTTGGACACTCCAGATATTGAAAAAGTTCAAGAGATATTTCAAGAATTAGAGTTTAGACGTCTTGCTGAAAACCTTATGAAAACTTTCGGGCAAGAAACTCCAAAAGAAACTGCTACCGCAACAGAAGAAAAGGCAAAAGTAAACAGTAATCTCGAAGTACAATACGACCTTTTTGGAAGTAACAACCCGAGTGAAGAAACTACAACCGCCGTAACTGGATTTAAAACCATCAACGACGTACCGCATTTTTACCAACACGCCAATACACCGCTAGCAAGAAAACTCTTGCTACAAAAATTAATGCTACAAAAAAGTGTTTGTTTTGATACTGAAACCACTAGCTTAAAATCGTTAAACGCAGAATTGGTAGGATGTGCTTTTTCGTGGGAAATAGGCACAGGTTTTTACGTGAGTTTTCCAGAAAATCAAGAAGAAACAAAAGCGATTTTAGAAGAATTTCGTCCGTTTTTTGAAAGTGAAACCATTGAAAAAGTTGGTCAGAATTTAAAATACGACATCAAAGTATTGTCAAACTACAACATGCCTGTAAAAGGGCCTATTTTTGACACCATGATTGCGCATTACCTTATCAATCCAGATATGCGTCATAACATGGATATTTTGGCAGAAACCTATTTAAACTATTCGCCAATTTCTATTGAAACACTCATCGGGAAGAAAGGTAAAAACCAACGCACCATGCGAAGTGTTTCTGTTGAAGAACAAACCGAATATGCAGTTGAAGATGCCGATATAACACTTCAGCTAAAAAATATTTTTGAAAAAGAATTGCCAAACCGAAATGCGCAAAAACTTTTCCAAGAAATTGAAGCACCACTGGTAAAAGTACTTGCCGAAATGGAAATTGAAGGAATCAACTTAGATGAAAAATTTCTTCGCTCCTTAACAGAAGACCTTATAAATGATATTGTTCGATTAGAAAAAGATATTTTTGAACAAGCTGGAGAGACTTTCAATTTAGCTTCTCCAAAACAATTAGGTCCTATTTTATTCGACAAATTAAAATTGGTTGACAAGCCTAAGAAAACAAAAACTGGGCAATATTCTACTGCTGAAGATGTGTTGTCGTATTTAGCAAAAGACCATCAAATTGTAGCCGATATTTTAGAATGGCGCCAACTTAACAAATTAAAAAGTACATATGTTGATGCGCTACCGAATGAAGTAAATAAAAAAACCAACCGAATTCACACCGTTTACAGTCAGGCAGTAGCAGCAACAGGAAGATTGAGTTCGAATAACCCCAACCTGCAAAACATCCCGATTAGAACAGAAAGAGGACGCGAGGTTCGAAAAGCGTTTGTTCCGCGCAACGAAGACTACATTTTACTCGCCGCCGATTACTCGCAAATTGAACTCCGCATTATCGCTGCTTTAAGTGAAGAAGACACCATGATAAAAGCCTTCCAAGAAGGTCAAGATATTCATGCGGCAACAGCAGCACAAGTATTTAAAATTCCGTTAGAAGAAGTAACTCGCGAGCAGCGTAGTAATGCCAAAACGGTTAACTTCGGAATTATTTATGGAGTTTCTGCCTTTGGGTTGAGCAATCAAACCTCGCTGAGCAGAAGCGAAGCCAAAGAATTGATTGATGCATACTACGAAACCTATCCAAAACTAAAAGCTTACATGAGCAAACAAGTGCATTTTGCACAAGATAATGGATATGTAGAAACCATTTTAGGAAGACGCAGGTATTTAAAAGACATCAATTCGCGCAATCAAGTTGTACGCGGTGCTGCCGAACGAAATGCCGTAAACGCACCGATTCAAGGAAGTGCTGCCGATATTATAAAAATTGCGATGATTAACATTCAGCAAAAATTAAAAGAAGGTAATTTCAAAACTAAAATGCTACTTCAAGTACATGATGAATTGGTTTTTGACGCGCACAAAGAAGAACTTGACATAATCAAAAACCTTATCAAAACAGAAATGGAAAATGCTCATACTCTGAGTGTTCCGTTAGATGTTGAAATTGGCACTGGAAACAACTGGCTAGAGGCGCACTAAACACCCTTAATTTTATTCATTTTTTCTATTATTTTAACATTAGTTTTACGTTCTTTAACGGAAATTTAAAGCTAATCAAAAATGAATGTAAACATGAAATGGGTTTTAATGCTTTTATGCATTGCCACCTGGCAAGTTTCACTTGCTCAAGAAAAGACAGTCTCGGGAACTGTAACATCGGCCACCGATGGACTACCATTACCAGGAGCCAACATTGTAGTGAAGGGGACTACAAGTGGGGTTCAAACAGATTTTGATGGAAATTACAGTATTTCTACTCAAGTCGGAGAAACTTTATCTTTTTCTTACATCGGTTACAAAACTATTGATGTTAAAGTTGGAGCTAAGAGTGTTATCAACATCAATCTTGAAGAAGACGCTCAATCGCTAGACGAAGTAATCGTTGTTGCTTATGGTACCTCCAAAAAAGAAGATTTTACAGGGTCGGCGACGCAAATTAATGCGGAGCAATTAGACCAAAGAGTTATTACAAATGCGCTTAATGCGCTAGATGGTGCAGCTGCTGGGGTAAATGTTTCTGCTCCAAACGGTCAACCAGGCGCATCACCAAGTATCCAAATTAGAGGTACAGGTTCTTACAGTGCTTCAAACACTCCTCTTTATATTGTAGACGGAGTACAGTTTAACGGAGAACTTTCAAGTATCAACCCTAATGATATTGAAAGTATGACAGTTCTTAAAGACGCTGCTTCTACTTCTCTTTATGGTGCTAGAGCTGCAAATGGAGTTGTATTAATTTCAACAAAAAAAGGAAAACAAGGAAAAAGCAAAATCTCTTTAAACTTTAGTCAAGGGGTTACTTCAAGATCGATTCCTGAGTATGAAAGAGTAAATGCTAAACAATACTATCCTTTATTATGGGAGGCATACAGAAACGGACTTTCAATGTCTGGAAGCACTCCTGTTGATGAAGCAAACGCAGAAGCTTCTGCAGAAATTTTTAACGAATTAGGATACAATCCTTTTAATGTTGCTAACGATCAAATTGTACTTACAAACGGACAATTAAATCCAAATGCACAATATAAATTAGATCAAAACGATTTAGATTGGCAAGATCAACTTATTAGAACTGGAACAAGACAAAATGTAGATTTTTCTTACCAAGGTGCTAATGAAAACACAGACTACTATGCTTCTTTAGGATATCTTAACGAAGAAGGGTATATCGCAAATTCTGATTTCGAAAGAATTTCAGCAAGAATTAATGTAAATTCAAAACTAAAAGAGTGGGTTAAAACAGGATTAAACCTTTCAGGAACTAGCTCAATCTCTAACCAAGCTGCAGATGGAAGTAGCACTGGGTATGTAAACCCATTTTATACTACTAGAAGAATTGCTCCGATTTACCCTGTTCATCAACACGATCTAGTAACTGGAGAGTACCTTTTAGATGACTACGGACAAAGAATCTACGATATAGGAGACTACCGTGTAGGTGGTGGTGGTAGCGGAAGAAACGTTATTCAAGAAACTATGTTAAATGTAGACCGCGATAAAATTTTCTCTTTCTCTGGACGTACTTATGCTGAGTTTTACTTTTTACAAAACTTTACATTTACAGTAAATGCAGCCTTAGACAAAAGATTTTATTACAACGAAGATTTCGACAATCCAATTGTTGGAGATGGTGCACCAGACGGTAGAGCTGGAAGAACATCTACTACAAGATCTACTCAAAACTACAACCAACTTTTAAGATACGACAGAGACTTCGGAAAACACACCGTTTCTGCTTTATTAGGACATGAGAGTTTTGAAACAGAATACAACTATTTGGATGGATCAAGACAAGAACAAATTGTAGAAGGTAATACTGAGCTTATCAACTTTACTACTACAAACAACTTAGACTCATATACAAGTAGACAAACTACAGAAGGATATTTCTCTAGATTAAACTACGACTTCGACAACAAGTATTACATTTCTGGATCATTCAGAAGAGATGGTTCTTCTCGTTTTGATGAAGATGCAAGATGGGGTAACTTCTTCTCTGTTGGTGGTGCATGGAGATTAGATCAAGAAAACTTTATTAAAAATGTTACTTGGATTGACCTTTTAAAACTTAGAGCTTCTTACGGAGAGGTAGGTAACGATAACTTAGGAGGTTATTACGTAAGTCAGTCGTTATTCGATTTAGGATACAACAACGGTTCTGAAGGAGGTATTTTAGTAAGTTCTCCAGGAAACCCAGTTTTAAAATGGGAAACAAACATCCAAACAGACTACGCTTTAGAATTTGGTTTATTCCAAAACAGAGTTGCTGGTACAGTAGAATACTACAGACGTAAATCTGAAGATTTATTATTTGACGTTCCGTTACCTGTATCTTCTGGATTAGACGATTATCCTGCAAACATTGGAAGCTGGACAAATAGTGGTATTGAAGTTGAACTTAACTTCGGAATTGTAAGAAACCAAGATTTTGGATGGGATTTAGGAATAAACGCATCTACGCTTAAAAACAAAATCAACGAACTTTCTCAAGAAGAAATCATCAACGGATCTAAAAAACTAATTGTTGGTGGAGATATCTACGATTATTGGTTAAGAGATTGGTATGGTGTTGACCCTGCAGATGGAGCTGCTTTATATATCGCAGATCCAGAATTAATCGAAGAAGATGATGACGCAGTGAGAATCATCAATGGTACAACTGTTACAACAGACCAAAACAAAGCTTTATACGACTTTGTAGGATCGGCTACTCCAGATGTATTTGGAGCTATTCGTAACAACTTCAGATTTAAAGGTGTAGAATTAGGATTTACATTTACTTACCAAGTTGGAGGTGAAACTTACGATACTAACTACGCTGGTTTAATGGAGTCTGGAGAGTACGGAACAGCACTTAGCACCGACATTTTAGACCGTTGGCAACAACCAGGAGACGTTACAGATGTTCCTAGATTAGATGCTACAAAAACTTCTGTATTTGGAGCAGGATCAAGCAGATGGCTTACAAGCTCAGACTATCTTGCACTTAGACAAGTAAACTTATCTTACAGCTTTGACAGCAGTGTATTAGACGCTTTAGGACTTAACAGTCTTAAAATTTATGCATCGGGAGAGAACTTATTTAAACTTACCGAAAGACAAGGAATGGATGTAGGACAAAACTTTAATGGTACAACAAGTAACAGGTTTACTCCTGCAAGAGTTATTTCATTAGGGTTAAACGTAATTTTTTAATTAAAAAATCATGAAAAAAACTATAAAAAACAGCATACTAGTCGGATTATCAGTTCTAAATTTAGGACTCTTCTCTTGTAGCGACGACTTCCTAAATGAAGTTCCTACAGAGAGTGTTTCCGATCAATCAGCGACTACTACCACAGGAAACTTATTCTTGGTAATAAACGGTATTCACAGATCGCTATACATTCGTTACCAAGATTCTCAAGGGAAAAGTGGAATCGGATCTTTAATGATTCAAAACGATGTTCTAGGAGAAGATTTCGTTATGACTTCAAGAGGAAATGGTTGGTTTGTTAGTGCATCAGCATGGAACGACCACACCAATGCAAACGATAGTGATGACTTATTCCCATACAGAACCTATTATAGAATCATCAGAAATGCAAACGTAGTTATTAACGGAGCTGAAAATGCCGAAGGACCAGATGCTGAAAGAAATGCAGCAGTTGGGCAAGCGCTAGTTTATAGAGCATGGGCACATTTTCAGTTGGTTCAATTATTCGGAAAAAGATATGATGCTTCTTCTGAAAACACACAGCTTGGAGTTCCAATCCGTTTAACTGCAGACAACGATCCTTTAGCTAGAAATACAGTTGAAGAAGTGTACACACAAATTCACACAGATATCGATGAAGCAATCTCACTTTTAGAAGGTTATGAGCGTCCAAACAAATCACATCTTGATAAATCTGTAGCTCTTGGACTTAAAGCAAGAGTCGCTTTGGTGCAACAAGACTACACTACAGCTGCTACGTATGCTAAAATGGCAAGATCTGGCTATAGCTTAATGTCAAGAGATGATTACTTCGGAAATTTCAACGACTATGGAAATGGTGAATGGATGTGGGGAAGTCATATTCAAGAAGATCAAACAGATTACTTTGGAAACTTCGGAGCATATGTATCTAGAAACTATAGCTCAACAAACATTAGAACAAATCCAAAAGCTATAAACAATTTATTGTATGATAAAATTGAGCCTACGGATATTAGAGCTAAACTTTTTGACCCAACAGGAGAACACGATAGTTTACCTCCAGGGTATGAAATTGCATCAAACTTTACGAAGTATCCCTATACAAGTCAAAAGTTTCTAGCTGCAGGAACAGGAGATAGTAGAATGGACGTACCTTATATGAGAGCTGCTGAAATGTATTTAATTGAAGCAGAAGCATTATCATATACTAATGAAGCTAGTGCAAAACAAGTATTGTTAGAATTTGCTTCTTCACGAGATCCAGAATACACTTTATCTTCAAATTCAGGTCAAGCCTTAAAAGAAGAAATATACATTCAAAGACGTATCGAACTTTGGGGAGAAGGATTTAGATTTTACGATTTAAAACGTTTAAACCAACCATTAGACAGAAATGGTGCAAACCACGTAGGAAGTGTTATTAATAACGTGTACGATGTACCAGCTGGAGACAACAGATGGCAGTGGCTTATCCCACAAGACGCATTAAATGCAAATCCATTATTAGAACAAAACCCGATATAACTACATATCAAACAGATATTAAAACTCCCTTATTCAAGGGAGTTTTTTTATACCCTAAATCTTGTAAATTAACTATAGTAACAATACAAAACTTACCACAGCAGCAACTCAACATACAGTTCATAGTAGTAAAACTAAAAAACGTAGTAAATTGAAAAAACATTAACCCCCTAAAAACCAAACGCTTCAAAACAACAAATAATTAACAACCACTATTTGCAAATAACATAAATAGTTGTACTTTTGCACCCCATTATCCCGAATTCACGTTTGGGGATGGGAATGGAATGTTTAATTTTTAAAAAAAGTTAGTGTGGATACATTAAGCTACAAAACAATTTCAGCAAACAAAGCTACTGTAAACAAACAGTGGGTTTTAGTAGATGCTGAAGGTCAGACGCTAGGCCGTCTTTCTTCTAAAGTAGCAAAGCTACTTAGAGGTAAGTACAAGCCTAATTACACACCGCATGTTGACTGTGGAGATAATGTAGTAATTATCAATGCAGAAAAAATCAACTTAACAGGTAAAAAATGGGATGCAAAACAATACGTGCGTCACACAGGTTACCCAGGTGGTCAGAGAATAACAACAGCTACAGAGCTTTACAAAAAAGACCCAGCGCGTTTGTTAGAAAAATCAATTAAAGGAATGCTTCCTAAAAACAAATTAGGTGCAGCTTTATTCCGTAATTTAAAAGTGTACGTTGGTGCTGAGCATGCTCAAGAAGCGCAAAAGCCAACTGCTATTAACTTAAACGATCTTAAATAATGGAAGTAATTCACAAAATCGGCAGAAGAAAAACTGCAGTTGCAAGAGTGTACGTTTCTGAAGGTAACGGAAACATCACCATCAACAAAAAAGAATTTACGCAATACTTCCCAACACCAACATTACAGTACAAAGTACAACAGCCTTTAGAACTTACAGGAAATGTTGAAAACTTTGACATTAAAGTAAATGTTTACGGTGGAGGTGTTACAGGGCAAGCAGAAGCTATCCGTTTAGCTATCTCTAGAGCACTTTGCGAAGTAGATGCAGAAAACAGAGGAACTCTTAAACCAGAAGGATTATTAACTAGAGATCCTAGAATGGTAGAGCGTAAGAAATTTGGTCAGAAGAAAGCACGTAAGAAATTCCAGTTCTCTAAACGTTAATCTGAATCATTTTTTTACATGTGTTTTTCGCACATGGTTCATTTATTATTGAATTTAAAACATGTCGTTGCTTCGATTCTCTCGAGAAACGAAGATGAGTTTAGCATCCAAATGGTAAAGGCAATCGAACAATCGTGACCACTTTAACATTGCTAAATAAAAAACCCACCTTGTGGGCAACGGAACGTAAACTATTACAAAAATGGCAAATAACATAGAAGTTAAAGATTTACTAGAAGCAGGTGTACACTTTGGTCACCTTACTAGAAAATGGAATCCAAACATGGCTCCTTATATCTACATGGAGCGTAACGGAATCCACGTTATCAATTTATACAAAACAGCTGCAAAAATCGAAGAGGCAAACGAAGCCCTAAAAAAGATTGCAGCTTCAGGTAGAAAAATTTTATTTGTAGCTACCAAAAAGCAAGCAAAAGATATCGTTGCTGATAAAGCAGGAGCAGTAAACATGCCTTACATCACAGAAAGATGGCCAGGTGGAATGCTTACTAACTTTGTTACTATCCGTAAAGCTGTTAAAAAAATGGCTTCAATCGATAGAATGAAAAAAGACGGTACTTTTGATACACTTTCTAAAAAAGAAAAACTACAAGTAGATCGTTTAAGAGCAAAATTAGAGAAAAACTTAGGTTCAATCTCTGACATGACTCGCTTACCAGGAGCATTGTTTATTGTAGACACGATGCGCGAACACATCGCGGTAAAAGAAGCACAAAAATTAAACATTCCAATATTTGCAATGGTGGATACAAACTCAGATCCAAGAGAAGTTGAGTACGTAATTCCATCAAACGATGATGCTTCAAAATCTATCGAGAAAGTTCTAGCTCATGTAACAGGAGCTATTGCTGAAGGTCTTTCTGAAAGAAAAGCAGACAAAGCTGCTGAGAAACAAGCTGACGAAGCTGAAGAATCAAAAGCTGAGCTTGACGCGAAAGAAAAAAAGGCAAAAGCTTTAGAAGCTGAAGAAAACGAATAAATAATAATTTCATAAAGTCGTTATCCGTTTATCTTCTTTACTTTTGTATAGAAATAAATAGGTAACGACTTTACTAATTAAAACTGAAATAGAAATGGCAAAAATTACAGCCGCTGAAGTAAATAAATTAAGAAAAGCCACTGGTGCTGGTATGATGGATTGTAAAAATGCATTAGTAGAAGCAGATGGCGATTTTGATACAGCAGTAGAAGTTCTTCGTAAAAAAGGACAAAAAGTTGCAGCAAAAAGAGCCGACAGAGAATCTACTGAAGGTGCAGTAATTGCAAAAGTAAACGACGCCAACACAAGAGGGGTAATCGTATCTTTAAACTGTGAGACAGACTTCGTAGCTAAAAACGATTCGTTCGTAACTTTAGCAAACGATCTTGCCGAGTTAGCTTTAAACTTCGATTCTAAAGATGCATTCTTAGAAGCAGATTACAAAGGAATTAAAGTTGCCGATAAATTAATCGAGCAAACTGGAGTAATTGGAGAGAAAATCGAAATCGGAGATTTCAGAACTTTAGAAGCTCCATTTGTAGGTTCTTACATCCACGCAGGTAACAAAATTGCTACCCTAGTTGGTTTATCTGCAACTGCAGAAGGTGCAGATGTAGCTGCAAAAGACGTTGCTATGCAAGCCGCTGCAATGAATCCTGTTGCTTTAGACGAAACTGGTGTTGACCAAGAAATTATCGATAAAGAAATCGAAATTGCTAAAGACACTTTAAGAGCTGAAGGAAAACCAGAAGCTATGTTAGAAAACATCGCTAAAGGTAAATTAAAGCGTTTCTTTAAAGACAACACTTTAGTAAACCAAGACTTTATTAAAGACAACAAACAAAGTGTTGCTGAATACGTAAAATCTTTTGACAAAGAGCTTACTGTAGTAGCATTCGAAAGAGTTGCTTTAGGATAAACTATAGCCTTTCAAACATATTTAAAACCCATTTTCAATACTATTTTGAAAGTGGGTTTTTTTATAAATTATATCCAACAGAAAACATCAAAATACGTGGCATGATATAATTACGAGTATCAGAAATAATATAAGATGAAAAACTATTGGAATTTTTATATTGAACATTAAACAAGTTTTTAGCCTCTATCTTAAAACTCCATGCGCTATTATCATTTTTATAATACAAAGAAGCATTTGCGATGTCGTAATTATTTTGAGCATTAAACGTTTTATTTTTATAGGTGTAGGAAGTAAAATCAAATGAGGCTATACATCCTTTTAAAAAATCGTAATCAATATTTATAAATGGTTCGGTAGTCACAAATTTAGACTCGCTACTACTTAAAGTGTACGTCCCAACACTTTGTTTAAAACCTGCTTCAATAGTTGGAAAATTATCAAACAGTGTTTTGGCAGATAAATTATAAGAAAAATTATTGCTTTTATTGGTTTCTAAAACCGAATTGATGTTTTGTAAGTACTTTGAAGTAAATTGATGAAACCCAAAAGCCAAATTTATATTCTTTACATTTTTTCGAATGCGCCCATAAACACTAAAACGATTGGATGGATTATCGATATAAATTGGTATGACACTTTGATTGATGCCTTCATAATTTACATCGTTTATAACACCTTTTGTTTTTTCAGCATAATTAAATGTAATATAATAACTAAAACCCCTATACGTACTAAATTTATTAAAACGTAATCTAAAATTATGCGACAGTTGATTTTCCAAAGCATTGTTTCCTTTAAAAACCGAATTGTACGACAACACATACAACCTGTTTGCAAACATAGAGGCGTTGGAGAACGAGCTATTTATTTCATAACTAAACTCCAACTCTTTTCGCTTACTAAACTTAGCTTTAATAGATACGCTAGGCAACAATACTGCTTTACTTTTAGAAACCTCTTCTTGTTGCGCAATATTCCAATTGTACTGATGTAAAAACGCTCCCTGATCTAGTGTGAAAATTCCTGTTTTAAATTTATAATGTACCCCAAAAAAGAAATCGTTTAAACTAAAATCCAAATCGTTCCCAAAACCACTCGTATTGAAATTATTCATACTTCCGTCGTCCAAAATTTGCATATCGTTTGTAATAAAACGATTGCCAATAAGTGTATTTCCGAGCGTAGTGTAAATATGATTTTTACCATTTAACACCCAATAATATTTAAAAATGGCATCTAGCTGATTTCTCTTTATCTTTTTTAGTTGATCGAGCTCGTATGATTCTGCTTCCATAAGCGGTACAAAACCTTCCAAAATGGGCATATCTGAAAACAAATTCATCTTCGGGTAACGCTCATCAAATTGATAATTTGTAGCAAATGAAAAGATATGGTTTTTTGATTTTTTCCGATGCCATTCTACTATTTGATTAAAAAAAGTATTTACCACATCATCCTGAGAAATAAATGAATTGTTAATAGTATCTACCACAGATTGTAAACGAGTAGTCCCTACATTAGAAGCTCTTTTAAATTGAGTTTTAAACAACCATTGATCGGTTAAATTTGGTAAATATGTAGCGTTTAAACTAGCAATACCAAGTGTGTTTTTTAAATTGGAAGTTTGCTCTTTTAGTTCAGAAAATGTATTGTATTGATTATAAGTTTCAGTTAAAGTACCTTCTTTTGTATGAGAGAATATTCCGTAGCCAGCAATATTAATTTTATCATTAAATTCATTTGAAATATTTAGCGCACCAAATTTGCGATCGCTGGATGTAACATCTTGCTCTTTTAAAAACTGAGAAAACTCATCTGTAGGAAGATCAAAATTGGTATTCCCCTTTAAAAGACTTCGATTTATACCATTTTGAAAATCGGAATATTGCTTATACGTAAATACTTGCTTGGCGGTATTATTTAAATTCCCAATACTGTTTACACTCGTTTTTGGACTGTAATAAAAAAGATTGCTGTGTACATTATAAAAATCTTCATTCCCTTTCCCTGCTTCAATATCCCCAAAAACAAAATTTTTCTTATCCTCCTTCAGCTTTACATTTAACGCCATATCGTTGGTGTCTTCTAGTCCTTTTAAAAAAGACACTTCATTATAATTATCGAGTACCTCTACCTTATCAATAGCGTTAGCAGGTATATTATCGACTCCCAATTTAGTACCTCCACCAAAAAACTTTTTATTCTCTACCAACAATACAGTTACCTTTTTGCCTTGCACCGTAACGGTACCGTCTCTAGCAACTTCAATTCCTGGAAGCTTTTTAAGAACGTCTTTTAACTTACGTTCGTCTCCTTTAACAAACTTATCTACGGTATAAACAATGGTGTCTTCTTTTACTACTACCGGAGGTTCAATAACAACCTCTCCCAATTCTTCTGCTTTTTGTTTTAAAACAATATCCCTCTCTGTATCTTGAGTTGGAGTTATTTCAAAACGATAAGGGAGATACCCCAAATAACTAGTTGTAACAGCATACGAAGTCTCTTTTAAATCTAACCGATAATTTCCTTGCTCGTCTGTGATGGAAAACTCCATTTTTACTTTTTGAAGCGAATCTGTAGTTTGTGCAATTACGTTTGCATATGGTAAAGGATTTTGCAAACTATCTCTCACAACTCCTTTAAGCACTCTTTGTGAAAAACACGAAGTGCCCAGCAGTAGAAAAACTAAAAGAAATAAGAGTTTGTTTAAATTCATGCCTGTTTAAAATAGTTTGAAAACAAAGTAAGGCTTTGATCAATATCTGTTTTTTCGCATTTCTTTTTGGCGTCGTATCAATTCTTGAAAAGATATAATTCGCTCATTTTCATCAACACGGTTTATTTTTAAATCGGCTTCATCTGGATTTAAATCAACATGTATTGCCGTTAACGTATACCGTCTATGCTCTATTTGTAAAATTAGGCCTGGTAATCCTTTATATTCCTGAGGACCAAAACTCAACGGAATATCTGGCGTAAACCAAACTTTAGCCCCTTTTTTATAATAATAAGAATCTGTCATAGCATTATATCGCTTATAAACAGGGATGGCTTGTACACATCTATAATCCCCTATCATTTTAACCCCATCTGTAATCTCCCAATGCTTTTCTGGCATAAAAAGCACATTTCCCATTGACGTGGTCACCTGAATAATAGAATTTGTTTTACTGTTTGTATAGAATGGAGTTCTTTTTGCTAAACTGCCCTTTGTATTTATATTATTTACTTTTAAAGTTTCATCTTCAAAATAATAAGACTCCCCATCTTTAATATGTAAGTAAAATTCATCAGTCATTGCATTCTGATATTTATTAGCAATCTCTTGTTTTAGATGCATTGAAACATTTTTCTTTGCTTTTAACGCTGTCACAAAACTATCTACATATTTCTCGTTTATAACTCCTTGATATTTTATTATTGCAGACCTGCTTTGACTACACAATTCAATAGGTAGTAGCGTTAAACATAAAAGTAAAAGTGGTAATAAGTGTTTATTCATAAATAAAAATCAACTCAATTAATAACGGTTTTTCCGCATTTCTTTTTGACGTCGTATCAATTCTTGAAAAGATATAATTCGCTCATTTTCATCAACACGGTTTATTTTTAAATCGGCTTCATCTGGATTTAAATCAATATGTATTGCCGTTAACGTATACCGCCTATGCTCTATTTGTAAAATTAAACCTGGCAGCCCTTTATATTGTGCAGGGCCAAAACTCAACGGAATATCTGGCGTAAACCATACTTTGGTTCTCTTTTTATAATAATAAGTGTCTGTCTTTTCATTATACCTTTTATAAACAGGGATGGCTTGTATACATCTATAATCCCCTATCATTTTAACCTCATCTGTAATTTCCCAATGCTTTTCTGGCGTAAAAAGAACATTTCCAATAGTTTCATTTAGCTTAATAATAGCTCCTGTTTTAGAATTAGTGTAATAATCATCGTTTGAAGCGAGACTCCCAGCATTGTCCTCTCCTTCTACTTTTAAAGAAAAGTCGGTATAATAATATGACTCTAAACCTTGAATGTGCAAATAAAATATTTCTGGTTGTGCACTTCTATAGTAATTATTTACATTTTGTTTGATGTGCATTGACACATCTTTTTTAGCCTCTAAATCAATTAAAAAACTATCTACATATTTCTCGTTTATAACTCCTTGATATTTTATTATTACAGAACTATTTTGACTACACAACTCAATAGGTAGTAGCGTTAAACATATAAGCAAAAGTGGTAGTAAGTGTATTCTCATAAATAAAAATCAACTCAATTAATAACGGTTTTTTCGCATTTCTTTTTGGCGGTTTATCATTTCTTGAAAAGATATAATTCGCTCATTTTCATCAACACGGTTAATTTTTAAATCGGCTTCATCTGGATTTAAATCAATATGTATTGCCGTTAACGTATACCGCCTATGCTCTATCTGTAAAATTAAGCCTGGCAACCCTTTATATTGTGCAGGACCAAAACTCAACGGAATATCTGGTGTAAACCAAACTTTAGCCCCTTTTTTATAATAATAAGAATCTGTCATAGCATTATATCGCTTATAAACAGGGATGGCTTGTACACATCGATAATCCCCTATCATTTTAACCTCATCTGTAATTTCCCAATGCTTTTCCGGCATGAAAAGAACATTCCCCAGTGTTTCATTTTGCATTATTACAGTACTAGCTTTGGAATTGGTATAATAATAATCGTTTGAAGCAAGACTTCCTACATTATGCTCTCCTTCTACTTTTAAAGAAAAGTCAGTAAAATAATAAGATTCGTGATTTTGTATATGCAAATAAAACTCCTCAGGTTTAGCACTTCTATAAAAATTCGTAACTCTTTGCTTACTATGCATAGACATATCTTTATCAGCCTCTAAAGCTTTAACAAAGCTATCTACATATTTCTCGTTTATAACTCCTTGATATTTTATTATTGCAGACCTGCTTTGACTACACAATTCAATAGGTAGTAGCGTTAAACATAAAAGTAAAAGTGGTAATAAGTGTTTATTCATAAATAAAAATCAACTCAATTAATAACGGTTTTTCCGCATTTCTTTTTGACGTCGTATCAATTCTTGAAAAGATATAATTCGCTCATTTTCATCAACACGGTTTATTTTTAAATCGGCTTCATCTGGATTTAAATCAATATGTATTGCCGTTAACGTATACCGCCTATGCTCTATTTGTAAAATTAAACCTGGCAGCCCTTTATATTGTGCAGGGCCAAAACTCAACGGAATATCTGGCGTAAACCATACTTTGGTTCTCTTTTTATAATAATAAGTGTCTGTCTTTTCATTATACCTTTTATAAACAGGGATGGCTTGTATACATCTATAATCCCCTATCATTTTAACCTCATCTGTAATTTCCCAATACTTTTCTGACGTATGAAGAACATTTCCAATAGTTTCATTTAGCTTAATAATAGCTCCTGTTTTAGAATTAGTGTAATAATCATCGTTTGAAGCGAGACTCCCAGCATTGTCCTCTCCTTCTACTTTTAAAGAAAAGTCGGTATAATAATATGACTCTAAACCTTGTATGTGTAAATAAAATATTTCTGGTTGCGCACTTTGGTAATATTTTGCAATCTCTTGTTTTAGATGCATAGACACATCTTTATCAGCCTCTAAAGCTTTAACAAAGCTATCTACATACTTTTCATTTATAACTCCTTGATATTTAATTATTGCAGATCTGTTTTGACTACTCAACCTAATAGGCAATAGCACAAAACATAAAAGTAAAAGTGGTAGTAAGTGTTTTTTCATATAATAAAAATTTTGTAAAAAATAAAGCTTTCATTACACATTATTGATTAATTCATCTGGTAATGAAAGCTTTTACATTTTTAGTATTGGTATCATCCACAACCGTTATCTCTCATGCAAACATCGAACTCTGCGAAATTATCATCATGACCGTTTTCATCTTCCTCTACAGGGTTATCTTCATCACACTTATTAAAAACTTCACTACAATTTGTTTCTTGAAGAATTGCAGCAGTTGCATAGGAAGACATTAAAGTCAATGCAAAAAGGAAGAACATTCCTAACATTGTTTTGTTTAAGTTTTTCATAATTAAAATGTATTTGGTTAGTACATAAGCACTAACTGATTAAACAATAAAATACATTCAGTCTGGTATTCAGTCGGTAATTGGTTTCAGTCATAAATAAAAAAATCGGCACCGATTTCGTTGCAACTTAATTAACATCCTACACTTGGTTTTGAATGAATAAAAAAACAAGTTTATAGCGCTAATTTTCTCTAATGTAAAAAAAAAAAAAACATACCACACTATAAAAAGTACATATTTTCGATGAAATACATGAAACTGAAACATATTTTCTCACAAAGTTTCCTAAAATCCTTTTTAAGTACTTTACATGGTTTATGAATAGGACTTATACCATTTATAGATTGATTTTACTGTAAAAGAAAATGGATGATTTTTTTCTTTTAGCAAAGAAGAAAATCAAAACATAGCCTAAGCTACGGTTTTATTTTATGATGAAGATAAGAGGAAAAAGAAACATTTTATTCCAGTAATATTGATGTATAAATGGTATTAATAATTTTGTTTATTTTTGCTTCGGAAAATATTCAGAAACAATCTTCAACATACAAACATGCAATACAAAAGAATACTTCTTAAATTAAGTGGAGAGGCCCTAATGGGAGAAAAACAATACGGAATCGACCCTAAAAGGCTTAAAGAATATGCTGAAGAGATAAAAGCCGTAATCGACGCTGGGGTACAAGTTGCTGTTGTTATTGGTGGCGGAAATATTTTTAGAGGTCTTGCTGGAGCCAGCAACGGTATGGATAGAGTGCAAGGAGACCACATGGGAATGCTCGCAACGGTTATTAACGGCCTTGCATTGCAATCGGCTTTAGAAGACGAAGGAATTCAAACTCGTTTACAATCGGCTATTAAAATTAATGAAGTGGCAGAGCCATTTATCCGTCGTCGTGCCATGCGCCATCTCGAAAAAGGTCGCGTTGTAATTTTTGGAGGAGGAACAGGAAACCCTTACTTCACAACCGATTCGGCTGCTGTACTTCGTGCCATAGAAATCGATGCCGACGTTATTTTAAAAGGTACACGTGTAGATGGTATTTATACTTCCGACCCAGAAAAAAACAAAGACGCAACAAAATTCGACAACATTACCTTTAAAGATGTTTTAAACAAAGGCCTAAAAGTAATGGACACTACAGCCTTTACCTTAAGTCAAGAAAACGAATTGCCAATTATAGTTTTTGATATGAACAAGCCAGGAAATCTACTCAAAGTAGTTTCAGGAGAAAATATCGGAACAAAAGTAAATCTTTAATAAACTTGGCTTATTTTTGCCAAACTATTCAAAACATACATCGTTATGACCGAAGAAGTTGATTTTATATTAGACAGTACCAAAGAAGCAATGAACGGTGCTATCAAACATTTAGAGAAAGAGTTTACAAACATCCGTGCCGGAAAAGCAAGTCCTGCAATGGTTGGTAGTGTAATGGTAGATTACTACGGGTCGCCAACACCGCTTAGCCAAGTAGCAAACGTAAGCACACCAGACGGACGTACTATTTCTATTCAGCCTTGGGAAAAATCGATGCTTCAAGAAATCGAAAGAGGAATTATGATTGCCAATCTTGGGTTTAACCCAATGAACAACGGAGAAATGGTAATTATCAATGTTCCGCCACTTACCGAAGAAAGAAGAAGAGATTTAGTAAAACAAGCCAAAGCTGCAGCTGAAGACGCAAAAGTTTCGATTAGAAGTGCACGTCAAGATGCCAATAAAGACATCAAAAAATTGGATGTTTCTGAAGATGTAAAAGCAAATGCCGAAGTAGATATTCAGGAATTAACCGATGAGTTTATCAAAAAAACAGATGCGCTATTGGTAGTAAAAGAAAAAGAAATTATGACGGTTTAAAAATCGTTAAACTTTCAATAAAAAATAAAGCGACTTTCAACAGTCGCTTTATTTTTTTGTAACATTACACGATTATTCTATTTGCAATTATTCCCTCACGAAAAATGAAAAACGTAAACCTCGTTTTTTTGATTTTCTTATTCTTTTTAGCTGAAAATACTTTCGCTCAAACCCCTGTGCCTAAAATTGTAAATTTAGACACCATCCAACAACTCGACGAGGTTGTTCTTCAGCAGAAAAAAGACAGCACAATTGTCATCATCAAAAAAGCTATTGCCAACAAACATAGCAACAACCCTGAAGATACGCTAAACACTTTTAATTACAAAAGTTACAGCAAACTCATAATTACTGCCAATAAAGACTCTATCAACGGTTCTATCGACTCAATTTTTAAAGCAAAGCGAAAGGGCTTAAAGTTTAAAAAAATAGACTCGACCAATTATCAGCTTAAAAAACAACTTGAAAAATCGCATTTATACATCCTAGAAAAAGCGTCTAACTTTTTGTTTTCAAAATACAGAGGGAAACGCGAAATTATTTTAGGAACGCGCATGGCAGGTTTACAAAAACCAATTTACGAGGTTTTGGCTATTGAGATGCAATCCTTTTCATTTTATAAAGACCATTACAAAGTTTTTGGTACCGAGTTTGTAAGTCCGCTCGGAAAATCGGCTTTAAAAACATACAACTATCAACTCCTAGACACTGTAATCGAACAAGGAAGAAACGGTTATTTAATTGAGTTTACTCCAAAAAGAGGAAACGAAAACATTGGTCTTGAAGGTGTTTTGTATATCGATGCGAAGAGCTACGCCTTGCAAAAAACTATTTCGAAATTAAACGCTTCTATCTCGGTTACAGCGGTTCAAAACTACACCTACTTTCCTAGCCAAGATATTTGGTTCCCAGCCAATAATAAGGTAGAAGTTGGTAAAGGAAAAAACAACAATGTAGTTAATCTCTTTGGAACGCTTCGCATTGCAAACAGCTCTAAAATGGAAGATTCTACGTTTGTGAGTACCAATCCAGACGATATTACAAAGCATCTGTATTTAACTTCGGAAACAAATAATTTTGAGGTGTTACTCAATCAACCTGTTACCATTGAACGAAAAGGAACGGCAATTGAATTGGTAGATGTTGCCACACAAAGAGATGCTAATTTTTGGGAAGAATACCGCACTGAGCCCATTACTTCAAAAGAAATTGAAACTTACAAAGCGGTAGATAGCCTTGTGCAAGCCAATAATTACGAGAAGAAATTATCTTTTATAAGAAAATTTGCTGTAGGATATGTAAGCACAAAATATATTGATTTTGATTATAAATCGTTGCTGAAGTTTAACCGTTATGAAGGTTTTCGACTTGGTATGAGTGCAGTAACCAACAATAGGTTTTCAACTAAATTAAAACTTCATGGTTATGGTGCCTACGGAACAAAAGACGGAAACTTTAAATTTGGATTTGGCGCTGAAACAAGATTGGATAAATACGATGATACCCGCATCGGACTTAATTACAAAGATGATTTAGTAGAAACTGGAAGTTTGACTTTTATAACCGACGGGCGCGCTTTTTATTTATTCGAACCCAGACTTTTCAATTTGAGTCAGTTTCACAAAGTAAACGACATAAGCGCATACCTTACCCACGATTTTACGGCAAAACTAAGTTCACGGTTTCAGCTGTCGCATCAAGATGTAAAACCAACCTACGATTATACATTTACCAACGATGGAAAAACATACGACACTTACCAAACAAGTTCAATAACGGCCGCTGTACAATGGAATCCGTATAACAAATACATGCAAACTTCAGAAGGTAAAGTTGTTGTAGAAACTGGCTACCCACAATTTACCTTTCAAACCACACAAGCGTTGCGCGATATTTTTGATAGCGATTTGAGTTTCTCGAAATTCTCGATGCGCATCATGCACGAAATTAGTCCGCTAGACATGGGTAAAACCACCTTTTTATTGTTAGGAGGAATTAGTTTTGGCGATTTACCGATAACCGAATTGTACAACACCTCGCCAAACCAACCCGGCGGAGAACATATTTTAAACCGATTTTCGGTAGCGGGTCGCGATAGTTTTGAAACCATGTATTTCAACGAATTCTTTTCCGACAGATACGCGGTAGCACAAGCAAAACATTATTTTAAACGATTTAATATCACCGAAAAATTTAGACCAGAATTGGTTTTAATCTCCCGATTTGCAATCGGAAATATATCAGAAAGACAACAACACCAAGGGATAGAATTTAGCTCGCTAGAAAACGGATATTTTGAAAGTGGACTCGAAGTCAACAAAATTTTAAAAGGCTTCGGACTCAATTTCATGTACCGCTACGGAGCGTACCATTTGCCAAATTTCGACGACAATATTTCGTTTAAATTTACCTACTATTTTACTTTAGGTTTTTAGGCTCATTAAGCTAGGTTTTCTACCTTTGCACGGAAATTAAATTTGATGCTAAACAAGATCACAAAAGGTTTTTGGAAAAAAACTGCTAGGTTAATACTTCGCAATCGCATTCTTATTTTATTAATCTTAATCGGTATTACCGCTTTTCTCGGTACACAGTGGAAAAACATGCGCTTCACCTTTACCGAAGCCAACCTCCTACCCGATCATCATCCTGTAAATGTAGAGTACAATAAGTTTTTAGATACATTTGGAGAAGAAGGAAACTTAATAATTATTGCCGTAAAAGACAGTAATTTATTTACACCTGATAACTTTAACGAATGGAATAAACTCAGCAAACAATTACAAGCAAAACCAGAAGTCGATATAGTTGTTTCTACGGAAAGTCTTCAGAAACTTGTAAAGAATACCGAAAAGCAACAGTTTGAACTCGAGCCACTCATCAAAGAAGATTTCAAAACAAAAGCTGAAGTAGATAGCATTAAAAATGAACTTTTCCTGAAACTTCCTTTTTACGAAAGTTTACTTTTCAACAAAAAAACACATACGGTTAGAACCGCCATTTATATCGATAAAGAAATTGTAAACACCAACGTCCGAAAGGATTTTGTAATCAACGATTTCGAACCCCTTATCGACGATTTTGAAGCCAAAACAGGACTCGATGTAAAAGTCTCTGGAATGCCGTACATCCGAACGCTCAACTCCCAAAGTATCATCGATGAAATTAGTATGTTTATTGGTGCTGCACTTGGAGTTACCTCGTTAATTTTCTTTTTCTTTTTCCGTTCGTTCCGCGCAACCTTCATTTCAATGATTGTTGTAATTGTAGGTGTTATGTGGGCCTTCGGAATTTTAGGCTTGCTTCATTATGAAATTACAGTACTTACGGCGTTAATTCCTCCGTTGATAATTGTGATCGGAATTCCCAATTGTATTTTCCTCATTAATAAATATCAGCAAGAAGTACAAAAACACGGAAACCAAGCCAAATCATTACAGCGCGTTATCTCGAATGTTGGAAACGCAACTTTAATGACCAATATTACGACTGCGGCTGGTTTTGCAACTTTTATTATTACTGAAAGCAAATTGCTCAAAGAATTTGGTATTGTAGCCTCTTTAAACATCTTTGCTATCTTCGTTTTATCGCTGCTTATCATCCCGATTATTTATAGTTTTATGCCTTTGCCAAAAACAAAGCACTTAAAACACTTAAACAAAAAGTGGATAAACACTTTTGTTGGTTGGATGGAAAAGTCGGTAAGACATCACCGAATTGCTGTTTTTATAATTTCTTTAATTGCATTAGTAGCTAGTATTATCGGTATTTACCAAATACGAATTTCGGGTAGTTTAATTGAAGACATGCCGCAAGATGCAGCCTTTTTTGACGATATTCGTTTTTTTGAAAAAGAGTTTGATGGTATTCTGCCTGTAGAAATAATGGTAGACACCAAACGTAAAAATGGTGTTTTAAAATTATCTACTTTAAGAAGAATGGAAGAATTGGAAACTCTCATTAAAGAAATTCCAGAACTTTCTGATCCTATATCGGTAACCAATTTGGTAAAGTATTCCAAACAGGCATATTACAATGGTAATCCAAATTATTATCAGTTGCCAAACAATCAAGAAAACACATTTATTTTATCATACGCCAAAAAATCGGCCGACAATGCCGATCTGCTAAAAAGTTTTGTCGATTCAACAGGGCAAATTGCACGTATTACAACTTTCATGCAAGATATCGGGACCGACAAAATGGAAGGCATCGAAGAAGATTTATGGAAAAAAATACATAAAGTCCTCCCACAAGATCGCTATAATGTAACTCTAACAGGAAAAGCGCTTGTATTCATGAAAGGAACTAAGTATTTGGTAAAAAACTTAGTGATGTCGCTCGCCTTAGCTATCTTTTTAATTTCGCTATTTATGGCGTACATGTTTAGGTCTTTTAAAATGATTGTAGTTTCTTTAATTCCAAACATACTACCACTTATCATCACTGCAGGAATGATGGGCTTTTTGGGTATTCCTATAAAACCATCAACCATTTTAGTATTTAGTGTTGCCTTCGGGATTTCTGTAGACGACACCATACATTTCTTGGCAAAATACAGACAAGAATTAACCAAAAATCATTGGAATATCAGAAAATCAGTATACAATGCTTTAAGAGAAACTGGAGTAAGTATGTTTTACACTTCTATAGTATTATTCTTTGGATTCTCTGTTTTTATGCTGAGTAGTTTTGGTGGTACAAAAGCACTTGGAGGTTTAGTTTCGTTTACACTTTTAATTGCAATGTTGGCAAACTTAATTTTATTACCAGCACTTTTATTAGCGCTTGAAAGAAACATTGCCAATAAAAAAGTACTGAAAAAACCAAATATTGACGTACTTCCAAAAAGCAGTAAAGAGTAAATTATTGTTTTCCGTAGAATTAAATTTTTTTTGGAAATTAATTTTAAATAATTAGCAGTCTGTAAATTCATCTGTATTAATTTTCCCTACATTTTAATTTACTGCATAAAAAAAGTCTGCCGAAAACAAGTTCCCGAACAGACTTTAAGGTTCCCCCAAACCTACATTTTTAAATATTTTGGAATGCCTTTAGGACATTTTATGTACTATTTTCTACAAATATATAAAATTAAAACAATTAAAAAAGGGGTTTTTCCCTATAATTTATTTCCTTAAACTTTTCTTAAAGTTTCAACTTCATATGTTAAATGTACAAAAAAAATTATTACTCCTACATACTCAGTAAGTAAAATTTTATTCGATTTAACAAAAGCATAATATTATCTGATAAATCTTTTTAACAAACTAAGCTACGATGCTTATAATTAATAGGTTTAAAATTTTATCTTTGTGCTCACAATTATTTTGATGTAAGCATAATGAAATTAGATAGCATTAAAGAACTACTTGGAGGTGAAAAACTTCTTCAAGAAGTACACGTTAAAGGATGGATTAGAACTTTTAGAAGCAACCGATTTATTGCACTAAACGACGGTTCTACGATAAACAACATTCAATGCGTTGTAGATTTTGAAAATATTTCAGAAACAATTTTAAAACAACTCAACACTGGTGCTGCTGTTAGTATTAATGGTACGTTGGTTGAAAGTCAAGGAAAAGGACAAAGTGTAGAAATACAAGTAAAAGATATTAGTGTTTTAGGAACTTCTAACCCAGAAGAATACCCAATACAACCTAAAAAACACTCTTTAGAATTTTTAAGAGAAAAGGCACATTTAAGAGTTCGTACAAGTACATTCAGTGCAATTATGCGTGTACGCTCGGCACTTTCGTTTGCGGTTCACCAATACTTCAACCAAAACGGATTTAACTATGTGCACACCCCAATCATTACAGGGTCGGATGCTGAAGGTGCTGGAGAAATGTTTAGAGTAACTACTTTAGATGCTAAAAATCCGCCGTTAACAGAAGATAACGAAATTGATTATAAAGAAGATTTCTTCGGAAAAGAAACCAACTTAACGGTTTCTGGACAGTTAGAAGGAGAAGCGTATGCAATGGGGTTAGGAAAAATTTATACTTTCGGCCCTACATTTAGAGCAGAAAATTCTAACACATCTAGACACTTAGCTGAGTTTTGGATGATCGAACCAGAAGTTGCTTTTCTTGATTTAGACGGAAACATGGATCTTGCTGAAGATTTTATTAAGTACGTTATTAAATATGCGTTAGAAAATTGTAAAGAAGATTTAGAGTTTTTAGAGCAACGACTTCTTGATGAAGAAAAAACAAAGCCTCAAGCAGAAAGAAGTGAAATGACGCTTACAGAAAAGCTTCATTTTGTAATCGACAATAACTTTAAGCGCGTTAGCTATACAGAAGCTATTGAGATTCTTAAAAACTCAAAGCCAAACAAAAAGAAGAAATTCAACTACATTATTGAAGAATGGGGAGCAGACTTACAAAGTGAGCACGAACGCTACCTTGTAGAAAAGCACTTTAAAACACCTGTAATTCTTTTTGATTACCCTGCCGACATTAAGGCTTTCTACATGAGAGCAAACGAAGACGGAAAGACCGTAAGAGCCATGGATATTTTATTCCCTGGAATTGGAGAAATTGTAGGAGGCGCACAAAGAGAAGAGCGTTACGATGTTTTACTCAACAAAGTTAAAGCAATGGGCATCGACGAAAAAGAACTTTGGTGGTACTTAGAGCTTCGTAAATTTGGTACCGCAACACATAGTGGTTTTGGACTCGGATTTGAGCGTTTGGTATTATTTACCACCGGAATGACCAACATTAGAGACGTTATTCCTTTCCCTAGAACTCCGCAAAACGCCGAATTTTAGAATAAATTAACATCAAAAAACAATAAAACTAGCATGTGAATACGTTTCATATAGCTAGTTTTTTTATTTTTATATAAAGGTTTTTTTATGCTTAAACAGCACTTACAATTTAAATTATCGCAGAAATTATCGCCGCAACAAATTCAATTAATGAAATTGATACAGTTGCCTACACAAGCTTTTGAGCAACGCCTCAAACAAGAGCTTGAAGAAAATCCTGCGCTCGAAAGTGGAAAAGACGATTCGGTAAACGAATACGATAATGACGATATTGACAACAGCATGCAGGACGATTACGATAGCGATTCTATTAATGCTGAAGATATAAATGTAGACGAATATTTAAGCGACGACGAAGTGCCAGAATACCGCCTACAAACCAATAATTACAGTAGCGACGATGATGAAAAAACAGTACCGTATGCCGCGGGAACTTCTTTTCATCAGCATTTAATCAATCAATTAAATACATTTAGACTGAATGACGAAGAAAGAGATATTGCTGAATTTCTTGTTGGTAGTGTAGATGAAAGTGGTTACATCCGAAGAGCAATTCCAGACATTGTAGACGATTTGGCTTTTACACAAAACGTATATACGGATGAAGCACAAGTTGAAAGAATATTGCATATTACGCAACAACTCGATCCTGCGGGAGTTTGTGCTCAAAACTTACAAGAGTGTTTACTTATTCAACTAGACCGAAAAAGTCCGTCAAAAAGTACCGAATTGGCTTATGAAATTATTGACAAGTCGTTCGATCAGTTTACCAAAAAACATTATACGCGTTTAATTCAGAAATACAATATTACTGAAGAAGAACTAAGAGATGCCATACATGAAATTGAACGCCTCAATCCAAAACCTGGAGGTTCGTATGCTGGGAACAATCGTATCGTTGAGCACGTTGTTCCAGACTTTACCATTAGAATTGTAGATGGCGAGTTGGAACTTACCTTAAACGGACGAAACGCTCCAGAATTGCATGTTTCTAGAGAGTATAACAATATGCTGAAAGGCTACAAAGACACCAAGTCAAAATCGAAATCTCAAAAGGATGCTGTGCAATTTATAAAGCAAAAACTAGACGCGGCAAAGTGGTTTATTGATGCTATAAAACAACGTCAAGAAACGTTATACGTTACCATGAATTGTATTATGCATTATCAGGAAGAATATTTTTTAACGGGCGACGAGCGAAAACTCAAACCCATGATTTTAAAAGATATTGCAGACCAAATTGGGATGGACGTTTCTACAGTTTCCAGAGTGGCAAATAGCAAATATGTAGACACTCCCTACGGAACAAAACTAATTAAAGAATTCTTTTCTGAATCGATGAAAAACGACGAAGGGGAAGATGTTTCTACACGAGAAATCAAGAAAATACTAGAAACTGTTATTAATGAAGAAGACAAAAGAAAACCACTTACCGACGATAAATTGGCTTCAATTTTAAAAGAAAAAGGATACCCAATAGCACGTAGAACAGTGGCAAAATATAGAGAACAATTGCACATTCCTGTGGCACGACTTAGAAAAGAAATATAAATGCGTTTGCTCTCTAAAATACTTTCGCAAGTTATAAATCCGCTTTTCATCCCATTAGTAGGCACTGTGCTGTATTTTTTAATCACGCCAAAATACAACACCTACGAAACAAAAAGGTTGGTTGTTTTGGCAGTGCTCATCCTCACAGTTATTATTCCGCTTATACTTTTTTTATTACTGAAAAACTTAGGATGGATAACAGGAAACGAAATTGAAACGGCAAAAGAAAAGAAAATACCACTTTACATTGCGATCATTTTAATCTATATCACTTTTCAGAAGATTACCACTATAGATTTTTCAGAAGAACTTTACTTCTTTTTCGTCGGGATTCTAGGCGCACTATTAAGCTGTTTGATTATGGTTTATCTAAATTTTAAGGCAAGTATCCACGCAATGGCAATAAGCGCATTATTAGTCTTTATTTTGGGTTTGTCATTCCACTACGAAACCAACATCACGTTAGGAATTTCAGCAATAATATTTGTATTAGGACTTGTAGCGACTATTAGACTGTATCTACAGAAAAACGATCTATCCGAAATAGCTGTAGGAGTATTTCTAGGTGGAATAACACAGTTTATAACCTTTGGCTATTGGTTATAAAATGTAGAAGATGAGTCCCGCTTTTAGCACACTCAACTCTAAAGATTCATTGTTTACAGTATACAAATCGTCTTCAAAAACATTGGTTAAATCGTACTGCGCGTAAAAATTCCAAGTATTGTACCCAAAACTTAGGTAAATACCATATTGTAGATCTCTAATATCTGGGTTTTTAAATTTTATTGTTTCTGAATCGGTTACAAATTTAGAATTCCCAGAGAAGAGGTATGAAATACGTACTCCTGAATAAATTCGCCAAAAGCGATAATCTTCAGCAACAGAAGAACGCCATCTAAACTCGATTGGAAATTCTACAAAATTGAGAGAAAGTTTATTCCTTTTATATGAAATATCATCTGGAACTGCCTGATAAGAAATACTTCCATCGGCTTCTTCCGTAGCCAATAAATCGGTATAAAGTGCATTAAATGATAATCCTGCTCCTAAACCAAAACCAATGTTTCTTCTTCGATTAATCGGAATATCTTTAATAAAACCTCCAATAATCCCGTATGAAAAGCTACTTTGACCAATTCCGCTAGGCGATTTCGTAAGCAAATTATAATTCACCCCTACATAAAATTGATCTTCTACATACTTATCATCAGCTTCCAAGACATAAAGAGAATCTTGTTGCGCTGTTGCAAAATGAGTACATAAAATAAAAATAATAAAAGTTACCTTTTTCAAATGAATAATGATTTAGCAACGTAAAGGTAATAGAAAAAGTTAAAATGAGTAGAAATAAAAAACGCTTCGATGTAAATACATGAAGCGTTTTTTAAATATAAGTTTAACTGAAATGGATTATTTCAAGTTTTGAAAAGAGGTACCATTTTTGGTGGTATAATTAATCTTTAAAGCATTAATTTTTCTCAATTCTTGTTTAATATCCGATACGAGTCCCATATTGGTTTCGTTATCAACTTTCAAAGCAGTTGTAAGTACGTTTTGTAACTCCTCACGCTTTGAAGCTCTCTCAGCAAGTACGTAGTTCGCTACTTCTGATACGTCTGCAAATTTATCATTTAACTGAATTTTTGCAGCGGTACCAAATTTATCTTGGTAGCGAGGGCTAGGCTTACCTGCGTAGATATAAATTACCCTGTCTTTTTTATCAAGTTTTTGAACTTGATCAGCATAAGGCAATTCATTTTTTATCATCAGTGAACTATCTTTCATTGTAGTTACCGTCATGAAGAAAAATAACAACATGAATACGATATCTGGCAACGATGCGGTTGATACCGCTGGTAAGTCCCCTTTCTTTTTCTTTGTGAATTTTGCCATAATAGCTATACTAATTTAATTAGTTACTTTTTGGTTCTGCCTCAGATAATTTTTGAGGATACATTTGCTGAATACGCTCTAACTTAGGTTTTAACTCGTCTTTAGCAGCGTCTGGAGTTTTAGGATCTAAATACGTAGCATTCATTTCCGTAAAATCTCTACCGTAAAGTCTTTGCGCTTCTCTATTTCTCAATTCATTATATGCAGCAACCAATTCGTTTTGCACTGCTATATATGTCCCGTATTCTGTCAACCTATCGTTCTGTAAAGAAATTACAGCTTTGCTAGGGTGGTCAGAAGATTCTGGGCTCTTAGCTCCTTGACAGTAATCACAAGGCTCTCCTTTTTCGCCAGTTCCTCCTCCATTATCAAGAAAATCTACTGCAGCTTTTCTTAAGTTTTTAAGCTCCATTGGTTCATCTTCAACAAGTAAATCGTTGTTTTTATTTACAACTACTGTAAAGATGTTTTTTTGCTTAATAACAGGTGGATTCTCTGTAGGAGGCTCTATTGGTGGCAGCTTTCTATCTAAACCTGCATCTGTTTCAATGGTAGTAGTTACCAAGAAAAAGATCAAGAGTAGGAAAGCGATATCCGCCATAGATCCTGCGTTTACTTCAGGTGGTGCTCCTCTTCTTGCCATGTTATATAAATGTTTTTTAAATTATTGTTTTTTAAATCCTCCTACTACCATTGCAACTACAGCAACTGCAGCCAATAAGTAGAACGACCATAAACCAGCGCCTACAGTTTTAACTGTTCCTTCGGTAGCTTCGATACCTCTGTTGGCCATGTCGTTAAGATCAACATCTTTACCAGTAGCAAGTACAAAGTAACTTACTAATAGAATGATGGCGAACGCTCCAACAGAAATTAAAGATTTTTTTAATTTCTCTCCGTCTGAGGCTAAACCTATAAGCGAAAGTACCAAGGTAATTCCTGCTATAATTACAGTTAGCCATAAACCTAGACTTATCATTAAGCTAACAACACCTTCGTTGTCGTCAGACTGCACTATCATAACCCATAGTACAAATCCGATTACACTAAGTATTATTGCTAATATTTTAGCTATTTTATACATATCTTGAATTAAAATTTAGTGCTTATTATTTTTTGTGATCTACTAACATATCTACTAAAGTGATAGAAGCATCTTCCATGCTGTTTACGATACTATCAATTTTAGCGATGATATAGTTGTAGAAAATTTGAAGTATAATAGCCACGATAAGACCAAATACTGTTGTTAATAAGGCTACCTGGATATCTCCTGCAATAAGAGATGCATCTAGTCCACCTGCTGCACTAATTTTTTCGAATGCTTGAATCATCCCGATTACTGTACCCATGAATCCTAACATCGGAGCAATAGCGATGAATAAAGACAACCAAGAAACGTTTTTCTCTAATTGACCCATTTGCACACCACCGTAAGCTACAACAGCTTTTTCAGCAGCGTCAACACCTTCGTCAACTCTGTCTAATCCTTGATAGTAAATTGATGCAATAGGACCTCTTGTGTTTCTACAAACTTCTTTTGCAGCTTCTACTCCACCAGACGCTAATGCATCTTCTACTTTTTGAGTAAGCTTTTTAGTGTTTGTTGTTGCCATGTTCAAGAAAATAATTCTTTCGATAGCCACTGCTAATCCTAAGATTAAACATAATAGTACAATTCCCATGAAACCTGCACCCCCTTGGATGAATTTTTCTTTTAGGACTTGTTGGAAACCTTTTGCTTCTGCAGCAGGAGCTTCGTCTTGTACTAATGCTGTTGAAGCATCGTCGATAGCAACAATTTCTGAAATTTGATCAGCCACAACTGGAGTAAAATCCTTTGCGTTGGCAGTTGTTGCGTTAAGAGCCAATAATCCGGCAATTGCCAGCATAGAGAATAGTCTTTTCATTTCTTCTAAACTTAAATTTGTTCGTTAATAGGGTTAAAGATAAAAAAAAAATGTTATTAAACATTAAAAACTACAAGCAGAGAGGAAGGGATTCGAACCCTCGATACGCTTTTGACGTATACACACTTTCCAGGCGTGCGCCTTCGACCACTCGGCCACCTCTCTTTTTAACGTATAGCTTTAGAGCGCCAAATAACGAATTTTTTTTTAGTTGTTAAAATTTATGTCGTTAATTTTAAGCCATTTCGCCTCTTAATGAGGTTTCATATATGGTTTTGAACACTTTACGTTGAATATTATTCCCCAACAAATACATCAATTTTGTTATTGCTGCCTCTGTTGTGATGTCTTTTCCGTTAATTACCCCTGCTTTTTTTAGATGAGAACTCGTTTCATATTGCCCCATTATTACACTTCCTCCCGAACATTGAGTCACATTGACTATAATTTTGCCAGATTTTATGGTTTTTTTTAGCAAATCCTCAAACCATTTTTCGGTTGGAGCATTTCCAGCACCATAAGTTTCTAATATAATTGCTTTGGTATTTGGATTTCCAAACAAACAACTTAATGTGTTTTCATTAATTCCAGGAAAAAGTTTTACAAGCGCAATATTTACATCCATGGTTTTGTGCACCACCAGTTTTTTTCTATTGGGCTTCAATAAATATTCGTGGTTTACTTTTAAATGTACCCCACTTTCTGCCAACGGCGGATAATTTAACGATGCAAATGCTTGAAAGTGCTCTGCATTTATTTTAGTAGTTCGGTTAGCGCGGTACAATTTATATTCAAAATACAAACACACTTCTCTAATAACAGCATTTCCGTTTTTCTTTAAAGATGCTATTTGAATACTGGTAATTAAATTTTCTTTGGCATCGGTACGCAAATCGCCTATTGGAAGTTGAGACCCCGTAAAAATTACAGGTTTTGATAAATTCTCAAGCATAAAACTCAATGCCGATGCTGTATAACTCATTGTATCGCTACCATGCAACACAACAAAACCATCGTAAGCTTCATAGTTTTTTTCTATAATTTCTACAATTTGAACCCAGTACTGCGGATTCATATTAGAAGAATCGATTGGTTCTTCAAACGAAAAAGTATCGATGTCGCAATCTAAATGTGAAAGTTCTGGAATACGTTTCAGCAATTCATCAAAATTAAACGCATGAAGTGCTCCCGTTTCAAAATCTTTCACCATCCCAATGGTTCCACCTGTATAAATAAGTAAAATTTTAGACTGCATGTTTTAATCTTTTATTTGATTTACCACAGGATTTGCATACATCCTTAAAAAGTTTTCTAACGCAACTTTATTTCCTGCTTCCACTCTTCGCTTTACGCGACGTTTAAACTGACGCTTTTCGGCATCGGTATAAAAAGAAGAAAACTTATCGGTTTTATAAAGCATATCGTACGCCAAATAATTTGACGGCCACAATTTGTAATTTTTATGAATTTCCGCATCAATAGCTTCCGCCAACATTTGAAATTGTTTATTATTTGGCTCTCCGCTTTCTTTTATTTCATCTAAAGTTTTAGAAAGCACTTCGCCCGCAGAAATATGAATGCGTTTTTTTCTTCCTGTAATTCCTTTTAAAATACTATTAAAATCTTCATTACTCGATTTTACATATTCAATTTCATGATGCTTTGCCATCAATTCTGGCATTTTCAACACATCGGTAGGGTCGTATTCATAAGAAATCGACACAGGAACAATTTGTAGTTTTTTAAAATAGTCCATCACTTCAGCTTCGTCGTTTGCAAGCGCCAACATTTTTAAAACACCTTGTTGAGTTTGGTCGTCTCCGTTTTTGGTTCTCCCTTCTCGTTGCGCTATCCAAATGGATCTATTTTCTTGCTGAAGTGCATCCTTTATATAAGAGGACACCAATTGCGAACTTTTCAACATTTCGCGAGGCGACAAATCTCTTTTGATAATAAAACTTCTATTTAATCGAGATAATGCCATCAAAAATGGCTTTTTCACTAAATTATCGCCAATTGCAGAAGCCGTCATCACGAGCCCGTTATCGTATAAAGCAACATTCAGCAAGGAGGTATCGAGAATAATATCTCGATGGTTTGAAATAAACAAATATGGTACTCCTGGTGTGAGCTTGTCAAATCCTTCCGTAGAAAAACCTTCCGAGCTTTTATCGAGCACCGCATTTACACTCTTGTAAATTATTTTTGTTTGAAAATCTCTAATTGAGTGGCAACTCTTTACGAGGTCGCCTATTTCTTCGACACTTTTTTCAGGAAAGGTAAACTGAAGCATTGCCATCACCATTGGGTGTGCCATAAATTTTAAAAGCGCATCGTTTACTTCGCTGTCGTAATAAGGTCGTATATCGTCTATTGTAATCACTCGGACACTTGTTTAAAGGCAAAAAAACAAAATTTAGTTTATACCAAAGCTAAGTTGGTGTTAAACTCCAAATACATCTTTTGAGTTTTGCGTGGTAGTTTCAACAATGGTTTCTAACGGAAGCTGGTACACATCTACCAATTTCCCTGCAACTTCGGTAAGGTAAACACTCTCATTTCGTTTTCCGCGGTAAGGTGTAGGTGCTAGGTATGGTGCGTCTGTTTCAAGCACAATTTCCGAAAGCGGAATTTCATTTAAAAACTTGTCTATTTTGCCGTTCTTAAATGTAACCACGCCTCCAATTCCTAATTTCATATTATAAGAAAGTGCTTGTTTAGCTTGTGCTAATGTTCCTGTAAAACAGTGAAAAATACCAAAAAGATCGGTTCCTTTTTCCGATTCTAACACTTCAAAAACCTCATCAAAAGCATCTCTACAATGAATTACAATTGGAAGTTTGTACTTTTTTGCAAGCTGTATTTGATGTCTGAAAGCGTCTTGCTGTTGTTTTAAAAAAGTTTTATCCCAATACAAATCAATTCCTATTTCTCCAATGGCATAAAAACTACGTTCGTTTAACAAAGCTTCAATATGCGCCAATTCATCTGTATAATTTTCTTTTACATGCGTAGGATGCAAACCCGTCATTAAAAAAACATTGTCTGGATAGTTTTTCTCTAAAGCGAACATAGCTTCGGTATACGTAGAATCGATTGCAGGAATAAAAAAGCGTTCTACACCAGCATCTAGTGCTCTTTGCATCATTTCGTCACGATCTTCATCAAAGGCTTCGCTATATAAATGTGTATGTGTATCTGTAAAAATCATGGCGCAAAAGTAATAGTTTAAACGGCTATATTTGCATAAAATTAAAAGAGATAATGCAAAGCCTAAAGAAATTTCTAACTGAAAAAGGATATATCAAAGTTCCTTTAAACTTCACGAAAACAAATCATTTTGAAGTGGTTGCAAAAATAAACGGAATTTCTGGCAGATTTATTCTCGACACAGGCGCTTCCAATACTTGTGTTGGCTTGGATTGTATTGAACATTTTAATTTGGAAACCGAAGCTTCCGAAGTAAAAGCCGCTGGCGCTGGCGCTACCAATATGCTCACACAAGTTTCTAAAAAGAATTCACTTGAAATGGAAACATGGAAACGTAAAAAAGTGAAAATTGTACTCTTCGACTTAACACACGTAAACTCAGCTCTTACCATTCATAACGCCTTACCTGTACATGGTATTATTGGTGCCGATATTTTGAAAAAAGCAAAAGCTGTAATTGATTATCAGAAGAAAACATTGTATTTAAAATAGGTCATTTATAAATAATTTAAATTTCATCTTTCTTATTTATTTAACCTCAGTACGATATAAATACCAACATATAAAACCTTTAACTTTTTTATTTCAAATATTTGATATTTTTTCATTTTTGCCTTGACACAAAAACGAAACAAAAAAGTCAAGACTGATTAAAAAAGCATCAAAAAATCTACGGAACCATCCTCCTCAGATAAAAAGAACTCGCGTCGCTCAAACAGCTTTTATCTTTCTCCCAACACTGCTTCCTTGATTTTCAATACTTTTTAAATAGGTCTATTTTATCTCATATTCATTATTCTTACGACAAAGTTACTTTATTTATCTGAATATCAATATATTTGAGAAAATAAATAGGGTAAAATTCCCTTTGATATTTCTGTATAGTTTGTTGATTTTTACATCACCAATCTAAAAGAAAAGATCATGGAGGCAGAAGCTAAACAACAAAAAAACTCCAACGACATTAACTTAACCATAACGATTGTTTCGTTAGCTATGATCACCGTTCTTATGAACCTTTTTCTGGTTTTATCAATTTAGAAATTTGATATATTAGCCACCAAAACAAAAAACGCCCAACTTTACGTGGGCGTTTTTTAATTTTATAAAACTTAAACTTTTATAGCTCTAATGCTTTTTTAGCATTTCCATCCATCAATAATTCTTCTGGACTTTCTAATGCTTCTTTAATTGCTACTAAAAATCCTACTGATTCTTTTCCGTCGATAATACGGTGATCGTAAGATAAAGCAACATACATAATAGGTGCTATAGCAATAGCTCCATCTCTAGCAATTGGACGCTCAACAATATTGTGCATTCCTAAAATTGCACTTTGTGGAGGGTTGATAATTGGTGTAGACAACATCGAACCAAAAACACCTCCGTTAGTAATTGTAAATGTACCTCCTGTCATTTCATCTACTGTAATTTCTCCTTCACGCGCACGAATTGCCAAACGTTTAATTTCAGCTTCAATACCTCTAAAGCTTAAGTTTTCGGCATTTCTCACTACAGGAACCATTAATCCTTTTGGTCCAGAAACCGCAATACTAATGTCGCAGAAATCGTAACTTACCATTTCTTTACCATCAATCATTGAATTAACTGCAGGATACATTTCTAAAGCACGTACAACTGCTTTTGTAAAGAAACTCATAAACCCAAGACCTACATTGTGCTTCGTCTTAAATTCATCTTTATATTGTTTACGAAGCTCAAAAATTGGTCCCATATCTACTTCGTTAAAAGTAGTAAGCATAGCTGTTTCATTTTTTACTGAAACCAAACGCTCTGCCACTTTACGTCTTAACATAGAAAGTTTTGTACGCTCAGAACCACGACTTCCTGCTCCTGGAGTTCCTAAAGAAGGAGTAGCTTTTACTGCATCGTCTTTTGTAATACGACCGTCTTTTCCTGTTCCTTGAACTTCTTGAGGATTAATTCCTTTTTCAGCAAGTACTTTTTTGGCTGCTGGACTTGCAGTACCACTTGCGTATGTTTCTTTTTTCTCCGGAGCTTTTTCAGCTGGAGCTGCTTTTTCTTCTTTCTTTGGCGCTTCTTTTGCCTTTTCAGCTGATGCATCTGCACCACCTGCAGGTTTCTCTGCAGAAGTATCGATTAAACAAACCACTTCTCCAACAGCTACTGCATCTCCTTCTTCAGCTTTAAGCGTAATAATTCCGCTTGCTTCTGCTGGTAATTCTAAGGTAGCTTTATCTGAATCTACTTCAGCAATTGCTTGATCTTTCTCTACATAATCTCCGTCTTCCACTAGCCATTCTGCTATCTCTACTTCTGTAATCGATTCCCCAGGAGAGGGAACTTTCATTTCTAAAACCATTGTTCTTTATTTTAGTTTTATATGTTGTTGTCTAACTTTCTTAAATTTTAATATAAATATAGATTATTTCGCTTTACGTTGCATATTGTCTTTGGTTTTATCAAAAACATATTCAATAACCTGTTGATGTCTGCGTTTAGAACGCGTTGCACTACCTGCTGCTGGAGCCGCATAAAAACGTCTGGAAGCAACTCTAAAGGTACGCGCTTCTTCAAAATGAAGTAATAAATGACTCCAAGCACCCATGTTACGAGGTTCTTCTTGTGCCCAAACTACTTCTTCTGCGTTACTGTATTTCTCGATTACTGCTCGCATTTCTGCTGCTGGTAATGGGAATAATTGCTCCAATCTAACTAGCGCAACATCTTCTCTGTTTTCTTCTTCTTTTACAGCCAATAAGTCGTAATAGAATTTTCCTGTACAGAACACCAATGTTTTTACTTTTTCTACGGAAGCTTCCGCATCATCTATAACTGTTTGAAATCTTCCGTTTACAAATTCATCTACAGATGAAACTACTTTTGGATGCCTCAATAAACTCTTAGGAGTAAATACAATTAAAGGCTTTCTGTAATCGGCTTTCATTTGTCTTCTTAACAAATGGAACAAGTTTGCAGGCGTAGTAACATCAGCAACAAACATATTATCCTTTGCGCATAGTTGTAAATAACGCTCCATTCTTGCTGAAGAGTGCTCGGCTCCTTGCCCTTCGTACCCGTGTGGCAATAACATTACGAGTCCGTTTTGCAATTTCCATTTATCTTCGGCAGCCGAAATGTATTGGTCGATCATAATTTGTGCTCCATTACTGAAGTCACCAAACTGCGCTTCCCAAATCGTTAGCGTATCTGGACTTGCCATGGCATATCCATAATCAAAACCAACAACTCCATATTCCGAAAGGAAAGAGTTAAACACATCGAAATGTGCATTTTGATTTTTTCCTAACTCGTTAAGCAATACAATTTCTTCTTCTGAATCTTCAACTTTTATCACCGCATGACGATGCGAGAAAGTACCTCTTTCAACATCTTGCCCCGATAAACGCACTCCAAAACCTTCTTCTAATAAAGATCCGTACGCCAACATTTCTCCCATTGCCCAATCCAACTTATCGGTTTCAAAGAACATTTTGTTTCTTTCTTTGATAAGTTTTTCGATTTTACGCATAAACTTCTTCCCTTCCGGAAGATTGGTTACCGCTTCTGCAATAACTGTAAGTTTGTCTTTTGGATAAGAAGTGTCGATGGTTTCCATCATTCTGTCTTCTAAGCAAGGGTTGAAACCTTTCCACTCGTCTTGCATAAAAGGTGTAATGACAGTTTTTTCTTCTTTTCGAGAATCTTCTAATTTTTCTTCAAGCGATGCTTTATAATCGTCTTCGAGTTTCTTCACATACGAATCGTCTATCACACCTTCTTTTTTCAATTTATCAGCATAAATATCTCGCGGATTTTCGTGCTTCGCAATTGCTTTATAAAGTTTAGGTTGTGTAAAACGAGGTTCGTCTCCTTCGTTATGTCCGTATTTTCTATAACCTAAAAGATCGATAAATACATCTCTTCCGAAGGTCATTCTATAATCTAATGCAAATTTTGCTGCGTGCACTACTGCTTCAGCATCATCGGCATTTACATGCAATACTGGCGACAGGGTAACTTTTCCAACATCGGTACAATAAGTAGATGAACGCGCATCTAAGTAATTGGTTGTAAATCCAATTTGGTTGTTTACCACAATATGAATCGTACCACCCGTTTTATACCCGTCTAAAAGTGCCATTTGCACCACTTCATAAGCAATTCCTTGCCCAGCAATAGCGGCATCTCCATGCACTACAATTGGCAATACTTTAGAAAAGTCTTCTTTGTAATGTCTGTCTTGTTTTGCTCTAGTAATTCCTTCCACTACCGCTCCTACGGTTTCTAAGTGTGAAGGATTTGGAGCAATATTCATATTTATTTTCTTCCCGCTTTTTGTTTCGCGGTCACTCGTCCAACCTAAGTGATATTTTACGTCTCCATCAAAAATATCAAGCTCGTAGTCTTTTCCGTCGAACTCACTAAAAATATCTTTAGCCGATTTCCCAAAAATGTTTGTAAGTACATTTAAGCGTCCACGGTGCGCCATTCCCATAACGAATTGTTGCACGCCCATGTCGGCAGCTTTCTCTACCAAAGTGTCCAAAGCAGGAATAAGCGACTCGTTACCTTCCAATGAAAAACGCTTTTGCCCAACATATTTGGTATGCAAAAAGTTTTCAAAAGAAATAGCTTCGTTTAGTTTTCTTAAAATATTTTTCTTCTCATCTTCATTAAACTTCGGATGATTGTCGTTTACATTTAACCAATTCTGAATCCATTGCTTACGCTCTGGGTTACGAATATACATATACTCAATCCCGATAGCATCGCAATAAATTGCTTCTAAATGATTGATGATTTCTTGTAAAGTTGACGGACCAATTCCTAAAATTTCTCCTGCATTAAAAACTGTAGCCAAATCGGAAGTTGCCAATCCAAAATTTTCAATTGCCAACGTAGGCTCGTATTTTCTACGCTCACGAACTGGGTTTGTTTTGGTAAACAAATGCCCACGACTTCTGTAGCCGTCGATAAGGCGTACTACTTGAAATTCTTTGTAAACATCTTGAGAGATTTCGATTTTCTCTCCCGAGTTCATGTTTTGAATGGTTACCGTGTCTGCATCGAAGTTTTCAGAAACCGAAGTTTCCACTCCAAAATCAAAGCCTTGAAAGAAAGCTCTCCAGCTTGGCTCTACACTATCCGGATTAATTAAGTATTGATCGTATAAGTCCGCAAAAAAAGCGGTATTTGCCGCGTTTAAAAAGGAATATTTATCCATGTTATCTTTTCACTGTCTCTATTTAGACAAAATTTATACAAAAATACAATATTTGAGATTATTGCTACATAGTTTTAATATATTTATAAGATAAAATTTATTGATATGCATATTTATAACAACAGTTGTTTTAAAAAATACATCTTATTCTTCATATTGTTAGGAATCACTCATTTTACTACTGCGCAAATGACTCAAACTTATAGAAATCCTAATTTTTGGAATCGCGTAAGTTTTGGTGGAGGCTTAGGATTAGGTTTTGGAAACGATTTTTTTAGTGCGTCTATTACGCCAAGTGCTGTTTACCATGTAAATGAAAAGTTTGCTACTGGTATTGGACTTAATTTTACTTATTCTGACGAACGCAATTATACAGCAACCGTTTTTGGTGGAAGCGTACTTGGTTTTTATAGCCCAATTAGAGAAATTCAACTTTCCGCAGAATTTGAAGAACTCCATGTAAACCGAAGCTTTGAATACGATGGAATTCCAGATTTTAAAGATGAATATTGGTACCCTGCGTTGCACTTAGGAGCAGGATACAACACTGGCCCTGTTACAATTGGAGTTCGATACGATGTACTTTACGACGAAGACAAAAGCATTTACGGAACACCTTTTATGCCGTTTGTGAGGGTTTATTTTTAAAACGTTATAGCGAAAACTTAACACTCAGCAATAATTGTTGCGGTCTAAGGTTAAAACGTGTTGCTACATAACTGTATTCACTCACATTTACAGTGTTGTAATTTTCAGTATTAAAAATATTACTCCACCTCAACCCAAAATCGACATTCTTTTTTTGCCAAGTATACTTGTAAACAACATCTGCAAAAAGATTGGTGTCTGTTTTAGAGTACAAATTGTTACTCACATACTCGGTATTTAACCCAACATAATGATTTTTACTCGGATATAAATTAATGTTTAGCTCATGGAATTGTTGCGCTATTGTTTTATTTTTTTGTTGCTGAATTTTACTATTTGAATATTGAAAAACACTACTTAATTCTGTATTTAACCAATCGGTAATATCTATATCTATTTTGCCATTAAATTGCCAATTTTGATTTTCAACATCTGTTAATTCTGAATTTAATAGTTGCTGAAAGCTCTGTAAACCATATCTAGTACCAAAAGTTAGGTTTGTACTGATATCACTAAAATATTTACTTCCTTTAAAAGACAGATTATGATTGTCGCGATAATTATTTTGCGGTACTGCTTGCAACTCAACAGCGCCATTGTCTAAAATAAAACTCTCATACAGCAGGTTGTTTTTACTGTTTGAATAATTATAAATTACATTAAAAAACAAAGCCGAAATAGGGTTGCGGTAATTTACAAAGAAGGAATAATTCAAGTTTCTCACCACAGGCAAAGGAGCATCTATACGCTGGATGTTTCGATAGTTTTGCAAAATATAATTGTAATACACTTGGTTTATAGTTCCAAAACTATTGCTCAACCCACTAGATGTACCCAAACTCCAAAACCCAGAAACATCATATTTCAAAGATAGTCTTGGCTCGAAAGTTACTTTGGATAATTCTTGCGCTTCATCGAGAGGTTTATCTTCTAACACATAACGATTGTAATTTATCGGCGAGCTCAACTCCACACGCCAATTCTCAACTTTATATTGTGTTTTTAAATGAAAATAAAGCTTGGTATGAAACCAATCTAAGTTGTTTTGAAAATTGGAAGTTTGCAATGTTTCGGATGTCAAAATTTCTGTATCTAGCTGTTGCTTTTCAACTAAAAAACCAACTTTAGGATTAAAACTAAAATTCTTCCATCCTTTGGAAAACTCTACAAAATTATTTGTGTAAAAAGTATGCTGAACTACATCTTGAACAACCTCATTATACGATGCGCCATTGTTTAACAAACCGCTAAACTGCCCTGGCATAACCGATAAAGATTGCGGAACTTTACTAAAAGCTACATACGATTTTAATGTTGCTATTTGCTTCCCTAACGGAAACAAAACTTTAAAATCATTCGACAATCGAAAATACTTATTACTCAAATTTTGATTGACATTTTCATCGGTAAGCTCAACTGTTCCGCGTTGCCCATCCCAATATCCGTTAAACTTAAGACTATTTTTAAAGTAATTTTCTTTAGTGTTTTTCTGAAGAGTCGCAATCGTTTCTAGAGAATTACTATACAATTGATTGTATTTTTGTTCCAACAACATTACCGTATCAGCATTTACAAAATAACGTGTATCTGTATACCCTCTTTGCTGTTGGTAATCATTTAAATGAGATGTATTTACACGCAACTCATAATCGTTTTTTAATTTTTGCAAAAAGTTAAATGTAAGTAAATGCACGTTATTGTCTAGCCAACGTTGCTCCTTAAATACAGGCTGTTCTATAGGTTGAATAGCCAACCAATCTTCTTTTGTATCATTTCGTTCAAATTGATCTAATAAATCTTCAATTGTTAGCTTTTTAAGTTGCGAGGCTACATTCTCACCTGTATTATTGGTTTGATAAGAAGTGAGCATCTGCTGTTTTTTCGAAAACAACATCGGAGTTATATTTACTTTTCTAAGCAATGGAGATGCTCCACTCCCAATTTCGGCTTGCCCTGTAAAAGTATAACTGTTTTTAAGTTTAATATTTAAAGCTGCACGATCGGAATATACTAAGCTGTCTAAAATTTTTATTGGCTGATGATTCTCTAATATTTGAACTTGCGAAACTTCGGCATGCGGTAAATTATTATTTGCAAGGTTGTACTTTCCTTCTAGCAAATCCAATCCTTCAATATAATATTTATTGATTGGTTTCCCTTGATAAAGTATTTGTCCATCGCTCAACACTTCAATTCCAGGCATATTTTTTATAACATCGGCAATCGACCTGTCTTCTTGTTTAGCAAAACTACTTACATTGTAATTGATTGTGTCGCCTTTTTGGGTAATTGGAGAAGATTTCACGACGACTTCCTTTAACTCGGTTACCTGTTCTTTTAACGTAAAATTGAGGGTCTGACTTTTATTTACAACTGCTATTTTGAATGTAGCAAACCCCATACTTTTTGCTACAACATCTACCATTTCGTCTTCTGAAGTAAACGCTATACTAAAATCACCTTGACCATTTGTTATATCGTAAGCAAGTATCGAATCGGTGTTTTTTACGTTTACAACAACACTAACCCCAGATATTGGTATTTTTAAAGAGTCTGATACTTTCCCGCTAATTACAGCTTGAGCACAGCCTATTTTTACAGTAAAAAATAATATCCAAAATACTATTTGCTTCATTCATTTGTCAATTCCAATGGATTATTTTCATACTGCAACCTTTCTTTAGCTCTTCTATCTGCTTTTTCAAGCAATTCTTTCGGAAATTGTATTCCTCCAGTATTTAACATTGCAGACGGTTTTTGCCTGTACCTTTCTAAAAGTTCATCAAAATTTGATTTACTCATTTCAATATGATCAAAAAACTCATCTTTCGTTGCAAAGAAATAACTCACTTTTTCGATACTTCTAACAGTAAACTCATAATGTTTTTTTTCATCGTAAATAGAAAGTATTAACCCTGGAAGACCGTTAAACTTGTATGGCCCGTCCGATATTGGGATATCGGTTGCATACCAAGCAATATAATCTCTACCTGCAAATTGCATAGTTGCCTTTTTACATGTATAGCCTAAAATATCCTTTTCCTCATTTACCAACTTCCATTTAAATTGATTCATGGGCTGAGTGTAATAGTAATAAGACGTTCCTATTCGGTCGCTAAAACTTAATTCGCCCTTTTTAAAATCTTTTATTACAACGTATAACAACCTAGTTTTTGGTCGTGATTTTATTACTGGCATTTGATTAGACCCTCTATAAGCACTAAACATTTCGCGCAACCTCATGTTTTCATTATTTATATAGTATGAAAAATTGTTGGCTACTTTTAAAACCATAGTAGAGGTTTTCTTACTTAATGTATCTACATTGTTTTCCTGATATGAAAAATCATAAACAAACTCGTAATTTATAGTGTCTTTTAAATTGATTTGAGAAAAAACAACCTGAAACGAACCCAACCAAATTATACTTAAAATTAAAACTTTTAAATTCATATTTTTCTATTTAAACCTATAGTTTACAGTACCTCAACTTTTTAATCTTTACTAATCAAATTTCAATTCTATCGGGTTATTGTTATTGTTTTTAAGTTTAGATTGTAATTTTTTCCTATCGTTTGGATTATCAAACTTCAGCGTTAATCCACTATTTTGAGCATTCAAAAGAAAATTCTCATAAAATTTTTTCTTTTGTTCGTGAAATTCTGATTTAGTTAGTTTTATAAAATTATCATTCTCAAAATATATTGATTGATTATTTTTTGATGAAACAGCTATCAATTCATATTTGTAGTGTTCTTTTTCATCTTTCATAAATACAATAAGACCTGGCAAACCATTAAACTTATAAGGCCCTTCCGAAATTGGAATCTCTTTTGAAAACCATGCTTCATAATTTCTCCCACCATAATTTAAAGTTGCTTTTTGACATTGTTGCCCATTAATTTCTTTTGTATCTGCTAAAATTTTCCAGTTTAATTTCTTCAAGTCTTCCTCATACAAATAATGATCTCTAGCCACAATTTCTATAACACTTATTTTATTTATTGGATGGTTTTTATAGACAATTTCCTTTATCTTAGTTCGTGGTATTTTACTAAACACAGCTCCCACATCAATACTGCCTACTTGATTCGATGCCATTTCTTTTGAGACAGAATCAATAGTCTTCATTCCTTCACTTATAAACTTAGAAGTAGTTTTGCCAATTTGTAAAAGCATTATTTCACTTCTCTTATTTTCTGCGGAAGTAGAATCTGGTTGATATGTCAACAAATATTTACATTCATACTTAAGCTCATCAACAACCATACTTTTCTGCGAGAAAACAACGTTTACAGCAACTATACAAAACACTACAAATACCCATTTCATATTTAAAAATCTTGTTGAATAAATAAGTTTTAAATCATTCAAAAACAACATAATTAAATGAATGTATGGAAGTTATTAAAAAAAATGGATTGAGAAAATAATTTTTGTTAAAATGAAAATAAACATCATTTACAAAAACAAAAACCCCTCTCCTTTAACCATAAAAAAGAAGAGGGATTTTATATAAAATGCAAAATCTAAGTCTGTTATCCTATAAGGACCATGTACGACCTCCAGTAGCTTCTTCTACCGTCATACAGCCGTTATAAACTCCAGGAATAGGATCGTAAGCTAATACTTCTTCTCCTATTTTCTGACTGTTTTTATAAGCGTTAATTACCGACCAACGTAAGTCGTTAATCATTCCAAAGGCTAATGCTTCGTTGTCTTCCACCTTGTTTTCGGTAGTTCCAATTTCTACTTCATTTCCTTCAATACTAATACGCTTGTTAAGGTCGTTCTTTTTATCGTCGGACACCTTTAAATTTTCAGCTACAATTTCTTCATATTGTGCAGGTGTAATATCGCTTACGTCTTCGTTGTATTTTGCTTTAAGCTGTTTTACCAATCCTGCCATACGCTTGCGATAGCGCGCTTGCGCCTCATCCGACTCTACTTCTTTTACGTATCTGTCGATAAATTGAGGAACATTAACTTGCGACGCCGATGGCGTATCGGTTTCAGGAATGATAACATCAACAATATTTGTTAGTGCAATACCTTCTTCTGGTGTAAAAAACTCTGGAACCCAAGTAGCTTTATCAGCAGTACAACTTTGTAACATGCTTAAAAGTGTAGGTGTGGCTACGACAAATCCAGTAGTTAAACCAATATTTCTAAGTGCTTTTCTTCTGTTCATTGTTGTAAGTTTACAGGTTCATTTTTTTAAGTTCTTCGACAGCGTGATTTGCTGCTCTTGCAGTAAACGCCATATAACCAAGCGACGGATTATGACATGCAGACGAGGTCATAAACGCACCATCGGTTACATACACATTTGGCACTGCATGTAATTGATTGTACTTATTTAATACCGAAGTTTTTGGATCTCTACCCATACGAGCAGTTCCCATTTCGTGGATTCCAAGTCCCATTCCTCCAATATCATCATACGTAGAAATATCTTTAAACCCAGCAGCTTCAAGCATTTCGGCAGCTTGCTGCTTCATATCTTTACGCATTGCTAGTTCGTTTTCACCAAAATCGGCATCAAAAGTAACCGTTGGCAATCCCCATTCATCTTTCTTATTATAATCAAGGTACATGCGGTTTTTGTGGTCTGGAAGTGTTTCTCCGAAAGCAGTCATCCCCATAGTCCAATCGCCAGGTTTCATAATTGCTTCTTTCAATTCTTTTCCGTAGGCAAGCTCTCTAATCGATTCCGACCAATCACCTCTACTTGCACCTCCTTGATAACCATATCCTCTGATAAAATCTTTTTGATCGGTAGCACCACCAAGATTTCTAAATCGTGGAATATACACTCCGTTAGGGCGTCTTCCTTTGTAGTATTTATCGTGAAAACCATCAAACTTACCACTCGCACCAACTCTAAAGTGATGGTCCATAAGGTTATGTCCTAGTTCTCCACTATCGTTCCCCATTCCGTCTGGGAATCTTTCTGATTTTGATTGTAATAAAATAGAAGCTGAAGCCACTGCAGACGCACATAAAAAGATAACTTTAGCCTTAAACTCAAACGTTTCTTTGGTTTCAGCATCAATAACTTTTACACCTGTAGCTTTTCCAGTTTCGGCATCGTACATAACTTCGTGTACAATAGAATTTGGACGAAGTGTCATATTTCCTGTAGCCTCTGCCGTAGGTAAAGTAGATGAGTTACTACTAAAATAGGCTCCAAAAGGACACCCTCTAATACAACGGTTTCTGTATTGACATGGCCCTCTTCCTTGACCTTCTTTGGTTCCCTGAGTTATATGAGCAACACGACCAATGGTAACGGTACGGTCTCCAAATTTTTCTTCTATTAAATCTTTAAAATGATCTTCAACACAGTTTAAATCCATCGGTGGTAAAAACTGTCCGTCTGGTAAAATATCAAGTCCTAAATTTACACCACTCACTCCAATAAACTGCTCAACTTTGTCGTACCACGGTTTAATTTCGTTGTATCGAATAGGCCAATCGATAGCAATTCCATCTTTTAAGTTTGCTTCAAAATCGATATCTCCCATGCGGTAACTCTGACGTCCCCACATTAATGATCGACCTCCAACGTGGTAACCACGCATCCAATCAAAACGGCGGTCTTCGTTATAGGGATGTTTTACATCATCAACAAAAAAGTGTTCGCTAGCTGCACTCACAGTGTAACCCGTACGATTTTGTTTAAATTTTCTTTCTTTCACTTCTCTGGAAGCTGCGCCTCCGTTTGGCATATCCCAAGGGTCTAGGTTGGCTGTTGGATAATCTTCAACATGTTTTACCATGCGACCACGTTCTAAAACCAAAGTTTTAAGTCCGTTTTCACATAGTTCTTTTGCTGCCCAGCCGCCAGAAACACCTGTTCCAACAACAATAGCATCATACTCTTCTTGTGGTGAATTGTAATAAAATGTACTCATTATTTTTAGCTTGTTTACAATAGTAGTTCTTCAAATATAAAAATTAATTTTTTACATTAGACGAATATTTTAATTATCAATAAATCATTTTAACAACATTAACTTTATTAATTTAATAATTTTAGACCTAATAACCTACGAATATGAAGAGACGGAATTTTATAAAAAACACCAGTAAAGCAGGAGTAGCCCTCTCATTTTTAGGGGTATACGCATGTAAAGAAAACACCCCTCCTAAGTCATCTTCCGAAGAAAAAATCGACACCTTTACTCCTTTCTTTAAATTATCGTTGGCGCAATGGTCGGTTCATAAATTAATTTGGGAAGAAAAATTAGATCCGATGGATTTTGCTAAAAAAGCAAAAGAATGGGGATTTGAAGGTTTAGAATATGTAAGTCAGTTATATACCAAAGAAATTGAAAAAAGAGGAAACAATTCCGAAGCGATTATTTCTTTAGCTGAAGATTTAAAAAAGGTGAGCGACCAATACCATATGAAAAACCAAATCATGATGGTAGATTTACAAGGGGATGAAAATTTATTGGTAACTCCAAATGTCGAGCATCGAAAAAAAGCCATCGAAAACCACAAGGTTTGGATTGATGCTACTGCTGTTTTAGGTTGCGAATCAATGCGAATTAATTTATTTGGATCGAATGACGAAGCTGTTTGGAAAGAAAATGCAATTGCATCCTTAACCGAACTTTCTGATTACGCCGCTTCTAAAAATGTAAATGTTATTGTTGAAAACCACGGCTACTTATCGTCTAACGCAGCTATAATGGCCGAAGTAATGAAAATTGTAAATAAACCTAACTGCGGAACCCTACCCGATTTTGGAAATTTCTGTTTAAAAAGAGAAGGCAACGAGCTATGGGGAACACCATGTATTGAAGAATACGATATTTATAAAGGTGTAGAAGAATTAATGCCTTTTGCAAAAGGAGTTAGTGCAAAATCTTTTAACTTTGACGAAAGCGGGAATGAAACCTCCATCGATTTCTACAAAATGATGAAAATTGTAAAAGATGCAGGCTTCAACGGCTTTGTGGGTGTAGAATACGAAGGAGAAACCTTATCAGAAGAAAAAGGAATTTTAGCAACTAAAGAGCTCCTACTTAAAGTTGCCAAGCAGCTTAACACCTCAACAAATAAAACCAAAGCATAATAAACAAAGCTGTTTTAAATATGTTTTGCTGAAAAAACTCGGAATCTAAAATTGATAGTGTACTAAATTAGAAGCCGATGCAGAACAAGTTTAACAACCATTAAACTTTTAAACAGCACCATAATAATTACTAACTATACTAATATTTAAACGCAAGCTAACATGAACAAAAAAATTCAATTTCAGCTTTCTTTCATGATGTTTTTAGAATTCTTCATCTGGGGAGGTTGGTTTGTAACATTGTCTACCTTCTTACCAAAGACTTTAAACGCAACAGGAAGTGAGACAGCCATGGCATTCTCAACACAATCTTGGGGTGCAATTATCGCTCCTTTTATTATCGGACTTATCGCCGACCGCTATTTTAACGCCGAAAGAATTTTAGGAGTTTTACATCTTATCGGTGCCGTATTAATGTATCTAATGTATCAGAGTACCGATTTTAGCACTTTTTACCCTTATGTTTTGGCGTATATGATTGCTTTTATGCCAACCTTAGCTTTGGTAAACTCTATATCGTTTAACCAGATGACCGACCCTGGAAAACAATTCTCTTTTGTAAGAGTTTTTGGTACTATCGGATGGATTATTGCTGGATTACTGATAAGTAAAGTGTTTGGATGGGACAGCGAACAAGGAGTGAAAGACGGTCTTCTAAAAAATACGTTCTTAATGACCGCTATTGTTTCTGCTACACTTGGAGTATTTAGTTTTACACTACCTAAAACACCACCAAAGGTTTCTAAGGGAGAAAAAGTAAGTCTTTCTGAAATTTTAGGCCTCGATGCTTTAAAACTATTAAAAGACAAAAACTTTTTATTGTTCTTCATATCATCAGTTTTAATATGTATTCCTTTAGCTTTCTACTATCAAAGTACAAATCTCTTCTTAACTGAAATTAAAGTTGAAGATTCAGCGTTTAAAATGACATTTGGACAAATGTCGGAAGTATTATTTATGCTACTTCTACCATTCTTCTTTAAAAAATACGGGTTTAAAAAAACCATTTTAGCAGGTATGCTAGCATGGACTATACGCTATTTGTTATTTGCTTTTGGAGATGCAGGAGATTTAGTTTTTATGCTAATCATCGGGATTGCACTACACGGACTTTGCTATGACTTTTTCTTTGTTTCTGGACAAATTTATACCGACTCTAAAGCTGGTGATAAATATAAAAGTTCGGCGCAGGGTCTAATTACGTTGGCAACCTACGGTGTTGGAATGCTAATCGGTTTTTACATTGCAGGACTTATCTCTGATAAATTCTTACTTGCTGATAGAACCCACGATTGGCAAAATATCTGGATTTACCCTGCTGGTTTTGCACTAGCCGTTGCTGTGCTATTTGCAATACTTTTTAAAGACGAAAAAATAGAATATAAAGATCAATAAATAGCTCGAGGCAAACCTCGGAGCAATTAAATCTCTATAATCGAGTAAAAACAATTTAAGAGTTTAGCAGAAAGCTATCTCGAAAAATAAAAACTTAATGCTGAATTTATTTCAGCATTTTGGCTTATAAAAATTGACCTTTTAAAGGCTATCTCTTTAACATTATAACGATATATACAAATGAGTAAAAAAATAAAATTAGGAATATTAGGAGGCGGAGGCGATTCGTTAATTGGTGTTTTACACCGTATCGCATCTTCTATGTACGACAGTTACCAATTGGTTGGTGGAGTTTTCAATCCAGACTACAATAATAGTGTGAGTTTTGCTGAACAAATAGGTATTCCTACAGACAGAATTTACAAAGACCTCGATACTTTTATCGAAGAAGAATTAAAACTTCCAGCGGAAGAACGTATCCAAGTAGTATCGGTTTTAACACCAAATTTTTTACACTTTCCAATGGCAAAAAAATTGTTGGAATCGGGGTTTAACGTTATCTGCGAAAAACCAATGACCACGACTTTTGAAGAGGCTCAAATTCTTCAAGAAACATTGGATAAAGCGAACACTGTTTTTGCTGTAACTTATACTTATACTGGCTACCCAATGGTACGCCAAATGAAAGAAATGATTGCCAACGGAGTTGTAGGAAATATCCAAAAAATAGATGTACAATATTACCAAGGTTGGATTAACCCAATTATTCACGACAAAGAAAAAAGAGCTACAACTTGGCGTTTAAACCCAGAAAAATCGGGAATTTCTTGTTGTATTGGAGATATCGGAACACACGGTTTTGACATGATTGAGTATGTAACTGGCATGGAAGTGAAAACCATTCTTGCCGACCTCAACTATTTGTATGCCGACAATAAAATGGATATCGACGGAACTGTTTTACTTCGCTTTGCGGAAAATGTAAAAGGAGTTTTAAGAACCAGTCAAATTGCAACAGGAGAAGAAAATAACTTTACCGTGAAAATTTACGGTGATAAAGGAGGTCTAAAATGGGAGCAAGAAAACCCGAACTTCTTATATCATTTAACGGAAAACGAACCGCTTAAAGTTTTAAAACCTGGACACGCTTATAACAGCGAGTTTTCATTAGACGGCACAAAACTTCCGGCTGGGCACCCAGAAGGAATTTTCGATTCGATGGGAAACATTTACAAAGGTGTTGCCAAAGCCATCCGTAAAGAAAAATACCATCCTGGAGAGTTCCCTACGATGAAAGACGGTGTGCGCGGAATGAATTTTATTGAAAAGGCAGTAGCCTCGCATCAGCAAGGAAATGTTTGGGTAACAATATAATTTGTAACCCTCATGCATACAACAAGGATGTTTAATGAATAAAGTTACTGTCAATTTGAATTTGTATCAGTTTGGCAATTATCATTTTTTAAACATCCTTTTCTTTTTTAAACCGAAATTATTCACTTCAGCAATAAAAAAACAATGAGAAAATTAAGAATGGGAATGGTTGGCGGAGGCATCGGCTCCTTTATGGGCGATGTACACCGAAAAGCATCCGGATTAGACGGAATGATAGAATTGGTATGTGGAGCATTTAACAGTTCTCTCGAAAAGACAATCGAAACAGGAAAAGCTCTTTTTCTTCCAGAAGACAGATGTTACGGGAGTTTCCAAGAAATGATTGAAAAAGAAAAGCAACTCCCCGAAGGAGAACGCATGGATTTTGTAACCATTGTTACGCCAAACCACCTTCATTTTGAGCCCGCAAAAATGGCGCTAGAAAACGGTTTCCACGTAGTATGCGATAAACCGATGACACTTACCATTGAAGAAGCTAAAACGCTCGAAAAATTAGTTTCCGAAACCGGACTTTTGTTTGCACTTACGCACAATTACACAGGGAACGCAATGGTAAAACAAGCCAGAGCAATGGTGCTTAACGGCGACCTTGGAGACATTTATAAGGTACAAGTGCAATACCTGCAAGGTTGGATGACTGCCGAAGTGAACGAACAAGCAAAAATAAAACCTTGGAGAGCCGACCCCTCAAAATCGGGAATTGGAGGTTCGTTAGCCGATATCGGAACTCATGCCGAAAACTTAGTTTCGTACATTACAAATTCTGAAATTACAGAAGTTGCAGCCGATTTAGGTAGAATTGGAAAAGACCGCGTACTCGATAACGACGGTAATATTTTACTACGGATGAAAAATGGCGCAAAAGGAACCATGTCTATTTCGCAAGTAGCAACTGGCGAAGAAAATGCACTCATTGTAAAAGTATACGGAAGCAAAGGAAGCATTGAATGGAATCAAGAAGAATCAACCAAGCTCATTACAAAGTGGATAGACAAACCTCAGCAGACTTTTACTCCAGACGGCGTAAATATTTACGACAGTGTTAGAGCTATTTCTCGTATTCCAAAAGGGCATCCCGAAGGATATTTAGAAGCCTTCGGAAATATTTACAAAGCTTTTGCTACGCATTTAATGAGTGTGTTGGCAAACAACCCTATCGAATCGCCAGATTATCCTTCAGTAAAAGAAGGTGTAACAGGTGTTGAGTTTATTTATGCCGCGGTAAAAAGCGATAAAGAAAATGCAGCTTGGACTGCTTTAAAAGCATAATTTTAAGCACATTTATTTTTAATCAATTTTATTTCTGAATACATTTAAAGAAATTAAACACAAAATATTCCCTGAAAAATGAAAACCATAAAAGGCCCTGCGGTATTTTTAGCGCAGTTTGTAGATAACAAAGCCCCATTTAATTCGCTTGACGGAATTTGTAAATGGGCAGCCGATTTAGGCTATAAAGGAATTCAAATTCCAACCACCGAAAAGTTTTTAATCGACTTAGATAAAGCTGCAGAAAGTAAAACATATTGCGACGAACTGAAAGGTAAAATTAATTCCTACGGATTAGAAATTACCGAGCTTTCAACACACTTGCAAGGACAATTAGTGGCTGTGCATCCAGCATACGACATTATGTTCGACAACTTTGCGCCAGACAATGTAAAAAACAACCCGAAAGCACGTACAGAATGGGCTATCAATCAAATGAAAAAAGCTGCAAAAGCAAGTAATCATTTAGGGTTAAAAGCACATGCTACTTTTTCAGGCTCGTTACTTTGGCACACTTTTCATCCATGGCCACAAAGACCAGCAGGATTGGTTGAAATGGGCTTTGAAGAATTGGCAAATCGTTGGTTGCCTATTTTAAATGAATTTGACGAGCAAGGCGTAGATGTTTGTTACGAAGTGCACCCAGGAGAAGATATTCACGATGGCGATACTTTTGAACGCTTTTTAGAAGCCACAGAAAACCATAAACGTGTAAATATTTTGTATGATCCATCGCATTTTGTGCTTCAACAACTAGATTATATCGAATACATTGACCATTACCACGAGTTCATCAAAGCCTTCCACGTTAAAGATTCTGAGTTCAATCCGACAGGAAAAAAAGGAGCTTTTGGAGGTTACAACAATTGGGGAGATCGCGCAGGAAGGTATCGCTCTTTAGGAGATGGACAAATAGATTTTAAAAAGATTTTTTCTAAGTTGACACAATACGGATGCGACGTTTGGGCTGTAATGGAATGGGAATGTTGCATTAAAAGTCCAGAGCAAGGCGCAAGAGAAGGAGCTCCGTTTATCCAAAAACACATTATTGAAGCTACCGAAAAAGTATTTGACGATTTTGCTGGTGGCGATGTTGATAATGACAAACTAAAAAGAATACTCGGACTATAAAATAGCACTTTATGAAAACTTTAAGTTACCTATGCATTGCATCTGTATTGATGTTATCATGCAAGCAACAAACCACAGAAACAAAGGTTACTACAACTGAAAAAGAAGATGTAACACCAGAAATAAAAGTTACACGTGAATTAATTACCGACGAAAATGGTTGGGCAACATTATTTGATGGCACCAACTACGATGCTTGGCATATGTACAATGGCGGTGAAGTAAGCGACTCTTGGACTATCGAGGATGGAGCAATGGCTTTTATCCCTGGAAAAGGAGGCGAAAATATTGTTACTAATGAAGACTTTACAGACTTCGAACTTTCTTTAGAATGGAAAATAGCCGAAGGTGGTAACAGTGGAATTTTTTGGGGTGTTCAAGAAAATGAAAAGTTTAAAGAAGCATACCAAACTGGACCAGAAATTCAAGTATTAGATGACGAAAGACATCCAGATGCTAAGGCTGGAACTACACATCAGGCAGGGGCTCTTTATGATATGGTTGCGCCAAGTAAAAAAGTGGTAAAACCTGCAGGCGAATGGAACACTTGCGTACTTATGATAAACCATAAAACAAATCAAGGTTCAGTTACTTTAAACGGAACCAAAATAGTTGAGTTCCCAGTACATGGTAAAGAATGGGAAGAAATGATAGCCAATTCTAAATTTAATGGTTGGGAAGGTTTTGGAGCATCGAAAACTGGAAAAATTGGACTTCAAGACCACGGGAATAAAGTTTGGTTTAGAAACATAAAAATTAAAGAACTTTAAAAAATGACTAAAAAACTTATCGTAGGCACCCTTATCGCTAGCAGTATTTTTTCATGTACAACAACTACAAAACAGGCAGAATCTTCTTCCGAAGAAATAACGCAAAAAAGTAGTGATCCTACTGTGATTACTTATCCTGAATTCAGCGGAGAGGAACCAACAAAACCAGAACAAACAGAGTTTTATGAGCCTGTTCCACCAACTGTTCAACCCTTCAGTAAAAATGGTGCACCAAGCGATGCAATCGTTTTATTTGACGGTTCAAATCTAGATAATTGGATAAGTAGTAAAGACAGTACTACTGCCGATTGGATTGTAAACAAAGACGGAAGTATGACGGTAAAAGATAAAGCTGGAGATATTCAAACGAAACAAAACTTCGGAAGTATCCAGTTGCATATCGAATGGATGTCGCCTACCGAAATTCAAGGAGATGGGCAACACCGTGGAAACAGTGGTGTTTTTCTTCAGAATTTATATGAAATTCAAGTTTTAGATAACAACGATAACGATACGTACACCAACGGACAAGTAGGAACCATTTACAAACAGGGAACAGCTTTGGCAAAGGCTTCTGTCCCAACTGGACAATGGAATACGTACGATATTATTTACCACGCTCCAGAGTTTAATGCTGAAGGCGGAAAAATAAAATCGGCTACAGTAACAGTTTTACACAACGGCGTGCTTATACAAGACCACACCGAAATTAAAGGAACAACACCTTACATTGGCTGGCCTAAAAATGAAGCACATGGAAAAGGTCCAATTCGTTTACAAGACCATGGCGATAATAGTCGTGTAAGCTATCGAAACATTTGGGTGAGAGAGTTGGAATAAAGAAAATTTAAAATACTAAAAAAGGGAAGTCGCAGTTGCGTTACTTCCCTTTTTTACATTGTATAATTTAAGGTGAAGCTTCTCCTAGCTTTCCTTTCCTCCTTTTAATTCGTCTTGCCAAGCTTTAAGTGCTACCCACTTCCCTTCGTATGCGAGTTGCGCTTGTCGTGGCCAAGTGTCTGGTTTATGAATTTCGTAGGCTTTCCCTCCCGATTGTAAAACTTCTAAACACTTTTCAACGCTACTTTCTGCAAGTGCTTTCCAAGTTTTAATTCCGTGGTTATGAAACAAAATTTCAATTTTTGGTCCAATCCCTTCGATAATTTTTAAATCGTCTTGCTTTATTTTCTTTCCGTAAGTTGTTTTTGCTAATACAGCATCAAACGGAATTAAATGCAATGTAGTATGCTCGGTACTTGCCAAGTTTGTAGCTACAGAAGCATCAGCTTTTACAGCCAATTTCGATTTACAATCGGCTAAATCTGCACTCAATTTATCATACTTTTTTTGCCAAGCTTCAACCTCAGCATTGTTGTTGCCTGCTAATAGTCTTCCGAGTAAATACCCTAAAATTGCGCATATTACGCCTACTATTATTGGAATAAGTAAACACCAGTTCATATTTATTAATTTTTGGATGATTAATTCTTAATTGTTATTACAGTTCTTCTGTTTTTAGCTCTCCCTTCTTCAGTGTCGTTGGTGGCTATTGGTTTTGTTTGTCCCATAGAAATGGTCTCAATATCTTCAGAAGAAATTCCGTTTCTTACCAAATATTCTTTGATATATTCGGCACGGTCTTTCCCTAAAACCATATTATTTTCAGGGTTTCCTGTATTGTCTGTATGTCCTATAATTTGCACAGCAATATCATCTATTTTGTCCATCGCCTGCACTATTGTAGAATACTTAGCGCGTTGCTCATCTGTTAAAGAAATAGTACTTTTTCCTGTATCAAAATACAATACAATTGGGTTTTTCTTAATATCCTCAATTACAGTTTCAGCATCAGCAAAATTAGAATCGGCTGTAACGGTAAAATCAACGGGACCGATATAAATACTGTCTTGAATTTTTAAATTCGGACTCAACTCGCCGTAGGTATTTATTTTTTTAGAAGAAATTCCTTGAGCTATCAAATGGTTTTTAACTGCATGTGCTCTTGCTAGTCCTAAGTTTGGAAATGCAGAGGTATTTTTTTCTGAAACTGAATAATACCCAGTAACATCTATAAACTTACCGTCTTCGGTATTGATATAATCTTTCAGTTTTAAAATACCAGCGCCAACACCTTCTCCAAGTGGTCTTAAGATGATATAATTTGATTTATTGAAGTTGTAATTATCATTGGTACGGTAGTTAAAGTTACCCGTATTATCTTTTATTACTAACGGATTTACAACAGGAGCGATTTCTTTTGGTGCAACTGTTGAAGGAGCAGAAACCGTTTCGGTGGCTTCGCAACATAAAATCCAATTAAAAAAAGAACCTATCAGTATGGTCAGAATAATACCAACTAAGTACAGAGATTTCATAAGCTATTGAATTGGTTGTTAATTTTTTATACTCAAATTTAGTTAATTTTCTAAATTAACAACCTAAATATGTAAAAAACTTTAAGTCAATTAGTTATCAAATTGTAAAATTTATCTTTCAAACAGGAATATTTTGTATCTTTAGGTGTATAAAACTACTCCCCAAAACACTGAGTTTGTCGTAATTTTAAAGATCCTTTATCAAGAAAACTAATAGAAAAATTACAAACTATTCGTTTATCATGTATAGAAATACGATATTTACCACCATAAAACCAGAACCGAATGTCACTACACAATATTAGACTCGAAGTAATGCAGACGATAGAAAAGAGAATTGACGCTTTTCTAGAACAATACCTTATCCCTGCAGACCAAATTTGGCAACCAACCGACTTTTTACCAGATTCGCAAAGTGAAACCTTTTTTGAAGATGTAAGAACCATTCGAGGAGAAGCTCAAGAATTGGGATACGACTTTTGGGTAGTACTCGTTGGAGATACTATTACTGAAGAAGCTTTACCAACCTACGAATCGTGGTTGATGGATGTTGAAGGTGTAGACCAACACGCTCGTAACGGATGGTCTAAATGGGTGCGCCACTGGACTGCTGAAGAAAACCGACACGGAGATGTATTAAGCAAATACTTATACCTTTCTGGCCGTGTAAACATGAAAGAAATTGAAGTTACCACACAGCACATGATTGCTGATGGTTTTGATATTGGTACAGGAAGAGACCCATACAAAAACTTTGTGTACACTTCTTTCCAAGAGCTTGCTACCAACATATCACACAAAAGAGTTGGGCAACTTGCTAAAAAGAAAGGGAATAAAATGTTGGCGAAAATGTGTAACATTATCGCAGGAGATGAAATGAGACACCACTTGGCATACCGTGAGTTTGTAAAAACAATTTTTGAATACGACCCAAGCGAAATGATGATTGCTTTTTCTGATATGATGAAGCGTAAAATTGTTATGCCTGCACAATTTGTTCGCGAATCTGGCGACCACATTGGTAGTGCTTTCGAAAACTTCTCGAATGCAGCACAACGTTTAGGCGTTTATACTACTTTTGATTATATCCAGATTTTAGAAAAATTAAACGAATTCTGGGAAATTGATAAGGTTAGAGACCTTAACGACAAAGGTGAAAAAGCGAGAGATTATCTTGTAAAATTACCAGACAGATTAAAACGTATTTCCGAAAGAATGGCTACTCCGCAAGACCCACATATTTTTAAATGGGTAGAAGCAAACGGAGTTTTATAAAACAAAAAAGCGGAGTTTAAAACTCCGCTTTTTTTATCTCTATATTTTTCTAATTTTCTACAAATCAAACTTTATCCCTTGTGCCAAAGGCAACTCGGTAGTATAATTAATAGTGTTGGTTTGACGGCGCATATAAACTTTCCAAGCATCCGAACCACTTTCGCGTCCGCCTCCAGTTTCTTTTTCACCTCCAAAAGCACCTCCAATTTCAGCACCACTTGTACCAATATTTACATTGGCAATCCCACAGTCTGAACCTTGATGCGATAAAAACAATTCGGCTTCACGTAAATTATTTGTCATAATTGCAGATGAAAGTCCTTGTACCACGCCATTTTGAAGTTCGATAGCATTTTCTACACCTCCGCTATATTTCATCAAATATAAAATAGGCGCAAAAGTTTCGTGCTGAACAATATCAAAATGATTTTCGGCTTCTACAATTGCTGGTTTTACATAGCATCCGCTTTCGTAACCTTCACCTTCAAGCACTCCTCCTTCAACTAAAACAGTACCGCCTTCTTTTTTCACTTCATCTAAAGCATTTAAATACGCATTTACTGCATCGGTATCTATAAGTGGCCCCACATGATTGTTTTCATCTAAAGGATTTCCAATTCGAAGTTGTTTGTAGGCATCCACCAAAGCGTTTTTCACTTTGTCGTACATACTCTCATGGATAATAAGTCGGCGTGTAGAAGTACAACGCTGTCCGCAAGTTCCAACAGCTCCAAAAACAGCTCCAATAACTGTCATTTTAATATCGGCATCTGGAGTTACAATAATGGCGTTATTCCCTCCGAGTTCCAACAACGATTTTCCGAGTCGCTTTGCAACGGTTTGCGCTACAATTTTCCCCATTCTGATAGAACCTGTTGCTGAAATTAACGGCACACGTTTATCGTTCGTAAGTAATTCTCCAATTTTATAATCGCCTGTAAGCAAACAAGAAATACCTTCTGGCATATCGTTTGCTTTTAATACTTTCGAAATGATATGCTGACATGCAACTGCTGTAAGTGGTGTTTTTTCTGAAGGTTTCCAAACGCAAACATCGCCACAAACCCAAGCTAAAGCGGTATTCCATGCCCAAACTGCCACAGGAAAATTAAACGCAGAAATGATTCCTACAATCCCCATCGGATGGTATTGTTCGTACATGCGATGTCCAGGTCGTTCAGAATGCATGGTAAGTCCGTGTAATTGGCGTGACAATCCTACTGCAAAATCGCAGATATCTATCATTTCTTGCACCTCTCCTAGTCCTTCTTGGTAAGATTTTCCCATTTCGTAAGAAACCAAGGTTCCGAGGGCAACTTTATGTTTTCGTAATGCTTCTCCAAATTGCCTTACCACTTCGCCACGTTGGGGCGCTGTTACTTTCCGCCACGTTACAAAAGCATCCTTGGCAGTTTGCACCACTTTTTCGTAATCTTCTGCAGTAGTTTGCGTAACTTTTGCTATAACTTCTCCGTTTACGGGAGAGTAAGAAATTAATTCTTCACCACTTGCAAACCAATTAGTTCCTGTAGAACTTCCTAGGTTTGAAGGGTTTATTTCTAATTCTTTTAAAGCTTCAGTTATGGTAATATTTTTCGCTTGAAGTGTCATAAATATAACTATCTATTCGTGTTTTGTTTTATTTTTTCTAAATGTACAAAACTTTTAGAACTAAGCCGTTATTACTCCTCTTCAGCAACAAATCTTTTATCAACAGGCATTACGGTACCGCAGTTATTGCATGTACGTAATTCTTTACTTCCGTAGAAATGTTTGAAGTGTTTTAAAAAGTCTTTTTCGATGTCGTTTAGCGGAAAACGCACCTCGTATAATTTTGTGTTGCAGTTATCGCAAAACCAAAGTAAACCGTCTTCCATGTTTAAATGGTTACGTTTGCGCTCGATAACAAGCCCGATAGAACCTTCTGAACGCACAGGACTATGAGGAACTTTTGCAGGATTTAAATACATATCACCAGGGCTGAGTTTCATAATTTGCTTTTCGCCGTTGTCTTGAATATGCACTTCGATTTCGCCTTCAAGCTGGTAAAAAAGTTCTTCGGTTTCGTTGTAATGATAATCTTTTCGAGCATTTGGTCCCGCTACAACCATAACGATATAATCGCCCGATTCTTTGTATAAATTTTTATTTCCAACAGGTGGTTTTAAAAGTGCTCTATTTTCGTCGAGCCATTTATTTAAATTGAAAGGTTTTTGTACTGCCATGACTTCATTTTATTGAAGCATAAATTTAAGCAACTTCCGTTTAAAAACGTTGTCTTTTGCGTGTATCTTTTATTTCTGAAAGAAAATTTGAGTGTAATACAAAACTCCGTCTTGGTCACTCCCGATACAGATTGCGGTATGAGAAAAATCGCCAATCATGTTTACATAATGCCCTTCGCTAGCAATCCAAGCATCTACAACAGTTTGTGCAGTTGTGTAGCCTTTTGCCACATTTTCGGCAACTTTGGTAGCTTTACTTACCGCCGATAATTGTGATGCTCGATCTTGAAATGCATTGTGACTAAGACTCCCTGTTCGAATCATAAATTGGGTTTGTTGCATTGCATACGGATACGCTTCATCGCTTATGGTAAGTGGCGATAATCCTTTTTCGATTCTAAAATTATTCACTTCATCAAAAACAGCTTGTTCCAAAACTTTGTTGCTCGAAACTACCAATTCTTGTTCTTGTATTTCTTCTGAAATACTATCGCTACTACACGAAGAAAATGAAACTACCAAAAATGAAATTATAATGTAAAAATAACTTTTCATCTACAAAACCCAAAAACACTCAAGGTAGGTTCAGAAAAGCTATAGTTTTATTGTATTTTATGTTAAATACATCGATAGTTTTCTCCTGAAATGAAACAATATATTTTTGATGCGGGACACCACAACTGTTTTCAGTAAAAAGTAAAATTATAAAGTTGGGAAAGAGATGGGAAACAATTATTTTAGTAAATAATTACAACGCTAAAGTAACTAATTTTTATGAAAAACCTAAACTTATTGTTAATTTTTGTAGTTTTTTTCTTCTCTTGTCAATCAAAAAATACTACTTCGGAAGAAGAAAAGCCTTCTAAAAATTCAAAAGAAAAATTTGGAATTGTAATTCATGGAGGGGCAGGAACTATTCTGAAAAAAAACATGAGCGACTCCCTTGAAAATGCATACAAAGCAAAACTAAAAGAAGCCATAGAAACGGGTTATGCCATTTTGGAAAGTGGCGGAAGCAGTCTTGATGCCATTGAAAAAACCATAAATGTTATGGAAAACTCACCTCTGTTTAACGCAGGAAAAGGTGCTGTTTTTACAAACGATGGTAAAAACGAATTGGATGCTTCTATTATGGACGGTCGAACTCAAAATGCAGGTGCGGTTGCTGGAGTAACCACCGTTAAAAATCCAATTAACTTAGCGCGTGCGGTAATGGAAAATTCCGAACACGTAATGTTTGCGAGAGAAGGTGCCGAACAATTTGCCAAAGAACAAGGTATTGAACTTGTAGACCCTTCTTATTTTTATACTGAAAATAGAATGAAAGCGCTCAAAAGAGCTCAAAAAAGAGAAAAGGTTGAGCTCGACCACGACGATAAAACTGTCTTTTACGACCCCCTTATAAAAGATGAAAAATTCGGAACTGTTGGCTGTGTTGCACTCGATAAAAATGGAAACTTAGCAGCAGGAACTTCCACTGGCGGTATGACAAATAAACGTTGGGGGCGCGTTGGTGATGCCCCAATAATTGGTGCTGGAACCTATGCCAATAACAACACTTGCGCAGTATCTTCTACTGGGTGGGGAGAGTTTTTTATTAGAGGTGTAGTTGCTTACGACATCTCTGCTATGATGGAATACGGCGGAAAATCGTTGGCTGAGGCCTCTAAAACTGTTATCCAGGAAAAAGTACCAGAAATAGGTGGTGATGGCGGAATTATAGCAATTGACAGTGAAGGGAATATGGCAATGGAATTTAACACCGCAGGAATGTATCGCGCTTCAATGGACGCAAATGGTAAATTAGAAATTGCTATTTACGGAGAATAATTCAAATTAAAAATGATGAAACCACACCTTTTTTCCAACCTCCATCGTGATGAAACGGTTAAAAATATAAAGAACACACATTTCGACCTCATTGTTATTGGCGGCGGAATTACAGGTGCAGGAATTTTATTGGATGCTGCCAGTAGAGGGCTAAAAACTCTGCTTGTTGAAAAAGAAGATTTTGCGTCGGGCACAAGTAGCAAATCCACAAAACTCATTCATGGCGGCTTACGCTATCTAAAGCAATTTGACTTTTGGTTGGTAAAAGAAGTGGGAACCGAACGTGCCATTGTTCACAAACTGGCTCCGCATTTGGTGATTCCTGAGAAGATGCTTTTACCTTTAATTGAAAACGGTGTGTATGGAAAATGGCTCACCTCCATTGGTTTAAAAATTTACGATTTGTTGGCGCAAGTGAATGATGAAGACCAAAGAAAAATGGTCGACAAAAATGAAGCTCTTGCCTTAGAACCCTTACTTCCCGAAGATATTTTAAAAGGCGCTGGGTTTTATGCTGAATACAGAACCGATGATGCTAGGCTTACCCTCGAAAACATAAAAACAGCCTTACAATTCGGCGCAAAAGCGATAAATTATACCGAAGTTAAAAACTTTGCATATCAAAACGATCAAATAAACGGACTTGAAGTTTCCGATCTTGTAACGCAAAACAACTACACTATCAGTGCTAAATATGTTGTCAATGCAACGGGTCCGTGGGTTGATGAACTTCGTTTACTTAACAAATCTGTAAAAGGCGGTAATTTACATCTTACCAAAGGGGTGCATCTAGTTTTTCCGCATCACAAACTTCCTATTAAACAATCGGTTTATTTTGATGTGCCCGACGGAAGAATGATTTTTGCTATTCCGAGAGGAAAAATCACCTATGCTGGAACTACCGACACCAATTACACGCTTGATAAAAATGAAGTTTACACCACACTTCCCGACGCTCTTTACCTTATCGAAGCGGTAAACAATATGTTTCCAGAAATTAATTTAACGTTAGACGATATAGAATCTTCATGGGCTGGACTGCGCCCTCTTATTCACGAAGAAGGAAAGTCGCCTTCCGAATTATCTCGAAAAGACGAAATTTTTATTTCCGCAAGCGGACTCATCAGCATTGCTGGCGGAAAACTAACAGGCTACCGTAAAATGGCAGAACGAACGGTTGATATTGTTTCTAAAAGAATGGAGGAAAACTTCAGTATAAAAACTTCAAAATGTACTACGGATAAAATAGCGCTCACAGGCGGACTTTGGAAAAATTACGAAGAAGTAAAACACTATAAAAAGCTACTTCACGATCACCTTAAAACAGAAGGGTTTTCAACTTTTGATGTTGCATATTTAACACATACCTACGGAAAACAAACGGAGGAAATTTTAAAATTATACAGAAACTTTTCAGAAGGAAATCCACAAGAAAAGATGATAAAAGCCGAATTTCATTTTACCGCACAACACGAACTTATACAAACACCCATCGACTTTTTTGTACGCCGTACAGGACGCTTATATTTTGATATTGAAAGTGTTAAAACACACCTTTCTTTAATTTTGAATGAATATCAAAAACTATTCAAAGTAAACGATTCTGAAATAACTTTTTACAATAAAAAAATGTTGGAACTCATTGAAAAGCACAGTAAAATAACGTGAGTTCGACATAAGAATGATAAATATGTAATAAAATTGTTAAGTTGTTGAATTGTGTAATTGTTGAATCGACTGTGAGTTTTTAGATCTCTCCATTCCGTCGAGAGATGACAACATGACTTGAGAATGTGGTCATGTCGAGCCTGCCTATGTCGGCAGACAGGCGGAGTCGAGACATCACATACTGTTGAAGTGTGAAAGGCGTTATGAGATTTCTCACTCCGTTCGAAATGACCAATAATTTTTCTAAAAATTCTATACAGCAACGAATTGTCATTTCGAATGAGGCATATCCGAAGAGGAATCTCAATTTCATTAACTGTTCATTTGTTGAATTGTGTAACTGTTGAATCGACTGTGAGTCTTTAGATCTCTCCGTTCCGTCGAGATGACAGCATGACTTGAGAATGTGGTCATGTCGAGCCTGCCTTTGTCGGCAGACAGGCGGAGTCGAGGTATCACATACTGTTGAAGTGTTGAAGTGTGGATTCGTTGAAGCGTGAAAAGCGACATGAGACTTCTCACTACGTTCGAAATGACTCAAGAAGATTTCAAAGATAAAATCAAGCAACCTTAGTCTAATTTCTCAGTAAGTTTTAAAAATGTTTTTTTAGGGTCTTTTCCTTCGTAGAGCACAGCATGTACGGCATCGATTATCGGGGTTTTAGATTTTCGTTTTTGCTTTTCAGTAATAAGATGAGCGCTTTTAGTAGCGTAGTATCCTTCAGCAACCATATTCATTTCCATCATGGCACTTTTTACCGTGTAACCCTTTCCTATCATATTACCAAACATTCTATTTCTACTAAAAATAGAATATCCTGTAACTAATAAATCGCCTAAATAAGCTGAGTCATTAATATTACGCTTCATCTTGTGAATTCGCTTTATAAAACGTTTCATTTCTCGAATGGCGTTACTCATTAAAACCGACTGAAAATTATCGCCATAACCCAATCCATGAGCAATTCCCGCTGCAATGGCATAAATGTTTTTAAGTACCGCAGCATATTCAGTTCCTATAATATCGTCACTAATTTTAGTCTTTATATAAGGACCCGCAAGTTTACTAGCCAAAAGTTCGGCTGTTGCTTCATCCGAAGAAGCTACGGTAATGTATGAAAGTCGCTCGAGCGCAACTTCTTCTGCGTGACACGGTCCCGTAATAACGCCAATACGCTCAAAAGGCACATTGTAAAGTTCGTTAAAATATTCTCCTACAATCAATCCTGACTCTGGAACAATTCCTTTTATTGCTGAAAAAACTACCTTATCATCAAGCGATACGGAAAGTTTTGATAATTCTTCATGTAAAAATGCCGACGGAATAGCGAAGATTAAATAATCAGCATAGTTTACAATTTCATTGATATCGCTACTCAATTTTAATTTTTCTGTATGAAACTCTACAGAACTCAAGTAGTTTGGATTGTGCTGCTCTTTTTCAATATGTTTTATAGCATTTTCATTACGCATATACCAACCTACTTCTTGTAAGTTTTCGCATAACATTTTCACCAATGCCGTTGCCCAACTTCCACCTCCTAAAACAGCAACTTTTGTAGTATTATCCATTCTAATTTTCTTCATTTAAACGCCAAAAGTAATTAAATTTTAAAATAAGATATTATCTACTGATTATCAATAAATTAAAAATTATTTACCGAATACAAAAGTACAACTATCTTTAACAATAGATTGTGAAAATTTACACAATATTCATTTAAAAAAAGTCGTTTTACTAGTAAGAAGCAGCTGAACGTATAGATTAAAAGCAAAATATTTTTAGGTTAATTTCTAAATAATTGTTTTTATAGAACATTTGGAGCTTTAAGGTTGCATTATTCATTAAAAAACTGATTCCCAAACCTATATAGTTCAGTTGGTTTTTTTGGTTGATTATTTACGTAAAGTCACTTTTGGAAATTCTAAAAGTGACTTTATCATTTTTAAAAAACTACAAATCAATATTTTAAATTTATTTCTTCGGAAAGAATTCAGTCTAAAAGCAACAATTAAGCAATTCAAAAGAAAAATGAGCCGCAAAATCAACTTTCGACTAAATGAGTAAATAATCATATTTTATTAATTCGTTTTCTTTGCTGATACGTGATAATTTTCATAAATTAGTAGCTATTAACTTTCAAATTAAAAAAATCAAAAAAACTATGGGATTATTTTCATTTATTAAAGATGCAGGAGCAAAGATTTTTGGAGGAAAAACTTCTGCGGAAGAAGCTGCAGAGGCTGCTGCAGATAAAGTTGCTGCTGTAAAAGCTGCTAACTTAGAAGCCGCTGCTGGACTTAAAGAAACAATTAACGATTTAGACTTAAAAGTTGAAAATTTAGATATTGCCATTGCTGGAGATACTGCTACCATTAGAGGAAAAGCATTGAACCAAAGCACTAAAGAAAAAGTAGTTTTAGTTGTAGGAAACAGCGCTGGTATTGCAGTTGTAGACGATCTTATGGAGGTTGAAATCACCGAGCCAGAAGCGAGATTCCACACCGTTGTTAGCGGAGATTCATTAAGTAAAATTGCTAAAAAGTTCTACGGAAATGCAATGAAGTATCCTGAAATTTTTGAAGCAAATAAGCCAATGCTTACCGATCCAGATAAAATTTATCCAGGACAAGTACTTCGTATTCCTCATATAGAAGAATAATCTTTACTAGATACATAATATTAAGCCCAGATGCTTTGTCTGGGCTTTTGTTTTTTTGCTGATATTTATTAACGAGAAGTTTAATTCTTGCTTACTGTCAGACGGACTCAAAAGAACAATAAATAACTTTTGAACCTTTACAACTTTGTGCCTTTGAATCTTTAAATCCTCACCCTACTTATAAAAATTCATCAAGTCGATGTACTCCCAAACCTTATCATCGAGTAAGGGCTTGATACTTTTTTTATTTGCAATGGAATTTCGGATAAAAGTAGAAGATATCTCCATAATAGGAGCGTCTACTTTTTTCACATTTGGATAGGCTTCGAACGGACTCTCACTTGTTGCTTCAGATGTAATTCGAGGATATACATAAATATCATTTTCAGCTAAAATAACATCGTGGTTTTTCCATTTATGGAAGTTCTTTAAATTGTCTTCTCCCATAATTAAAGCAAAGTAATTATCTGGATACTTTTCTTTTAAATACACCAACGTATTCACCGTATAATTAGGTTGCGGAAGTCCGAATTCGATATCGCTAGGTTTTAGTTTTTCATACCCTTCGGTGGCACGATATACCATTTCTAACCGATGATGATTGTCGAGTAACGTACTTTTTTTCTTTAACGGATTATGAGGCGTAACTACCAACCACACTTCGTCTAAATCGCTAAACTCAACCAAGTGGTTTGCAATTGCTAAGTGCCCAACATGAATGGGGTTGAACGTACCAAAATACAATCCGATTTTTTTGCGCATTGTTCTATTTTTTTAAACCGATAAAATTGGCTACCAAGTCGTAAGCCTCTTGCTTTGCCGTATCTAAATCGTAGTTTTTAATAATGGCATCAAACTGTGGCGCCGTAGCAAGTTCTACTGAAGCTTTTGCAATACGCATATTAATTTTGTCTTCGCTTTCGGTTTTTCGTTTTTTAAGTCGAATTTTAAGCTCATCAACACTTGGTGGTTTTACAAAAACGGCCAACGTTTGTTCTGGAAATTTCTTTTTTATACGAAGTCCGCCAGCCACATCAATATCAAAAATTACATTTTTACCTTCTGCCCAAATACGTTCGACTTCTGTTTTTAAAGTTCCGTAGAAATTATCGCGATACACTTCTTCCCATTCTAGAAAGTCGTCGTTTTTGATATGCTTTTTAAAATCTTCTAAAGAAAGAAAATAATAATTCTCGCCGTGTACTTCTTCCCCACGTGCAACTCTAGAAGTTGCCGAAATAGAGAACTCCAAATTTAACTCTGGAAAATTAAGTAAGTGCCTTACAATAGTAGTTTTACCGCTTCCAGAAGGTGCAGAAAAAATAATTAGCTTCCCTCCTGTTTCGTTTTTTTCATTTTGCATGATAAGCTGTTTTCTTGAAAATATTGTAGCTATCTACAATACGTTTAGCATTTGTTCTTTAATTTTTTCGAGCTCATCTTTCATCTGAACTACAATTTGTTGCATCGGTGCATAATTGGCTTTAGAACCAATAGTATTAATTTCGCGTCCGATTTCCTGACTAATAAATCCTAATTTTTTTCCGTTAGAATCATCCGAAGAAAGTGTTTGCAAAAAGTAATCCAAATGGTTTGCCAAACGCACTTTTTCTTCAGTAATATCAAACTTCTCTAAGTAGTAAATTAACTCTTGCTCAAAGCGGTTTTCATCTACATTTTCTTTAATATCAGCTACGGCTTTATTCAATCGCTCGCGCACAGCTTCCACTCGCTCAGGGTCAATTGCTTCAACTTGTTTGAGTAAACTCAATAAGTTTTCAATACGCGACACAAAATCCTTTTCAAGCACAGCACCTTCTTGCGCTCTAAAAGTGTTTATTTCTTTTAAAGCTTCGGTCAATGCTTCTTTTATTTGGGTGTATTCCGACTCGTCAATTTCTTCACGTTCTGCCTTTAAAGCATCTGGCATACGCACTGCCATTTTTAAAAGCTCAACTTCTTGTCCACCAAAACTTAAAGTGTCTACAGCGCGTAATTGCTCGATATATCCTTTAACAATTGAGGCGTTTACCTGCGTGTTAGAAACTTCTCCTGTGATTTCAACATACAAACTAAAATCTATCTTTCCACGCTCTAAACTATTGGCGATGATATTTCTTAATTCGATTTCTTTTTCTCTATACGAAGAAGGAATTCTTGCGTTTAAATCGAGATTTTTACTGTTTAATGATTTTAACTCTACTGTGATTTTTTTTGAAGGAAGCTGAATTACATTCTTCCCAAAACCAGTCATTGACTTTATCATGCTTTTCTTTTATCGATATGCAAAAGTACGAAATCCTAGAAGTTTTAAAAACCATAAAAATTAGCACTTTACAAATTGTTTAAAAACAAAAAACCATGCTTTACAGCATGGTCTTAAAATAATATTTATTCACTCTTTAAGGTACAGCAACTACTGGGTTTGCATTGTTCCAAGTGGTTACTTTTGCAATACTGTTGTCCTCGTAGTTAACTTCTTTTAGCGTATCGTTATTCCAGAAAAACCATTTTCCAGTTTTCTCACCTTTATCGTATTCGGCCATCGCTATTTTCTTTCCTGCTTCATTGTAAGCTTTCCACTCCCCATGAAGTTTCCCTTCTAAATAATATCCTGTTTGAGCAATTTGTCCATTTTCGTGGAAATAGGTTGCTTTCACTAGATATCCTTCTTTCTCCAGTTTTGGCTTGTTCTCAACATTTTGAGCAACCATCACTAACGAAAAAAGCATCGCAAAAATTAAAACTGTCTTTTTCATGATTTTATCTTTTTCGTTATTAATTATTAAATTCTTTACATTTACATAACAAATATACTTAAATACTTTACTTTTTCAAAACGTTTACGTAACATTAAATTAACATTGAAATTGTATTTAATTGATTATCAGTGTGTTTTGTAATGTTAAATCTTTATTTTGACTAAAAACTTAACATTGGAATCTTAAATTTTCACTTACAAATAGGCTAAAAGCGATAATTATAATCTTAAAAAACTCAATTTCTGATACATTTTCAGTAGAAAAAACAATAATTATTCAGCAGAAACATTAACTAGCAATAGCGAAATAGATACAAATTTTAATAGAATAATAAAGAAAAATCGCCCTATTTCATTCAGCAAATTGTTTAAAGTATTAGCCTAAAAAACAGAATAGAATTGACTAAAAACAAGAATCTTAATTTCCAACAGAAAAAGTTTCTTTTAGCACCCTTAACTTATTACCTTTGCACCTTATAAAAAGTTAATATTCATGTACAGAAGTCATACTTGTGGCGAATTACGCAACGAACACATACATAGTGATGTTACCCTTTCTGGATGGGTGCAAAAAGTAAGAGATAAAGGTTTTATGGTTTGGGTCGATTTGAGAGACCGCTACGGAATTACACAGTTAATTTTTGATGAAGAACGTACACCGAAAGACGTTTTGGAAACTGCACAAAACCTAGGGAGAGAGTTTGTTATTCAAGTGCAAGGAACTGTTATTGAAAGAGAATCTAAAAACGCAAATATCCCAACGGGAGACATTGAGGTTTTAGTGAAAAGCATCACCGTTTTAAACGAGTCGAAAACACCGCCTTTTACTATTGAAGACGAAACCGATGGTGGAGACGAACTTCGCATGAAATATCGTTACTTAGACATCCGTAGAAATCCTGTTAAAAACAGCTTGATGTTTAGACATAAGGTGGGTATCGAAGTGCGAAACTACCTTTCTAACGAAGGATTTATTGAGGTTGAAACTCCATATTTAATTAAATCTACACCAGAAGGAGCGCGCGATTTTGTGGTACCTTCTCGTATGAATGAAGGTCAGTTTTACGCACTTCCGCAGTCGCCACAAACTTTTAAGCAATTGCTTATGGTGGGGGGAATGGATAAATATTTCCAGATTGTAAAGTGTTTTAGAGACGAAGATTTACGTGCCGACAGACAGCCAGAGTTTACGCAAATAGACTGCGAAATGGCGTTTGTAGAGCAAGAAGATATTTTGAATGTTTTTGAAGGACTTACACGTCATCTTTTAAAAGAGATTAAAGGAATTGATATTGCTGAATTTCCTCGCATGACGTATGACGATGCCATGCGAAAATACGGGAATGACAAACCAGATATTCGCTTCGGAATGGAATTTGGCGAGTTAAATGAAGTAGCACAACACAAAGATTTTAAAGTATTTAACGATGCTGAATTGGTTGTTGGAATTGCAATTCCTGGAGGAGCTTCATACACTAGAAAAGAAATCGATAAATTGATTGATTGGGTGAAGCGTCCGCAAGTAGGAGCACTCGGAATCGTGTATGTAAAATGCAATGAAGATGGTACTTTTAAATCTTCCGTAGATAAATTTTACGATGAAGGAGACCTTAAAAAATGGGCAGAAGCAACTGGAGCAAAAGCGGGCGATTTAATTTGTGTGCTTTCAGGACCAGCAAATAAAACAAGAGCACAATTAAGTGCTTTACGTATGGAAATGGCAGAACGTTTAGGGTTGCGTAAAGCCGATGAATTTGCACCACTTTGGGTTGTAGACTTTCCGCTTTTAGAATGGGATGAAGAAACAGAACGTTACCACGCAATGCACCACCCGTTTACATCGCCAAAACCAGAAGACATAAAATTACTCGATTCCGAACCAGGAAATGTACGTGCAAATGCATACGACTTGGTGCTTAACGGAAACGAAATTGGAGGAGGTTCTATTCGTATTTTCGACAAAGACTTGCAAGCTTTAATGTTTAAACATTTAGGGTTTACAGACGAAGAAGCAAAAGCACAATTTGGTTTCTTGATGGATGCTTTCCAATACGGAGCGCCACCACACGGAGGCTTGGCATTTGGATTTGATAGATTGGTAGCCATTCTTGGAGGACAAGAAACTATTCGAGATTTTATTGCGTTTCCAAAAAACAACTCGGGTCGCGATGTTATGATTGATGCGCCTGCAAAAATCGACAACGAGCAATTGAAAGAATTACACATAAAGTTGAATCTTTAAAAAGTAATAAGGTTGCCTAAAAATTTAAACGTATTTTTAGGCAACTTTGCTTTTAACTAAAAAATATGGGTGATGCCACACACTAAGAAAAATTTATTTACCCGCATACTTATTTGGCGTGCCAAACATATTTCTCAACAACAATTTGTATATATTTTAAGTATTCTCGTAGGGTTTACCTCTGGAGTTGGAGCGGTAGTTTTAAAAAACTTAACCCACCTTATTCAACTTTTACTCGAAGGGAAACTTATCCAAAAATACCACCATGCATTTTATTTTGTGTACCCACTAATCGGGTTAACACTTACATTCCTAATTATGAAATATGTAATTAGGCATCGGGTAAGTCATGGTATCCCATCTACCCTTTTTGCTATTTCAAAGCGAAAAGGAATTATGAAACAATTTCAAATGGTAGGAAGTATTCTTACCGCACCATTTACCGTCGGGTTTGGAGGTTCAGTAGGATTAGAAGGGCCAACCGTAGCAACAGGAGCTGCCATAAGTTCTAACATCTCGAGATTGTTTCACATGAATCAAGCTACGAGAACATTACTCATCGGAGCCGCCGCTGCAGGAGCTATGTCGTCTATCTTTAAAGCTCCTATTGCAGCTATTATTTTTGCGGTAGAAGTTTTTAGTCTCGACCTTACTTTGGCGTCTTTACTCCCTTTATTATTGGCGTCTTTATCAGGAGTTATTACTTCTTATTTTTTCTTCGGAAGTGACATACTTTTACCTTTCAAACTAGAGGAAGGTTTTGTGCTTCACGATGTGCCATTTTTTATTTTATTGGGAGTTGTAGCAGGATTCACTTCAATATATTTTACAAAAGTTTACGCAGGCATACACAGCTTTTTTGAAAAGATAGAATCGCCCGTAAAAAGATTATTAATTGGTGGTATTGCCATCGGGATTTTAGTGTTTTTTATTCCGCCGCTCTACGGTGAAGGTTACGAAGTAATGAACCATTTGGTACAAGGAAATCCAAAAGCGGCACTCGAAAACAACTTTTTCAACATCGACCTCGACAATGTATGGGTTGTCGTAGCGCTACTGGTTGGATTAATTCTGTTTAAAATTGTAGCAAGCGCCATTACTTTTGGTGCTGGTGGTGTTGGAGGAATTTTTGCTCCTACACTATTTATGGGTAGCATTATGGGGAATTGTCTTGCCAAAGTCCTCAATAATATCGGTATTTTAGATGCTCCTGTTTCCGAAAGTAATTTCACACTTGTCGGGATGACAGGACTCATGGCTGGGGTTTTACATGCGCCGCTTACCGCAATTTTCTTAATTGCAGAACTTACCGGAGGATACGAACTTTTCATTCCGTTAATGATTACTGCAACCATCTCATTTGCAATTACAAAATACTTTGTAGCGCATTCGGTGTATACCATGGAACTTGCAACAAAAGGAGAACTTATTACCCACGACAAAGATCAAGCTGTACTAACTTTAATGGACATTAGTACCGTTATCGAAACTAATTTTGTGCCTTTATACCCTGATATGAATTTAGGAGAAATTGTACACAGTGCTGTGGTAAAATCAAATCGAAATATCTTTCCTGTTCTCAACAGAAAAACTAATTATTTAGAAGGAATTATTTTATTAGATGATATCCGATCGATCATGTTCGATCAGACCTTATACAACGACATAAAAGCATCAGACGTGATGCAAAACCCACCAGCTGTTATAAAAATGCAAACCGATAAAATGACACAAGTAATGCAAAAATTCCAAGACAGCGGTGCATGGAACCTTCCTGTAATAAAAGATGGAAAATATTACGGGTTTGTGTCAAAATCTAAATTATTAACTGCATACAGAAGAAAATTAATTTCTTTCACCAAATAAAAAACAACATGAAAAGAGCAGTTCAATTCGTATTTTTTATCATTTTAATCGCCTTTGTTGTAGGATATTACTTTAAATGGCAAGACAACAATTTGTTGGGCGACCGAATTATTGGTTTGGGCGTACTCGCTTTTTCGTTTATCCTTATTCCGTTATTTCTTTTCTCCAGATCAAAAAATAAAAAAATTACGGATTATATGCTTACAAAAGAAAATATTGATAAAATGAACGATGAAAAGGGGAAAAACACTGAAAATCAATAATTTTTAAAATAAATATCCTTAAAGTTAGTGCTCCGTACAATTTAATTGGTACATTTGGTACTTTAATTTTTATTTACAATTTATAATGACTGGTACAGTAAAATTTTTCAATGAATCAAAAGGTTACGGATTCATTACCAACGACGAAACAGGTAAAGACATTTTTGTTCACGTAACTGAACTTAAAGGTGTTGAGCTTAACGAAGGTGACAAAGTAGAATACGAAGAAGAAGAAGGAAGAAAAGGTATGGTTGCTGCACAAGTGCAAGTAATCGGCTAAAGATATTTTATTTTTGTAAGATGTAAAGTCGTCCATTTGGGCGACTTTTTTTATTTATTTCCTTCGGAAAACACTCAATTAAGATTTCGTTTTTCAATAAAAAAACGCTTCATCAATGTGGAAGCTTCTTCTTCCAACACCCCAGAAACTACTTCGGTTTTCGGATGAAGTTGTGTTCCCATCGCTTTAAATCCGCGTTGCGCATCAGAAGCACCGTACACAATTTTTGAAATCTGACTCCAATACAAAGCACCAGCACACATCTGGCAAGGTTCTAAGGTGACGTACAAAGTACAACCCTGTAAATACTTTCCGCCTAAAAAATTAGCAGCCGAAGTAATTGCTTGCATCTCGGCATGTGCAGTAACATCGGTCAACATTTCGGTAAGATTGTGTGTACGCGCAATCACACGATTATCTACCACAATAACAGCACCAACAGGAATTTCTCCTTTATCAAAAGCTATTTGCGCCTCTTCAAGCGCTTTTTTCATAAAATACGTGTCGTCAAAAGGATCTATCATACCACAAAGATACTAACAAAAATGAACTCGAAATAAGAATGATTTACATGTAATAAATGACCTATTTAAAAAGTATTAAAAATCAAGGAAGCAGCGTGGGCAAATAGATAAAAAGCTGTTTGAGCACAGCGAGTTCTTTTTATCTGTGGAGGTTGTTTCCGTAGATTTTCTGATACTTTTTAAATCAGTCTTGACTTTTTTGTTTCGTTTTTGTGTCAAGACAAAAATGAAAGAATAATTAAATTATTAAAAATCTAGTAGTTGGAGTTCTTCTTTATTCAAATTCTATAAAACTGAAGTTGACATAGTAAAATAAACTTCCACATTACACATCTATATTTCTTAAATACAAAACAGAAAAAGAACAAATCTTTGTTTGTACTTTTGTTACATGAATACATTGTTGCTAGATACCATAAAAAATCCAGACGATCTTCGGAAACTAAACCCCGAAGCGTTACCTACTGTTGCAAAAGAACTCCGCGATTTTATAATTGATATTGTAGCAACCAAAGAAGGACACCTCGGTGCAAGTTTGGGTGTTGTAGAACTTACCATTGCGCTACATTACGTGTTTAACACTCCCTACGACCAACTTGTATGGGATGTTGGACACCAAGCCTACGGGCACAAGATTTTAACTGAACGAAAGTCCATTTTCCACACCAACCGACAGTTACACGGCGTAAGTGGTTTTCCAAAAAGAGAAGAAAGTGTTTTCGACACTTTTGGTGTAGGCCACAGCTCTACTTCTATTTCTGCAGCTTTAGGAATGGCAATGGCTTCCAACTTACTGGGAGCTACCAACAAACAGCACATTGCAGTTATTGGAGATGCTTCTATTGCTAGCGGAATGGCATTTGAAGCGCTTAACCACGCTGGCGTTTCGGATGCTAATTTACTTATCATTCTAAATGACAATGCTATTGGAATCGACCCAAGTGTTGGTGCATTAAAAGAATATCTCACCAACGTAAAAAAGGATAGGCAACTTGCAAAAAACAATATTATAAAAGCCCTGAATTTTGATTATAGCGGCCCAATTGACGGACACAATATTCCTAAACTTTTAAAAGAATTAAAACGCTTACAAAATATTAAAGGCCCTCGTTTTTTACATGTTATTACCACCAAAGGAAAAGGACTAAAAAAAGCAGAAGAAGACCAAGTTAAATACCACGCACCAGGGAAATTTAATAAACTTACAGGTGAGCTTATCAGTAAACCAAGTATAGAACAACCTCCAAAATACCAAGATGTTTTTGGAGAAACCATTATCGAACTTGCCGAAAAAAATGAAAAAATTGTGGGGATTACACCCGCAATGCCAACTGGAAGTTCGTTAAAATATATGATGAAAAAGTTTCCTTCGAGAGCTTTCGATGTAGGAATAGCCGAACAACATGCAGTTACTTTGGCGGCAGGAATGGTAACACAGGGACTTATTCCGTTTTGCAATATTTACTCCACTTTTTTACAACGTGCGTACGACCAAGTTATTCATGATGTAGCCTTGCAAAAACTACCTGTAATTTTTTGTTTAGACAGAGCCGGACTTGTAGGGGAAGATGGCGCTACGCATCATGGCGTTTTTGACATTGCGTATTTAAGATGTATTCCAAACCTTATCATTTTTGCACCAAGAAACGAAATCGAGCTTCGAAACATCATGTTTACAGCGCAACAAGGCTTGAGTCTTCCGATTGCTATTCGCTACCCTCGTGGTCGTGGTGTTACCATCAATTGGAAGCAAGAGTTTTCTTCTATTGAAATTGGAAAAGGAGCCCTACTTAGAAAAGGAAACAAAATAGCCGTAATCAGTATCGGAAATATGGCAAAAAACACTTCAGAAGCAATAAATATTTTAAATACTGAAGCTATTTCTCACTATGATTTACGTTTTATTGCTCCGTTAGACGAACCGCTTTTACATGAAATTTTTTCGACTTACGACACTATTTTTACCGTTGAAGATGGAGTGATTAAAGGAGGCGCAGGAAGTGCTATTATTGAATTTGCTTCGGAAAATAATTACACCAAAAAAATTGTAACTTTAGGAATTCCTGCACAATTTATTGAACACGGAACCGTTGAAGAATTACACCAAATTGTAGGAATAGATGCGAAGAGCATTGCAAATGAAATTAATAAATTTTTATAACATATCTTTTTTTTTCATTTTTGTAAAACCTAAACTAACTTTATTTCTATCAAACAATGAGGATTTTTGCTATTCTCTTCTTTTTCATGTCGTTAACTTTGGCGCAAGCTCAAGATGACGATGAGCATGTGTACACCAACCCAACCACAAAAGAAGTCTTTCTAATTTCTGGTAGAGATACCGTCAATCTTACAAAAATCATTAAAGAATATAAGCCTATTCCGCCACGTTGGAAACGTGTTAATAAAATTGGCATGAACATTAGCGAAATTGCTTTTGTAAACTGGAGCGCCGGGGGTAACAACTCGATTAGCGGTCTTGGAAATGCTAAATTTGAAAGAAATTACAAGTACGAAAAAGTACAATGGAATAACGAAATGATAATGCGATACGGTCTTAACGTTCAAGAAGGACAAAAGATTAGAAAAACCGAAGACGCTTTTGCCATTAACTCTACGCTTGGTTTTAGAATGGAAGATTTATCAAACTGGTACTTTTCTGCTAAAGCGAACTTTAACACTCAGTTTTCAAACGGTTATAAATACCCAAATACCGACGACCCTATATCGGGTTTTATGGCTCCTGGGTATTTCTTATTTGGTTTTGGTAGTGAGTTTTCTCCAGAAGACAAAGACCTTACTTTGTACATCTCTCCTATCACTCAAAAATCGACTTTTGTACTGAATCAAGACCTAGCCGATCAAGGTGCTTTTGGTGTTGAAAAAGCAGTGTATGATGCCAATGGTGTAAAAATTAAAGACGGTAAAAACGCAATTACAGAAATCGGAATTTTAATTACCAATTCGTACCAAACAAAGGTGTACGAAAACATGTTTTTATCTAACCGCTTAACCTTGTACAGCGATTATTTGAATAGCTTTGGAAACATCGATATCAACTGGTTAATCGACGTAGAATTTAAAGTAAACGATTATGTTGTTGCCAATGTCGGAACACAGTTAATTTACGATAATGATATTAAATTCGAGGAATTCGAAACTACAACTGGCGAAACAATTGGTTACAGTCCGCGTATACAATTCAAACAATCGTTGGGAATTGGAGTAATTTATAATTTTTAAATTTTCCGTTTACACCAAAGCTCCATTTATCTTATTAAAAATTAACAATGCATTTCCATCGGTAAGCCCAGCGATAAACTGAGTAACCGCCAACAATGAGGCGTACCCTCCCGATGTAATTTTATATTTCTCTGGAAGTAAATTCAGTATTAACTTATCATAGTTTGTAGCAGTATCATCGCTTGTACGCATTACAGCTCCACAAAAAACATCGAGTAACTGATTGATAATTTTATACCCCACTATTTCCTTCTGAAGTACATCCGCACTTTTATAAATTTTGTTTACACTTAAACTGATGATATCTTCAATTTGCGCTTTGTAAGCCGATTTATCGAGTAACGACACATGGAAATCTCCATTTAAAATAGCTTCTTCATTTTCAAGAAATACCTTTGCAGCGTCGTTAATTAGCGTGCTTATTGAAAGCGCGCGTAAATACGCCAATCTATCGGCTGTGGTAGTTAGCGCATGGTATTTATCTGTTTGAATTGTATTTTTCACCAATTTAATAAGGTACTCCAACGCAAATTCCTCTTGAATAAGTCCGAGGTTGATTCCATCTTCAAAATCGATTATGGTGTAACAAATATCATCGGCAGCTTCCACTAAAAACGTCAACGGATGTCTAGCATACGAAAAGTCTTCTCCCGTTCGTGTTTGCTTCAATCCTAACTCTTGTGCCACATCTTCAAATATATCTTTATCAGCTTGAAAAAAACCGAACTTCTTATCGGCAATTTGTGAGGTTGGTTTCTTCGGAAGGGATTGCTTTGGATATTTCATAAAAGCGCCAAGTGTAGCATAGCTTAATCGTAAACCACCAATAATACCTTCGCGAGTTTCAGTTAAAATTCTGAATCCATTTGCATTTCCTTCGAAATCTATCAAGTCCTGAAACTCTTTATCGGTTAATTGCGATTTGTATTTTTGACCATTTCCATGCTTAAAATACTCCCCAATTGCTTTCTCTCCACTGTGTCCAAAAGGAGGATTCCCGATATCATGAGCTAAAGCAGCTGCGGCAACAATAGCTCCAAAATCGTTAAATTTATACCCATGAACTTCTGCTAAATATGGATGTTTATCAAGGATTGTTTTTCCAACAACTCTTCCTAAACTTCTTCCAACCACAGAAACTTCCAAACTATGCGTAAGGCGTGTATGAACAAAGTCGGTTTTAGAAAGCGGAATCACCTGCGTTTTATCTTGTAAACTCCTAAAAGCAGACGAAAATATAACGCGATCGTAATCTACCTCAAAACCCAAACGAGTTTCATCTTGTTCTTTTCGAAGTCTTTTATGTTTGTCGTTATACCTTTTTAGCGATAATAATTCTTCCCAGTTCATACTACAAATTTAAGTCTGCAAGATACAGTAGAGATTTCTTTTTGAAGGCACTATTCAGCAAAAAAGAGATGAAAATAATTCCGCAGAAATATTAAAACTGAAGGCCACAATTAATTGAGGTGAATTAAATTAATACTAACTTAATTATTTATTTACATTGAATTCAATTGAAACTTACATTTTTGCATCTCATAAAAATGTAATATTTCACTAACTTTTAGTTTTTGTCGACTTAGTTACCGAAATATGCGGCTGCCCAAAAGGCAGCCTTTTTTATGCAATGTTTTTAATATAATAACATACAAGAAACAATTTCTTAACATTGCAGTCTGTTCTTTGCAGCGACAAAAACTAAGAAGTAAAATGAAGTATTTAACAGCGTTTGTGCTGTTTAGCTTGCTGTGCATTTCGGTAAATGCGCAAGAAGTTAAAGCACCGCGTTTTGGTAAAGGAATTCTCAACATTGTTGGAAAAGATAGCACATGGAGTATGAAATTTGCGGCTAGAATGCAATTACTCGGCACCGCAACTTGGAGTGAAGAAAACGGTGACTTTACCGACGCGTACACAAACTTTTTAATTCGTAGAGCACGATTAAAATTTGATGGGCATATCTTAACAAAAAAACTCATTTATAAAATAGAAATTGGTTTATCCAACAGAGATATTTCTGGTGCATCTATCTACACCAACAACACCCCTAGATACATTTACGACGCCTTGTTAAAGTGGAATTTTTATAAGAATTTTAGCTTGTGGGTAGGACAAACAAAACTTCCTGGAAATGTTGAACGTGTAATATCGTCGGGGAATTTACAATTTGTAGACCGCTCTTTACTGAATGCGCAATTCAATATCGACCGAGATATGGGAGCGCAATTAAGGCACCATTGGTATGTAACTCCAACATTTTTAATTCGAGAAAAGTTTGCCTTATCTCAAGGTGAAGGAAGAAACGTTACCGTTGGAAATATTGGCGGCTATCAGTACACCAGTCGTGTAGAACTTTTACCGTTTGGAGCTTTTGAAGGAAATAATGAATACAAAGGAAGCGCACTCAATAGAGAGGAAAAACCTAAACTGATGATTGCTGCTACCTACGATTTTAATGACGATGCCATAAAAACTCGCAGTAATATGGGGAGTTTTATGCAAAATGATGTTGGCGAATACCATACCGATATTTCAACCTTATTTGTTGATGTGGTTTTTAAGTACAAAAACTTTTCTTTTTTAGGTGAATATGCCGACAGAAATGCAGACGATCCCATCGCGAAAAATTCCGACGGAAGCACCACAGGAGATGTAGTTGCAGTTGGAAACGGAGTTAACCTTCAAGCGGGGTATTTATTTAAAAATAATTGGGAAATTAGCACCCGATATACCAATATCGATTTAGACAGATCGGTAACATTAAAAAGTACAGAAAACCAATACACTGTTGGTATTTCAAAATATATAGTTGGCCATAAATTAAAAGTGCAATCGGACTTTAGCTATTTGTCTATTTTCGACAACAGCGATCAACTATTAGCACGATTACAAATTGAAGTTCATTTTTAAAAAAATAAACGAAAAAACACTGCTTATTTAAAAAACTGAATAGTAAGCAGTTATATAAAAGAGAATAATTATATTTGATGTCATGGAGAATATCTATTTATTAATGATTGTAGCCTTAGCAATTCTTGCTATTGCCGATCTTGTTGTGGGAGTAAGTAACGATGCCGTTAACTTTTTAAACTCCGCCATTGGTTCTAAAGCTATTTCCTTTAAAACCATTATGATTATTGCTAGTTTAGGAATCTTTATAGGTGCTGTATTTTCTAGCGGAATGATGGAAGTAGCTCGAAAAGGTATTTTCGTTCCGAAGGAATTTATGTTTAACGAGATCATGATCATTTTCATGGCCGTGATGATTACAGATATTCTTTTGCTCGATTTTTTCAATACACTCGGAATGCCAACTTCTACAACGGTTTCTATTGTATTTGAATTACTTGGAGCAGCCGTTGCAGTAGCTCTTATTAAAATTGGTGCTTCCGACAGCGAAACTGTAGCCGACTTATCAAAATATATCAATTCTGATCAAGCTATGGTTATCATCTCGGGGATTCTACTCTCGGTAGTAATAGCCTTTACAGTTGGTGCCATTGTTCAGTTTATATCAAGATTGATTTTTTCTTTTCAGTATGAAAAAAGAATGAAACATTTCGGAGCTTTATTTGGAGGTGTTGCACTTACTGGAATTACCTATTTTATTTTCATGAAGGGTCTTAAAGGAACTCCATATTATGCTGATATTAAAGAAGTAACCGAAGGAAACGAAATTTTTGTACTGATAGGAAGCTTTATTTTCTGGACACTTTTCTCTCAACTGTACACTCGTGTTTTCAAGAAAAACATTTTAGTATTGGTTATCATTATGGGAACTTTTGGTTTAGCATTGGCTTTCTCTGGAAACGACCTTGTAAACTTTATCGGAGTGCCGATGGCGGCTTACCACTCGTACGAAGCATGGGCAAGTTCTGGTGTTGCTCCAGATCAATTTGCAATGGGTTCTTTAGCTGAAAAAGTTCCTACCGAGCCATTATTACTTTTTGTTGCTGGTGGAATCATGGTGCTTACACTTTGGTTTTCTAAAAAAGCACGTTCTGTAGCCGAAACCGAAATTAGACTTTCAAGACAAAATGAAGGAAAAGAAAAGTTTCAGCCTAACTTACTTTCTAGATGGATCGTAAGAGCTTCAACAAAAACTAATTTGGTTATCACTGCAGTTTTACCAAAAGAAACACAACGCAAAATAAACGCACAGTTTGAAAAACCTGCAATTTTATTAGACAAAGAAAAAGCAGACGATGCTCCTGCATTCGATTTAATTAGGGCTTCTGTAAACTTAATGATTGCGGGAATTTTAATTTCTGTTGCAACTTCAATGAAACTACCACTTTCTACAACTTATGTAACATTTATGGTAGCAATGGGATCGTCTTTAGCAGATAGAGCTTGGGGACGCGAAAGTGCTGTGTACCGTGTTGCAGGGGTTTTTAATGTAATTGGTGGTTGGTTTTTTACAGCCTTCTCAGCATTTATTGCTGCAGCTACAATGGCGTACTTGATTTATATTGGTGGGCCTGCTGCCATTGCTATTTTGTTGTTTTTTGCCATTATTTTATTGGTTAGAAACTACATTAATTACAAAAAGAAATCTAGCGGAATTAAAGAAGAAGATAGCCTTAGCAGAGCTGAAAGTAGTTCTATCCAAGGGGTAATTGAAGAAAGTGCCGATAATATTGCTGCGGTTGCCAATAGAGCTTATAAAATTTACACGGATGCTATTACAGGACTTTCTAAAGAAGATTTAAAACAACTGAAGAAATCCAAAAAAGGAAACGATAAGCTTACCGCCGAAATAGATGAATTACAAGAAAGTGTTTTCTATTTTATCAAGAATTTAGACGAATCGAGTGTTGGTGCTAGCCATTTTTACATTAATGTTTTGGGTTACTTACAAGACATGGCACAGTCGCTAGAATACATCGGGAAATCGTCATACAAACACGTAAACAACAATCATAAGAAACTAAAATTCAACCAAACGCGCGAATTATTAGATCTTCAAAATGATATGCAATCGCTATTCAAAAAAGTAAATAAGAGTTTTGAAGGACGTGCTTTTGGAGAAATCAATGCTATTATCAACGATAAAAAACATTTATTGGATAGTGTAAGCAAAAAAATAGAGAAACAAATTTCGAGAACTCGTAATGAAGAATCGAGTCCGAAAAACACAACACTCTACTTTAGTTTACTAACAGAAACAAAAGATTTGGTAGTTGCAACAATGAATTTATTGGAGCTCTACGACGATCAATACGATAGTTCTGTTCCGAAAGCAGAGATTACTATTGAAGAAGAGAAATAAAAACTTCCTAAATAAGAAAAGGCGCCAAATGGCGCCTTTTTTGTTTTGCTACAAAATAGAATACTATTTATAATTTATCGATTGCATCACCTATCAATACATCTCCTTCAATAATTTCAAAAAGTGAGCTATTAGCTACATCATCGTGTAATACCTTTACTAAAGTTTGACCGACATCTGCTCTGCTGATTTCTCCTCTTTTATTTAATTTTTCTTTTAACTCAATACGACCAGTTCCTACATTATTATTTAAACTTCCTGGACGAACAATTGCATAATTCAAACCACTATTTTTAAGGTGAATATCTGCTTTTTGCTTTGCTTGTAAGTAATCTTTTAATTCATTTACAGCTTCAGGATTATCTACACCCATAGAGCTCAGCATTACAAATTTTTTAATGTTTGCTATTTTAGAAACATCAATTAAACGCTTCGCTCCTTCTTGATCTACTTCTACTACATTTTTACCGCCAGATCCTGCTGCGAAAATAACTTTATCGACTCCTTTTACAGTGTGAGATAAATCTTCTTCTAAATCGCCTAATATGGTTTTTATATTTTTATCGGTAAACTGCTTTTGTTGTTCTTCTTTACGAACCATTGCAATTGGCGTAAAATATTGAGATTCATTTAAAAGGTCTACTACTATTTTTCCTGTGGTACCGTTAGCACCAGCTACTAATATATTTTCCATACTATCAATATAACACATCAAAAAAGTGCCACCAAAATATTAGCAATGATTAACGTAAGTTTTGGATGTCTTTAATACTAAAAAACAAAAAGGGAAGTCGTTTTTACACCACTTCCCTTTCCGCAATTATATAAATGAAAAGATCTAAGATCCACACATTAAGCAATCGTCATCTCCTTGAGCTTCTTTAGATTTTGCAATCATTTCTCTCATTTCTTCTGGAGATAATGGCTCAACTGCTACTGGTGTAGCTGCTTTTGCCTCCGATTTAACTTGCGCTGCTTCCGCAGGCACTTTTTCAGTTTTCTTAGTATTATCAACTGTAAATTTAATTGCATCTACAGCCGATTTAGTTCTTAAATAATACATTCCTGTTTTTAAGCCGCTCTTCCACGCGTAAAAGTGCATCGATGTTAATTTTGCATAGTTAGCACCTTCCATGAATAAGTTAAGCGACTGCGATTGGTCGATAAAGTAACCTCTGTGACGCGACATATCGATAATGTCTTTCATGCTCAATTCCCAAACAGTTTTGTACAAATCTCTAATGTCTTGCGGGATGGTTTCTATATGCTGAATAGAACCGTTAGCACGCATCAACTCTTGTTTTAACTCTTCTGTCCACAATCCTAAATCAACTAAATCTTCTAACAAATGTTTGTTCACCACAATAAATTCACCAGAAAGAACTCTACGTGTATAAATATTAGAAGTATAAGGTTCAAAACACTCGTTATTTCCAAGAATTTGAGAAGTTGAAGCTGTTGGCATTGGCGCTACTAAAAGTGAGTTTCTCACTCCGTTTTTAAGCACCTCTTTGCGAAGCTTTTCCCAATCCCAATTTCCAGAAAGTTCGTTGTCTTTAATACCCCATAAATTGTGTTGGAAATCTCCTTTTGAAATTGGAGAACCTTCATAGGTTTGGTAAACACCTTCTTCTTTTGCCATTTCCATAGAAGCAGTAACAGCAGCATAATAAAGTGTTTCGAATATATCTTGATTTAATTTTTTAGCTTCATCCGAAGTAAAAGGCATACGCAACTTAATAAAAGTATCTGCCAACCCTTGCACTCCCAAACCAATTGGTCTGTGGCGCATGTTTGAATTTTTCGCTTCTTCAACAGGGTAATAATTTCTATCGATTACTCTGTTTAAGTTACGTGTTACACGCTTGGTAACTCTAAAAAGTTCTTTGTGGTCAAACTCATTTCCTTTTACAAACATCGGAAGCGCAATAGAAGCCAAGTTACAAACCGCAACTTCATCTGGAGATGTGTACTCCATGATTTCCGTACAAAGGTTTGACGAACGAATTGTCCCTAAGTTTTTCTGGTTTGATTTTCTATTGGCAGCATCCTTATAAAGCATGTAAGGCGTTCCTGTTTCAATTTGAGATTCTAGAATTTTTTCCCAAAGTTCACGTGCTTTAATTTTCTTTCTTCCTTTTCCTTCTTGCTCGTATTTTAAGTACAAAGCTTCAAATTCTTCACTGTGAATATCTGGAAGTCCTGGGCATTCGTTCGGGCACATCAAAGTCCACTCTGCATTTTCTTCCACACGCTTCATAAACAAATCTGGAATCCACATAGCATAGAACAAATCGCGGGCACGCATTTCTTCTTTTCCGTGGTTCTTCTTCAAATCTAAAAAGTCAAAAATATCGGCATGCCAAGGCTCCAAATAAATTGCGAAAGATCCTTTACGCTTTCCTCCTCCTTGGTCTACATATCGAGCTGTGTCGTTAAATACTTTTAACATCGGAACAATTCCGTTGGAAGTTCCGTTGGTTCCAGCAATATAACTTCCTGTTGCGCGAATGTCGTGAATAGCCAAGCCAATACCTCCAGCAGATTGCGATATTTTGGCTGTTTGTTTTAGCGTGTCGTATATCCCGTCAATACTATCTTCTTTGGTTGTTAACAAGAAACAAGAAGACATTTGCGGTTTTGGTGTTCCTGAATTGAATAGTGTTGGTGTAGCGTGGGTAAAATATTTTTTAGACATCAACTCATATGTTTCCAATACACTGTCGATATCATCTAAATGAATTCCTACGGAAACACGCATTAGCATATGTTGCGGACGTTCTGCAATTTTTCCGTTTAATTTTAAAAGATACGAGCGTTCTAAAGTTTTAAATCCGAAGTAATCATACCCAAAATCGCGATTGTAAATAATCATCGAATCTAGTTTGTCGGCATTCTTCTGAATTACCTCAAACACTTCATCAGAAAGTAACGGCGCATCTTTTCCTGTACGTGGATTTACATAATTATACAAATCGGCCATTGTTTCAGAAAACGACTTCTTTGTATTTTTATGAAGATTTGAAACCGAGATTCTAGCTGCCAAACGCGCATAATCTGGATGCGTTGTCGTCATGGTTGCTGCAATTTCTGCTGCCAAATTATCTAATTCTGAAGTAGTAACCCCGTCGTAAAGTCCTTCGATAACTCGCATCGCTACTTTTACTGGGTCTACCAATTCATTCAACCCATAACAAAGTTTACGAACTCGTGCCGTAATTTTATCGAACATGATGGGTTCTTTTCTGCCGTCTCTTTTAACTACATACATACGCTACAATTTTTTCAATTAAAGGATAGTTTATTCTATTCGAATTTGAAAATTCAAACGGAAAAGATATTTTTAGTTTAACCGCCAACAGCCTGTTAACACAAAATGTTGGCAGTAAATATTTTATAAGTAATGGGGAATCCTACTTTTTAATGCGATTAAAAATCGGCATCAAAACTTATTTTTTGGTTATCGTCATCTTTGTTAAGTACACCCGCTTTTTGGTATTCTGAAACACGCTTTTCAAAGAAGTTTGTTTTTCCTTGAAGCGAAATCATATCCATAAAATCAAACGGATTGGTAGCATTGTAAATTTTTTCGCACTCCAACTCTACCAAAAGTCTGTCGGTTACAAACTCTAAGTACTGCGTCATTAATGTGGCATTCATTCCAATTAAACTAATTGGAAGCGACTCGGTAATAAACTCTCTTTCGATGTCTAACGCATCCACAATAATTTCTTTGATACGCTCTTTGCTTACTTTATTTTTTAGGTGATTGTTGTGTAAATGAACTGCAAAATCGCAATGCATCCCTTCGTCACGAGAAATCAACTCATTTGAAAATGTAAGCCCCGGCATTAATCCACGTTTTTTCAACCAGAAAATAGAACAAAAAGCTCCAGAGAAGAAAATTCCTTCTACCGCAGCAAAGGCAATTAAACGCTCTGCAAAACTTGGTGACTCGATCCATTTTAGTGCCCAATCGGCTTTTTTCTTGATGGCAGGAAAGTTTTCAATAGCTTGAAAAAGTTGTCCTTTTTCTTTTTCATTCTTCACATACGTATCAATCAATAACGAATATGTTTCCGAATGAATGTTTTCCATCATGATTTGGAATCCGTAGAAAAATTTTGCTTCAGAATATTGTACTTCGTTTACGAAATTTTCAGCCAAATTTTCATTTACAATCCCATCAGAAGCAGCAAAAAATGCAAGAATATGTTTAATAAAATAACGCTCGTCGTCGTTTAATTTATTATTCCAATCTGTTAAATCTTGGTGCAAGTCAATTTCTTCAGCAGTCCAAAAACACGCTTCTTGTTTTTTATACCATTCCCAGATATCGTGGTGTTGAATTGGAAAAATAACAAATCGGTCTTTGTTTTCTTGTAAAATTGGCTCTATTGATGCTGACATTTCTTCTGGTTTTTAGCGTTTTATTATTTCTTTTTTTGTTGTAATCTGGGACTAACAAATATTGAAAAATGACGGCGAAATTGAAAGGTTATTAACAATAATAATTTTAAAAGTTTTTAACATGAATTGTTGAAATGTATGTAAACCCCTAATAAACAAAGGGATGTTAAGACATTGTTAATCAATTTGTTGAAATCTAATTTTTGTCGCTTAAAAATACAACGCTATTTTACTGTAAGACTACGTAAATCAAGGAAAAAGAAAAACAATGCGGTTTTATTTCAAAAAAAATAACGCTAGAGGTTCTTTGAAGTTTCTAGAAAAATTTTAGTGTTATTTTACAGATTTAATAGTTGAGAAACTTTTTTTCGCTTGGAAATAACGATTTGTTAACGACAAGGAAATTATCATATTAAAATTTGGAAAATTAATGTCCTAAATCTTTAGCGACTTCTTCGAGTTCGCTATACCATTTTTCGCCAAACTTTTCAATTAAAGCATTTTTCACAAATTTATATACAGGCACCTGAAGCTCTTTCCCTAAGGAGCACGCATCGTCGCAAATATGCCATTTGTGATAATTTACTGCGGCAAACTCTTGGTATTGCTTTATCCGCACAGGGTACAAATAACAAGAAATTGGTTTTTTCCATTGCACCTCACCTGCATTATAAGCTTGTTCGATACCGCAAAAAGCTGTTCCGTTATCAGAAAAAGTTACATACGCACATTCACTTCCGTTTACAAGTGGTGTTTCCCACTCGCCATCTTCACCTTTTATAAAAGTTCCTTGGCGCTCAATAGCTTCGACACCTTCGGGACGCAAAAATGGTTTTACCTTCGGATAAATTTCTTCCAAAATTTTGGTTTCCTCTTCTTCTACGGGCGCTCCCGCTTCTCCTTCAACACAGCAAGCACCTTTGCATGCTGATAAATTACATACAAAGTCGTTTTCTAAAATCTCTTCGGATACGATGGTTTTTCCTAACTGAAACATGCCGCAAATATACTACTTTTAAAAACGACTAAACTGTAAAAAAATTCGCTATTTTTTATGCTGTTTAGCTATGTTTTATCCGTTAGATATTTATAGCTTTGCACCGATTTTAAAAATCGAGAAAACATGAATTTTGATTTTAAAGAAATAGTTACCGCAGGGATGATTCTTTTTGCGGTTATCGATATTGTTGGAAATGTGCCAATTATAGTTGACCTAAGAAATAAAGTTGGACATATTCAGTCTGAAAAAGCATCGATTGTTGCTGCCGTAATTATGGTTGCGTTTTTGTTTATTGGAGAAGAAATCCTAAAACTTATTGGTATCGATGTAAACTCGTTTGCCGTAGCCGGATCGTTTATTTTATTTTTCTTGGCTATAGAAATGATTTTAGGAATAACTCTTTATAAAGATGACGCTCCCGAAACTGCATCTATTGTTCCGCTAGCATTTCCTTTAATTGCTGGTGCCGGTACCATGACCACTTTATTATCGCTACGTGCAGAATACCATGTAGAAAACATCATTATTGCTATTCTTGTAAACATTATTATTGTTTATGCAGTATTAAAATCGTCTAGCAGAATCGGAAAGGTATTAGGTAAATCGGGTTTAGCTGTGATTCGTAAAGTTTTTGGTGTAATTTTGTTAGCCATATCGGTTAAATTATTTGCGAGTAACGTAACCGGATTGTTTTAATTCTAAATCTTTATTAGCTATATGAAAGTTTTCATCATTATACTCATGCTTGTTGCAGTTGCCATGATTGGTGTAAATGTAACAATGCTCGACCTCAACAATCCTTTTGAAGGAGAAAGCATGATAGCAGTTATCGGAATTGTTGCCGCTTTTTGCGCTATTTTAATCCTTGCTATCTTTTATCAGTCTAAAAAAATCGAACAAAAAGTTAAAGGGAAATAATGATTTACCATGCTTTTATTATAGGAGCCGGCCCTGCTGGATTGCAATGTGCGCTTGTTTTAGGATCTGCTAAAAACGCTGCCTATGCTCAGAAAAAAAACATTGGTATTGTAATGCACCAAAAAGCATCGCATCTACAATCGGCTTTACTCAACAATGTTTTGGGAGTTGCCCCTGGCACCAAAGGTTCTACAATTTTAAAAGAAGGAAAAGAGCAACTAGAAAAACTATATCCACACGTTCACCAAATTGAAAACGAAAAAGTATTGGCCATCGATGTGGAAGACGACCTTTACACCATTACCACCAACAAATCTGTTTACGATTCTTACGCGGTGGTGGTAGCACTTGGCTACACCGATATGTTTGAAATTAACGGACTCAAACAATTTTTAGAACCGCATGCCATGAGTCCGGCAAACAAAAATAGAGTACAACTACAAAATACCAATTACGTAGTAAAAAGCGGACTTTACGTTGCTGGTACACTTGCAGGAGGCCGTAGTCAATTTGCAATTGCTGCTGGTAGTGGGGCTCAAGTTGCTACCGATATTTTAACAGAATGGAACAACGGAAATCACACCAAAGTACACGATAAGATAGTTTAATTTTTTATTTTCATTTTTGTCTTGACACAAAAACGAAACAAACCTGCCTGCGGAAGGCAGGAAAGTCAAGACTGATTTAAAAAGCATCAGTTAGGAAATCAGCATTCAACCTTTTATTTTTCTATTAATACTGAACATACAAAATCTGTTTATTCAGAAAACACAACTATATTTCTTGGCGTAATTATTGTTATCTTTAAATTTGAAAATCAAAAGAGCTAGACTTTAAAACTAACTTTCAAAAAACTGAATACAATTCAGCATAACGGAAAGAAAGCTTTTTAAGCAGCTACGTCAACGGAAAACAAACATCTGTGTACAATAAATTATCGCTTCGTACTCGCATTTTTATCACTATGATTTTTATAGTGATTTTAGCTTCTGTACTTATTGCAGGTGTAACCATCTATCAATATAAAGAGCAAGCCGAAGATTATCATAAAGAGTATTTGCAGCGCAAAGAAGACCAACTAAATGCGCAGATAGATTACATTTTAAAAAATACTACTTGGGAGGTTAAAACCGAAAATCTACGCTACATTCTCGAATACAAACAAGCTATTTACGAGGCTTCCGATGTGCTCGACATCAACTTTAATGTGTACGACCTCAACGGAAATTTAATTATTAGCTCAAAACCGAGAATTGAAAATCCAACCGACGATTACATTCTTAACGACACCATTATAAACGGACTAGCATCCAGTGCTACCAAGCGGTATGTTGAAAAAACAAAAGCTGCTGGCGACCGTTTTCAATCGTCTTACAGTTATATTTTAGACTTAAAATTTAAACCTATCGGAATTTTAAAAATTCCGTATTACGAAGACGATACTTTTAATAACAACGAGCTTAAAGAGTTTCTTTTACGCTTGGCAGCGGTGTACGTTTTGCTTCTAGTGCTTGCGGTAATGCTCGCCTACATCATTTCAAAATACATCACGCGTTCGTTAAAAGCCATCAGTGAAAAACTTTATCAAACCCGACTTAGTAAGCAAAATCAAAAAATATTTTTAGACGACCCCAGTGAAGAAATCGGCGCCTTAGTCGATGCCTACAACGGTATGATAGACGAACTAGAAAACAGTGCGCTTTTACTCGCAAAAAGCGAGCGCGAACAAGCTTGGCGCGAAATGGCAAAACAAGTAGCACACGAAATTAAAAATCCGCTTACCCCAATGCGTTTAAGCGTACAAAGTTTTGAGAGAAAGTTCGACCCATCCGATGAAAATGCCAAAAGCAAACTTGAAGAATTTTCTAAAACGCTTATTCAACAAATCGACACCATGAGCAATATTGCTTCAGCCTTTGGAAGTTTTGCAAACATGCCTGCACAACAAAACGAAACCCTAAATGTGATTGAAGTGGTGCGTTTGTCTGTTGAAATTTTTAATGAAGATTACATTCGATTTATTGCTGATGAAAAAGAGATTATTGCTAAACTCGACCGCACACAACTCATTAGAGTTATTACCAATTTAGTGAAAAATGCCACACAAGCCATCCCAGAAGATAGAGAACCAAAAATTGTGGTCAATGTGTATTCAGAAAAAGAAAATGTAAAAATTTCTGTAGCCGATAACGGGATTGGAATTGCAGAAGAAAATCAGGAAAAAATATTCGAACCAAAGTTTACCACCAAATCTAGCGGCATGGGATTAGGTTTAGGAATGGTAAAAAATATAGTAGAAACGTATAACGGACACATCTGTTTGTCATCAGTTTTAGGAAAAGGTACGGTTTTCACAGTTTCTTTTCCTAAATTTAAGGCACCATCAGAATAAAAAAGATACAACCATGAATTTTGAAAATATTTTAATTACTACGGAAGAACATATTGGAATTGTAACCATCAATCGTCCTAAAAAATTAAACGCACTCAATAAAGCTACCATTGAAGAACTTCACCACGCTTTTAATGCCTTAGATGAAGATGAAAATGTTCGTGTAGTTATAGTTACAGGAGCTGGAGAAAAGGCATTTGTCGCCGGTGCAGACATTGCCGAATTTGCCGATTTTTCAGTTTATGAAGGCTCTCAATTGGCTGCCAAAGGACAAGAACTACTTTTCAATCAAGTGGAAAGAATGCAAACCCCTGTGATTGCTGCCATTAATGGTTTTGCACTTGGTGGCGGACTCGAACTGGCGATGGCTTGCCATTTTAGAATTGCAAGCGACCATGCACGTATGGGACTTCCAGAAACTTCTTTGGGTGTAATTCCTGGTTATGGTGGCACGCAACGTTTACCGCAATTGGTGGGTAAAGGTCGGGCTATGGAAATGATTTTAACGGGCGGGATGATTGGTACTGAACAAGCATTAATGTCGGGACTTATAAACCACATGGTAGCTCAAGAGCAATTAATTCCGTTTTGCATGAAAATTGCTAAGAAAATCATCAATAATTCTCCAACGGCAATTGCTTCGGCCATCAATGCAATCAATGCAGGGTTTAGTGATAATGGCTACAAAAAAGAAATTGAAGCTTTTGGCGAGTGTTTTGGCACCGAAGATTTTAAAGAAGGAACTACAGCTTTCCTTGAAAAACGAAAAGCTAATTTTCCAGGGAAGTAAAATTACTTTCTTCCATTAATCTCATCGTAAAATTGCGTTAGAAAGGTTTCCATGTAAGCATGCCTCTGTTCAGCTAGCTTTTTACCAGATTCGGTATTCATTCTATCTTTCAGCAATAACAATTTTTCGTAAAAATGATTAATCGTTGGAGCGGTACTATTTTTGTATTGCTCTTTTGTCATTTGCATATTGGGAGCAATTTCGGGGTCGTATAATTTTCGCTTTTTAAATCCGCCGTAATTAAAACACCTCGCAATCCCGATAGCTCCAATGGCGTCCAAACGGTCGGCATCTTGAACAATATCCAATTCCAAAGATTTAAACTTTTGTTCGAAATTTCCACCTTTAAACGAGATGTTTTCAATGATTTTAACAACATGATTAATCACAGTAGTGTCTACATTTATAGACTCCAAAAACTGTTGCGCCAACGTTGGTCCCACAGTTTCGTCTCCGTCGTTAAATTTAGCATCGGCTATATCGTGTAACAAAGCACCGAGTCCAACTACCAAAGGGTCTGCTTTAGGCTCATCTTTTGCAATTAACAGTGAGTTTTTAAAAACGCGTTGGATATGAAACCAATCGTGACCGCCTTCGGCATCTTTCAAAGTTTCTTTTACAAACGCAATGGTTTGCTCGATTATATCGGTTGTATTCATCTTATTAATGTATCGCTCCAGAAATGGTTTCTTCAATTTTTGCAATAAGTTGGTCGGCAGGTAAATCTCTTGCGCCCATTGGTTCGTGTACATCAAAAGAGATGTGCGCACCAATTCCCATTGGAAATTTACCATAACGCAAGGTTTTCCACGAATTGTTTATGGATATTGGCACCACTTGCGCTTCAGGCATTTTTTTCAATAATATTTTTAGTCCGCCTGTTTGAAAAGGTTTTGGTTTTCCATCTCTGCTACGAGTCCCTTCAGGAAAAATAACAACCGAACGGTTATTTTCAGTAGCGTAATTTGCCAAATTAATAATTGCTTTTAGCGCTTGCTCTCTGTCTTTTCTGTCGATTAAAGCAGAACCTCCGTGACGTAAATTGTACGAAATACTCGGAATCCCTCTTCCTAATTCTTTTTTACTGATAAATTTTGGATGGTGTTTACGCATATGCCAAATTATTGGCGATATGTCGTACATGCTTTGATGATTTGCCACAATAATACACGGTTTATCTGTAGAAATTTTATGCGGATTTCTAAAACTAACGCGGTCTCCTAAAAACAAAAGTGTATAGGTGAGGAAGAAGTTAAGCGTATCGACACTTTTTTTATGCGCCTGATACCCAAAAACATTAAAACACACCCATTGTATTGGATGAAAAATTAAGAGTAAGAGTCCGAAAACAATAAAATAAATAACGGTTAAGGGGTAAGCTAATAGTTTTCTCATGCTTTAATACTTCGTTTTTAAATCTGCTACAAATGCTTTTACTTTTTCTTCAAGTTTTGGCAGTACCATTGCTGGCGCTTCGATATAATCGTCGGCAAAATTCCAATACGTAATTTGATTTTCTTCCGTTGGGAAAAATTGCTTCATGAGTGCTCTATGTTCTGTTTCGTCTAAAGCAATAATTTGGTCGTAATATTCAAAATCTTGCCTAGTTACAGGAATGGGCATTCGGGTTGAAATTTCGAGTTCATTATAATTTTCAGCTAAATAATTTTCCGCATAACTCGAAAGCGGACCTTTATTTTTTTTAGAAAGCCGAAGTCCTTTAGAAAAAGCCTTTACAGGCAACTTTTCTTTTTCAGCTAAATAATTAAAAAGCATTTCGGCAAATCTGCTTCTGTAAAAATTTCCGGTGCAAATAAATAGAATTCTCGATTCCAAAATTTTGGTTTTAATGTCTTCAGCAAAAATAAAAAAACCACGCCTAAACGTGGTCTTTAAAATTATATTTTACAATAAAGTTATTTGCTTAGCAAAACTCATTGTATGCACCCATAAGGTTATCTGCAATAATTTCTGCAGGACGCCCTTCGATGTGATGTCTTTCTAACATATGCACAAGCTCTCCGTCTTTAAACAAAGCCATACAAGGCGATGATGGAGGAAAAGGCAACATATATTCTCTTGCTTTATCGGTAGCATCTTTGTCGAAACCTGCAAACACTGTAAATAAATTATCTGGCGTTTTTGCGTTGTTCAAACTCATTTTTGCACCTGGCCTTGCATTGGCAGCTGCACAACCACAAACCGAGTTTACTACAACAAGTGTAGTACCTTTTTGCGCCATAGCGGCATCAACTTCTGCGGTAGATAACAACTCTTTAAACCCTGCAACCACTAGGTCTTCTTTCATTGGTTTTACTAATTCTGCTGGATACATAATCGCTATATTTTTAAATTTTTATTTCAATTATTAAACTATGTCGCAAAGATAACGAAAAACAAACACTTTCTATCCTATCTCTTTAAAAAGCAAGCCCACAAACCTCGTTCATCATTTTACATAAAAACAAATTAAACTTATATTTGAACAATCTTTAAATTCCTTGGTCTTTAAAGATGTTATTAAGACAAAAATTAAGGTATGCTTAAATGGATTTTCGCCTTTGGCGGATACTTTTTCTTGAGACTTCCAGGTGCAATAATTGGGTTTATTATAGGAAGCATTGTTGATGGTTTTAGAAACGGCGGAATTAATGTAGAAACTGTTTTTAACGACCGCAAAGATGTATCTCCGGCCGATTTTGAACTGAATTTATTATCGCTCTGCTCCATCGTAATTAAAGCCGACGGAAAAGTAAATCAAAACGAACTTCAATATGTGCGCTCGTATTTTGTTTCTACCTACGGAAAAGACAAGGCCAATGCTGTTTTTAGAACCTTTAACGAAGTTGTAAAAAAGCGAGAAATTTCTGCGGAACGTATTTGCGCTTACCTCAACCAACGCACACGTTACGAAACTCGTGTACAGTTAATACATTTTCTCTTCGGAATTGCAAAAGCAGATGGTGCTGTAACGGAAGCTGAAACTTTAAAAATTAGAGAAATAGCCGGGTATTTAAAAGTGCATTATCGCGACTTTGAAAGTGTGATGGCTATGTTTATCGAGTCGACCGACAACGCATACAAAATTTTAGAAGTACGCCCCGATGCAAGCGACGCCGATGTAAAAACAGCTTACCGACAAATGGTAAAAAAATACCACCCAGACAAAGTGCGTACCAACGACGAAGCTATTAAAAAAGGTGCCGAAGAAAAGTTTAAAGAAGTACAGCGCGCCTACGAGCAAATACAAAAAGAAAGAGGGATGTAATCTACTGGAATAAATTCAAATAAAAACGAAACAGGAGTTTACAGTATCTTTGTTGAAGGCTACTAACAAAATATAAAAGCGCAAACTTTTCAGTATGCGCTTTTACACTTTCAATTAAATACACATCGGCTCTCGCCTTAAAACATCTTTACTTTTTCTTTTTCATTTTATTTATCCAAATAAGTGTTCCAGTTATAGGCAAGGTAGTGGCAATTAAACAAGCTAAAAAGTAAATAATTTGAGAAAAAGTTCCAAAAATTTCTCCAGTATGAATCGGACGAATTAAACTCATAATCCGAACATTTAAAGGCTTGTCATTAAAATATTCTTTGTGTAATACATTTCCGTAAATATCGATAGCTAACGCATCTGGCGCAACAGGAGAAAAAGATGCTTCGTTGTATTTACTAATGTTATAAACTTGTGCCCTTTCATTCGGAAAAGAAATACGCGTTTTCCCTTCAAAATCAAATTCTTTATGCGTAATTGCAATTGCCTTTTCTAAAGAAATGGCAGGTTTATCTTGAACTTTCACTTCTAGTTTTGGTCCTCCTCCTCGATTCCCAAAAGCTTTAGCTCCCATAATATTTCCGAGTCCTTCGCGGTATCCTTCAAACGACCAACAAAGTCCTGTAATAGCCATTATCACAATAAAAATACAAGCATAAAAACCTAAGGTATTGTGCAAATCGTGGTTGATACGCTTCCAATTTGCATTCCATTTAATCTTTAGTCCTGGTTTAATAGTTTTCCATTTTATTTTCTTCGGAAACCAAAGTACTATTCCAGTAATCGATAATATTAAAAAGATAATAGTAGCCACCCCAACAATTGGTCTTCCTACAGGCACATCGAGCATTATCCAACGATGCATACGAAACATTGCCATCATAAATCCATCGGCACTCGATTTTGGCGCTTTTAAAATTTCCGCAGTATAAGGATTTACGTAAAATGCTGTCCCTCTACGGTCTTTCGGACTTGTTTTTATGGTGAATTCATACGGCTCGTCAGCACTCGACGGAAGCGTAACACGTGTAAGCTCCCCTTCTACTTTTTGCTGAATAAGCGCTGTTAACGCTGATATAGATTTTGAATCTCCAGTTGGCACTACCTTCATTTTTTCAGCAAACAAATCTTTTATTTCGTGTTCAAAAGCTAAAAATGTTCCACTAAAACACACCAAAAACAAAATAATTCCGCTTGCTATTCCAAGCCAAAGATGCACATCGTTAATAAACTTTCTAAATCCGTAAGTCTTCTTTTTTGCCATACAAAGAGATTGTTTTCCAATAATTTATCCAAAAAGCACAAAAGCTTCTTGCTTGTTTATTTTTAATTGGTTTAAATAAAAAACAAATATATATGCAATTAACATTTAAAACAATTTATTTTTTAGTAAACTACTTCGGAGCAAGCCCATAACGAATTAAAAGAGAATTCAAATCTGATTTCGAAGCAAGCGTAAGAGTGTTTAAATCTCGATTGTCGAGTAAAATCTAGATTTGACATCCATATAGATACAAGTATTATGAAAATGGTATTGAATATTCAAAATAATTGTAAATTTGGCAAAAACCCTTTAATCTATCTTTTATGGATCAATTTTGGTTCTATTTCAAACTTGGACTCGAACATGTTCTTGACATCAATGCATATGACCATGTGCTATTTTTCATCGCATTAACGGTTCCTTATAACTTTTCAAATTGGAAGAAAATTTTATGGCTTGTTACCATTTTTACTGTGGGACATACCATCTCCTTAATATTAGCAACTTATGGCGTTGTAAGCGTAAGTTCTACCCTTGTGGAATGTCTTATTCCTGTAACAATTTTTGTGACGGCGGTATTTAATATTTTTACTGCAGGGAAGGGTGCTAACAAAGAAAAATTCGGACTTACATTTTTTACAACATTATTCTTCGGATTGATTCATGGACTTGGTTTTTCAACCTATTTCAAGCAAATAGTAGCCAGTAGTTCTAATAAAATAATTCCGCTTTTAGAGTTCGCATTAGGTATTGAAGCATCACAAATAATAGTTGTAATTGTAGTGCTTGCATTAGGTTTTGTTTGCCAAACAATTTTCAGGTTTAACAAACGCGATTGGATCATGGTATTATCATCTATTGTTGTTGGTTTTGTTATTCCGATGTTGCTAGATTCTTGTGTATTCAACTAAAAATCAAACGCTTCAAAAATACTATAAGATAAAATTAACTTATTACATATTGTAATTAAGTTGTAAAGCCTTTATATTCGTTTTTTATATAGAATACTTCCTTTTTTCTACAGATAACAATTTTTTCTGATGTTCTTAACGATGTATCTCTATTAATACAACTTCAAAATAAATAATGGCCAAAGAAAAGCAAGCTAGATACGACAGAGCCTATTTAAGAATGGCGCAAGAATGGGGAAAACTCTCGCATTGCAAACGCAAGCAAGTTGGAGCAATTATCGTAAAAGACCGAATGATTATTTCTGATGGTTATAACGGCACGCCTACAGGTTTTGAAAATGAATGCGAAAACGAAGAACACTTTACAAAATGGTATGTTTTACATGCGGAGGCAAATGCTATTTTAAAAGTTGCTTCTTCCACACAATCATGCAAAGGCGCTACCTTATACATTACACTTTCACCTTGTAAAGAGTGTAGCAAGTTGGTGCACCAGGCGGGAATTACTAGAGTTGTTTACAGCCGTGCTTATAAAGACGACGAAGGACTTAAATTTTTAGAAAAAGCAGGTGTAGAATTGGTGTTTCTTGAAAACTTAGAAGAAAATTAAATGCTGAAAAATAAAAGTTATTTACTACCGCTCATTATTGCATCGGCTTTGGCTGTAGGAGTTTTTATTGGTGGAAAATTAAACTTTAATGATGGTCCTGAGCGACTCTTTTCGACTAACTCTAAAAAAGACAAACTCAACAGACTCATCGATTATATTGACTACGAATATGTAGACGATGTAAATACTGACAGTATTGTTGATGTCACAGTAAACAACATTCTCGACAAGCTAGATCCGCATTCGGTTTACATTCCAAAATCGGAAGTAGAAAAAGTTGCCGAAAACATGAAAGGCGACTTTGTGGGTGTAGGTATTAGCTTCTACATGTATAAAGATACACTCTCGGTTATAAAACCGATAAAAGATGGCCCAAGTATTAAAGCTGGAATCAAAGCTGGCGACCGTATTTTAGTAGCCGATAACGACACTCTTTTCGGGAAAAACCTCAGCAGTGAAGAAATTATCAACACACTAAAAGGCGACAATAAAACCAATGTAAAACTTACGGTGTATCGCCCTTCAGAAAAGAAAACCTTAAAAATTAATGTCAAAAGAGCCGAAGTACCACTAAAAAGTGTGGATGCATTTTACCTTATCGACAGCGCCTTTGGATACATTAAAGTTAACCGATTTGCAGAGAGTACCTATAAAGAGTTTAAAGAAGCGCTTACTTTGTTACAAGAAAAAGGCATTAATAAACTGGCTTTAGACTTGCGTAACAATCCTGGCGGATATTTAGGGATTGCAGAACAAATTGCCGATGAATTTTTGGAAGACGACAAACTTATTCTTTTCACCAAAAATAAAAGTGGCGCTATTCAAAAAGCATTTGCCTCTAAAAAAGGAAGTTTTGAAGATGGCGAAATTTATGTCCTTATCAATGAAAAGTCGGCTTCTGCAAGCGAAATTGTTGCAGGCGCTATACAAGATAACGATCGTGGAACTATCATTGGACGACGTTCGTTTGGAAAAGGTCTCGTGCAACGAGAAATGGGACTTGGCGATGGTTCTTCTGTCCGACTTACTGTTTCCCGCTATTACACCCCAACAGGTAGATCTATTCAACGCTCCTACGAAAACGGTACCAAAGATTATTACGACCAATTTTACAGACGCTACGAAAATGGCGAATTACAATCGGCAGACAGCATTAAAGTAGCCGATTCGCTGATTTTCAAAACGCCAAAAGGGAAAATTGTATACGGAGGTGGTGGAATTATTCCTGATATTTTTATCCCGATTAAAGGAACACAAGAAGAAGCTTGGGTAAACACCATTTTAGACTCTGGCTTTATGTCGTTTTTTGTTTTTGAATACCTCGATCAACATCGAAATACGTACGCAGAAACATCCGAAGAAACATTTATCAATACCGTTAGCATTGACGATACTTTGGTAGACGATTTTATTTATTATGCCGATGACAGAGGCTTACGCATCAATTTAGAGCCGTATCGAGACAATTTAAAACTTTACATCAAAGCTACACTTGCCGAACAATTGTATGGTGAAAATGCACAGCAGCAAGTTTTAAAAGTAAACGACCCAATGCTGAATGCACTCATCCATATTGACGATGTTCAAACTGAAGAAAAACTAGAAGCATCCGATTCTATTCCGAAGGAAAACTTGGAATTAATAGAAAACTAAGCTTCTGGATTTTTATCTTGAATACGCTTGTACAACTTAATTCCGAGCATCAGAAGAATAGCCAACAGGAAAATACCGACTACACCAAATATCCAATTGATACTATTTTTTAAGATGACTAAAAACACTACCGAGAATAAAATAATGGTAGCACCTTCATTCCAAATTCGCATAAAACGAGATGTGTATTTCACCTTATCGTTTTGCAATTGCTTAAAAATTTGATGCGTTTTTAAATGATATAGTATCAGCAGTAAAACAAAAACCAACTTTACATGCATCCACCCTTGATGAAGCCAAGCAGGTATTAAAATTAACAACCACACAGCAAAAATAGTTGCCAAAATTGCCGATGGCCAAGTAATGATAAACCAAAGTCTTTTCGCCATTAATTTTAACTGCTTTCCTAAAATTTCTTTTTCAGGAGAAGGCTGATGAAAAGCTTCGATTTGATACACAAACAATCGCGGAATATAAAATAAGCCCGCAAACCAGGTAACTACAAAAATAAGATGCAAGGCTTTGATGTAATTATAATACTCCGTCATTTGTTATTGTTTTCCGCAAAGGTACTACTTTTTATTGCGCCGTAACCGCTTGTGCCCATTCGTCAATCCAACGAGAAAGCACTTTAATCCAAGCTTCGTCGTCATTTAAACAAGGTACCAAATGAAATTCTTCACCGCCGTTTTCTTTAAACTCGTGACGTGCTTCCATGCCAATTTCTTCTAGAGTCTCCAAACAATCCGAAACAAAAGCTGGTGTAATTACCGCCAATTTCTTGATGTTTTTTTCAGGAAAACCATTAATCTTTTTATCGGTAAAAGGCTGTAACCAAGGGTCTATTCCTAATCGCGACTGAAAAGAAGTGGTATAAGTTCCTTCTTTCAATCCTAAATATTCGGCAACTTGTCTAGTAGTTTCATAACATTGATGACGGTAACAAAATTGGTGTGCAGGCGATGCAGTTTTACAACATTGTCCATCTATTTTACAATGCGATTTGGTAATATCGGACTTTTTGATGTGTCGCTCTGGAACTCCGTGATACGAAAACAACACATGCTCCCAATCTTTATCTTTTAAATTTTCTTGAATAGATTCTGACAATACACGGATATAATCTGGGTGATTATAAAAAGCAGGCACATTGGTAAATTGCATTTCTGGGAAATGCTTTTTACGAATTTCTTCAGCCAATACCAAGATAGTTTCGGTAGTTGCCATTGCAAACTGCGGGTATAATGGAATAATCAAAACTTCATCCACACCTTCGTTTTTCAAAGCTTCCAAACCACTATGAATTGAAGGGTTTCCGTAGCGCATTGCTAAAGCTACAGGCACACTTGTAAGCGCATCGACTTTATCTTGCAAACGCTCCGAAAGTACAATTAATGGCGAACCTTCTTCCCACCAAATCCTTTCGTAAGCGGCAGCCGATTTTTTAGGGCGTGTATTTAATATAATTCCTTTTACAATGAAGGTGCGCAACCACAACGGCATGTCGATAACGCGCTCGTCCATTAAAAATTCTTCTAAATATTTTTTTACGTCTTTTGGGTCTGTAGAATCTGGAGAACCCAAATTCACCAATAATACTCCTTTCATGAATGTTTCAATCTCTATTTCTGGTTACAAAAATACGGTATTGTTTAATCAATAAGCTTCTATTTTAAACAAAGGTTTTTATAGAATCATAAAAAATATCGATGCTATTCTGTTCTTTTTAAACAATAAAAAATTCCGCCTAAAATATGTTGCACAAAAAGTGGCTCCGAAAACGACTCTATGCTATGTCCGCCACCTGTATAAAACGACCTACCACCATCAAACTCATGATACCATGCAATGGGATGGTTCTTTCCGTTTGTTCCTCCTTCATATGTAGTTTCGTCTAAATTCATCAAAACATTTATATTCGGATTTATCTCTTTAAAATTATACCACTCGTCTGTGCGAGTCCATTTTTTCGGCAAACCCTTCGTGGCAATATGATTGGTATCTACAACGTTGATTACTGCCTGTGGTGTTCCGCTTGGATGATTTTCAAAATAAGCACCAACCAGTTTACCATACCAAGGCCAATTAAATTCGGTATCAGAAGCAGCATGAATCCCCATAAAACTTCCTCCTGTCTGTATGTACTTCTGAAAATCTTGTTGTTGCGGTTCTCCCAATACATCGAGTGTGGTAGACAAGAACAGAATTAAGTTGTATTTTTTCAAGTTTTTAAAATTGAATTGCAAAGAATCTTCGGTATGATGTACCGTAAACTGATGCTTTTCTCCCAATGTTTTAATCAACTCCACCCCTGCCTCGATAGATTTATGCCTGTAGCCAGCTGTTTTTGTAAAAACCAATACACTATCTTGTTGTACAACTTCTGTGTTGTCTTTTAAAAAGGTTTCCGCTTTTTTAGTTGAAGCCTCTTTACAACTCACAAAAACTAATAACAAACAGCCAATAAAATATAGTTTCATTACAATGGTGGTTTATTTTTGTTGGTATTAATTGAGCGCCATGATATATTTTTTCGGTGTAGTACCGTACTTCTTTTTAAAAGCAGCTATAAAATGGCTGGCGGTACTATAGCCCACTTTCAGTCCCACTTCATTAACATTGAGTTCGCCTGTTTCGAGCATTTTACGGGCATACTCCATTTTATAATCGAATAAAAAACTATAAACCGAGTCTCCATAAACTTGTTTAAAGCCTTCTTTTAATCGCTTTAAATTCAATCCAATTTCATCCGACAGCTCTTGCAACGAAGGTGGCTCTGCCATTCGAGCAATTACAATATCTTTTGCTTTGCGAATACGACGCACATTATCCTCATCAATTAAAAACGGACATTGTTCTACATCGGCATCTTCTGGTTTGTTAAAATACAAGCCCAAAAGTTCGTACACCTTTCCTTTTAAATACAATCGTTTGATAGATTGATGTAAATTGTAATTCATCATCTGACTCAAAACAACCGACATAATTGGTGTTATGGGCGAAGTGTTGTAATATTTTTTATCGATGTTCTCTTCATCTAAAAAGTGAATATAATTTGCTTCTGAAGAAAATAACGAGTGGAATTTTTTAATAGGAATTAACACCGAAATTACCCAAGTTTTTGAGTTCAACTCCATGTTAATAGGTAAATCGCGCTGTGGATTGTACAAAATAAGCGCTTCCTCTTCTTTCAAATCGAGTGCGTAATTTCCTTGATTGAAATGAAAAATCGCACTTCCTTTTAAACAAAAGTGAAACTGAATAAAACTACTGTCTATTTGTTTGCTAATATGCTGAATGTCATGTGTTTCATTTTGAATTTTCAGCAACGTAAAACCATCTTCTATTACAATTTCTTCCATAGCACTTATAGCGTTATTTTTTTACTTTAAAATTGTGTAGAAATCGACCTAAACTATTTAGAATTGTTCTAAACTAATGTTTCGCCAATCACTTAATTTACTTCAAAAATACGGTATTTTGCGGTATATCAAACGAAAAGGAGTTAGATTTTCCTAAAGCGACATAAAAAGTTCCTCTAGCGTTATTTTTATATAGCTATTAACTATAATTTTGTCCCGACTTCAGAAAAAACTGAATGGAAGCTTATAATATTTCAAAACATAGCTCATTTTATAGCATTGGTATTAGTTACAAAAAAGCTGATGCTAGCTTAAGAGGAAAATTTAGCCTAGACGAAACTGCAAAGAATGCACTTTTGGATCAGGCAAAATCTGCTGGTATCGATGGTATTTTAGTAACATCTACCTGTAACAGAACCGAAATTTACGGTTTTGCGCAACACCCTTTTCAACTAATTCAATTATTGTGCGGAAACTCCAACGGAACTGTTGACGAGTTTCAGCAAATTGGATATGTGTACAAAAATAATGAAGCTATATCGCACCTGTTTAGAGTAGGAACAGGACTCGACAGTCAAATTCTAGGAGATTTCGAGATTATCAGTCAGGTTAAACAAAGTTTCATACTTTCAAAAAGTAAAGAACTAACCAATCATTTTTTAGAGCGTTTATGTAATTGTGTTATACAAGCCAGCAAACGTATTAAAAATGAAACCGAAATTTCATCGGGAGCTACCTCCGTAGCATTTGCATCTGTACAATACATCTTGGCAAGAGTTCCAAACATTTCAGAAAAAAATATTTTACTTTTCGGAACAGGAAAAATAGGGAGAAACACCTGCGAAAACCTTGTTAAACATACCAAAAACGACCATATTGTTTTAATCAATAGAACAAAAGATAAGGCTGAAAAAATAGCTGGAAAGTTCAATTTGATTGTAAAAGAATATGGAGATTTACAAGAAGAAATCAGAAAAAGTGATGTACTCATCGTAGCAACTGGGGCACAAAAGCCAACAATTGCAAAAGAGCTGATACATACTTCAAAAGATTTATTAATTTTGGATCTATCAATCCCCCAGAATGTTGATACAAATGTGCAAGAATTAAATAATGTAACGCTTGTTCATTTAGATCAACTATCGCAAATTACAGATGAAACCCTGAAGCGTAGAGAATTATTTATTCCGAAGGCTGAAGAAATCATCAAAGAGGTAGAAGCTGATTTTAAACATTGGTTAGAAACAAGAAAATTTGCCCCCACAATTAAAGCTTTGAAGAAGAAGTTAAAAACAATGAAAGATGCTGAAATTGATTTTCAACGTAAAAAAATCAACGATTTCAACGACGAACAAGCAGAAATCATCAGTAATCGAATCATTCAGAAAATAACTACACACTTCGCTAATCATTTAAAAGAAAGTTCAAACACCTCAGACGAAAGCATTGAACTAATAAAAAAAGTGTTTCAATTAGAAACTTCAAAATGAATAACGTAATTAGAATTGGAACTCGCGATAGTGAACTAGCACTATGGCAAGCTAACCATGTAAAAGATTTATTAGAAAAAAATGGCTATCAAGCAGAAATTGTTCCTGTAAAATCTGACGGAGATTTAGTACTCGACAAACCACTGCACGAACTTGGAATTACGGGGGTTTTTACAAAAACATTAGACGTGGCTATGCTTAACGGAACCGTTGATATTGCTGTACACAGCATGAAAGACGTTCCTACAAAATTGCCAAAAGGTATTGTAAAAGCAGCAGTTTTACCGCGCGCCAACACCAACGATATTTTACTTCATAAAGACAAACCAAAAGAGTTTGACAAGTATGCTACTATTGCCACAGGAAGTTTACGCCGCAAAGCGCAATGGTTGCATAAATACCCTAAGCATACCTTGGTAGATTTACGAGGAAATGTAAATACACGCTTAGAAAAATTAAAAAACAACGAATGGGACGGTGCTATTTTTGCGGCGGCTGGTCTGGAACGAATCAATTTAAAACCTAAAAACCATACCGTTTTAGATTGGATGATACCCGCTCCTGCGCAAGGCGCTATGCTAGTGGTTGCAATGGAAGCCGATCAAAACACGCGTAAGGCACTCGAAACCCTAAACGATTACGAAACCGATATTTGTACAACCATAGAACGCGAATTTTTAAGTACCTTAGAGGGCGGATGTACAGCACCTATTGGAGCAATTGCTACTATCGATATTGATTATGTTACCTTTGTGGGCGGTTTGTTTTCTTTAGACGGAAAACATAAAGTTACTACAGAACACAGAGTGTTAATTGAAAATTGCGAAGGATTAGGATCGGTTTGTGCTAAAGAAATTCTTCATCAAGGAGGTGAAGAAATTATGAAAAAAATTAAAAAAGAGCTAAGCGTGTGAAAAAAGTAAGTCCACAAAGACTATTCTTTTTAATTATTGACTTTTTCGTCATAAGCTTTCTCATTTTTGATTTTGGCTTTTTTGTTTATGAAAAGTTTCGAACGCACAAACTCATCATCGTAAGTGCTTTAATACTCATTCTCCTCGGAACAAACATTTACAAATATTTCATCCAAAAAGATAAAACACGGAAAATTATTAGCCTTACCTACGTAACCATTTTTACATCGGTAGTTTTAATAAGTGTTTTTACATACATTTTTGCATCGCACCACATACTCGAACAATATCTATACAAAATCAAGCCCTTTTTAGAAGGGGCTTTACTTTTGTACTTGGTGCTAAGGCTCACCATTCTTATCCGCTATCTGTACAGTGTGTACTTTAATCCAGCTATTTTATTTGTTGGAAGTTTCTTTATTTTCGACTTACTCGGAGCGTTTTTACTAATGCTTCCAAAAGCAACAACAGGTGGCGACATTAGTTTTATCGATGCCTTTTTCACCTCAACAAGTGCAGTGTGCGTAACTGGTTTGGCGGTTTTAGACACTGCGCACGATTTTACATTGTTCGGTCAAGGTGTTATTTTATTTTTAATACAACTCGGCGGATTAGGAATTTTAACCTTCACTTCGTTTTTTGCATACTTTTTCAAAGGCGGTTCTTCGTTTAAAGAAACCCTTTATGTGAAAGATTATGTGGCTTCGGAAACGCTAAAAGACACTCTTAAATTTGCCATGAATATTGTATTATTCACCTTTGCTCTCGAAGGACTTGGCGCCATTTTTATTTACTTTTCAATTGAAGATTTAACAAAAATAGAACACCCTATTTTTTTCAGTATTTTTCATTCCATCTCGGCATTTTGTAACGCAGGTTTTTCAAATGCTTCCGATGGATTGTATAATGAAGCGCTACGGTTTGATTACTCTTTTCAGTGGGTCATCATGTTTTTAATAATTTTTGGCGGACTTGGTTACAATATTATTTTCAACTTTTACAGCTATGCTAAAGTTTCGTTTATCAATCTTTTTAACAAAGAAAATAAGAGAAACTTAGTGCGCATTTTAACCTTAAATTCAAAAATCGTAATGACTACAACTGTTATATTATTGGTTGCAGGATTTGCGTTTTTCTATTTTGCTGAAGGAAATCATGTATTAAAAGAACACACTACCACGTTCGGAAAAATTACAGCAACTGCATTTCAATCGGTTACGCCAAGAACTGCAGGTTTCAACACTGTAAATTATAGCGATTTAACGATGCCTGCCTTACTTTTTGTAATTTTACTAATGTGGATTGGAGGATCACCAGCATCAACAGCTGGAGGTATCAAAACAACTACTTTTGCCTTGGCAACTTTAAATATTTTAAACATTGCCAAAAACAGAAAACGTATCGAAATAGGTACACGAAGCATTAGCAACGCAACATTAAATAGAGCTTTTGCTATTGTTTCTATTTCGTTAATGACTATTGGAGTTGCTATTTTGTTGCTTTTGTTTTTTGAACCCGAAAAACATTTAATTCCAATTGCATTTGAAGCATTTTCGGCATACAGTACCGTAGGTCTTAGTTTAAACTTTACACCTACATTAACCCCAGAAAGTAAAACAGTAATTATTGTTGTAATGTTTATTGGGCGTATCGGAATGCTCAATATCCTTATCGGATTTTTAAGACAGATTAATAATCAATTTTACGAGTATCCAAAAGAAAACATACTCATTAACTAATTTTTATTCTTATGAAAGTTATCATCTTTGGTTTAGGAAATTTCGGAAGCTCACTAGCTATTAAACTTACCGAATCTGGAAATGAAGTTATTGGTGTGGATTTAAAAATGGAGAAAGTAAATCTGTTAAAAGATAAAATTGCACATACCATTTGTTTGGATGCCACCAACGAGCTCGCTTACGATGCGCTTCCGCTTAAAGACGCGCATATTGCAGTAGTTGCCATTGGGGAGCACGAAGGCGCTGCAATTATTACTACTGCCATTTTAAAAGAAAAATTTTCAGCAAAAATAATTAGTAGGTCATTATCGCCTGTTCACGATACGGTTTTAAAAGCAATGGGCATTGAGCATATTATTCATCCAGAGCAAGAAGCCGCAGCCAATCTTACCGGGAAAATCAACTTAAAAAACGTACTCGACAATTTTAATTTAGACGATGAGTATTCAATTTCCGAAGTAAAAGTAAACGCATCTTTTCAAGACAAAACTTTGCAAGAACTCGACTTCAGAAAACAGTACAATTTAAATGTCGTTACCATTATTCGTCCTTGTAATAAAAAGAATTTTTTAGGAAATCAAATAAAGAAAAAGGAAGTAATTGGACTTCCAGATAACAATACCAAAATAAAAAAAGACGATTTATTGATTGTCTTTGGAAGAAATGAAGATATCGCCATCTTTGGGGAAGAAATGACCAAATAATTTTTTGTAAAATGATAGAAATATTAAGCACAAAAAAATTAACCAACACCCAAAAAAACATTTTAGAAAAAGAAAATATCAAATGTATTGATGAGGATTTCATTAGTATTCAACCAAAAACTTTTGAAAGTCCGACGCTTGTTGAAAATGCAATCTTCACAAGCAAAAATGCAGTAAAATCAATAATTAAAAGTAATATTACGATACATAATTGTTTCTGCGTAGGCGATAAAACAGAAGCCTATTTAATAAAAAACGGATATACCGTGGTAGAAAAATCGTATCAAGCAAAAGCATTGGCAGAACAGATTATTAAAAACCATGCTGATAAAAATTTTACGCTTTTCTGCGGAAACATCCGAAGAGAAGAATTGCCAAATCTTTTAAATGAAAACAAGATAAAATTAAAAGAAATAGAAGTTTACGACACCATCTTAACTTCTAAAAACATGATTCGTACTTTTGACGGCGTGTTGTTTTTTAGTCCAAGTGCAGTAGAGAGTTATTCGCAACGAAATTTATTTGAAAACACAACTGTTTTTTGCCTCGGAAAAACCACCGAAGCAGCAGCTCGAGAACACACCAACAATATAATTACCGCCAACAGAAGTACTGTTGAAAACGTTTTGGTACAAGTAATAAAACATTTTAAATAATTGCCAAGTGGCAACTAGCAGTTCTTCGGAATTGTTTATAAAGAAGTAAAAAATGATAAAAAACGATTTATTTTTAAAAGCACTTAGAGGAGAAACTGTAAACCGTCCTCCTGTATGGATGATGCGTCAAGCAGGAAGATATTTGCCAGAGTTTATGGCGCTGAAAGACAAATACGACTTCTTTACACGTTGCCGCACTCCAGAATTGGCCGCAGAAATTACAGTACAACCAATTCGTATTGTAAAACCAGATGCTGCTATTTTATTTTCAGATATTTTGGTAATTCCGCAAGCCATGAATATTGAAGTGGAAATGAAAGCTGGTGTTGGCCCTTGGCTTCCAAACCCAATTCGTACCGCAAAAGATGTTGAACAAGTAATTGTACCAGACATCAATGAAGAATTAGGCTATGTGATGGACGCTATTAAGCTCACCAAAGAAATGCTTAACAACGAAGTGCCTCTTATTGGTTTTGCTGGTTCTCCTTGGACTATTTTGTGCTATGCCGTAGAAGGACAAGGTTCTAAAAGTTTCGATAAGGCAAAAGGATTCTGTTTCTCGCAACCAGAAGCTGCGCATGCTTTACTTCAAAAAATTACCGATACCACTATTTTATACCTAAAGGAAAAAGTAAAAAATGGTGTAAATGCCGTACAAATTTTCGATTCTTGGGGAGGAATGCTTTCTCCTACCGATTATCAAGAGTTTTCATGGAAATACATCAATCAAATTGTGGAAGCTTTAGCGCCAGAAACCGAAGTAATTGTTTTCGGAAAAGGATGTTGGTTTGCACTTGGCGATATGGCAAAAAGCAAAGCTTCGGCTTTGGGTGTCGACTGGACTTGCTCTCCTCAAAACGCACGTTATTTAACGGGTGGAAACATTACACTACAAGGAAATTTTGACCCATCGCGACTGTTATCCCCTATTCCGACCATCAAAAAAATGGTGCATCAAATGATTGACGAATTCGGAAAAGATAAGTACGTTGTAAACCTAGGTCACGGTATTTTACCAAATATTCCGGTAGACCATGCCAAAGCTTTTATCGAAGCAGTAAAAGAATACGAACACAAATAAAATGAACTTCGGGCGACTTTTAAAATCGCTTTCCGTTGGTCAGCTTTGCAGACTATTCGGAATTGCCATCGCTCGCCCAATTTTATTTTATAACTTTATAAAAGCCACCAAGTTGTGTATTTCCATTTGTACCGAAAACTTTGGAAATACACATCATAAAAACAATGTAGCCAATGCTTTTCGACATGCTTTATGGACTGCGCTTATTATAAGTTTTAGCATCGATGTTGGAAAGAGTATTAAAAAAAGTACGGCTTGGGCAAAGTTTATAACCGATTGGCACGAAGAAACGTTTAAAAATAGTCCGCTTGAAAAAGCAATGGACTTACATAACAACAAGTTTGGAATTGTTTTAGCTGAAAAAACACTTCAGCAGAAAGAAAAAATTGATACTGAAAAATTAGTGCAAACACTTTTAGATGAAGTGAAAAATGCGCAACAAATAACAACAATTTCAGCAATACAAAAACATCCAAAACAACTTGTTTTTATTGAAAAGTAACAATAGATGAAAGAGAAATTCTACCAATACATACAACAACTTCAAGACACCATTACTTCAAAACTAGAAGCAATCGACGGAAAAGCGACTTTTAAACAAGATTTATGGGAACGACCTGAAGGTGGTGGCGGGCGTACGCGTGTTATTGAAAATGGAGCTGTTTTTGAAAAAGGAGGCGTAAATATTTCGGCGGTACACGGCCCTTTGGCTCCTGCCATGCAAAAGTATTTTAACGTTGAAGATTGCGACTTTTTTGCCTGCGGACTCAGTCTGGTTATTCATCCAAAAAATCCTTTTGTGCCTACTGTTCACGCCAATTGGCGCTATTTCGAAATGTATAATAAACAGGGAGAAATTATTGATAGTTGGTTTGGTGGCGGACAAGATTTAACGCCTTATTATTTATTTGATGAAGATGCAAAACACTTTCATCAAACATGTAAAACAGCTTGCGACAAGCACGATGCTTCTTTTTACCCTATGTATAAAAAGAAATGCGATGAATATTTTTGGAATGCACACCGAAACGAAGCCCGTGGCCTAGGTGGTTTGTTTTTTGACTACTGTAAAACTTCCGAAGAAAAAACGATGGAAGACTGGTACAATTTTGTTACCGAAGTGGGCGATAGTTTTTTAGATGCCTACACTCCCATTGTTGAAAAAAGAAAAGACACACCGTTTACCGAAGCGCACAGAAATTGGCAAGAAATTCGACGTGGGCGCTATGTAGAATTCAATTTAGTACACGACAAAGGCACACTCTTTGGATTGAAAACCAACGGGCGTATTGAAAGTATTTTAATGAGTTTACCACCACATGTACAATGGGTCTACGACCATCATCCAACAAAAGGAAGTGAGGAAGAAAAACTCATCGACGTATTACAAAACCCCAAAGAATGGCTCGGATAACGTTTTACATCCTTACATTTTTAATCGGTTGGAATAGTTTTGCGCAAGAAGAAAGAATTCAAGTAAAAGACACCATTCCAACAGACGATTACATCAAAAAGTTTAACAGTTTGGTGGGTATCAAACTTTCTTTTATTGATGTGTCGAACAGTTTCGATTATTACAATCAAGGAGATAAAACAACTTACGATATCATCCCGAATTTAAAACAACGCTTGGCAGTAGGGTTTCAATATCGATTTATAGAATTTGGCTTCGGATTTTCACCTACATTTTTACCTGGAAACAAAAGCAAAGACAACGACGATTCAGAAATTTACAACCTAAATTTTAGAGGAATTTACAAAGGGCTTATTCAAACGCTAAGTTTTTACCATCAAACTGGATTTACAATTTCGAGTAGTGACGGCGATTACAATGCCCCACATTTTGAAACTAATAAAATTCAAGGTTCTACAGCCTTTTCTTTAAACGATAATTTCTCATATCGAGCAACCATTGGGCAACGCGAATGGCAAGCAAAAAGTGCTGGGAGTTTTATTCCGAAAGTTGCTTACGATTACACCAATTTTGTAATGCAATCAAGCGGTTTTGAACATAATGCACAATCGGCAAACATTGGTCTAATTCCGGGGTATCAATACAGCTATGTTATAAACGACCATATGTTTATTTCTGCTGGTGGCGCCATTGGAGTTGGTTTAAATTACAATAACTTTGGCGGAAATGGCATTTTTACAACCCTGTTTAACATGTCGGCAAATGCAGTTTTTGGGTTTAATTTAAATCGCTATTTTGGAGGAATTCACGCCGATTTTTCAAAATTAAAATACAACGGTCACAATCATATTCAGCTAGACGATAATATTACGTATATCGATGTGTATGTTGGCTACCGATTTAAAGCACCAAAACTTTTAACAAAAACCGCCGATAAAATAAACGACACTTTTAATATTGAAGAAGATTGATAGAGGAACAAGTGTGTAATCGTCGAATTGTGTAATTGTTTAAGGAAGTTAATAAGGAATAAATAAAACAGCTAAGGTTTCTAAAACCTTAGCTGTTGAATCGGTTAATTGTTTAAAAAAATAAAAGAGGTAACGAGTTAATGAGTTAAGGTTTTTTTGATTGAAACTTTGCACCTTTGTCCCTTTGTAACTTCACTTCTATAAACCTTTTTAAAGAATCGAATAACATTTAAAAACCCTTTTCTTATTTTTGCTTGCAATAAAAACGAAATGGATCAGTCTTTCCCAAAAAACGAAAAACTCAAAAGCGCAATACTAGTTGGTAAGCTATTTGCCGAAGGAAATTCTGTTTCCAAATACCCTATCCGACTTGTATTTTTAAAGACTGAATTCAGTACCAATCCCAACGAAAAAAATCATTCCGAAGAAATAGCAATTGAGACTCCTGTAAAGATTAAAGCAGGTGTTTCGGTATCGAAGCGTTCCTTTAAAAAGGCTGTCGATAGAAATCGAATTAAGCGACTCATGCGCGAAGCATATCGGTTAAATAAGCATCTTTTTTTTGAAACAGTTCAGGATGAATCTTTTGCTTTTATGCTTTTATACACCGGAAAAGAAATGCCAACTTTTGAAAAACTAAACACCACTGTTCAGAAAATTCATCAAAAATTTGCGGAATTCCTTCAGCAGTAATAGCTCCTAAATTCAACTTGCTTAAGTTAGTCTAAACTATTACCTTGTACATTATAAATACAAACCTTAGCTGATAAATGAACGTTCACGCCAATAAAAATATAATTTTTTGGTTTGTATAAAATCATTGATGTTTATGAAAAAGAAAATCTTCATTCCAGCAATTGCGCTTGTTGTTTTACTCGTAGGATCTAGTTTTAAAAACGATTTTTTTGAGATTGCTAAGCAGGTTGAAATTTTTACAACCTTGTTTAAAGAACTCAATATGAATTATGTTGATGAAACCAATCCTGCCGAACTTATGGATACTGCCATAAAGAGTATGCTTGAAGACCTCGACCCGTACACCAACTTTATGAATGAGCAAGATGTGGAAGGGTTTAAAATTAGCAATGCGGGCGAATATTCTGGAATTGGAGCTGTTGTGAAAAGCTCCAACGATAAACTTTTAATTATCGAGCCCTACCAAGGATATCCCGCCGATAAAGCAGGCCTAAAAGCAGGTGATGAAATAATCAAAATTGGAGATATAAACGTAGCCGATTTTAAAGAAGACGCTACCGAACTCCTCAAAGGAGCTTCAAAAAGCGATGTTACAATCACATACAAAAGACAAGGAAAAACACTTACAACTTCTGTTTCTAGAGATGAAATAGAGATCGATGCTGTTCCTTATTTTAATATGATTGATGCTGAAACAGGCTACATTGTACTATCAAAATTTAACAGTAAAGCTTCGAAACAAACCGAAGAAGCGCTTGAAGATTTAAAAGGAAAAGGCGCTAAAAAAATCATTTTGGATTTACGCGGAAATCCTGGCGGACTCTTAACCGAAGCTATCGACGTTTGTAATTTATTTGTTCCGAAGAAAGAATTGATAGTGAGCACAAAATCTAAGGTAAAAAAATTCAATCAAGAATATTACACGCGTAAAAACCCTGTAGATACGGAAATTCCGCTCGTTGTTCTTATCAACGGCCGAAGTGCATCTGCCAGCGAAATTGTAAGCGGAGCGCTTCAAGACCTCGACAGGGCGGTAGTTGTAGGCGCTCGTAGTTTTGGAAAAGGACTCGTACAACGTCCTATAAAACTTAATTACGGAACGCAACTTAAAGTAACCATTTCTCGCTATTACACGCCTAGCGGACGTTGTATTCAGTCGATGGATTATTGGAATCGCGATGAAGAGGGCAAGGCGGTAGTCAACAAAAATTTTAACGAATTTAAAACTCGTAACGGACGAAAAGTGTACGATGGTGGCGGAGTTTTACCAGACCTCGAAGTAAAACGCTTAAAAGATAATAGCATTACCACTGCACTTTTACAAAACAATGTGGTGTTTGATTATGCAACCGATTATTATTACAAGCATCCTGTAGCCAATTTAAATGAGTTTTCTTTTACTGAAAGTGATTATCAAAACTTTAAAAATTACGTTCAGGAAAGCGGATTTACTTACGAAACAAAAACCGAAAAAGCACTAAAAAAAGTAATGGAAAGCGAAGAGATTGACGAATTTGGAACGTCTGTAAAAAGTGATTATCAGAAGCTTTTAAACGACATCAATCAAAGTAAATTGGCTTCGCTAGACGAATACCAACAAAGCATAACAAAAAATATAGAAGACGAACTCATTGTGCGCTATTTTTACCGTGAAGGTTTGTATGAATACTATTTAAAAAACGACGAAGCTATCCAAAATGCTGTAGCAGTTTTAAAAGACGAAGCAAAGTATAAGAGTATTTTGAAGTAAATCAATACTTTTCTTCCGCAGGATCTTTTATAAAATCTAAATATCCAATTCTTAGTAATTGCTCTACACGTCCGCGTTTTGGAGTACGATGAATAGCTTTGTATTTTTCAGAAATAAAATAGCAAAAGAGTCCAAATTGATCTCTAGGCACATCCAAATCGTTCAAAATATAATCTTTGTAATTGTCTTCCAAAAAGCCTACAATAATGTTTTTAGTTTCTGCTTTGAGTCGTTTTTTTAATTTTTTGGTGCGTCCACTTATCGCATTTATCAATGGGTCCAAACTCATCGACATCCCACTATTTTGGTATCGGTATTTTGTAGCAGTTGCTAAGCGTCTTTCTGCTGGTGTGTATGTTTTAGGAGTGTGGTCGGTAAACTTTCCGTAGTTTAATTTATAGTCGGTTAACACAACTTCATCCAACTCAATGATGCCATCTTTTATGTACACTTCAATGCGCTTTTTGTTCAAATCGTTTACAGTTACAAGTCTGTGAAAATTATCAAATTCTTCCGAAGCAACCAAAAGCACATCTCCTTCAGAAACCAAGATACTATGAAATCCGTTTTCGTATTTCCCTTCGGTTTTTGTGCTCAAATTGGCAATTCCAAAACTCGTTACGGCCTTTCCGTCTTTGTACACAAATAAATTTAGTGCTGTTTCTTCTTGAGCAAACAGCATCAACGATTGCATACAAAGGAGCATCAATAAAAATAATTTTAAGAGTAGTTGTATCACATGCAATTAGGATTAGTGGCGCCAATATATTTTAATTATAAATTGGCAGTAGTTGCTTTAACAGAAGTTTCACTACAATTTGTGATACTTTTTGTAGTTTCTTTTAAAAATTAAGAAATTTTAAGATGAAGGTGTAATTTTAGTTGAGTTTGAATAAGTTTTTTCAGCTGAATTTAACCTGAATTCTTTCAGTATAAAAAATTCAATTAACAATATTTAACTAGCTGATAATTTGATAATTACATTTTATTTTGTATACTACAGTTATGATAAGTACAGACAAAGCAAATTATACAGAGTTTTTAAGCAGATCGGTAAATTATTTAGAAAACCGTGGGTTCGATAATATTAAAGCCGACTTAGAAGGATACGAAACCCCAAAGTCGTTTGTGAGAAAGGGGAGCGATATTACCATTACTCCAGATATTGTGGCCGATAAAAAAGGAATAAAACACTTTTTTGAAATTAGTGTAAAATCGGAAAAACCACATTTATTAAAATCAAAATGGATGTTTTTGGATGTTTTAAGTAAGATGAAATCGTACCGCTTTAAAATTATAAGCACCAAAGGACATTATAAATTTACCAACACCATGCTTAGCGATTTAAACATGGAAAAAACTATGATTAAGATTGACTCTTAATCATTCGGATGTGCGGAATTCCGTCTTCTAAATATTCTTCTCCAATTTGAGAAAACCCATGCGAGTTGTAAAATTTTTTCAAATAGCATTGGGCTGAAATTTCTATGTCTTGTTTTCCAAAATTACTGTAAATAGCTTCAATTGAAGCTTCTAAAATTTGATGTCCGTAGCCGTATTTTCGTTCGTCTTGTGCAACAACAACACGTCCAATACTTGGATTGTCAAAATATTTACCACTATCAAAAATACGTGTATAGGCAACAATCTCACCATCTTTTTTCCCTAAAACATGCAACGCATAGGAGTCTTTATTATCAACATCTTGGTACACACAATCCTGCTCCACAACAAAAACTTCGCTTCTTAATCTAAGAGAAGCATAGAGTTCGTTTAAAGTGAGTTCAGAAAACAATTTTATTTCCGTAGTAAACATGAATATTTTTTAAAGTGTAAAGGTAGGAAGTCTCTATTTGATATTAAATCGATTTTCAACAAAAATCGCACGACGCAAAGCTTGAGGTTCAATGTGTGCCGTCATATTGTAAAATAACTTTCCATATTCATTGAATAACTGTATTTTTGCGGTTCTTATAAGATTGAGCATAAAAAAGATAGCAATGAAGTACAATTTCAATGAAATTGAAGCCAAATGGCAAAAATATTGGGCAGAGAAACAAACTTTCAAAGCCAGTAACAATTCTGAAAAACCAAAATATTATGTGTTAGACATGTTTCCTTATCCATCGGGAGCAGGACTACACGTTGGGCATCCGCTAGGATATATTGCCAGCGATATTTACGCGCGTTACAAACGCCATAAAGGTTTTAATGTACTTCACCCAATGGGGTACGATAGTTTTGGACTTCCTGCGGAACAATATGCTATTCAAACTGGACAACATCCGGATAAAACTACCAAAGAAAACATTGCGCGCTACCGTGAGCAACTGGATAAAATTGGGTTTTCATTCGATTGGAGTCGCGAAGTACGCACTTCCAACGCCGATTATTACAAATGGACACAGTGGATTTTTATTCAATTATTCAACTCTTGGTACAATAAAGATACCGATAAAGCTGAGAATGTCTCAACGCTTGTCGAAAAGTTTGAAACTGAAGGAAATGCTAATGTAAATGCGGTTTCCGATGAAAATATCGCACAATTTTCAGCTTCAGAATGGAAAGCTTTTTCTTCTGAAGAACAACAAAAAATACTTTTACAATACCGACTTACCTATTTAGCAGAAACCGAAGTGAATTGGTGTCCTGCTCTTGGAACAGTTTTAGCAAACGACGAAATTGTAAACGGAGTTTCAGAACGTGGTGGTCATCCTGTAGTACGTAAAAAAATGAAGCAATGGAGCATGCGTATTTCTGCCTATGCAGAGCGTTTACTTCAAGGCTTAAACGGTTTAGATTGGCCAGAACCACTAAAGGAAATTCAACGAAATTGGATTGGAAAATCGGTAGGAGCTTCGGTTAGTTTCCCCATCCTATCCTTCCCCAAAGGGGAAGAGAAGAGTGAGCCTGGCTATATGACTGGCGGAAACAATGCTCATTTATTAATTGAAAAAGCAAAAGAAAACAGAAAAAATCCAACAGAGGCTGAACGAATTTTATGGGAACAACTAAGGAATAAAAATCTTGGACATAAATTTAGACAGCAACACCTAATTGATGATTTTATAGTTGATTTTGTTTGTTTGAGGAAAAAACTAGTAGTTGAAGTTGATGGCGGTATTCATAATGCAACGAAAGAATATGATGAAGAACGAACTAAAATTCTAAATGAAAAAGGATTTAAAGTTATACGTTTTAAAAACGAAGAAGTAATTGGAAATATAGAAACTGTTCTTCAAAAAATTACTGATACTTTAGCCAAACAAGAGACCATTGTTCCCCCTTCGGGGGTTAGGGGGATCGAAGTATTCACCACACGCCCCGACACCATTTTTGGAGTTTCGTTTATGACACTTGCTCCAGAGCATGAATTGGTTAGCAAAATTACAACTCCAGCTCAAAAAGAAGCTGTAGAAGCATACATCGAAGCTACTTCAAAACGTAGCGAACGCGAACGTATGGCCGATGTAAAAACCATAAGCGGAGTGTTTACAGGTGCGTATGCCGAGCATCCGTTCACCAAAAAACCTGTGCCAATTTGGATAGGCGATTATGTGTTGGCTGGCTACGGAACAGGTGCTGTAATGGCAGTTCCGTGTGGCGATCAACGTGATTACGATTTTGCGAAGCATTTTGATATTGAAATCCCTAATATTTTTGAAGGCGTAGACATTAGCGAAGAAGCTTTTGCCGATAAAGAAAAAACGGTTATTGCTAATAGCGACTTTTTAAACGGATTAAGCTATAAAGAAGCGACTAAAAAAGCGATTGAAGCTTTAGAAGAAATTGGACACGGCGAAGGTAAAACAAATTACCGTTTACGCGATGCTGTATTTTCACGTCAACGCTACTGGGGAGAGCCGTTCCCTGTGTATTATGTAAACGGACTTCCGCAAATGATTGCTCCAGAACACTTGCCAATTAATTTGCCAGAAGTAGAAAAATATTTACCTACCGAAACTGGCGAGCCTCCGTTAGGAAATGCTACAGAATGGGCTTGGGATACTACACAAAACAAAGTGGTAAGCAACGACCAAATAAACAATACAAGTATTTTTCCGCTAGAACTTAATACAATGCCAGGATGGGCTGGAAGTTCGTGGTATTTTAATCGTTATATGGACGCTGATAATACTGCCGAATTTGCCTCAAAAGAAGCATTGAACTACTGGCAGGATGTAGATTTATACATTGGAGGAAGCGAGCATGCCACTGGGCATTTGTTGTACGCTCGTTTTTGGCAGAAGTTTTTGTTCGATCAAGGGTTACTTCCTATAGATGAATTTGCAAAAAAACTCATCAATCAAGGAATGATTTTGGGAACGAGTGCTTTTGTATATAGAGCAGATATAGTTGCTGACATACAAGGTCTTGATTGGGAAATGAAGAAATCTATTTACAACGGATTATTTAAAAATAGAATTTTCTTTTCTTACAATATTATCAAATCATTTCTAAAAGAAGACAAAGACTCAACTCCTATTTATTTAGACGAAGTTAACAGTTCACTAAATAAAGAAATTCTTGAAGTTCTTAAAACTCATTTTAGTGAAGAATTTAAAGCAAAAATAAATGATGATAAGTTTGAACTAAGATTTTATATTCAACCATCATTTATTCAAAAATTACACGCAGATGTTTCTTTTGTAAACGCTTCAAACGAATTGGATATTGAAGCCTTTAAAAACTGGCGAGAAGATTTTAAAGATGCTGAATTCATTTTAGAAGACGGGAAATACATTGTTGGAAATGAAGTCGAAAAAATGTCGAAATCAAAATACAATGTTGTAAATCCAGATGAAATTTGCGAAAACTATGGTGCTGATACGCTTCGTATGTACGAAATGTTTTTAGGACCATTAGAGCAAGCAAAACCTTGGAATACTGCTGGAATTACAGGAGTACACGGATTCTTAAAAAAACTTTGGAAATTGTATTTTGACGATAACGGACTTAAAGTTTCTGACGCAGAGCCATCAAAAGACAGTTTAAAAACATTACATAAAACCATCAAAAAAGTAGAAGAAGATATCGAGAATTTCTCTTTCAATACTTCAGTTTCTACATTTATGATTTGTGTGAATGAGCTTACAGCACAAAAGTGTACAAGCAAAGCCATTTTAGAGCCTTTGGCGGTTTTAATTTCGCCTTACGCGCCTCATATTGCTGAAGAATTATGGGACGCTTTAGGAAATACAACATCTATCGCTACTGCAGATTTCCCTGTTTTTGATGGAAAACATTTGGTAGAAAGTAGTAAAACTTACCCTATTTCGTTCAACGGAAAAATGCGTTTTACACTCGAACTTCCTGCCGACATGAGTAAAGAGGACATCGAAAAAGAAGTGATGGCACACGAGAAAACTCAAGCACAACTCGACGGTAGAACTCCGAAGAAAGTTATTATTGTACCAGGAAAAATTGTAAATATTGTAGGGTAACAGATTTTTTCTGAATGCAATATCTAAAATAAAATGTCATAAAGACAGTAAAAAAACCTCGCTGAATTTGGCGAGGTTTTTGCTTTTATATTGTAAATTTAGATGATAAAATAAAAATACTATGGGATATTATATTCTTATTGGTTTAATCGGACTTGTAAGTATGCTAGTGAGTTCGAAGTTAAAAAGCAAGTTTAAGCACTACTCCAAAGTTCATTTACAAAACGGAATGAGCGGTGCAGAAATAGCACGCAAAATGCTACACGATCACGGTATTACCGATGTAGAAGTTATTTCTACACCAGGAATGTTAACCGACCATTATAATCCTGCAAAGAAAACAGTTAATTTAAGCGAAGGTGTTTACAGTCAGCGTAACGCTGCTGCTGCTGCCGTTGCAGCTCACGAATGTGGCCATGCTGTACAACACGCCAAAGGTTACGAGTGGTTGCAAATGCGATCAAAATTAGTACCTGTGGTAAGCGTTGCTTCCAATATGTCTGTTTGGGTTATTTTTGGAGGAATTGTATTGGGTGCAAGTACGCAATTTGGATTTACAGTAGCAGTTATCGGATTGATTATGTTTGCCATGGGAACATTGTTTAGCTTTGTTACACTACCTGTAGAATACGATGCCAGTAACAGAGCTTTGGCATGGTTAAAAAACAGAAATATTGTAACCCCAGAAGAATACAATGGCGCTAAAGATTCATTAAAATGGGCAGCGCGCACCTATGTGGTTGCTGCTGTTGGATCGTTGGCTACATTACTCTATTTTGCTCTTAAAGTTTTTGGAGGAAGAGATTAAATTTAAATAGTATAAAAATAAAATAATTGTCCGAAATCTGTCATAATGCACTGTTCCCTCGAGCGTAGTCGAGAGGTTATTTAGCTCAACAAACTTTAAATAGGGTCTCGACTACGCTCGACCTGACATTTTATTCTTGTTATAATACATTACGGATATTCAAAAAAACAAATAAAACCCTTTTGACGAGCTATAGTCAAAAGGGTTTTTACATACTAGCAATTTTTTTAATGTGCTATCATTTTTTTTTAGTCGGTAAGCATACTTCTATGTTAGCTACAACCAACCGAAGCGAAATCTCAAAACATCATTTTGATTTTATACCAATAGTTGGTATATTTAGAAAAATATTTTGGAATTATGGCTAAAAACACATCTATTTTACTTGGAGACTATTTTGACAATTTCATCAGTCGACAAATCAAAACTGGGAAATATTCTTCGGCAAGTGAAGTTGTAAGGGCTGCTTTGAGAATGTTTGAGAACGAAGAATCTAAAAAAACTGAACTTATCAAGGAACTTAAAAAGGGGGAGAAATCGGGTTTTGTGGAAAACTTTGACCGAAAAGAGCTTTTAAACAACCTCCATAAAAAGCATCTGACTAAATAATGGTCTACAAAATTAGTCAAGAGGCAAATCTAGACATTGAGAACATTTGGCTTTACACTTATAAAAGCTGGTCGCTCGAACAAGCGGACAGATACTTAAATCTGATAATGGACGAAGTTGAATATTTGGCTGAAAACCCCGAATCAGGAAAAGATTATGGACACCTTAGAAAAGTTTATTTCCGTTCTCGAGTAAAATCACATTTAATTTTCTACAAAATCAACCATAAAAAAGAAGAAATTGAAATAATAAGGATTCTGCATCAAAGAATGGATCTCGAATCTCTACTGGACGAATAAAAAATGGCTGTAGCTAACATTTTTAACTTCTTATATTTGCCAAAACCAAACCCGTATGCTCAACGTAAAAAATGTATCTTTTCAGTATAACGAAACTCCTATTTTAAAAAACATTAGTTTTTCACTTCAGAAGGGAGATCACTTATCGATTATTGGAGAGAGTGGTTCTGGAAAAAGTACCTTATTAAAAATTATCTACGGACTTTACCACCTTGAAAAAGGCAAACTTTTTTGGGATGAAAAACCTATGCTTGGCCCAAATTATAATATTGTACCAGGAGAACCTTTTATAAAATACGTAGCGCAAGATTACGATTTGATGCCTTTTATTACGGTGGAAGAAAACATCGGGAAGTTTCTGTCTAATTTCTATCCGAGGAAAAAGAAAAAACGTATTGCTGAGTTACTTGAATTGGTAGGAATGGAGACTTATGCAAAGGTTAAACCAACCGATTTAAGCGGCGGACAACAACAACGTGTAGCGTTGGCAAAGGCTTTGGCAAGAGAACCTGAATTGTTGTTGCTTGACGAACCTTTTAGCAACATCGATAATTTTAAAAAGAATAAACTCCGCAGAGATATTTTCACATATTTAAAACAAGAAAACATTGCCTGTATTACCGCCACGCATGATAATACTGACAGTCTTTCATATGCCGATTTTACAATGGTTCTAAAAGCAGGAAAAACGGTAGCATTTGAAACTCCAGAGACATTGTTCAATCAGCCTAAAAGTAAATACGTCGCTTCGTTGTTTGGAGAAGTTAATGAAGTGCCTTCAAACTTGTTATTTGCTGATAATTTTTCAACTAAAAAAGTTTTGCTTTATCCTCACGAACTCGAAATTGTTCCTTCTTCAGCAATAAAAGTAATTGTGAAAAATAGCTACTTCCAAGGAACACATTATTTAATCGAAGCTTTCAGAAAAAATAAAGCGTTTTTGTTTACACATCCAACCAATTTAGCAAAAAATACGGAAGTGTGCATTGCGCCACAAAAGGAAGTTTTAGCAGAAAGAGCGCAATAGTTTAAGATGTATATTGTGAATTCAATTATTTGATAATTCTTTCATTTTTGTCTTGACACAAAAACGAAACAAAAAAGTCAAGACTGATTTAAAAAGCATAAGAAAATCTACGGAACCCTCCTCCATAGATAAAAAGAACTCGCTACGCTCAAACAGCTTTTTATCTATCAGCCATACTGCTTCCTTGATTTTTAAAGCTTTTTAAAATAGGTCAGCTTAATTAAGTATTCAAAAATTTTCTGAGATAAAATGCAATAAAAAAGCCAACAGTTTTTAACTATAACTGTCGGCTTCTTACCTAAAACATAAATGTATTTTAACTCACAAAATGAGATTTATACGCATTTTGAATACCTGCTGAGTTGATTTACTCGGCTGGTTCAATATCTTCAGTAGCTTTTGTAAAAGTGTAGGTTACTGTAAATTGCTGACCGTTTAATTCTGCTAAACTATCAAAAGAATACGCAGTAAGATCGTCGTTAAACTCTACCGTACGCGTACTTTCAAAACACGAATTAAAAGTTATCGTCGACCCTGTTAACTTCCAAGTTCCGTCTAATCCATCGGTATACGAGCAGTTTAAACCTTCACTTTGTCCAATTTCGTACGAGAAAGTTCTGTCGGTATTGAAAATGTAAACAATATCGTTTTCACATTCGGTTTGTTGCATAAAAATATCGGTGCTTGGATTGTTTTCATTGTCATCGGTTAAATCGATTTCAATACTCGAAGTAAGCGCTGAAAGCTCCCAAGTTCCTGCCAAAAAGGCTTCGTTTTCCGTAAGTTCTCCCGTATAAGCTGGTGTACATGTAACACTGTTGTCGTCGTCCGAACAACCTACAAACAAAGCTGATAAAGCTAAAAATAGTGTTGTGGCAATTAATTTTCTTTTCTTCATTTAAAATGTAAACTTTTGTGTTTTCTATTTAATAGAAGCAAAAGCAAAGAAAAGGTTGCGTATAGAGGTGTTAATTTTTTTTCAGAAGAAAATAAAAAAGTGTAGCCGTTTAATAGATTTCTAAAATTTGTATGTTTTTTTGCTGAAAACTAAACTCACTTTGTGTTGATTTTCCGAGTAATAATTTCCCGATAGGAGCTTGTGCCGAGACGCAATACACCGTTGTGTTATCCATAGTAACAACGCCCAATGAAGTAGCAATAAAATAAATTCCGTTGGTAGTTTTAACTAAATTACCAATTTTTACAATTTCATTTTTCTCTTCGGAAGAAGGAGCGTCAAACCGTATTTTATGAAACGTATACAACATTGTTTCGGCATCTTTTAAACGTTCGCCAGCCTTTTCTCTTTCCAATTGCAACATAGCTCGCCCTGTTTCATGTTTATCGCCAGCGCTACTTTTAGTCTCCGATGCAAATGCTTCTTCAATCGATTTTATTGCCACTTGCGCAACTTGAAGACGCTTTTCTAAAAGTTCGTTACAATGCAAAATAAGCTGTTGTTTAATAGCGTTCATCATGTGTGTTTGGTTTTACTTCTTCTGAAGATTTAAACTTCCGTAGTTATTCATTTGACGCATAATCCATTGTTTTCGCGAAGCAATATAAGAAGTCTGCGGATTGGCTTTGTACTTTAATGGGTTTGGCAAAATTGCAGCAATGGCTGCGGCTTCTTGTTTGGAGAGTTTGGCAGCGCTTTTATGAAACCAATAATTTGAAGCAGCTTCGGCACCGTAAATTCCATTTCCCATTTCGATGCTATTTAAATACACCTCCAAGATACGCTCTTTACTCCAAAAAGTTTCAATTAAAAAAGTAAAGTACACCTCAAACCCTTTACGAATCCAACTGCGGCCAGGCCATAAAAAAACATTTTTTGCTGTTTGCTGACTAATGGTACTTGCGCCTCTTATTTTTTTCTTTTTAGATGAATTTTCTATCACCTTCTCAATAGCTTCGATATCAAAACCGCGATGAGCTTCAAACTTTTGGTCTTCACTACAAATTACTGCCAGTTGAAGATTAGAACTTATTTTATCGATACTCACCCATTGATGTTCCCATATAATAGGCTGGTCATTTTTTTGCTGCTGATAAGTGCGAATTACCATTAACGGCGTTACGGGCACAGGCACCCATTTGTAAAACAATACCCAAAAAATAGATATGGCTACAAACCAACAACAAACTTTTAAAAGAAATTTTATTATCCGCATAGTGTACAAAGCAAAAAAAGCCCGTATCAAATGTATAAAATTGATACGGGCTTTTAACTTATAAAGAAAGAAGTTTTAAGCTTCTTCTTGAGGTTTCATTTTAAAAGTTTCCATAAACTTAGTAGTGTAGTTACCAGCAATATAATCTGGCTCATCCATTAATTGTCTATGGAAGGGAATTGTAGTTTTAATTCCTTCAATTACGAACTCATCTAGCGCACGCTTCATTTTATTGATAGCTTCTTCTCTAGTTTGTGCCGTTGTAATAAGCTTCGCAATCATAGAGTCGTAGTTTGGCGGAATTATATAGCCGCTGTACACATGCGTATCTAAACGTACTCCGTGTCCTCCTGGAGCGTGTAATGTAGTAATTCTACCTGGTGAAGGTCTAAAGTCGTTGTAAGGATCTTCAGCATTAATTCTACATTCTATAGAGTGTAATTTTGGCGTATAGTTTTTACCAGAAATTGGCACTCCTGCCGCAACCAAAATTTGCTCACGTATTAAATCATAATCAATTACTTGTTCTGTAATTGGGTGTTCTACTTGGATACGAGTATTCATTTCCATGAAGTAGAAATTACGGTGTTTGTCTACCAAAAACTCAACAGTTCCTGCACCTTCATATTTAATATATTCTGATGCTTTTACTGCTGCTTTCCCCATTTTATCACGAAGTTCATCTGTCATAAATGGTGAAGGCGTTTCTTCTGTAAGTTTTTGATGGCGTCTTTGTACCGAGCAATCTCTTTCTGAAAGGTGACAAGCTTTTCCGAATTGATCTCCCACCACTTGAATTTCGATGTGACGAGGCTCTTCAATAAGCTTCTCCATATACATACCATCGTTTCCAAATGAAGCAGCTGCTTCTTGCTTGGCACTTTCGTATGCTTTTTGTAAATCTTCTTCTTTCCAAACGGCACGCATTCCTTTACCACCACCACCAGCAGTTGCTTTCAGCATAACAGGATACCCCATTTCTTTAGCCAACTTTTTGGTTTGCTCTAACGATTCTAAAAGTCCGTCAGAACCAGGTACAGTAGGTACTTTTGCAGCTTTCATGGTAGCTTTAGCACTTGCTTTGTCTCCCATTTTCTCAATCATCTCTGGGCTAGCACCAATAAATTTAATGCCATGCTCTTTACAGATTCTTGAAAAATTAGCATTTTCCGAAAGGAAACCATATCCTGGGTGAATAGCATCTGCATTGGTAATCTCTGCAGCAGCTATAATACTTGATATTTTAAGATACGAGTCTTTACTAGGTGCTGGACCGATACATACAGCCTCATCTGCAAAACGAACGTGTAAACTTTCTTCGTCTGCTTTTGAGTATACAGCAACCGTTTTAATACCCATCTCTTTGCAGGTTCTAATAACACGTAGTGCTATTTCTCCTCTGTTTGCGATCAATATTTTTTTAAACATCTGTGAAATTTTAAATTTTAAATTCTGATTTTTTGAATCCCTACAGAAGGTAGGCAGCTTGCCTTCTTCTGTAATTTATCATTCAAAATTTCTATGATGGATCTACTAAGAATAAAGGTTGATCGAACTCTACTGGAGAAGATTCGTCTACCAATACTTTTACGACTTTACCAGAAACTTCCGATTCTATCTCGTTGAAAAGTTTCATCGCTTCAATAATACACAATACATCTCCTTTACCGATAGTGTCTCCAACTTCAACAAAGTTTGGTTTGTCTGGTGAAGGTTTTCTGTAGAAAGTACCAATAATTGGCGATTTTACAGTGATGTATTTGCTGTCGTCTTCTGTAGCTGCTGGTGTTTTTACTTCTGCTTCTACTGGAGTTGCTGCAGGTTGAGGGGCAGCAATACCTTGTTGAGGCATTGGTTGATTCATCGGGATTTGCTGAACATAAGTAGTAGTCTCACCATTTTTGTCCTCAGATACTGTTTTAATAGTAATCTTTACATCCTCCATTTCAAGCTTTACTTCGCTTGCACCAGATTTTGCCACGAATTTGATTAAATTTTGAATCTCTTTTAAATCCATGATTGAGTTTTGTTAGTTTTTGAATTCTATTGTTTTCCGTTATATGCCCATTTTAAATAAATGGAACCCCAGGTAAATCCGCCTCCAAATGCAGCAAATATTAAATTGTCTCCTTTTTTAAGTTGCCCTTCGTAATCGTTAAGCAATAAAGGTAATGTTGCTGAAGTGGTATTACCGTATTTCTGTATATTAACCATTACTTTAGACGGATCGAGGTCCACACGGTTGGCAGTGGCATCAATAATACGCTTGTTAGCTTGATGCGGTACTAACCATTGGATATCGTCTTTGGTAAGGTTATTACGTGTCATTATTTTTTCTGCTACATCTGCCATATTAGATACGGCAAATTTAAATACTGTTTTACCATCTTGAAAAACATAGTGTTGTTTGTTTTTCACTGTTTCTTCAGATGCTGGTAATACAGATCCTCCGGCTTCGATTTTTAAATAATCTCTACCGATACCATCACTTCTTAAATATTCGTCTTGCAATCCAAGGCCTTCTTCATTTGGCTCAAAAAGTGCGGCTCCTGCGCCATCTCCAAATATAATACAAGTAGTTCTGTCGGTATAATCTATTATAGACGACATTTTATCGGCACCAATAAGGAGTATTTTTTTGTAACGACCAGCTTCTATGTAGCTAGCAGCGGTAGACATTCCGAATAAAAAGCTGGAACATGCTGCTTGTAAGTCGTATGAGAAAGCGTTGGTTGCTCCAATGCTTGAAGCTACGTATGCAGCAGTTGCTGCTACGGGTAGGTCGGGGGTTGCTGTGGCCACAATTACCATATCGATTTCTTGCGGGTTTGCGCCACTTTTTTGAAGGAGGTCTTCTGCTGCTTTAATAGCCATATATGAAGTTCCTTTTCCTTCTTCTTTTAATATATGCCTTTGTTTGATTCCAGTACGAGTGGTTATCCATTCGTCATTTGTATCAACCATAGTTTCCAACATCTTGTTGGTTAATACATGTTCAGGCACATATGCTCCTACAGCTGTAATAGCTGCTTTAAGTCTATTCATAATTCGCTTAGTTTTTATCAAAAACGGGCAAAATTCGATGAAAATTAATTCAAATTACTAATTTTTATTCGAATAGCGGTGCAAAATAGGGCGTTTTTGACTTATAGAAAAATTTTGAATAAAAAAACTCTCACTTCATGTGAGAGTTTTAACTTTTTGTAAAAGTTTTACCTTATGCTACTTCTTCAGTTGTGTTATCAATAAGAACTTGACCTCTGTAGTAAAGTTTACCTTCATGCCAGTGAGCTCTGTGATACACATGTTGCTCGCCCGTTGTTGGGTCTGTAGCTATTTGAGGAGCAGTAGCTTTGTAATGCGTTCTTCTCTTATCTCTTCTAGTGCTAGACTGTCTTCTTTTAGGATGTGCCATTTTTAAATCTTATTTATCCGTTAATAGTTTTTTCAATTGATCCCATCTTGGATCTGTTTCTCCGTCTTTACTTTCTTTTTTTTCTTTTGGTTGAAATGCTTCCAGTTTCTCTAAAATTTCTGTTGATAAAGTTCCGTCTTTTACACCGGGGTGTATTCTTTTGTTCGGAACCGATAAGACAATCATCTCATAAATATATTGTGCTACATTTATTTGATATTCGCCATGCGGAATGATGAGTACTTCTTCGTTTTCATCATTGTATTCCTCACCAAACTTTACCAACAAATGAAGTTTCCCCTTTATTTTTTGGTCGAAAGGCTCATTGGAAATATCGCAATAAACATTTACAAACCCTTTACTAGTAAAGGTTAACTCCAACATGTTGCTTTTTTTGTCTAAAACTAAATCTACATGCACATTGGCATCGTTAAATTCGTCAAACTCAAAAGCGTCAAAGAACTCTTGTTTTATTTCAAAGTTGAACTGGTGTTTTCCTTGTTTTAATCCTACAAAAGGAATGTCAAACTCCTTGAACTTCTTCATTTTAAACATCAGTTTTAAAAGCCTATACCTCAAGTATAAGGCGGGTGCAAAGATATAAATTTTTATTTATGATAATAATGTTATTAACTTTTTTTTGTTTATAACTATCAATTGGCGCATCGCTGTAGTTTGTTCAATACGAGAACACTAGAAAACACTAGTGTTTTAAAGCATTAAGCCGAGCAATGTAAAGGTCTAAATTTTATACCTAAGTTAAGGAATTTTATTACACAAATACGATTTCGGTTTAAAAAATAATATTATAGTAATGTAAATTTAGTTTCTTTCGGGTGTTTTTTTACTCAGCTTTTTTAATTGGTTTTTGGTGAGCTCTTGGTGCTCTTCACGGTTTTTAAATATTTGAATGGCCGCAAAAACAGCTTCTTCAAACGATTTGTGGTTAGCCTCTCCTTTCCCAGCTATTTCAAAAGCAGTTCCGTGGTCTGGAGAAGTGCGCACTTTGTTGAGTCCAGCAGTATAGTTTACTCCTTTTCCGAAGGAAAGTGTTTTAAAAGGTATAAGTCCTTGATCGTGATACGATGCCAAAATAGCGTCAAAATTATGATGCGCTCCTGCACCAAAAAAACTATCGGCAGCATATGGGCCGTACACCAATTTTCCACTATCGTTAATTTTTTGAATTGTTGGGCGCAACACCTCATCGTCTTCTTTTCCTATAACGCCATTATCGCCTGTATGCGGATTGATACCTAAGACTGCAATTTTTGGTTTTCTGATTTTAAAATCTTCAACAAGCGAATTGTAAATTTTATTCACCTTAGTTTCTACCAATTTTGCGGTTATTTTCTTGCTGATGTCTTTTACAGGAACATGATCGGTAAGCAAACCAACTTTTAAATCTTCGGTAACCATAAACATCAAAGCTTCACCGCCCAATTCTTTTGCCAAATAATCGGTATGTCCTGGAAACTTAAACTCGTCCGATTGTATGTTGTGCTTATTAATAGGCGCAGTTACCAATACATCTACTTCGTCGTTTTTGAGTGCCGCAACGGCCGCTTTCAACGATAAAAGTGCATATTTTCCTCCTTCAGAAGTTTCTTTACCAGGCTCAATATTTGGAGCTTCTTTCCAAACATTTACTACATTTAGCTTCCCTTCTACTGCTTTGTTAGCGCTATCGATACCGTTATACGCAATTTCCATTTTCAGCATTTTTCGTTGGTAATTAATCACCTTAGTCGATGCGAAAATTACAGGGGTACAAAACTCTAACATTCTAGGGTCTTCAAATGTTTTTAGAATTACTTCGCAACCTATTCCGTTTAAATCTCCTATAGAAATCCCTACTCTTATGCTATTATCTGTTCTCATACTGTTTGCTTTGTACGTGTAATCTTTTTTCTGCTGAAAATCCTTCTTTTTCGGATTCTGTAAAACTCCTATTGCAGATTGTTACGATCTTTAGTAGGTTTGTTTTACGGTATTCGACTAATGCCGAACACATGCAAATTTAATTAATAAATATAGAAATGTTTACGGGAATTATAGAAGAGTTGGCATTGGTTACCAAAATTACGAAAGAAGCTGATAATTTACACCTTACAGTAAAGAGCTCGATAACCAACGAATTGAAAATCGACCAAAGTGTAGCGCATAACGGAGTGTGCTTAACTGTAGTCGCTATTAATGGAGATGAATATACCGTAACGGCAATTAAAGAAACGCTCGATAAAACTGCCTTAGGAAAACTAAAAGTTGGCGACGAAATTAACCTTGAGCGTGCCATGAAAATGGGGACACGCCTTGACGGACACATCGTACAAGGCCATGTAGACCAAACCGCAATTTGCGATAAAATTGTTGAAGAAAACGGAAGCTGGCGCTTTACATTTGTGTACGATGCTTCTAAAAATAACGTAACTATCGAAAAAGGATCTATTACAATAGATGGCACCAGCTTAACTGTGGTAGATTCTAAAATCAACGAATTTAGCGTCGCTATTATTCCATATACTTTTGAGCATACCCGCTTTAAAAACTATAAAGTTGGCGACGAAGTAAACTTAGAATTCGATGTAATTGGAAAATATGTTGCGCGATTAATGCAACTTCAATAAGCTTTATTACTAAATCTTAAATTTGGTGTAGTTTAGGCATAATTGTTGTTAATAAAAAACACATGCGACTACCACTACTTTTATTTTTTTGCGTACAGTTCACCATGGCGCAAAACCAATTGCGATCGAAGCTTTTAGACAGTGCTACCAATGCGCCAATTGAGTTTGCCGATGTGTACAACTACAATAATTACACCACCACAAATGCCGACGGTTCTTTTTTATTTACTTCGGAAAAAGACTCTGTTTTTATAAAGTACCTAGGTTACAAACCTATTAGGTCGACTTTTACCGCTTTAAATAAGCAAGACATTATTTATATGGTTGAAGAAACTTACGAACTCGAACCTGTAATAGTTTCTACCAAAAAAAGCATTTATAAAAACATTGTCGATCAAATAGAAAGTAACTATGCTTTATTTCCATACGAAGAACGATTTACGTTACGTGCTTTTTTAAAGAAAAACGATACTGTTTTAAAACTACAAGACCTTACCGGAAAGTTAAGACGAAAACAATTATTTGGCACCGAAGAGCAACCCATGCCTAGAAAAAACTACGAAGTCGAACTTTTAAATATGCGAAAAGCTGGTTTAAAAGAAGAAGATGTAGAGTTTATGTTGGGCGATTTTCCAAAAATTTTAGACTGGTTTATCTTACATGCAAAACTAAAAGAAGATAAATATGACATTAAAACAGGCGCAATAAATGACACTGTAAATCTTGTAGAATTTACCGTAAAAGACTCTATTGTAAATGCAACTTTCAGTAACAACAAAGGGTATTTAAAGGTAAACTCTAAAAACAATGCAATGTTAGAAAACTACTTAATTTTAGAAAGAAACACTGCCAAATACGAAAAAACATGGATATATAAATACAGAACCACATTTATGAAAATGCATGCTTTTTACGAGAAGGCAAGCAATAAAAAGTACTTTTTAAAAAATGCAAAAGTAGAAGCAAACGTAGAAGTTATAAATACTGAAACTAATAAAACAGACATTTACAACTGTAGTTACATTATTACCACTCAAGACAACTTTAAGGAATTAAATACTAAAAGAAACGTATCAATTAATCGAGATATTTTTAAACTGAAATATCCGTACAATCCTGCTTTTTGGGATGGACAAAACGAATTGCTTTTAACAGAAGAAATGCTCGAATTTTTAAAAACAGTAAATGCTGATGAAAATGAATATCGTGCTGTTTCAAACTTGAAATAGCATGAGGGATTGAGCGGCTTGTTTGAGCTCTCCAAACGGTAGTTTGGAAGCGAGTAGCGAAAGCCCGACCCGCAAGGGGCATGCCAAAAAAATTAAGCTGCCTTAAAAATTATTGCTTGAATTTAATAACCCTTAAGACAGCTTAATTAGTTATAAAGTGAAGTTTTTACTGAAAACCCTATCGAGTTAACCTTGAAGTAGTTTTACAACGTCTTTTGCGAAATAAGTTGCAATGATATCGGCGCCAGCTCTTTTAATAGCAAGGGTTTGCTCGATAACAACAGCATCGTGGTCGAGCCATCCTTTTTCAGCAGCAGCTTTTATCATGGCGTATTCGCCGCTCACTTGGTAAACAGCAACTGGAACTTCAAAGTTGTTTTTTATATCTCGAACAATGTCTAGGTAGCACAGGCCTGGTTTTACCATTACAATATCTGCACCTTCATCGATATCCATTTGCGTTTCCCTTAAAGCTTCGGTGCGATTGGCAGCATCCATTTGATATGTTTTTTTGTCTTTCGGAATGTCTTTTGCATCTACAGGAGCAGAGTCTAGTGCATCGCGAAATGGACCATAAAATGCAGAGGCATATTTGGCGCTGTAACTCATGATACCCGTGTTTGTGAAGCCCTCGTTCTCGAGGGTTTCGCGCATTTTTAAAATTCTACCATCCATCATATCGCTAGGCGCTACAAAATCGGCACCTGCTTGCGCATGAGAAAGCGCCATTTTAGACAACACTTCCGAAGAAGCATCATTTAAAATTTGTCCGTTTTCAACAATCCCATCGTGACCGTAGGCAGAATACGGATCGAGCGCAACATCGGTCATCACCAACATTTCTGGCACTGCATTTTTAACCGTTTTTACTGCACGTTGCATGAGTCCGTTTGGATTAAGAGCTTCTGTACCTTTGTTATCTTTTAAGTTTTCGGGAACTTTTACAAAAAGTAAAACCGATTTCAACCCTAAGCTCCATAATTCTTTCACTTCTTTTTCGAGCAGGTCCAAACTATACCTAAAATAATTTGGCATCGATGCAATTTCTTCTTTTATATTTTTCCCTTCAACTACAAAAAGTGGCACCAAAAAATCGTTTGGCGTAATGATAGTTTCTTGAACTAAACTACGAATTGCAGGGTTTGTGCGTAGACGTCTATTTCTTCTTAACGGATACATATTTTTATATTTATTTTCACTCACAAAGTGAGGTTTATAGTATTTCGACGCAAGCGTCGAAATGTTATTAAGCAATTTATTTTTTTCCAGCTACAACGAGTACAAATTCACCTCTTGGAGCAGTGTTTTCAAAATGTGTAATTAACTCTTTTGCTGTTCCTCTCAGGGTTTCTTCATGAAGTTTGCTTAGCTCTCTTGAAACTGAAACTTGCCTGTCTTCTTCAAAATATGTAGCAAAATCATTTAAGGTTTTTAAAAGTTTGTGTGGCGATTCGTAAAAAACCATGGTACGTGTTTCTTCAGCTAAAAATTTTAACCGTGTTTGCCTTCCTTTTTTTACAGGAAGAAATCCTTCAAAAACAAACTTATCATTCGGAAGTCCACTATTTACAAGTGCAGGCACAAAAGCCGTTGCGCCTGGAAGGCATTCTACCAGAATACCATTTTCAATACACGAACGCGTGAGCAAAAATCCAGGATCGGAAATTGCAGGTGTTCCAGCATCGCTAATTAAAGCTACCGTTGTACCGCTTAAAATTTTTTGACATATTCCTTCAACCATTTTATGCTCGTTGTGCATATGGTGACTTTGCATCGGAGTTTGTACTTCGAGGTGTTTTAATAATTTTCCACTGGTACGTGTATCTTCAGCAAGAATTAAATCGACTTCTTTTAGAATTCGAATGGCACGTAAAGTAATGTCTTCTAAGTTGCCAATGGGCGTAGGTACAATATATAATTTTGACATACGAAAGTTTGTAGCAAAGGTAAAAAAGAAATTTCTCTAAATTGCTTTTACGCTTTTATAATCCACGGACGAACTTGTTTTCCTAAAAAATAAGAAAGCGCCCATAATACCAACGCAATAATTGCACCTCCTTGTTCGCCGTCGCCAATAGTATAGTGCGCAAAAAATGCGAGTACAAAATTAAAAAACATCCCTGCGTAAGCCCATTCTTTTAGCACTCCTTTTATTGGGGCTAACAAAGCAATAATTGCTAATACTTTCCCGATAATAAGTACATAAATAAGGTGTGCTGGGTAATTATACGATGCCAACATTTCTTGCACCATTGTAAACTTTGAGAGGTAATTAAAAACTGCAAAGCTTAAAAATGCAGCTAAAAGACCTGTGGCTATCCAATAAAGAATTTTTTTAATTTTCATCTATAGTCTAGTTTGTAGTTTGCATTACGAAAATTTCTTTTCAATAAGTTCGTAAAAACGAGTCTCGTAAATTTCTTTTCCTTCCCAATTGTTGTAGTCGGGTTTTATCATTCCGTTTACAAATTGTTTTACTTCTTCGGAAGAATTCATTGTGTTTATTTGCGAAATCACACGGATATAATCTTCGTTACTTCCTTGGAACAAATGCTTTACAAACGCCAATTTATCGTTCAATCCAATTGCTAAACCTGGGTTTAGTTGATCGTTTAGAGAGCGTTGCTTTTTCTCGGTAATTACGGTATTTGTATTCGTGAATTTTGGTGTTACCGTATCCATGTCTCTTTTTACAAAAGTTGGATCGGGGGTAATTCCAGCTAAAAGGTCGTCGAGTGTTTCTCCGCCTGGCATTTCTTGCACCAAGTCTTTAATACTATCCATAACAGGCGTCATTATAGCTTCTTCCTCTGCATTGGGGTTGGTTTCTGGCACATCGGAGTTTCCTTTGAGCACCGCATTTGCCAATTCTTCAAACTTATCGGCAATTTCATTTCTTCCAGTTGTAGGCTGTAAAATTCCGAAGTGATCTTCAATATATTTAAGCAACGTTAGTTTTTCATACAATTTTTGAGATTCTTTTTGCAAGGCATTTAAATCTTCCTTTCCGCTCAATTTTAAAATTCTATGTGCGATACTAACAAGTTCTGCTTCTAATTTCTTTCTCATGATGCTATGGCTATAAACGGTTCTAAAATTACTAAATATTTAGATGAATTTAATCGTAAAACTACGCTTAAAAGATACTCATTTTTTATCATTTTAGCTTTATAAACTGGTATTAAAACTTTCTAAAACAACCTCAGTTTGATATAAATGTCAATATATAGGAGTCTTAGCTATATGAATTTCAGATATTTAATTAAACTTTCATTTTTAACTCACAAAAAACATTTTTTATTGGTGTTCGTTGATGTGCTTCGCAGTTGTCCTGACACAAAAACGAAACAAACCTGCCTACGGAAGGCAGGAAAGTCAATACTACTTTAATTACATTTTCAGTATGTTTACACTAAATTAAAATACTATTCGGATGAATTTCATCTGTATAGCTTTTATAATTTTGAGAAGAAAACACTCATTTTTTTCATCTAAAAAGAAGATATAAAACAGATTAACTAGTAGTCGCTATTTTTTGTTGATATTATTTCGGCATTCTTAAATTCAACTTTAAATATTTGCTTAAGTTTGTTTAGTTTTTCTAGACAAAGAAGTTTCTATTCTTTTCAGTACAGAAAATTACAACATGTTTCTCGAAAATACAGTAAATCATAAAGAGCAATTTGGCTGGATAGAGGTCATCTGCGGGTCGATGTTTTCCGGTAAAACGGAAGAACTTATCCGTAGGCTCAAACGCGCCCAATTTGCAAAACAAAAAGTTGAGATTTTTAAACCTGCCGTAGATGTTCGATACGACGACGAAATGGTGGTTTCGCACGACGCCAACGAAATTCGGTCGACTCCCGTTCCTGCTGCTGCCAATATTAGGCTTTTGGCCGACGGTTGCGATGTAGTTGGAATTGATGAAGCTCAGTTTTTTGATGATGAAATTGTATCGGTTTGTAACGATTTAGCAAACAAAGGCATTCGCGTTGTTGTTGCTGGTTTGGATATGGATTTTAAAGGCAATCCTTTTGGTCCCATGCCTGCACTTATGGCAACAGCCGAATATGTTACCAAAGTACACGCTATTTGTACACGCACTGGAAATCTTGCAAATTATAGCTTTAGAAAATCAACCAACGATAAATTGGTGCTTTTAGGAGAAACTGAAGAATACGAACCGCTAAGTCGCGCTGCATTTTTTAAAGCAATGCTTAGAGAAAAGGTGCAAAAAATAGAAGTAAACGACCCTGAAGAAATACTTCCTAAAGAAAGTGAAAAACAACATGACGATGACGAAAATTCAGGAAACCACGCTCGAAATTAGCCTCGGAGCATTACAAAATAACATCACCTTTTTACGTTCTAAAATACGCCCAACAACCAAATTTATGGCTGTTGTAAAAGCTTATGCCTACGGAAGTGACGCCCAACAAGTGGCGCTGTTTTTAGAAAAACAGCAAGTAGATTATTTTGCTGTTGCCTATACCGACGAAGGAATTGCACTGCGAAATGCCGGAGTTACCAAACCTATTTTGGTATTGCACCCGCTACCAGTACATTTTCATGAAATTATTGCTTACAAACTAGAGCCCAGCCTCTATAACAAATATGTTTTTGATGCTTTTTTAGAGGCTTCAAAAAACGAAACAAACTATCCTGTTCATTTAAAATTTAATACCGGACTTAACCGTTTAGGATTTACTGCGGAAGAAATTCCTGAGCTACTTTCTGCATTAGAAAAACATTCAAATCTTCAGGTGGCTTCTGTATTTTCACATTTGGGAGCGTCGGAAGATTTAAATGAAAAGACTTTTACACTTCAGCAAATAAAAGATTTTAAAGAAGTTTCAGCGCAATTAAACTCAAAACTTTCTTATAAACCTTTGTTTCATATCTTAAACACCTCTGGAATTTTAAACTATGCCGAAGAAGCGCAGTTTGACATGGTACGTAGCGGTATTGGGTTGTATGGTTTTGGCAACGACCCTCAGTACAATCATCATTTTAAAAATGTAGTTTCTTTAAAAAGTGTAATTTCTCAAATTCACCACATTCAGCCCAACCAAAGTATTGGTTACAACAAAGGACATATTGCCAAAACGGCTATGAAAACAGCTACAATTCCACTTGGACACGCCGACGGCATAAGCAGACAGTACGGCAAAGGGAAAGCATTTTTAACGGTTAATGGCAAGCAGTGCCCAATTGTTGGTAATGTTTGTATGGATATGTTAATGATAGATATAACTGGTGTTGATTGCCACGAAGGCGACGAAGTGCTTATTTTTGGAACGCAACCAACAGCTAGTGCGTTTGCCTCAACCGCAGGAACAATTTCTTACGAATTGCTCACTGCAATTTCCCAACGTGTACGAAGAAAAGTAGTTTCGTAGGTTTTATTCTGAAAACAATTAGTGTTTTTTCTGCGGTTATTTTACGTAAAACACTACACAACAACAACTTAATATTTATTTTTTTCTGCTGAAGTATTTGATTGTTTAGAAAATCGTCAGTCAAAAAAAATTTATATATTTATTGACACTAATCAAGTACATATTCAACATGGGATTTTTTAAAGATTTTAAGTCTTTCTTACTCAAGGGAGACATTGTAAACTTAGCCACAGCAGTAATTGTTGGTGGGGCATTTGGTAAAATTGTAACTTCTTTTACGAAAGATATTTTAATGCCTCCTATCGGGATGCTTTTGGGTGGTGTAAAATTTGAAGAATTAAAGTATGTTTTAAAAGACGCCGTTGTAGAAGGCGACAAAGTTGTTACGGAAGCAGTGAGCATTAATTACGGTTTATTTATCCAAACTATTATGGATTTTGTAATTATTGGTTTCTGTATTTTCATGATTTTAAAAGCATACGAAAACTCTAAAAAGAAAGAAGAGGAAGCTCCAGCAGCACCTGCAGGACCTACTACAGAAGAACTTCTTGCTGAAATTAGAGACGAATTAAAAAAGCAAAACACAAAATAGTACAATCCCTTTGTGGGAAACCGCTACACTTGTTTAATTTAAACCATCCGGTATTGGATGGTTTTTTTTATGGAAATACAAAAACAGTAATTTTTATAACAATTTGTTATATTTTTTTGAATTTTAATTATTTAGGTTGTACACCAGTGAATATTAATTACTTTTGTCATTCAAAATTTAAAAATGAAAACAGGAGACTGTATAAAATTTTAATTTTCGTCAAACTGAGCTTGACTCAGTTTCTCATCTAGTTAAAAACTAATATGATGAGATTCTGAAATAAATTCAGAATGACACTATTAGAACTTTTTACACAGCCTTTTTTAAACACGATAAAAAATGAAAATAGCCGTTGTAGGAGCCACCGGAATGGTTGGAGAAGTTATGCTAAAAGTACTAGAGGAACGCAATTTCCCTATTACTGAATTATTATTGGTTGCATCAGAGCGTTCTGTTGGAAAAGAACTTTCTTATAAAGGAAACACCTATAAAGTAATTGGATTAAGCGATGCAGTTGCTGCCAAACCAGAAATTGCTATTTTTTCTGCTGGAGGAAGTACTTCGTTGGAGTGGGCTCCAAAATTTGCTGAAGTTGGCACAACGGTAATCGATAATTCTTCGGCTTGGCGAATGGACCAAACCAAAAAATTGGTAGTTCCAGAAATCAATGCAAAAGAACTTACCAAAGACGATAAAATTATTGCAAATCCAAACTGTTCTACCATCCAGTTGGTAATGGCTTTGGCTCCACTACACAAGCAATATAAAATGAAACGTGTTGTTGTTTCTACTTACCAATCTATTTCTGGAACTGGAGTAAAAGCAGTACAACAGCTCGAAAACGAATTGGCAGGTGTTGAAGGCGAAATGGCGTACCCTTACCCTATCAACAGAAATGCATTACCACATTGCGATGTTTTCGAAGAGAATGGATACACTAAAGAAGAAATGAAATTGGCGCGTGAGCCTCAAAAAATATTAAACGACAAAACCTTTGCTGTTTCTGCTACGGCTGTTAGAATCCCTACTTCTGGTGGACATTCAGAGTCGGTTAACGTACAGTTTGAAAACGATTTCACTTTGGCAGATATCCGTCGCATTTTAAACGACACTCCAGGAGTTGTGGTGCAAGATAATCCAGACACCAATACGTATCCGATGCCAATTTATGCACACGATAAAGACGATGTTTTTGTGGGAAGAATTCGTAGAGACGAGTCGCAACCAAATACATTAAACATGTGGATTGTAGCTGATAATCTTCGAAAAGGTGCCGCAACCAACGCAGTACAAATTGCAGAATATTTAGTAGAAAACAATTTGGTTTAAGAATTACAGACTAAAAAATGTTAAAAAAGCTTCAAATAATCTTCTATTTGAAGCTTTTTTGGTTAAATTCCCTTCGCTAATTACAAACCCAAGGAAAAGTGCAACCAATCGGTTCCAGCTGTCCTTCAAAATTCAACAAAATAAAAAATGAAAAAACTAATCACTTGTGTAGTGGTGGCAGGAATTTTAGGTTCTTGCGATACTACAGAAACTAAAAAAGACCTTACATTGAAGTATCCTGCAACTAAAAAAGTAGACACTGTAAACACTTATTTTGGCGAGGAAGTAAAAGACCCTTATCGATGGTTGGAAGACGACCGCTCTGAAGAAACTGCTACTTGGGTTAAAAACGAAAACGAAGTTACCTTTGGTTATTTAGAGAAAATACCTTTTCGCGAACAACTTAAAGAGCGCTTAGAACAATTGTGGAATTACGAAAAAATTGGCGCTCCATTTAAAGAAGGAGATTACACCTATTTTTATAAAAATAACGGGTTGCAAAATCAATATGTGGTATATCGTAAAAAAGGAGACGATGGTGCCGAAGAAGTATTTTTAGACCCGAATACGTTTTCTGAAGACGGAACAACATCCTTAGGCGGATTGAGTTTTTCAAAAAGCGGAAAAATTGCTGCGTATTCTATTTCTGAAGGTGGAAGCGATTGGCGTAAAGTAATTATTAAAGATGCTGAAACTAAAGAAATTATTGAAGACACTTTGGTGGATGTAAAGTTTAGCGGACTTTCTTGGAAAGGCGACGAAGGATTCTTCTATTCGAGTTACGACAAACCAAAAGGAAGCGAGCTTTCAGCAAAAACAGATCAGCATAAATTGTACTACCACAAACTCGGCACTGCACAAAAAGACGATCAACTTATCTTTGGAGGAACAGCAGCTGAAAAACACCGTTATGTTGGTGGAAATGTTACAGAAGACGATCGTTATTTATTAATCAGCGCCTCGGTTTCGACTTCTGGAAACAAACTATTCATTAAAGATTTAACGCAAGAGAACGCTCCTTTAGTTCCTATTATTGAAACTACGGAAAGCGACACTTATGTTATCGAAAACGAAGGTTCTAAATTGTATTTGGTAACCAACTTAAATGCACCAAACAAAAAAATTGTAACGGCAGATGCTTCAAATCCTTCACCAGAAAATTGGGTAGATTTTATTGCTGAAACAGAAAACGTGTTAAGTCCGAGTACAGGAAGCGGATATTTCTTTGCTGAATATATGGTTGACGCAGTTTCGCAAGTAAAACAATATGATTATAACGGAAAACTTGTCCGTGAAGTAAAACTACCAGGCATCGGAAGCGTTGGCGGTTTTGGAGGTAAAAAAGAGGCAGATGTGCTTTACTATTCATTTACCAATTATAGCACTCCAGGAAGTACTTACGCATACAATCCAGAAACAGGAACTTCAGATGTATATTGGACTCCAGAAATCAATTTTAACAGCAACGATTTTGAGTCGAAGCAAGTATTTTACACTTCAAAAGACGGCACAAAAGTACCTATGATAATTACCTATAAAAAAGGTTTAGAACTTAACGGTAAAAACCCAACTATTTTATACGGTTACGGTGGATTCAACATCAGTTTAACACCTTCATTTAGCACGGCTATGGCTGTTTGGTTAGAGCAAGGTGGTGTGTATGCAGTACCAAATTTAAGAGGTGGTGGTGAATACGGTAAAAAATGGCACGATGCAGGAACAAAACTTCAAAAGCAAAATGTATTTGACGACTTTATCGCTGCTGGAGAATACCTTATCAAAGAAAATTATACTTCTTCAGATTACTTAGCAATCCGCGGAGGTTCTAACGGAGGGTTATTAGTTGGTGCAACCATGACGCAACGCCCAGATTTAATGAAAGTTGCATTACCTGCTGTGGGTGTACTCGATATGTTACGTTACCACACTTTTACTGCTGGAGCAGGATGGGCATACGACTATGGAACTGCCGAAGACAATAAAGAAATGTTTGAGTATTTAAAAGCATATTCACCTGTTCACAACGTAAAAGAAGGTGTAAAATACCCTGCAACAATGGTTACTACTGGAGATCATGATGATCGTGTAGTGCCTGCGCACAGTTTTAAATTTGCTGCTGAATTACAAGAAAAACAAACAGGAAACAACCCAGTACTTATTAGAATTGAAACTAATGCTGGACACGGAGCTGGAACTCCTGTAAGTAAAACTATCGATCAGTATGCTGATATTTTCGGATTTACGCTTTACAATATGGGCTATGAAGAATTGCCTAACAAAGCTGTTTTAAAAGAATTTAAAAAGTAATTTTTTACTGAAGTAAATTATCTCGGAGCATTTAAATATCGAGTAAATTAAGAAATGAAAAAATCCAAGGTTTTGAAAACCTTGGATTTTTTTTATCTATTATTTTCGTTTTTAAGAATTTCAATATCATGAAGAATCTGCTCGATATCTTCAGGTTTTGTACCATCGTAAAATCCACGGATACGCTTTTTAGTATCTACTAGCACAAAATTTTCAGTGTGAATCATATCAAAAGGTCCGCCATCACCAACAGTTTTAACTGCCAAATAACTTTTTCGAGCTAGATTGTAAATCTGTTTTTTATCGCCCGTAAGCATATTCCATTTAGAGTCGATTACCCCTTTTTCGAGAGCGTAAGTTTTGAGTCGGGGTACAGAATCGATTTGCGGAGTTACCGAAAAAGACAAGAGTTTAACTTCGTTATCGTTTTTTAATTGATCTTGAAGAATCACCATATTATCAGTCATCATCGGGCAAATGGTAAGGCAAGTGGTAAAAAAGAAATCGGCTACATAAATTTTTCCTTCGTAATCAGCTTCAGTAATGGTATCTCCGTTTTGATTAACAAGTTTAAAAGGTGCAATTTTATGATCTTTTCGGATGTATTGAACATCCGAAGCAACCAACTCTGGATTCACCATAGAAGGTTCGTAAATTGGTAATCGCTCCTTTGGTTTTAAAGCCCAATAAATAAGACTTATAATAACTACCGAAAGCAGAAAAAGCGTGATGAAAAAATATTTGTATTTGCTAAAAAGTTGCAACATAACCCTTTGGTTTTCGATTACAAAAATACAACAATGGCAAGGAAAAACGAGTGTTTTATCATAAATCGGTCTTAAAACCTAAGCTTCATTTGTTTTTGATTGTGGTAAGTAGATGGAAAACATTACTTTTGTGCGATTTGAAAATGAAAACAATTTTATGAGTCCAATTTTAGTTAAGGCTATTCAACTTTTTTTAAGTTTATCTATACTTATTATTTTACACGAATTAGGTCATTTTATCCCAGCCAAAATTTTTAAAACTCGTGTTGAGAAATTCTTTTTATTCTTTGATGTAAAATTTTCTTTGTTCAAGAAGAAAATCGGCGAAACCGAGTACGGTATCGGATGGTTGCCTTTGGGAGGATATGTAAAAATATCAGGAATGATAGATGAAAGCATGGACAAAGAGCAAATGGCACAACCACCTCAGCCGTGGGAGTTCCGTTCAAAACCAGCTTGGCAACGCCTTATTATAATGTTGGGTGGTGTAACCGTAAATTTATTGCTTGGATTTTTTATCTATGCCATGGTTTTGTATGCTTGGGGAAGCAATGAAGTTTCGCAAGATGCACTTCCAAACGGTTTTTCAGTAGTAAAACAATTGGAGCAATACGGTTTTAAAAACGGTGATAAAATTTTAAAAATAGACGGAGAAAAACCGGACAACATTTTAGATGTAAGCCGTTTGATGGTGGTTAGAGGTGTTTCTCAAATGGAAGTAAAACATGCTAACGGAAAGACAGAAGTTTTAAACTTACCTGATTCTCTTGGAACCTATCTTTACAAAGAAGGTGTTATTCATCCGCTTACGCCACGTATTGAACCAGTACTCGACAGCATTGTTGCAGACACCCCTGCCGGACTTGCAGGACTTCAGCAAAACGATAGAATTGTTTCAGTAGACGGACAAGCAATTAACTTTTGGGATGAATTTACTACGAAAGTAAAATACAACGAAGTTAAACCACTTAGTTTAGTTATTGAAAGAAACAAAACAACCGACACGTTAACTATTACACCTTCGGAAGACCATACCATTGGAGTGTATCCTAAATCGCCATTAAACAACATTAAGGTCACAAAAAAGAGCTACTCGTTGGCAGAAGCAATACCTGCAGGAATTAACTACGGATATTGGACATTAAGAGATTATATAAGCTCTATGAAGTTTTTATTTACCAAAAAAGGAGCTACTGAAGTTGGAGGTTTTGGTACCATTGCAAAATTGTTTCCAGACACTTGGGACTGGCAAGGATTTTGGCTTTCTACGGCCTTTATATCTATTATTCTGGCGTTTATGAACATTCTACCTATTCCAGCTTTAGATGGTGGGCATGTAATGTTCTTATTATACGAAATGATTACTGGACGGAAGCCAAGTGAAAAATTCTTAGAATATGCACAAATGATTGGTTTCTTTATATTAATTGCATTACTTTTGTACGCCAACGGAAACGACCTTTACAAGGCGATTTTCAAATAAAACAAAAAAAATAATTTTTTGTTTGGTGTAAAGAAAAAAACATATATATTTGCATCCGCAAAACAGGAATAAAAGTTTGCAAAGCGCCACACAGTAAGGCATGCGAGCAACACAAAACATAAATTCCTCCTTAGCTCAGTTGGTTAGAGCATCTGACTGTTAATCAGAGGGTCCTTGGTTCGAGCCCAAGAGGGGGAGCAAATTCAAATCCAGTCTACAAAATAGACTGGATTTTTTGCTTTGTATAGGTCTTTCAAGTGATTACTAAATAGCTCTAAAAGGCAAAACCCTTATTCTTCTTTTAAAAAAAGGTTACAAATTAGGCAACATGACTGATTCAATTAAAGACACCTCTAGAACTTCAGCTATTCTATATAATATATACAAAACAACATTCTTCAAAAGAAGCACTACTTTGTACGTACATACATTTTTCAGCATCAGAAAACTAAACAATTATCTTGTAATCGATTACATTAATTTTTACATTTGTGTAATTTGCAGTATAAAATCCAATAAAAACTAATTATGATTTACAACAAAAGATATGCTTCTAGTCCAAATGAGGTAAAACAAATGGATACCGAAGCGTTAAGAAAAACCTTTTTGATAGACGACCTCATGAAGGAAGACGAAATAAGTCTTACCTATTCGCATTACGACAGATATATCGCTGGTTCGGCAGTTCCGAAAAAGGATTTGAAATTAGAAACCGTCGATTTACTTAAGGCTGAATATTTCTTGGAACGTAGAGAACTCGGAATTATAAATGTTGGAGCCAAAGGAAGTGTTTCTGTCGATGGCGAAGTGTATACACTCGAACACAAAGAAGCGCTATACATTGGTCGTGGAAACAAAGAAGTTATTTTTAAAAGCGACAATAGTAGCAATCCTGCAAAATTTTATTTTAACTCTGCTCCTGCTCACAAAGAACTGCCAACAAAGAAAGTGGGAATGCAAGAGGCTAATAAACTTGAATTAGGTTCGTTGGAAACTGCCAATCACCGTACCGTAAACCAATTAATTATTGGTGGTATTGTAGAGACGTGTCAGCTTCAAATGGGACTAACCGAACTTAAAACAGGTAGCGTATGGAACACCATGCCTGCGCATGTTCACGACAGAAGAATGGAAATTTATTTCTACCTCGATATTCCAAAAGATCAAGCTGTTTGCCATTTTATGGGGCAACCGCAAGAAACTCGCCACGTTTGGATGCACAACCACCAAGCAATTATTTCGCCACCATGGTCTATCCACTCGGGTTCTGGAACTTCAAACTATAGCTTTATTTGGGGTATGGCTGGAGAAAACTTAGACTATGGCGATATGGACGTTGCACCAATTACAGAATTAAGATAATATGAGCTTATCACTATTTAACATCGAAGGAAAAGTAGCGCTTGTTACTGGAGCTACACACGGACTCGGAATGGCAATGGCAATGCAACTGGGAAAAGCTGGAGCAACCATTGTTGTAAACGGAAATTCGTCGCAACAAAAAATTGACGATGCGCTCGAAGTGTATAAAAAAGAAAACGTAAAAGCGTTTGGATACAAATTCAATGTCACCGTAGAAGCTGAAGTTGAAGCCGCTATTGCTGCCATCGAAAAAGAAGTTGGCGCAATCGATATTTTGGTAAACAACGCTGGGATTATTAAAAGAATTCCATTAGAAACAATGGAAGTCGAAGATTTTAGAGAGGTTATCGACGTTGATTTGGTCGCTCCTTTTATCGTTTCAAAACACGTGGTAAAAGGGATGGTTGCTCGTAAAAATGGGAAAATTATCAATATCTGTTCGATGATGTCGGAGCTTGGTAGAAACACTGTTGGCGCATATGCTGCTGCCAAAGGAGGTTTAAAAATGCTTACGCAAAACATGGCTACGGAATGGGCAAAACACAACATCCAAGTAAACGGAATTGGCCCTGGATATTTTGCTACTTCGCAAACGGCACCAATTCGTGTAGACGGGCATCCGTTTAACGAATTTATCATCAATCGTACACCTGCTGCCAAATGGGGAGACCCAGAAGATTTAGGCGGAGCAGCCATTTTCTTGGCTTCCAAAGCTAGTAATTTTGTAAACGGACATATTTTATATGTAGACGGCGGAATTTTAGCTACTATCGGAAAACCTGCCAACGAAGATTAGTTTTATTGCTGAAAAAAATAGAGGTAAACGGAATTGAAACAATGACGTTTCCTCACAGAAAACGATAAGAAATCTTATGAAAATTTCATTTTAAATGAGGTTTCTTTCGTTCTCAATCTATTCTGAAAAAAATCTTTACACAAACCAACCATGAAAATAAAAGTATTCTCACTCGTTTTAGTCGCTATAACAGCATTATCTTGTGCTGAAGAAGGAAAAACAATTATTGTAAAAAACGAATTGAATCTCGACAGAGCCTTCGAAACCGTTGAGATAAATTTAGATGAAATCACTTCGGATGAAACGCAAAAAAATTGGGGAATTCGAAATGCAAGTGATAAATCTGAGGTGACTTCTCAACTTATCGACACTAACAAAGATGGTGCTTGGGATATACTTTTGTTTCAGCCAAAAATTAAAGCTTCTTCTGAAGCAAAGTTCGAACTCTTTCCGAAGAAAAATAACACTACAGACTCTACAATTTGCTACTCGCGTTTTGTGCCTGAAAGAACCGACGATTACGCTTGGGAAAACAACAAAGTCGCTTTTAGAACTTATGGGCCTGTTGCACAACAAATGATTGAAGACAGCATTCCTGGAGGTACACTTTCCAGCGGAATTGATGCTTGGTTAAAGCGTGTGGAGTACCCAATTATTAACAAATGGTATGCAGCCAACGATAAAGATCCAGGATACTATCATAAGGATCATGGCGAAGGACTCGACAATTTCCATGTAGGAAGCAGCAGAGGAATTGGAGGAATTGCCAAAAAAGTTGACTCGATTTACTACTTTTCTAAGAATTTCATCAGTTGGAAAACTATTACCAACGGACCAATACGAACTAGTTTTGAACTGACGTATAAAGATTGGGACGCAAACGGGAAAAGTATCACAGAAAAGAAACACATCTCGCTTGATTACGGACAAAATTTATCGAAAATCACCCTACATATTAAAGGTGTACAAACCATTTCGGCAGGGATTACATTACACCAACAAAAAGGAATTACAAATACAAATTTACAAGAAGGTTGGATGAGTTATTGGGAGCCTCACGGAGATTCTGAACTTGGAATGGGAATTGTTGCGTCTCCCGAAAACATTGAAAATTTCGACAAATACATCACAAACAAAGTTGATGAAAGTAATCTTTTTGCGAAACTAAAACTGAATAACGAAAAGGTAAGCTACTACGCAGGATTCGGTTGGAAAAAAGCAGGCGAATTTACTACACAGAATGAATGGGAAAGCTACCTTTCGGACTTTGCAACAAAACTAAATTCCCCACTTAAAGTAACGATTGAATAATTATTCGGTTGATAGCTAATAAGTAAAAAAGGAAAAGAGTTAAAGGTTCAATCAAAGCATTCAGTCGAGCCTGCCTTTGTCGGCAGACAGGCGAAGTCGAGACATCTCATACTGTTAAACTGTTGAATCGGTTAATTGTTGAATTGAGAGTTTATAAAGTGAGTTCGATATAAAAATGATGAATGTATAATAAAATTGACCTATTTAAAAAGTATTGAAAATCAAGGAAGCAGTGAGGGACGATAGATAAAAAGCTGTTTGAGCGTAGCGAGTTCTTTTTATCTGTGGTGGATGTTTCCGTAGACTTTCTGATGCTTTTTAAATCAGTCTTGACTTTTTTGTTTCGTTTTTGTGTCAAGACAAAAATGAAAGTATTGTTAAATAATTGAAAAACAAATGTTTAAAATTTATTTTTTTCGACATTTATATCTAACCGAGATTTAATGAGTAAACAAGCAAAAGACTTAAGGTTTGTCCTAGATTAAACTTTGTCTCTCTGTCACTTTGAATCTTTGTAACTTTAATATGAATTCATATCGAGCCTGCCTTTGTCGGCAGACAGGCGAAGTCGAGACATCTCATACTGTTTAACTGTGGAATCGGGTAATTGTTGAATTGATACTTAATGCGTAAAAAAGCAAAAGAGTTAAGGTTTATTTTAGATTATACTTTGTCTCTCTGAACCTTTGTCCCTCTGAACCTTTGTCCCTCTGAACCTGCAAAAAAACCTACACCTGCTTGGTATCAATTATTTTTACAGGGCAAGCTTGCTGTGCTTGCTTACAACTTTCAAAAATACTATCGTCAAATGATTTTATCGTGAAAAACCCTTTCTTTTCTGCGGAACCCAATAAAACCGATTTTCCGTCTTTTTTCGACATCTGAAACTGTTGTGGCGCTAATTCTACACAGTAATTACACCCAATGCATTTATTCCTTTGAAGCGTAACAACAACCATTAAGAAGCAACTATTTTATATAATTTATCCGATAATCGAACTCTAAATTTCGTCGGAATTGTACACGAATCACCTTTGGTAGCAACTTCCAACTTTTGGTCGTTTACCATCATTTCTTCCAATGTAAATTCTTCAACTCCTGTAGTTGGTCCAGTAATTAAAAGCTTATCTCCTACTTTAATATCGTAGGCTTCAATTTTAAATTCAGCAATATTACTTTTCGGAAAAAAGTGCATTCCTTTTCCAACATACACTTTCTTTTGCGTTGCTTGCGATCCAGGTCCGTCACTCCACTCCCCTAGTTTTTGTCCTAAATAATAACCGCTCCAAAATCCGCGATTATAAACTTTCTCGAGTTCTTTCATCCATGTAGCAACCTTTTCATCATTGTAGGTTCCGTTATTATACGCGTCGATAGCTTCACGATATGTTTTAATTACCGTAGCTACATATTCTGGAGCTCTCCCACGACCTTCAATCTTTAAAACTTTTGAACCCGCATCTATCACTTGGTCTAAAAAATCGAGAGTACACAAGTCTTTTGGAGACATCATGTATTCATTATCGATTTCAATTTCAAAACCACTTTCTTGATCGATTACTGTATATTTTTTTCGGCAATTTTGCTTGCAGGCACCTCTGTTTGCCGACGAGTTATGCGAATGTAAACTCAAATAACACTTTCCAGAAACTGCCATACAAAGCGCTCCATGACCAAAAATTTCAATCTCTACTAAATTCCCCGAAGGTCCTTTAATTTGTTCTCTTTCTATCTGCTCACAAATTTTCTTTACTTGACGCAAGCTCAACTCTCTACTCAATACCATAGTATCAGCAAAAAGCGAATAAAACTTTACGGTTTCTATATTGGTAATATTAATTTGTGTTGAAATATGCACCTCCATTTGTATTTGGCGCGCATACGCAATAACCGCTTGATCCATTGCAATTACCGCCGTAATATTGGCAGCTTTGGCAGCATCGAGCACAGTTTTAATTATAGATAAATCGTGATCGTAAATAATTGTGTTGAGTGTAAGATACGTTCGGACTCCTTTTTGGGTGCAGCGCTTTGCAATTTCTGGCAAATCGTCGATAGTAAAATTAATACTTGCTCGCGCACGCATATTTAACTGTTCTACTCCAAAATAAATCGAATCTGCCCCATTGACAAGTGCCGCTTGCAACGACTCAAAGTTTCCCGCTGGCGCCATTAATTCTATGTGTCCGTCTCTTTTCATTACCTCAAAAATTTAACCGTGCAAAGATACGTATAAATTCAAAATAGAAATGCTAAAGAAAAGTAAAACACTTACTTAAAAGCTATAAAACGTAGGTAATAGACTGTAAGTGATTGGATGTTTATTTTTAAAAGAGTGGGTGAAGTTACAGAGTCACAAAGAGGTAAAAGAAATAGATGGTCGTTAGTAGTTACTCGTTGTTTGTTTTTTTAAATAGAACTTTTCATTGTTTATCTGTGAATGTAACACCTACAAGGTTTTTGAAATCTTGCAGGAAAGCTTTAAAACAACCTTTACTCTTTTACTTCTTCACTTTTTTACTTTTTCAACATTCAAACTTTCAACATAATTTCGCATTAGGGATTAAGCGGTTTGTTTGAGCTCTCCAAACCACGGAGTGTTTGGAAGTGAGTAGCGAAAGCCCGACCACGATTTTCTCGTGGGAATGCCAAAAAAAAAGAGTTTCAATAATTACTGAAACTCTTTAATAAGCTAATTCGTTGTTATTAAATATTTAAAATATTCATCATTGCAATAACAACGAAGCTAGCCACCATCTAACCTACCATTGCAAAGAATTACTTTGGCAGAACCATTCGATTTCCATATGTAGACATTGCGATTTTCCATTAAAAAATTGAAAATTACTTTCTGCGAAGTACAAATAATGCTACGGTTTCTTTGACTTCGGGTTTTATTTAGATACGAAAAAACCAAAAAGGTTGCGTGGCAAATTGTATCCTGAAAAAAGAAATAGTATTTTAGCACGAAACAAAAGAATACAGAGAAATGAGTTCGGAAAAAGATGCGAAGTTAAAAGCACTAAAGCTCACTTTAGACAAGTTGGATAAAACTTATGGAAAAGGAGCGGTGATGAAAATGGGAGATAGTGTTGTAGAAGATGTAGATGCTATTCCAACAGGTTCTATCGGACTAGATATTGCGCTTGGTGTTGGCGGATATCCAAGAGGTAGAATTATAGAAATATACGGACCAGAATCGTCTGGTAAAACAACACTTACTTTACATGCTATTGCTGAAGCTCAAAAAGCTGGTGGTATCGCTGCATTTATTGATGCAGAGCATGCTTTTGACCGTTTTTACGCTCAAAAATTGGGGGTTGATATCGATAATTTAATTATTTCTCAGCCAGATCATGGAGAGCAAGCGTTGGAAATTGCCGATAATTTAATCCGTTCGGGAGCCATCGATATCGTAATTATCGACTCGGTAGCTGCCTTAACGCCAAAAAGTGAGATTGAAGGTGAAATGGGAGACTCTAAAATGGGACTTCACGCGCGTTTAATGTCGCAAGCACTTCGTAAACTTACAGCGAGTATCAGCAAAACAAAATGTACAGTTATTTTCATTAACCAATTACGTGAAAAAATTGGGGTGATGTTTGGTAACCCAGAAACTACAACGGGTGGTAACGCATTGAAGTTTTATGCTTCTGTTCGATTAGACATTCGTCGTTCTACACAAATTAAAGATAGCGATGGAGATGCTTCTGGTAACAAAACCAGAGTAAAAGTGGTTAAAAACAAAGTTGCTCCTCCGTTTAAAGCTACCGAATTCGACATTATGTATGGCGAAGGAATATCGAGAGTTGGTGAAATTCTAGATTTAGGAGTTGAGTTTGAAATTATTAAAAAGAGTGGATCTTGGTTTAGCTATGGTGATACCAAACTTGGACAAGGTCGCGATGCTGTGAAAAACTTACTTTTAGACAACCCTGAATTACTAGACGAACTAGAAGGAAAAATTAAAGAAGGTATTAAAGCGATGAAAGAGTAATTTTTTTCATCTTCTAAATATTTTTTCAGAAGAAATACTAAAAAATCCCGAGCAACTATTTTCTCGGGATTTTTTTATGTCCTCGGCGCAACCATTTGTTGTAAACCACATCTACTAAGAAAATTAATAGAAAATGAAGAAGCTTTTTGCTGTAATGCTAGGTCTTTTTGCTATGCTTAGTTTTAGCGCCTGCGATTTGTCGGACGATGATGCAACAAATTTTTATTACGAAACGATGGAAATTACCAGCGCTACATTTCCTGAATATTTTGAATTCGGAAAAGTATATCCCATTGAATTCACCTACAAAAGACCAACCGATTGCCATGTGTACAGCGGTTTTGAATACAACCATACAGGAGAAACAGAACGTACCATTTTTGCTGTGGCAACAGTTTTAGACCGAAATGATTGCATCGAATTAACAGATACCGAAGGCACCGACAGTTTCGATTTTCAAGTTAGATACACTAACACCTACACATTTAAATTTTATGTAGGAGAAGACGAATCGGGCGAAAAACAGTATCTTACCTACGAAGTTCCTGTACAAGAAACAGCAACCGAATAAAACTAAAAATAAGCTAACCACGAGTGAGTCTAGACCAACTCATAGAACTTTGCAAACAACAGAATAGAAAAGGACAAGAAGAATTGTATAAGCTATTTAGCCGAAAATTATACAGTGTTTGCCTTAAATATTCGAGAAACCAAGCGGAGGCAGAAGACAATCTGCACGATAGCTTTATGCTTATTTTTGACAAAATTGGCACCTACAATTTTAAAGGTTCTTTTGAAGGTTGGCTAAAACGTGTTACCATAAATACGGTATTACAAAAGTATCGTGAAAAAGGCACTTTTGATGTGCTTCCCAACCATTTAGAAAATGATATTGAAGTTGAAATCGAACAGCCCGATATTTCGCTAGATTACCTACTAAAATGTATTCAAGAATTACCCGACCGATACCGCCTATCGTTTAATTTATATGTTTTAGACGGCTATTCGCATAAAGAAATTTCAACAATGCTCGGCATAAGCGAAGGCACCTCAAAATCTAATTTAGCACGCGCTAAAATGGCATTGAGAAATAAAATTGAAGAAGACACCCTAAACAAAAAAGCAAATTCGGTTTCGTAGCGAATTTGAGATTAAAATATTAATACCAAACGGTATTTATGATGAATGAAAAAAAGAACATAGAACGCTTATTTCAAGAAAAGTTTAAAGACTTTGAAGAAACTCCGCCAGCACAAGTTTGGGATTCTATCAATGCTTCTTTAGACAAAAAAGCTTCAAACAAGAAAAAAGTTATTCCAATTTGGTGGAAATTGGGAGGTGTTGCTGCTGCCCTAGTTTTACTATTTGTAGCAGGAAGTGTTTATTTAAATTCTACACAAACAAATATTCCAACGAGCACCCCGATAACAGATACTGAACAAACCAAAACAGAAAGTTCAGCAGAAAAAGAAATAATTGTAAACAATAAAGAGGTAGTTAAAACTATTACTTCTGAAAAAGAAGCAAACTCACAAACTGTTGAAGGTACTCAAAAAGATCAAGTAGCTTCAACAAATTCAAGCGTAGCAAAAAATACAATTTCGAATGATGTTTATGCATCAAAAGATAAAACAACCAACAAAATACTTTCTGAAAATACTTCAGCAGTAACACAAAATAATACACCAGAATTTTCAGAAAAAGTTGACAATAACAACGCAATAGTTGCTACGGAAAAAGAAATTCCTTCAGAAGAAAACAACAGCAATAAAAAATCGATTTTAGATGTTGTTGAAGAAATGAATGCTGAAGAAACGGTGGCGTTTACTGAAAAAACAAAGGTAAACCGCTGGAGTATTAGTCCGAATGTAGCCCCTGTTTATTACAATTCACTGAGCAAAGGATCGCCAATTAGCAATGATTTTGCTTCGAATTCAAAAGAAGGAAAAGTAAATATGAGCTACGGAATTAATCTTGCTTATAATGTGAGTAACCGCTTAAGCATTCGTTCGGGAGTGAGTAACGTAAATATGAGTTACAACACAAACAGCGTGAGTTATAGTCCAGCAATTTTTGGTGTTTCCAATAGAATTTCGACTATCGATTTTAACAAAACTGCCACTTCACTTAATGTAGCAAGTACGGAAAGTAGCCCGACTATGAGTGCGAATAACGATTTTCAAGCAAAAGCAGAAGAAACCTCAACAGCCAGCATGCAACAAGAATTGGGTTATATCGAAGTCCCAATGGAACTAAAATACCGATTGGTAGATAAACGTTTTGGGGTAAATATTATTGGTGGATTTAGCTCTCTGTTTTTAACAAACAATGTGGTTTCTCTACAGTCAGATGAGCTCGCAACCGATTTAGGAGAGGCAAATAATATCAACGACGTTAATTTTAGCACCAATATTGGTTTGGGAGTAGATTACCAAGTGTCAAACAAACTTCTCTTCAATTTAGAGCCGATGTTTAAATATCAGTTAAATACATTTTCTAGAGAAGACGGTGGCTTTTCTCCATATTTATTAGGTGTTTATACTGGTTTGAGTTTCAGATTTTAGACTTATCGGTATAAAACTAAACAGGATCAACAATTTGAATGGTTCCAGTTGAGGGAAGCAAATCGGAAACGGAATCCAAAATACTTTTTTGCAGTGCTGTCATCAATTGTTTCTTTACAAAAAACTTATTGGTTAAAAGCCCTATGGAACGCACTGGCACAGGCTCTTTAAATGCAACCAAACGCTGTTTACTTTCAGGAGGTAAATCTAAAGAAGCCAAATAAGGTATAATTGTTTTTCCTTTATTTGCTTTTGTGAACCGCAACAAACTATCCATTGAGCCAGATTCAAACTCAAAGTTGAGATCTGTACCAGATGAACTATTTGAACGATTACATATTTGATAAATTTGCGTGCGCAAACAATGCCCTTCTTGCAACAACCAAAGTTTAGAATAATCTAAATCGTTAGCAGACACTAAATCGGTTTCAAAATCATCTCGGCAATCATAAAGTAAAAAGGGCTCGGTATATAATTTATGTTCCTCCAACTCATTATCTCCAAGTGGAATTGCCAAAATGCCTACATCCAAGCTTCTGTTTTTTAATTCTTCATGGATTTGATCTGTTGTCATCTCTTTAACAATTGTCTTTACCTTAGGAAACTGTTGTACAAAATTGGGCAAAAAACGAGGTAAAATATAAGGCGCTACGGTGGCTATAATTCCAATTCGTAGCTCTCCCACCATTTCACCTTTCAGCTCCTGAACCAAATTCCCTAATTGATCTATCTCGTTTAATACAATCCTCAAACGTGTAATAATGGCGTTTCCTTCCGAAGTAACAGAAACTGGTTTGGTTTTTCGGTTGAAAATTTTTATCCCAATCTCATCTTCAAACTTCCCTATCATAGTGCTTAAAGTAGATTGTGTAACAAAACATTTTTCAGCAGCTAACTCAAAATTTTTTGAATCTACCACTGCAAGTACATACTGAAATTGTTGAATATTCATTTTGCAAAAATAGAATTTTATTGACAATATCAATATTAACATTCAAAATATAGTTTTTACAAATGTTTATGAGATGATAGTTTTGCTTCAAAATAAAGAATACATACATGAAAAAACTAATCTTAAGCTTAACTTCTGTACTCGCAATGGTATCATGCCATAATAGCGAACAAACTTCTGAAAACTCGGAAGGTGGAGGATGTCCTTTTGGATTTGACAAAGGGCATAAAAAAGAACAAATAAAAACTGCAAAGTCTAATGATGATTGGTGGCCAAACCGATTAAACTTAGACGTTTTAGCGCAAAATAGCGAGTTGACCAACCCAATGGGAGCAACGTTTAACTATGAAGAAGAATTTAATTCATTGGATTATGCACAACTTAAAAAAGACATTGAAGAAGTATTAACAACTTCGCAGGATTGGTGGCCTGCCGATTACGGACATTACGGACCATTATTTATAAGAATGGCATGGCACAGTGCTGGAACATACAGAACTGGAGATGGACGTGGAGGTACACGCATGGGAATTCAGCGTTTTGCGCCACAAAACAGTTGGCCAGACAATGCCAGTTTAGACAAAGCAAGAAGATTACTTTGGCCAATTAAACAAAAATATGGGCAAAAAATATCGTGGGCAGATTTAATGATTTTAACTGGAAATGTTGCTTTAGAATCGATGGGCTTCAATACTATTGGGTTTGCTGGTGGTAGAGCCGATGTTTGGGAACCACAAGAAGATATCTACTGGGGTTCTGAAGCAGGATGGTTAGAAACAAGAAGACTTAATGAAGACGGAGAGATGGACTTGGAAAAAGAAAATCCACTTGCTGCTGTACAAATGGGATTGATTTATGTAAACCCTGAAGGGCCAAACGGAAACCCTGATCCACTTGCTTCAGCAAAAAATATTCGAATCTCTTTTAGAAGAATGGGAATGAATGATGAAGAAACTGTAGCACTTATTGCTGGTGGGCATACATTTGGAAAAACGCATGGTGCTGGCTCTGCCGATCATGTTGGTCCGTCACCAGAAGCCGCTCCAATTGAAGAGCAAGGTCTTGGTTGGAAAAGTTCATACAAATCTGGAAAAGGAGCTGATGCTATTACTTCTGGGCTAGAAGTTGTTTGGACAGCAACCCCTACCAGATACAGCCATGCTTTTTTAAATACTTTATATAGCTTTGAGTGGGAGTTAACAAAAAGTCCTGCAGGAGCACATCAATGGCAAGCAAAAGATGTAGGAGAAATTTTCCCAGATCCTTTTGACGAGAATAAAAAAAGAAAACCTACTATGCTTACGTCGGATTTGGCTTTAAGGTTTGACCCCGCCTACAATGAAGTTTGTAAAAAGTTTATTGAAAACCCAGAGTCATTCGACAAAGCTTTTGCAAATGCTTGGTTTAAACTTACCCATAGAGACATGGGACCAAAAACTACTTATATAGGTTCTGAAATACCAGAAGAAAGTTTTATTTGGCAAGACCCTGTTCCTGTTAGAGATTACGAGCTAATCAACAACAATGATATTAAAGCGCTAAAAACAAGTATCCAAAACGCTAACCTTACATCACAAGAACTTATTGAAACTGCATGGGCTTCTGCTTCAACGTTTAGAGGTTCCGACAGACGAGGTGGTGCAAATGGAGCTCGTATTCGCCTAGAACCACAAATTAATTGGGAATGCAATAACCCACAACAACTTAAAAAGGTTCTAAAAGTTTACGAAGAAATTCAACAAAACTTCAACAGCAAATCATCAAATAAAAAAGTATCAATTGCAGATTTAATTGTACTAGGTGGAAATGTGGCTATTGAAAATGCGATTAAAGAGACAGGTTACTCGATTGAAGTACCTTTTCTTCCTGGAAGAACCGATGCTACGCAAGAGCAAACAGACGTAAATTCATTTGCGGTTTTAGAACCGATGGCAGACGGATTTAGAAATTATCAGAAGAAAAAATATACGTTAACTACAGAAGAACTTCTTGTTGATAAAGCACAGTTACTTACACTAACTATTCCAGAAATGACAGTTTTAGTGGGTGGTATGCGCGCATTGAATGCAAATTATGATGATTCAAACTTAGGAATACTTACAAATACTCCTGGAAAATTATCAAACGACTTCTTTGTGAACTTACTTGACATGAAGTATTATTGGACGCCTGCCAACGACGACAACCTATTGTTTATTGGAAAAGAAAGAGACACTGATAAAAAAGTATGGGAAGCGAGTAGAGCAGATTTAATTTTCGGATCTAACTCTGAACTTAGAGCTATTGCTGAAGTATACGCAAGTAGCGATGCTAAAGAAAAGTTTGTAAAAGACTTTGTGTCTGCTTGGACAAAAGTGATGAATTTAGACCGTTTTGATGTAAAATAAGTCACTATACATCATTAAAAAAGCAATATTGGTCTTATTGTTTTGAGTAGCGATTTGGATGAATTTCTGAATCGCTACTTTATTTTAATTCCTTCAAAATTAAACTTCTCGACTGTTCTTTCAGGCTAGCAACATCTTTTGCAGTAAGCCCTTCCGTAGCAATAAAAGGTAAAACTCTCGCACGCGCAACCCCTGGTGAACCGCTAAAAAACTCATATGAAAATCGCTTTTTATTGTCTAAGAAAGCAATCGGAACAATCGGGATTTGATGTTCAATAGCCAATTTAAAAGCACCATCTTTAAAAGTATCGAGCACAACAGACAAGTCGTCTGGCACGCCTCCTTCAGGATAAATACAAATACTTAAGCCTTGTTTGAGTCGGCGTTGCGCACTTTTATATACCGCCGATCTGCTTTTCATCGAACTTCGGTCAACCAAAATACAAACACGCTTATAGAAAAATCCGAAAATCGGAATTTTAGAAAGCTCCTTTTTCCCAACAAATACAAACGGATTTTTAGATACGCGTAGCATCATTAAAATATCGACCATCGAGGTATGGTTGGCAATAAGCATATAGTTTTTGCCTTTCTCAATTTCTTGCTCTTTTTTAATCCGTGGAATAAAAAACATACCGTACAGTACAAAATTTGCCCAAATGTTTCTAGCAATCCAAAAAAACTGCGGATATGTCTTTTCAGAAATAGTTAATAACAGTAGTATTGGGAAGAATATAACAATTGGTATTGCCATTAAAAGGTAAAACCATATTCTGTACAAAAGCTGTAAAAAGGAAATAAATATTTTCTTCATGAAATCAAAAGTAAACATTTACCGCAAACTGGTTTCTATTTTTACAAAACATCCTACCTTTGTACTACAGTTTTAAAATATAAAAATGGCAAGAATACTTACCGGAATACAAAGTACAGGAACTCCACATTTGGGGAATATTTTAGGAGCAATTGTTCCTGCAATTCAAATGTCGGAACAACCAGAAAACGATTCTTTTTTATTTATTGCTGATATGCATTCATTGACGCAAATAAAAGATGGGGAAACACTTAAAAACAACACTTATAATGTTGCTGCCACTTGGCTTGCTTTTGGACTAGACATTAATAAAGTTGTTTTTTACAGACAAAGTGATATTCCGCAAACTACAGAGTTGAGTTGGTACTTAAGTTGTTATTTTCCGTTTCAACGCCTTACGCTTGCACATTCTTTTAAAGATAAAGCAGATCGATTGGACGATGTAAATGCCGGACTATTTACATATCCAATGCTTATGGCTGCCGATATTTTATTGTACGATGCAGAAATTGTTCCGGTAGGAAAAGACCAAATGCAACACATCGAAATTACACGAGATGTTGCCTCTAGAATGCATACGCAAATTGGAGAAACTTTTGTGCTTCCTGAAGGTAAAGTGCAAGAGCAAACTATGTACATCCCTGGTACAGACGGACACAAAATGAGTAAGTCGAGAAATAATTTTATCAATATTTTTCTTCCTGAAAAACAATTGCGCAAGCAAGTAATGAGCATCGAAACAGATAGCACTCCGCTTGAAGAACCAAAAGACCCAGATACTTGTAATGTGTACGGTTTGTACAAATTATTGGCTTCGCCAGAACAAATTGCTGAAATGCGCAACAATTACGAACAAGGTGGTTATGGTTACGGACATGCAAAACAAGCTTTGTACGAATTGATTTTAGAAAAATTTGCTACGGAAAGAGAACGCTTCAATTATTACATGAATAACCTAAATGAAATTGATGAAATTCTAGCTGTAGGTGCAGAAAAAGCAAGAAAAGTAGCCAATGAAGTACTGGGAAGAGTTCGCAGTAAAATAGGATATTAAGCTTTAAACAGCTTCAAATAATTTGCCTGGTAACGGGCGTATAAGTCCTTTCATTTCCATGGTAAGTAGCGTAGCACTTATTTGATGAATGGGCAACTTACAATCCAAAGCAATTACATCGAGTAATTGCTTTCCTTGTTTTTGGAGGTAGCTATAAATAGCTTGTTCAGTCTCATTCATATCCACAAAAAGCTGCTTTTGTACCGAAGTCGACTTTTTTTCTTCTTCCTCAAGATTCCAACCTAAAACATACACCAAATCTGCAGCAGAAGTAAGCATATGCGCTTGCTGTGTTTTTATCAGGTTATTGCAACCCTCACTAAACTTATCGGTTGCTCTTCCGGGTACCGCAAATACCTCTCTGTTGTACGAAGCAGCAATATCAGCAGTAACCAAACTACCACCTTTACTCGCCGATTCTATCACAATTGTAGCGTCGGCCATACCAGCAATAATCCGATTTCGTTTTAAAAAATTATTTCGTTCCGGACCTTCATCACTCCAAAAATCAGAAATAAAGCCTCCGTTTTCTTCCATCGCACTACAATATTTTGCATGTGTTTTAGGATACATTTGGTTCAGTCCGTGTGCTAAAACACCAATAGTTTGCAAACCATTTTTCATCGCCGCCTTGTGCGCACAAATGTCTACTCCGTAGGCAAATCCACTTAAAATAATCGGTTTAAAATAAGAAATATCTTCTATGAATTTTTCGCAAGCAGCAATACCATAAGAGGTAATCTGGCGAGTTCCTACAACACTTAATATTTTTTGCTGCGGATGATTGAAGTTAATATTACCTCGGCTAAACATCAAAATAGGGCCGTCTACACAATGTCTTAAATTTCGAGGGTATTCTTCTTCGTAATACGATACAACTTGATAATTATTATCCCGAAGAAACTGAAGCTCCTGCTCTGCTTCCATAAAGTTGTTTTTTTGATGAAGCATATCTACAATATATTCGCCAATACCATCAATCTTTAATAAATTACGCTTCTTTTCTTTGAACACTTCTTCAGCGCAACCACAATGTTGTAAGAGTTTTTTTGCAGTAATATCTCCTACTTTGGGTGCTCTATGCATTGTTAATAAAAAAAGAAGCTCTTTATCGGTCATCTAAAGATATGATTATCAATTATAAAAGTAGAGAAAAAAAACTACTGTTAATAAAAACTGAAAAAGTATTTTCAAATGAACTCTATTTTTTTACATCTTTGTCTTATGCGAATAGAAAATTACATAAGCGATTTATTATACAGATACGAATGTGTTACCGTACCTGGGTTTGGTTCATTCATCACACAATACCAGTCGGCAAAGGTACATAATAATACAAACGCTTTCTATCCGCCATCAAAATCTATTGCTTTTAACGAGCAATTAAAGTCGAACGACGGACTTTTAACAAAGCATATTGCTGAAGTGCAAAATGTGAGTTACGAAGAAGCGCAAAAACACATTGAAGCAAGTATTGCACAATGGAACAAAACGCTTTTTGCTAACGAAAAAATCACTTTAAAAAATATTGGAGAACTTTGGTTGAATGAAAATGATAAAATTTTATTTCAGCCATCATACCACATCAATTATTTAACTGCATCTTTTGGGTTATCTTCCTTTGTATCTCCAGCGGTTACAAGAGAAGAAATTAAGAAAGAGGTTGAAAAAATTGAAGAAAAAACGCCTATTGCTTTTACTCCAGAACGCAGAAAAGACCGTTCTTACTTAAAGTATGCGGCTATATTTTTGTTAGCACTTTCTGCAGGAACTATTGGATACAGATTGGTTGATATTCAAAAAGAAACTCAAATAGAAGTTGCGCAGCAAGAAGCACAAAAGCAAATTGAAAGCGACATTCAACAAGCTACTTTTTTTGATACTACTCCGTTAGAAATTCCTTCAATCACTTTAAAAGTTGAAAAGCAACCTTTAAAATATCACATCATTGCAGGAGCTTTTAGAGTTGAAGAAAATGCCGATAAAAAAGTTCAGCAATTAAGAGAAAAAGGATTTGAAGCAGAACGCATTGGGAAAAACAAATACGGCTTACACCAAGTTACCTATGCTAGTTTTGCTGATGTTCCAGAGGCTTTAAACTTTCTTCGTGAAGTAAAAAGCAACGAGTCTGCTGAGGCTTGGTTACTTGTTAACGAGCTTTAAAACAAAACTCTTCTACATACATTTTTAAACTGAAGTACAAATTTACAATTGTGCTCAACAGATTATTTAGTACATTTAGCATACAATAAACCACACAAGAATGTACCAAATGAAACATATAATCTTGGCAACTGTATTATTCGCATCAGCAGTAATAGCATCAGCACAAAATAATACTACGCATCAATATTCCGAAGCAAAAGACGTATTGTGGGCAAGTCCAAAAGGATACGACCTTACAATGGACATCTATACGCCGCAAACAAATAAAAGTTCGTACCCTGTTTTAATTATTTACCACGGTGGCGGATGGCTTATAAACAACAAATCCATTATGGATGAAATGTCGCAATATATAGCTTCGCACAGCGAGTATGTTGTTTGTAATGTAAACTACAGACTCCTCACCGCCAACGATAACACAACCCATATGAATGAGATTATTGAAGATGCAATGGGCGCTGTTTTATGGACAAAAGAACATATTTCGAAATACAAAGGAAACCCAAATGAAGTGGCTGTAACTGGCGATAGCGCTGGCGGACATTTGGCTGCAATGGTGGTAAATGCAAAAGATAATATTTCTGAAAAAGGATTTTCTGAAGGCGTATTAAGCTTCACTCCTACCTATATTCCAACCAACAAAACTATTGCAGACATAAAAGCGGATAACAGTCTTGAGGTGCAAGCAGCAATTTTAAGCTATCCGGCAGTAGATATTTACACGGCAGCTGTTGGAGATGGCGTAAACGGATTTGAAAGCGATACCAATTTTTTCTGGCAAATGGGCGGAGCCAAAGCAAGAGGTATTTTTGGTGAAAACATTAATGCAAAAGACAACCCTGAGTACTACAAAACTTGCTCGCCAATTTATACAGTTTCACAAAATAGCGAACGTGCTTTTCCTCCACAATTCTGTCATGTAGGCTCTAAAGACGCTACTACAACACCAACGTCTATTCAAGCATATGTAGATAAATTAAATGAGAACAATCAGCCGGTAGAATTTTGGATTTATAAAGGACGAAATCACGCATACTTAGATTCAGGAAGTAATGAGTTTTTAGGAAATTCATTTGACAAAGATGCCATCGAGCCGATTCATAAAATCATCTCGTTTCTAGATGGTATTTTTTATACTGAATAAAGAAAAATTCTTGTTGAAATACACACTTCAGTTTACAACTTTTTATACGCGACATTTTATATTGTCGTAATTGCTAATATCTTTGCAGAAAATTTATACAATGCAAGCAAAAACACCTAGTGAATCTAGAACCGTAATGACCGACCTTGTTTTACCAAGTGAAACCAATCCTTTAAATAATTTATTTGGAGGCGAATTACTCGCTAGGATGGATCGTGCTGCAAGTATAGCCGCTAGAAGACATTCACGTAGAGTAACGGTAACAGCGTCTGTTAACCATGTTGCCTTTAACAGAGCAATTCCTTTAGGAAGTGTAGTTACTGTTGAGGCATGTGTTTCTAGAGCTTTTAATACTTCTATGGAAATATATTTAGATGTTTGGATAGAAGACCGCGAAAACGGACATAAAAGCAAAGCGAATGAGGCCATTTATACATTTGTTGCGGTAGATGACACCGGAAAACCTGTTGCAGTACCACCAATTGTTCCTGAAAGTAAACTTGAAAAAGAACGTTTTGATGCTGCCTTAAGAAGAAAACAACTTAGCTTGGTACTCGCCGGAAAATTAAAACCAAATGAAGCAACAGAGCTGAAAGCACTGTTTACAGAATAGCATAAACTAAAAAGGCTTTGATGTTACCATCAAAGCCTTTTTAACTAACAAATACTAACTAAATCCTATAGATTTAGCTACTTCAACATTTTTGTATCGAAGTACAAAAATTTTCGACTCCGGACACCGAAATTAGACTTATCATTGAGTACCCCCCCGAATTCTCAAAAAATGAGCTGCAAAACATTGCTCTAACTCAAATGCCACGAAGTCAAAAGCAATTCATAAAATCAACCTTTAAAAAGGTTATAAACTTTACAAAATTTAAATAACTATCGTTTCAATTAAATTTCTGCTAAAATAAAGGGGTTAAATTTCATAAAACATGATATTTATCATGTTTTGCGTTTTTAACATTTTAAATGTAGAAGCTTACATCCTGTAGATCCAATTCGCAGGGTTATCAGTATGGTTGTTATTGTAAATCATAAACTTCAATACCGTTTCGTTGTTGCTTGTACTTGTAAATACTTCGCCAATATCTTGTTTGGTTGCAACATTGTCGCCTTCTTTTACGTAAACTTTCCCAAGATTGTTGTACACCGAAATATAGTTACCATGCTGAATTAACACGGCTTTGTTTCCACCTTTTATCGCTTGTACGGCCAATACTTTTCCGCGGTAAATTGCACGTGCCTTAGCGCCACTTTCCGTAGCAATACGCACTCCGTTACTTTGTATGGTAACCGATTTTACTACTGGATGCGGTTGTTTTCCATAACGCATTTTTACTACGCCTTTTTCTACAGGCCACGGTAACTTTCCTTTGTTTGCTCTAAAATCGGTATCTACCAATTTTGCTTCTGCAGTAAGGGCAAAATTAGACGATTTGGTAGCGCTTTCGCGTGTTTCTTTTGAGGTTTCTTTATTGGCTGCATTTGCACGAGCAATGGCCTCACGAATCAATTTATCAATTTGCCTATCAATCTCATCTGCCTGCTGTTGCTTCTTTTTTATTTGAGAAGCATACTCGCTTTCCTTCGCTTTGATACTTGCAATTAAGCCTTTTTGAGTATCCAACTCACGTTCTAGTGCTTGTTGTTCTTTTTTATTTTCAGCAATTAACGTTTCTTTTTCTTTTCGTTGTACCACCAAACCATCGTTGAGCTTTTGTAATTCTAATGTTTTAGACTGAATTTCTTCAGCTTGCTCTTTTCGATAATTGGTATATTGCTTCATGTATTGAAGACGCTTATACGCCTGAAAAAAATCTTCCGAAGACAATAAAAACATGATTCTACTTTGCTGAGATTTGTTCTTGTACGACTTCCTAACCATTTCGGCATAGTCACTTTTTAATTCTTTTAAATCATCGCGAAGCTTCGAAATTTTATTGATGTTATTATTTATTTGCCGATTGATAAGGTTTGCTTGCTGGTTGGTAACCTTTATTAACTCTTTACGAATTCCAATTTTATGGTCGAGGTCCTCAACATCTTCCAAAACACTTGTTTTCTCTTTACGTTTTTGTGAGAGCAACGTATTGAACTGCTGAATTTCCTCTTGCAAACGCATTTTACGAGCCTCCAATTCTTTTTGCTCGTTACTTTGGGCATGTAGCGAGCCAAAAGATGTAAAAGCAATTAAAACCGCTAAAAACAAAACTATCTGCCGACTCATACTATTTAATTTCTACTTGTTTATACCCGTCTGGAATGCTGTACGGAAAATTAACTCCTTTGTTAAACTCAACGCTGTTGTATTCTATTTCTATACGGTTTTTGTGCGTTGCATCGACCGCATTAATTTCGATTTCGTTCGGAAGAATTTTCCCTTCAACAGTTTGATAATTTTTATAATTTATACTCAACAACCTGTTTTTTATAGGCTGAGAAATTTGCTGTAAAGACATTTTAAAATAGGTTGGCTCCAACAAAAATAAGGTTTTAAACAAAGCCGATTGCTTTTCGGGTTTTAATTGATAATTATTGGCTACCGATGCTGCGTAATAAGACTGAGAAGTTAAATCGAAAACCGCTTGCCCTAGTAATAAATTTTGAACCATTTTAAAATCTAAATCGGTGCCCAATAATGAATTTAAATACGAAAAGTCACCATCAAAATACGTATTGTCGAGTTTGTTATAAAAACTCACTCGTGTTGGGGTAATTAAAACTTTCACTACCGATAGCGGAGCACTCATCCAAATAGTTTCGTCTTTTTTAATACGAATACTAACCGTTGTTCCTTGGGTGTTTTCTCCGTCGGAATAATCTATTTTTATACGTCCAGACAAAGTCTCAAAATCTAACTCGTTTTGATAATGTTTAGCTATTATACTTTTTGCTGAAAGATCGCTTTTTAAAGCACCCGCATCCAACACATTTTTAGTGCCGCAAGACAAGAAAAAGAATAAACTTATAAATGTGAAGTACAGGGTTGCCTTTCTTAGTATTTTCATTGATAATCTCATTAATTGCTCGCGTCTATCTTCTGTTGGTATTGTTTTGCTTTGTCTAAATTATTAGCACCTTTATAAGCAAACACCAATTCTTTATAGATATTGTTTTCCAAAGTTGCATCGTCTAACAAATACCCTAAACCTTCTTCTAAAACTTCGGTTGCCAACTCAAAATTTTGAAGTTTGTTTAGCGCCACTCCTTTTAAATAATAAAACTCTGGCTGTGTTGGATAATTATCCAATGCTTCACTGCTAACAGCCAGCATCTCTTTATAATTTGTTTGACTTTGCTGCTTTAAAATTTGTTTTTTATAATCTTCAATTGGGTTGTTTGCCAACGATTTTTCTTCCGAAACTGGAGTTTCTTCAGCATACGTATTTGCCAAATTGGTAATATTATTCAGCATAACAGCTTTTGACTTTCGCTGTGCTACTTCCGCTTTATACAACCCTTTCGCCTCCAATTCATCTAAAACTTCGATTGCCTTTTTATAATTTCGCTCATCAAAATACAAATCGGCTACCACCAAGGCATACGACGTATTTTTTTGCGCTAATTGCGTAGCGACTTCAATTGCCTTTTCTGTTTGCTGCTGATTTTTATAACAACTCAACAGCGCATCCAAATACCATTTATTAATTGGCTCTTCGGTAATAGCTTTTTCTAAATAGGGCTGCGCCTCTACGTATTTATGCTGATACATATAGTTGAGTCCAATTTCGTAATCTACCAAAACATTATCGGGCTCCAACGATTTACATGTCAACAAAGCTGTGATGGCTTTATCGTAATTTTCGATGCCTTTTTGTTTTAGCGACTCGTAAAAACTCTCTTGAAAAGCGTCTTCATTCACCTCGTAAGAAACATCGGCATTTGTTTCTTGCGCATATGCAAACATCGTTACCGAGGCAAACCCCACACTCAACAATATTTGCATACACTTTTTCTTCATTTATTTTTATTCTAACACCGAATAATCGCCAATACTAACATCTGTAAAATTCCCATCGAACTTTGCAAAGTTTCCAATCATGGCATTATCTAAGGTAGCATTTTTTATTACAGCTTGTGTTTGAATCAAGCTATTTTTAATGGTTGAATTTTCGACAACCGTTCCGTCTCCAATAGACACATTTGGTCCTACCGTTGCATTTTTAAGCACTACATTTTCGCCGATATAGCAAGGCGGAATAATCGTAGCGTTTTCTTTTTTTACTGAAGAAGCAACTAAATTTTCGTTGTCTTGATGTAAAAACTGAAGCATTCGCCCATTGGTTTCGACCGTAACATTTTTGTTTCCGCAGTCCATCCATTCATCAACCTTCCCAGGAACAAACTTTTTCCCTTGTGCCATCATCGCTTTGATACCATCATTAATTTGGTATTCGCCTCCGTGGATAATATTGGCATCGAGTACTTTTTGCAATTCAGCTTTTAATTCGGCTCCTTCTTTAAAGTAATAAATCCCAATAACTGCCAAATCAGATACAAACTCCTGAGGTTTTTCAACAAGTCCTGAAATGTTTTTTTCAGCATTTAATTCTACCACACCATAAGCCTCTGGCTTGTCTACTTGTTTTACCCAAATAACACTGTCGGCTGATTCATCTAAATTAAAATCAGCTTTAAAAAGTGTATCCGCGTACGCAATTACACAAGGTCCAGAAAGCGACGCTTGCGCGCACATAATTGCATGGCCAGTACCTAAAGGTTTATCTTGGTAATAAATAGTGCCTTTTGCATTTAAACTAGCTGCGATTTCGTGAAGTTTAGTTTCAATTTCAGTCCCAAAATCGTCTTTAATAATAAAAGCGATTTCTTCGATTTCTTGCTCCAAAACCTTTGCAATATCTTCAACCAAACGCTGTACAATAGGCTTGCCTGCAATTGGAATTAAAGGTTTAGGTATTGTTAATGTATGTGGTCTAAGTCTGGAACCTCGTCCAGCCATTGGTACTATTATTTTCATAAGCCTCTCCCTAACCCTCTCCCAAGGAGAGGGGATTCTTTATTAATTAAATGCTGTTTTTAAATCATTATTACCTTGCAATTTTCTCCCCTTAGGGGAGATAAAGAGGGGAATTTATCACTTCACCCCTGTACTTCCAAAACCACCTTCACCGCGTTTTGTTTCCGAAAGTGTTGATACTTCTTCCCAAGCAATGTGTTCGTGTTTTGCAATAACTAACTGTGCAATACGCTCGCCGTTTTCAACAGTAAAATCTTCATTAGAAAGATTTACTAAGATAACGCCAATTTCTCCACGATAGTCTGCATCGACAGTTCCAGGAGCGTTTAAAACCGTAATTCCTTTTTTGGCTGCCAACCCACTTCTCGGGCGAACTTGTGCTTCTGCACCAACAGGAAGTTCGATAAACAAACCAGTTTTTACAATGGCACGTTCAAGTGGTTTTAAAACAATTGGAGCGTCTATATTGGCACGAATATCCATCCCTGCAGATGCAATGGTTTCATAACTTGGTAATTCGTGCTGCGATTTATTTATAATTTTTACAGTCATTATTTAAACTTTTTTGCAGAAATTGATTTCATCATTTTCTTGAGTTCTCTATTCTCTAATTTGTATATCAACGTCAAAAATACTAAAACAAAAACGGTTCCTATAATGAGGTTTCTATCAAAAACATAAAATGAAAGAAATACAAATAGAATCGAAACCCCTAAATAGCTTCCAATCTTTTTAAGATTATACGGAATAGGATGATGTTTTTGTCCGAAATAAAAAGAAAGTAGCATCATACTTCCGTAGGCAATTAAAGTGGCAATTGCCGAACCTTTATAAGTGATTATTGGAATCAAAACAAAATTGAGTACCAAAGTAACCAACGCTCCAAAAACCGAAATGTAGGCTCCAAAACGCGTTCTGTCGGTTATTTTATACCAAACAGATAGATTGTGATAAATGCCTATACACAAATTGGCCAGCAAAATAAAAGGCACAATCCATAAAGCTTCCCAATATGCAGAATTGCTAATGAGGATTGTTTTAAATATATCGATATACACCACTACAAAAAGAAAGATAAAAGCTCCAAAAATGGTAAAATACAGAGTCGTATCGGCATAAATTTCTTTTGAGTTTTTTTTATTCGCATTACTGAAAAAGAACGGTTCTACCCCCAACTTAAAAGCTGTAACAAACAAACTCATAAAAGCTCCCAATTTGTAACAAGCCGCATAAACCCCAACGGTTTCTTCGGCTATATTTTCTGGTAACAAATATTTCAGCATTAACTTATCAAATCCTTCATTTATTGAAAATGCAACGCCAGCAATAAGCACTGGAAATGCGTATCGAATCATTTTCTTCCACAGATAAAAATCGAATCTTAAACGAATCCTGATGTAAAGTGGTAGAATTAATAACAATCCGAAGAGACTTGCCAAAACATTCGAAATAAAAATATAATGCACCTTATTTTCGAAGACTAAAGCATTGAAAACGGATGAGGAATTATTATCTACCAGCAACGGTAAAACAAGGAAGAAAAACAAGTTAAGTCCTAAATTGACAACTACGGTTGCTATTTTGATAAACGAATATTTGAGTGGCATTTCTTGATTTCTGAGCCATGCAAATGGAATAACACACAAGGCATCGAAAAAGAGAATCAAAATTCCGTATAAAATAAATTCTAGCTCGAATTCTAAGAACGAGGCGATATTGTCTTTAAAAAGGTACGAAACAATTAAAAACAGTCCAGAAGTAATAAAAATAGATGTTAGCGCGGTCGATTGCACTTCCGACTTACGTTCGCTTTTATTCATGAACCTAAAAAATGCAGTTTCCATTCCGTAGGAAAGCAACACATTTCCAGAAATTAAATAAACGAAGAGCGAGGCGTAAATTCCGTAATCGTCGGTTGGGAGTTTATCGGTGTATAAACGCGTTAAAACAAGGCTCAATAAGCGTGGCAACACTGTTGCCAGCCCGTAAATAAATGTATGTTTGAAAAGTTTTTTTAACGCTCCCAAGGACTTATAAATTAACGTGCTAAAAGTACCGATTTATAAACAGCTAACAAAGAGGCTTTACTTATAAATTATAGGGTTTTGCTTGTAGTGTATCGCTACGACTTCTTTTAACTCTTTGATAAGGTAATAACCTTTTTTATCGTTGTACGTATAAGTTAATAAGGCTTGCCCTTCTGCAACATCAAACGGCGGTTTCACAACCGGTGTTGGAGGCATATTTCCAAACTCCTTTTTAGGGTCGGCATGCATTACAATATCTTTAACTTTGGTGTCTTGATCTAAAAACCGAGCCAAATAAATAGGAAAATTTCCTTTTCTGTAATGTTCTAAAGCCACAACTTGACCGTTGTAATACAAACTATCGAATGAAAAATTTTCTTTTAAACTCTCTGCTGAAAATCCTAAATAGATGTTTTTTCCAGTAATTTCATTAGCATCGCCAGCTGTCCAGGCTTCAATGGTAGATTCTCCCAAATAAAAAGGTGGATTATCTGTTAATGTAGCTTGTGAGCTTTTACACTGAGAAAACCCTAAAACAACTAAAGTTCCGAAAAGAATATTTGCAAATTTTATCATCTTCAATAATTTATTTTATAATTCTATAACTGAAAGAATTATTAGTTATTATAAATATACAATTTCAAAATTGATGCCAGAATGGTTTTCATTAAAAAACCCCTAAGATAAACTTAGGGGTTTTAAATATTTTGTTGTGTAGTTCTCTGATTAAGATACCTCGACTACGCTTCCTGTAAGTGGCTTAAATGCCAATTCAGAGCATTGTTTTAGCAACAAATGAGATACCTCGACTACGCTCGGTATGACATCAACGACATTAATTGTTCAATGCTTCCGATGGAAAAATTTACTCCTTTCAGTCGTTAATTGTTCAATGCTTCCGATGGAAAAATTTACTCCTTTCAGTCGTTAATTGTTCAATGCTTCCGATGGAAAAATTTACTCCTTTCAGTCGTTAATTGTTCAATGCTTCCGCACCACCAACAATTTCTAAAATTTCGTTAGTAATAGCAGCTTGACGTGCTTTGTTATATGTAAGTGTAAGTTCAGCTTTTAAAGCAGCAGCATTATCGGTTGCTTTATGCATCGCTGTCATACGTGCTCCGTGTTCAGAAGCAAATGAATCGCGAATTGCTTTATACAACTGTGTTTTTAATGACTTCGGGATTAATGTTTCGATAATTTCTTCTTTAGAAGGCTCGAAAATATAATCGGCTGAAGTATTAACATCTTCGGTTTCTAAAGGTTTTATCGGCAAGAAATCTTCAGTTAAAACAACTTGCGTAGCTGCATTTTTAAAGTGGTTATACACTAAAACAATCTTATCGTAAGTTCCTTCTTTGTACAGCGTCATTAAACGCTCTGCCAATTCAGCAACATTATCAAAAGTAAGATCGTCAAAAATTTCGTTATTATTATGGGTAACGTAATGGTTCTTTTTAAGAATATCGTTTCCTTTTTTTCCAACGGTTACAAAACTTACTTTTTTATCGGCAAATGTAGTTGCAACAATACGATTAGAAGTTTTAATAACATTGGTATTAAAAGCTCCACACAACCCTCTGTTAGAAGTTATTGCAACAACAAGTACATTTTTCACCTCACGTTGCTCTGCAAAAACACTACCGCTATCTCCATCCAAAGTAGCACTTAGTCCTTGTAAAAGCTCGGTAAGTTTATCGGAATAAGGACGCATTGCAGTAATTGCATCTTGCGCTTTTTTCAACTTAGCAGCCGATACCATTTTCATGGCACTGGTAATCTGCATGGTAGATCCTACCGATGAAATTCTATTACGTATTTCTTTTAAATTTGCCATTTTAGCCTCTCCTAAATCCTCTCCAAAGGAGAGGACTTAAACGTTTAAAAATTATTAATAACCTTTCAATCCTATCTTCTCCCCTTTGGGGAGACCGAGTGGGGCTTAATTATATTTTGCTGAAAGTTCTTTTGCTACTTGAGAAAGTACATCAATCACTTCGTCTGTAAGCTTACCAGCTTTTAAAGTATCTAATGTATCTCTGTGTTTCGCATTTAAGAATTCGATATAATCGCTTTCAAATTCTTTTACTTTCTCAACAGGAACATCTCTTAAAAGGTTTTTAGAACCTGCATAGATAATTGCAACCTGATCTTCAACAGTGTAAGGATCGTTTTGAGCTTGCTTTAATATCTCTACGTTTCTTTTTCCTTTTTCAATTACATTCATTGTAGCAGCATCAAGGTCTGAACCAAACTTAGCAAACGCCTCTAATTCGCGGAATTGTGCTTGATCTAGTTTTAAAGTACCTGATACTTTCTTCATTGATTTAATTTGAGCCGAACCTCCTACACGAGATACCGAAATACCTACGTTAATTGCAGGACGTACACCAGAGTTGAATAAATCTGACTCTAAGAAAATCTGTCCGTCTGTAATAGAAATTACGTTTGTTGGGATATATGCTGAAACGTCTCCTGCTTGTGTTTCAATAATTGGTAATGCAGTTAAAGAACCGCCACCTTTTACTACTGGTTTTAACGACTCAGGTAGATCGTTCATTCCTTTTGCGATTTCATCATCAGCAATAACTTTTGCTGCACGCTCTAATAATCTAGAGTGTAAGAAGAAAACGTCTCCAGGGTATGCTTCACGTCCTGGTGGACGACGAAGTAATAATGAAACCTCACGGTATGCTACCGCTTGTTTCGATAAATCATCATAAATAATTAAGGCTGGACGTCCAGTATCTCTAAAATACTCTCCGATAGCTGCTCCTGCAAATGGTGCATAAACTTGCATTGGCGCAGGGTCTGAAGCGTTTGCAGCAACAATAACTGTATAAGCTAAAGCACCTTTATCTTCTAAAGTTTTAGCGATAGATGCTACTGTAGAAGCTTTTTGTCCTACTGCAACATAGATACAGAATACAGGCTCTCCCGCATCGTAAAATTCTTTTTGGTTAATGATGGTGTCGATACAAACAGTAGTTTTACCAGTTTGACGGTCTCCAATAACCAACTCACGTTGACCTCTACCTACAGGAATCATCGCGTCGATAGACTTGATACCTGTTTGTAATGGCTCTGTTACTGGTTGACGGAAAACAACCCCAGGAGCTTTACGCTCTAAAGGCATTTCGTAAAGGTCTCCTCCAATAGGTCCTTTACCATCAATTGGGTTTCCTAAAGTATCTACAACACGACCTACCATTTCTTCACCTACTTTAATAGATGCGATACGCTGTGTACGCTTTACAGTATCTCCCTCTTTAATTTCTTTTGAAGGCCCTAAAAGTACAACCCCAACATTGTCTTCCTCAAGGTTAAGTACAATCCCTTCTAATCCAGATTCAAACTGAACTAACTCTCCGTATTGTGCATTTGCCAATCCGTAAACTCGGGCAATACCATCCCCTATTTGGAGTACAGTTCCCACTTCGTCTAATGAAGCTTTCGCCTCAAATCCTGATAGTTGCTTTTTTAATATTGCTGATACTTCAGCCGCTTTAACTTCAGCCATCTTATTTAGTATTTAGATTTTAGATGCTTTCAATAAAGCATCTTACCTTTTAGTTTAAATTATTAAGAAACGTATGTGTTATTATGTAAATCTCTTTTGAGATTGTTTAACTGGTTGGCAATACTTGCATTGTATTGAATATCTCCAACACGCAAAATAAACCCTCCAATAATACTTTCGTCTATTCTATTTTCTATAGTTGCACTATTTCCTGTAAGCTCTTTTACCTTAGCTAAAACTTTTTGTTCTAAAGCTTCAGATAATGGCACCGCAGTGGTAACAATAGCAAGTTCTTGTCCTCTTAATCTATCGTATAAAATGATATATTTTTCAGCAATAACTTTTAATAAATTAACACGGTTATTATCGATAAGCATATCAATTAAACCAGTTGATACTGCATGTATGCCAGAAAAAATTTCTTTAAGCACAGCACTCTTGTCTGATAATTTAATAACAGGGCTTTGAAGTACATCTTTCAACTCATCGCTCCCGTTTATCGTATTTAAGATATCTTTCATATCTGCGTTAACAGCTTCAAGAGCGTTTTGCTCTTTGGCAAAGTCTAACACAGCTTTAGCATATCTTTCTCCTGCTCTGGTACCTTTCATGGTGTTCCTTACTTACAAAATTAGTTTAAAGTAACTTCATTCAACATATCGTCTACCAACTTTAATTGTTTTTCATTAGACGATAATTCTGACTTCACTACTTTTTCTGCAATTTCTACTGATAAAGTTGCAACTTGGTTTTTCAACTCGGCAACAGCAGCTTGCTTTTCACTTTGAATTGTTTGCTGCGCTTGCTTAATTACTTTATCGGCTTGTGCTTCTGCTTGCTCTTTTGCTTCGGCAATCATTTTCTCTTTGATTTCACGAGCTTCTTTTAGCATAGCATCACGCTCACTACGCGCTTCTTGTAAAAGCTTTTCGTTGTCTGCTTGAAGATTTTGTAATTCTTTACGAGCTTCTTCTGCAGATGCTAACGCTTTATTAATAGATTCTTCTCTACTGTTAACAGCTCCTAAAATAGGTTTCCAAGCATATTTGCGTAATAGCACAAATAATATGATAAAAACTACTACCGACCAAAATATTAAACTTTCAGGATGTGTAATATTCATTATAAAAAATATTAAATACGTTCTATTTGTTTTTTCATTAACTGCCCTTGTTAAGAGCACATCACTCACCAAAGTGAGTAAAACAATGCTTTAACCAACCGTTAAAGCATTGTTTAGTTTTTTGTCAAAAATTATTTTGCGATTAACGCAACTACTACTGCGAAAAGTGCAACACCCTCAATAAGTGCAGCAGCAATAATCATAGCAGTTTGAATTTTTGAAGCCGCCTCTGGTTGACGTGCAATGGCATCCATTGCAGCCCCACCAATTTTACCGATACCTAATCCTGCAGCGATGGCAGCTAATCCAGCTCCTATTCCAGCTAAAACCATAATTAAAAATTTATATAATAGTTAATAAATAAAACTCAATTTTAATGATGTGCCTCTTCTACTGCTTGCCCAATAAACAAGGCAGAAAGTAAGGTAAACACATATGCTTGTAAAACTGCTACCAACAACTCTAACCCATACATAAACAATGAGAAAAGTATTGACACTGGTGATACAGCTGCCGATTCGAAAATAAAAATCAGCGATAATAAACTTAATATAATAATATGCCCTGCTGTAATGTTTGCAAATAAACGAATCATTAAAGCAAATGGCTTAGTAAACATTCCTAAAACCTCAACAGGAATCATAATTGGCAACAACCAAGTTGGAACCCCTGGTGTAGCAAAAATATGCTTCCAGTAGTTTTTATTACCACTAAACAAAGTGATTAAAAAGGTAAATGTTGCAAGAACCCCTGTAAATAGGATGTCGTTTGTTAACGTACCTTGGAATGGGAAAAATGGAATTAAACCAAAAAGGTTTCCAATCCAAATCAAGAAAAATACAGTTAACAAATACGGCATGTATTTTTTATATTTTGCCTCACCAATGTTTGGCTTAGCAATTTCATCGCGTACAAAAACAATTAAAGGCTCCATAAAACCAGCCAATCCTTTTGGTGCTTTTTGGTTTTTCTTATATGAATTTGCTACCGGAATAAAGATTAACAACATTAACAATGCAGTAATCATTAAAGTAAATACGTTTTTTGTAATTGAAAAGTTAAGTGGACGATCATTTGAAACATGATGCTCTTCATCAAAATTCAACCCACCATCAGCATAATATATTTCGTCGTGTACACGTGCAAATTTTTGTCCGTTTTTCTCAACGATTACTTCACCTGTTTCATCGTGGTGAAATTCAGAAGACATAAAAGTAACCAATCCATTATCAGTCCAAAGAATTACAGGAAGTGGCATAGAAATTGCATGCCCACCCCAATCGATTACATGAAATTCATGAGAATCGTTTATGTGGTGATCTATTAACTCTGTTGGATTAAAAGCCTCTTCCGCAGTAGCTTCCTCACTATGAGCGCCTTCGTGTTCTTGAGCATTCAGCCCTAAACAAATTACAAACAACGCTAAAAGAAAAAATCTCTCGATAGATTTCTGTGCTATCCTCATACCTCTTATTGATAAAATATATGGTCCTCAAAAATTTGGTGCAAAGGTACATTTTTTATTCACAATAGGAAGTTAACAACTATTTTTTTTCAACTACTTTGAAAAAAGTGATATTTTATTCAAAAACACCTCAATTTAAGAGTTTTACAACAAACACTACTTCTACCGCTAAATAGATAAAATATGGAATGAAAAAACTAAACACGGTTGGAATAGGATTTTCGATGGAAGACTGCAATAACGGAATTAAAAAAATAAGCGCTGCAAACATTTTTATACCCGTTAATGCCAAGTACCCTAAGCCTGTTTTTTCGGGCAAGGTAAACTGTACATAAACAACTGCTAGAAAAGTCACCAATGCCAAAACAAAATGAAACGTATAGATACTCCATAAAGAATAAAAAAACGTTGCTTCGGGAAACGCATTGGTTTGGATAAAATAATGTGCCAACACCATTATTATAGTTATTGGCACAAGAATTTTTAAATATTTTAAAAAAGATTGTTTCATAAAATTTATATGAGTAGAAAAGGAAAAACTTGTAGCAACCTATTAATCGTGCGTATTTTCCTTTTTTTCTAACGCCTTTACTTGCCTGTACACATTGTACAAGGAAGCAAAAACAGCAAGCAATGAAAATATAATTGTGTAAGCTGAATATTGATTCGGAAACTTTTCGTCGAGCCAAACCCCAAAATAAGTACCTGCAGCTATTACAATAGCCATTTGTAGCCCTATATTGGTAAACTTAACCCAAGCACTAAGCTGATTTTTCGGTGGCTTTTTGTTGTTTTGCGTCATTTTCTTGAACCGATTTTAAAGAAGCACCTTTCATAGAACAAGCCGCATTAAAAGTGGCGCCTGGCTCTACCGCCAATTTCCCAACAACTACATCGCCTTCTATGGCTGCAGTGCCTTTAAGCGTTAAAATATTTTCCACCAAAAGATCGCCTTCAAATTTACCTTCGATATCGGCATTCATACATTGGATTTTTCCGGTTACTTTTCCGGCTCTTCCAATTACAACTTTTCCTTTGGCAGTGATACTTCCTTCTAAATCTCCGTCGATACGAATATCAGCTTCAGAAATTAAATCACCTTTAATAATTGTGTTTTCAACAATTCTGTTCGTTTGCCCTGTAAGTGGCTCTATTCTGTTTTTCTTAGATTCTGCAAACATGATTTCTACTAATTAAGATTGGGGTTGTTTGGGTTATTGTTATTATATTCAACTAAATAAACATCCAAATTTTTATGAATTTGAACCTTTTTATAGTTAGCAGACGAAATTACAAATTTGTCATTATCAACCAAATAATCTTTGTTAATGTTTAACAGTTCTGCATAGCCCTCTGCGTGTTCTTTGCTATTAAATCCGTGCACCACCAAAAACATAGTATTTGGGTCGTATCCATCTTCGGAATGCGTTAGGTGCGCATATTTTAAATCTTTAAGCGACTTATCAATTGTTTTGGTAAGCTTTTCTACTCCAGCCATATTCCCTTTTTTAAACGGATAAATAACTTTCCATTTGGTCGATGCCATCGCATCCATATTAAAAGTAGTATCGGCAACTAGTGGTAATGTATTTTTTATGATGCTTTCGGCTTCCATTCCTTCTTCGGAATTTGGATAGTTCAAAGCAATCTCATTAAGTGCTTTTTCATAGGCTTTATACCCGTACAATCTCGCTACGGCTGATGCTTTTAGCATTTCAAATTTCAGCATTACATCGTCGCCATTGTATTTCGAAATATTTGCATCGGCTTCTGCAATTACCTTTTCATACTTTTCGTCTTCAAAATCTTTATACAACGATGCGTACACAGCACTACCACTCGAAGCTTCATCGGTTAAAATAGCTTCTGGATTTTTAAGAATTTCTGCATAACGCGAATCGGAATGGTTGGCAATAATATCTTCTTTATACTGAGACGCTAAAGGCGAACCTAACTGTTCGTAAATTTTATACAAATTGTATTTTGAAGGTAATATTAAACGCTCCTCCGGATTATTTTTCAATAAAGTTTCTAGCTTATCGGCAGCCAATTCGTACTCTTGAAACTTCTCTTTATAAATAAGTCCTAATTGATAATTTGCAAAGTTGTATTCTTGTTTTAAACTATCAATTTCTGAAGGTGTCGACGGCAATTTATCTGTATAAAAATCTACTTGATAAAAAGGCAAGTCGTCTGGATTAAGTGTATTTGCAATAGCAGATTCTTCTTGCGTAATCCCAATGTTTTTACTGAGTTTCCAATTGTCTTCTAAGCTTCGATTTCCCCAAATACGTCTAAACTCCTGCTTTCCGTATTCCACACTTGTTTGGTTATAAAAATAAAAATCGGATGCGTTGCTCTTCGAACTTTTTAAACTCCCGAGGGCGCCATAATTATTTTGAAGCTCCGCTATTTCAGCCTTCTCTCTTTCGATGGCAGCAATTTCTTTTAACAAATCGATATGCTTTTGAAAGTATGCAACACGATCGGTTTCTGGCATCGCTATTACGGTTAAAATACTATCGTTTCGATGCGCTATTTCTTCGTATTTAATAACACTTTCTAAGTTTTCGCGTTTGCGAGTAATGGTTCTAAACTTCTTAGTGTTTTCACTTAAATTGGTCAATGTGCTATCGTAATAAGCACCCGCTTCTTTGTAATATGCATTGTCAAAATGCATGGTTGCCAAGTCTTCGTAATTTAACGCCAACAAGTTTGGGTCTTCAACTGTATATTTTATCGATTCGTTTAAGTAAAACTGCGCCCAATCGTATTGTTCTCTTTTTAAGTAATACGCTGCATTTAATCGGTATAACTTCCCTAAATACGGACGATTCTCTCGGTTTTTTTGCAACTTATCGAGTTCTGCCAACAGTGTAGAATCTTCCACTCCTTGCTCATAGAGATTTTTAATTTTCTCCACATAAGCATTCATCATATAAATACGCGGCGATTTTCTGTTGAGTTCAATCACTTTATCAAAAGCGATATTGGCACTGTCTAACTCGCCTTTTTCATCGTATAACTGACCAATAATGTAATTGTAACGCCCTTGTTCTTCGTAACTTTTGGTAGTGTTTGTAGCCAATTTTAAACGAAAAATAGCACTGTCTTTTTGTTGTAAATTGATATAAGCCTGCGCCAACATTGCCGAAGCATCGGCATATTCTTGCTCTGTAATATCTTGCTGAAGTACTTTCTTTAAATTCGTAATTGCCACCTCTTCATTTTCCATTCGGATATTGGTTTTTTCTCTCCAAATGGCCGCTTGATGGATAATATCGCTTGCTGTATACTTTCTAAGGATGTAATTAAAAGCCTCTAATGCAGGCACAAAACGTTGGTCGTAATAACGCGCTTTTCCGAGTAGTAAATACGCCTCATCTATTTGCGGATTTCGCTCTTGCCCGCCAATATTCATTCCGTGTTTTTGAATGGCTTTGGTCGCTTTTTCTTCGGCACGTTGAAAATGCGGATTTAACTGTGCGGTATCGATAATTATTTCGTCGCGAATTTCCATTCGTTCCACCGGAAGAATTTCCCAATAATTATCTACATATTTCTCGATGAGCTCTTGTTGTCCTTCTGCTAAAGCTTCTTTTCCGTTAAACAACACATTGTATTTGGTGTTTAACGCATGAAAATTTCTGTTTAAAAAAGCATCTCTCTTGGTAGAACACGCCATTGTAACGAGCACCAAAAGCAGTAAAAACGCACTTATTTTTAGGTATTTATTCAAAGTCGATTTCCATTTAAATACCATCTTCAAAATTTTAAATATCACTTAATGAGTAACTTTGAAGTTTGATATTTATTGCTGATATGAGGTAAAAATACATTATTTTTTTGTTCGTACCATTTTCTGCGCCGAGAAACCTTAATTAGAGCTTTAAAATAGCCTGAAGAATTGCAAAAAGGAAAATTTTGAAAATACTTTTTCCGACAGTAAGAATCACATCATTTATAATAAAAAACATCTAAGAAAATTGAAAACGGAGGAAGCTCGTTTTTTATCCAATTCGACAAACTCGAGTTGCGCAAATACGATTGGTTTTTACCTTTGGCTTGCGCATAAAACAACTGATTGTCGTTTTTAACATCATACCAAAGCCGCACAGGCTCTATACTTACCATTATATCTTCATCAATATTCAATGGTATTTTAGAAACATCTGCACTTACCAAATGTTCTCCTTTATACGTTTTTACAAAAAGCTGTTCGGGTAAAATTGAATTTGTCGGTTCTCCATCAGAAGTGAGTTTGTAGATATTTATTCGAAACAAAACACTGTCGATGGTGTTTTCGCTTAGCGAGAAATTTATCTTTTCAATTTTATATTCAACCCCCGGACTTTCAATTTTGAGTCCGTACTCCTTTCCTTGGCCATAACTATCTGTATTGGCTTCGCCAGTATTAAACCATGTTTTTTTATACCCGCCCAATTTTTTATCGATACGTTTTTGCTTTTTGAATTCCGACAAAACAACCTCATCGAGCATTAAGATATTCGGAGTTAAAGTAACTTCAGGATTTTTCTTTAAAGCTGAAATAGCAACTGTTTTCTTTTCAAAACCTACACATGAAAAAGTAATAGAAGCACCCTGCAATTTGTTGGTTAATTGTATACGGAAAGAACCATCATCTTTAGAAATTGTGCCAATATTTTTGCCTTCAACTCCAATGTTTACGTACGGTATAACTTCGGAAGAATTTGCGTCGAGTACTTTTCCAACTATTTCATTTTGAGAAAATACTTTGCTACCAAAACAGCAACTTAAAATTACAAGCAAGCAACATCGAAAAACTTTAAAACTCATATTGTTGTTAATTTGTCATTTATTAGTTGGCTATATTTTTATTCAGAAATTTTCTAGGTAACAAAAAATAAGCAGTTGGAACCAAAACAAAAATTGCAGACGACATATAAACGTTTACATAACTTAAAGGAATAGCCAAAGCAAATAAAACAATTGCAATAATATTCATTTTTCTAGTATCTGCGGTACGTGTATCTCCAGATAATTTTAAAGACCTTTCATCTAGCAAAAAGTAAAATAAGGTTGCAGAACCAAATACTAAAGCAAATATAATGTGACTTTTATTATCGTAAAATAACTCATCAATGGTTCTTGTGGCTAAAGGAATCAAAGAAGTTGAAAACAATAACAAGAAGTTAAGCCATAAAGTTGTATGGTCAACAATTTTCACGTATTTAAAAATATTGTGATGGTTAATCCAAAGAATAGCAATAAAGGCATAGCTTATAATATAAATTATGATTTGCACCAAAAAATCGTTTACCCCTACTTCACTTAGATTTGGCAGTTCAATCTCTAATGCCATAATAGTGATGATAATTGCCATAACGGCATCTGTAATGGCTTCAAAACGTTCTTTTTTCATCTGTATAGTTTTCTGAAAATTTAATAAAAAAGCCGAAGTAAAACTTCGGCCTCAAATACTATTGAAATTAAGCTTCAACAAGTTTCGCTACACCTAAATGTTCTTTGAAGAACGGTGCTAATTGTGCAACTGCTTCATCTAAATATTTTGGAATATCGTACAGTTTCATATGATTTGCACCTTCAACGATATATAGTTGCTTATTGTCCGTTCCTGCTCTTTCCATAAGGTCATCGCTCATCCATTTACTTTCTGCAACACTACCTGCTACTACAAACAATGGTTGTGTTAAATAGATTTCCGCCATATTATAGGCATCATAAGTAACCAATTGGGTAAGGCTTCTTGCCGTTCCATATCCTGGTGATGTGGAACATTGCGCTCTATCGGTATGATAATATTCCCAAGCTTCTTTTAGATCGGTGTAAGGTGTATCCTCTTTTTTCATTGGCGCCATTGGCATTTGGACTACATCGCTTCCATTAGCTTCTTGAGTTCTTGCCGAAGCACCAAATTCTAATGAAGCAATGGCATCTTTCATATCTTGGTCGCCTAGCCAACCTTTGCTAATCATATGCCCAATATTAACCGCACTAACTGTTCCAACGGCTTTAATACGTTTGTCATTAATAGCTGCGTTTACGGTGTAACCTCCACCTGCACATATTCCCCAAGCGCCAATGCGTTCATTATCTACATAAGGTAATGTTGTTAAATAATCGATAGCAGAACTTATATCTTCCGTTCTGATATAAGGGTTCTCTAACTGACGAGGTCCGCCACCACTTTCACCTTGATAAGACGCGTCTGTTACGATGGTTATAAAACCGTGTTCAGAAAATTTTCTTCCATAAATACCTGCAGTTTGTTCTTTTACACCACCACCTGGATGCGTAATTACCAAAGCAGGATAGGTTTTGTTTTTATCAAAATCATTCGGGAGGTCTAAATAAGCAGACATCATTAGTCCGTTATTAGTGTTCTTATAAGAAATTTTTTGTTGTGACATAATATTATTTTTTTATGATTATTAAAAAACTATATCACAAAATTACCTGATAATAAACACTTTACAGTGAACGATTTACTTATAAAAAGGAAACTTTTTACTGATGTTTCCTACTTTTTGGTATTTTTTTCCTTCCTAAATTGATTTGGTGTGAGTTGTGTTTGCTTTTTAAAAAACTTGGAAAAATAGTTAGGATAGTCAAATCCTAACTCAAAAGCTATTTCGGTACTTGTAAGATTGCTTTCAAGAAGTAATTTTTTTGCCCTGTTGGTAATATGTTCGTGAATAGTTTCTATAGCAGATTTATGAGTATAGGCTTTGAGAACATCTCCAAGGTAATTGGGAGTGAGCTTCATTTTATCAGCAAAATAATGTACCGTAGGCACACCTTCAATTCTGCTAGTATAATAGTCTCGAAGTAATTGCTGAAATTCGCTTACAATGTGATTGTACTTTTTTGTTTCGGTGGCAAATTGCCTTTTATAAAAAGATTCAACTAAATTCAAGATTAAATTTACATAGGCCAATAAAACATTCTGACCCGTACTTTTATCACTGCATTTCTGAATAAGATTTTCGTAAAGCAGTACAATTTCTTGTTCTTCTTGCTTAGTTAAAAACAAAGCTTCGTGATAACCATATTCTAAAAATTTTTGAAACAGATAACGGTTCTTTTCAATAACCTCCTTTGATAGTTGCAGATAATAGCCTTCAAAATTATCGGTCAGTTCCCATTCGTATATTTTTCCCGGACTGTTAAAAAATACGGCTGTAATTGGTTTTGGGCTCTTTGGGTCGTAATCTGGTAATTCGGGATTGATGTAATTGGTTTTAAAAGAAATTCGGTAAAAATCAATATAAATACCTTGCGATTTCAGCAAAGTGTTTTCAGGGTATTTCCCAATATCTATATTACTACCGATTGGTGCTTGAACCCCAATAAAACTATTGAATGCTTTAAAATTTGTAAATGTGTTAATTTCCATTTTCAAATCAATATTGTTTTTAAAGTAAAAATACACGTGTACTACCGCACACTTTGCATTGCGTGCTGACTTTCTACAATGAAATAGAACAACAACTTAAAATTACAAGCAAGCAACATCGAAAAACTTTAAAACTCATATTGTTGTTAATTTTTCTTCTACTTGTTGAATGTTTTTATTGAGCTTTTTATTCAGCATAAAAAACCTGATTACAAATAGTAGAATGTATAAAACTACAGGGATTTTAACATAACTCCAATACACATTGACTTCTTGATTTATAGTTTGAAAAACGCCTGCTAGCAAAAGAAACAATGTCAAAGCAAACCACACAGGAGCACTTTTTATTTGGTTGTTTTGTTTACGAATAAAGCTTGCCAAATCGATATTTAAAGTATCGAGCGCAGTAAAATCTTTACTACCGGATATTTTTTTGGAGTGATTAAGTAATTTCAACTCAAAAATATCATTTGGAATTCGCATTAAAAACATTGGCAAAAAAACAACCATTAGTCCCATTTTATGCCATTGAAAAACCTTAAGGCCTAGAGGCTCAAAAAAGATACTGGCAAAAATAAATCCTATAAAAAGAATAGATAAAACAACATTCATTGTAATTAACCACTTCAAATTTTGAATTTGGCGGTCAATTCCTTTTTTACGTTCTCCATAATTTGATTTTATAGAAATTGCAATATTTATCCTTTCTTCTATTTTAGTCATATTGCTATGTTGTTGTTTAATTTCGTCTAAACTTCTTTGAAGACCTGATTAAATATTGGCTTCTCCTTTTAAAAATAAAATAATTATATATGTCATACAAATACCAAATTATAACAATAATTGTAATATTTTTTAATATGAATTGTAATGTGTCATAATCAACTACTTTTATACAAACTTTAGCAATCCCATAAAAAGCAACATCAACTATAGCTCTTTTCCCACCAGTAGGTTTAAAAGGAATTTCATTTTCAATGTTATAGACATGGTCAGAAATATTAAATAAAGACATTAAAATTAAAGCAAGAATAATTCCTTTAGAAGTTAATTGGTCATATTTTCTTGCTACCTTGTTTGGTCGTATTATCTTATTAGTTCCTTCTAAATATAAATCAAAATTAAATTCTGTGGCTAAACTCACTATATAGTTCAGTGCTTGGATTGATTTTTTTTCTTCCTCTTTACTAAAACCAATAATCAAATCAATACATGCAACTTTATCTCCAAAATTATTAATGAGAGGGCCATCTCCCCAAACAGTATCACTACTTTCAGAAAGACATGGATACTTATAGGTTAATCTGTCGTGAAAATCCTGAAACTCATTTGATAGTTGCTTTTTATCTTTTTGAAAATAGTAAGAAACTGTTTCCCACACATTAATTTCAGTTCTTGGAATATTTATTTCTCTTAATATATAAATCAACATTTATTATCAAAAATGACTTTATATAATTTTTAAAACTATACATAAGAATTATTCGTCTCACTCAAAATTTCTTCAGCAAAAAAAGTTTCTAATTCTTTTAATGTTGCCGAAGATGTTTGAATATCTTTTACTGTTTTTCCTTTTTCTAAAACTACAATGCGCTCGCAGACTTCGGTTACATGTAGCAAATCGTGACTAGAAACTAAAACCGTAACATCAGCATTGTCTTTGAATTTGGTGATTAACTTTTTTAAACGGATTTGAGTTGTAGGGTCGAGGTTCGCAAAAGGTTCGTCTAAAATAATCACTTTTGGACTTCCGATAAACGCAGCTACAATTCCTACTTTTTTCTGATTTCCTTTAGATAAATCTCTCAAATATTTATTTCCGCCTAGTATTTCTCCGTGGAAAAAATCTTCAAAATCTACCAAAAACTTGTCGATATCCTCTTTGTTTTGTCCGCGTAACTCTCCAATAAAATAAAAATATTCTTCAGGAGTTAAATAGCCAATTAAAAAAGTTTCATCGATAAAAGCAGCGGTTAGCGGTTTCCAATCTTCGCTTTCGTTTACTTGGATACTGTTGTTTTTTATATGCCCAGTAGTTGGCTGAATTAAATCGAGTAACAAACTGAAAAGTGTGGTTTTCCCAGCTCCGTTATTTCCTACGAGTCCGAAAATTTGTCCGCTTGGAATTTGCAAATCTTCGATGGCTAAAACTGTATTTCCGTTATATGTTTTTGAAAGGTTATGTGTACTTATCATGGTGTTAATTTTTTTGTTTGTATGCGGCTAATGTTTTGTATTTCTCTGTTTTATAAATTCGCTCAATAATATTGAACACTTTTTCTTTAAAGGCAAACCCTAATATTCCGGCAAGTATTACCAATAAATAGCCTAAAAATGGCCCTACGGTATAATGCCCTATAGCATACAAAACCACAGGAAGAATCATTTTAGGGATGGTTAACAAAAGTGTTTTTGCATTGAAGGCTTGCGAGTCGCCAAAGGCTTTTTTATTACTCGTTAAATCGATTGGGGTTTTAATATACGCACCTCCCCAAAGTACCATATGGGCATTAACTCCAATGTTGTAAATAGCACCTGTTATAACTGCTAGGTAAATTTCCCATCCGAAGTACAAATAAAATGATGCTAAAATGGTAGTCACAACAGTTACCATAACCATAAGCCACCATTTAGAATCGAGGTAATCGCGATAACGAATATTTTGACTCATCATTAACGGATAGTATGAACTATCCCAACTCGGTACAAATTGTCCGAAGCTGAATAAAAATCCGCCCGTAACAAAAATTGAAGCAAAGATGCGCCATGGCGCTCCTTGATACACTTCGAGAGAATTCGTAAAAAATAGTAATCCGTAAAAAATAAACAACACACTCATAAAGGCAGCCGTTTTAGAGCGTTTGTTTCTTTTAATAAGTTTGATGTCGTTTTTAAGAAATACCGAAATACTTCCGAAGCGATTTAACCAATCTAAATCTTCCACCTTAGCTTCTTGGTGTTTGCTTGCCAAACCAGCATCGAGATATAAATTCTTTTTAAAATATGTAAATGCTACAAAATACAAGGCTAGCATTAAAAGAATAGGAATAATAGCCAAAAACGAATTGTGATAGAACGACTCAAAAATTGGCCCTGTAAATAGCGTAATATCAAAAATACCGTAGTATTGACACACACCCAAAGCAGCAACGATAATAAATACCGCTATTAAAACCGAATTAACTCCGTTTAAAAAGATATTGATAAAATTGTTGCAGTAAAAAAGTGCGAAAACAGCAATTGCCCAAATAATTACTTGTAATGGCGGATAGCCTTTCATTATTAAAACAACAGAAAATGGAACAAAGAAAAACAGGTGAATGATATTAAAAAATGAAATGACTGTTTTCCATAAACTGAAGTGAACAATTTTATTTTTGCTGAAAGGAAGGTACAAAAGCGGTTTGATGTTAACCACTGGCATTTTTTGAAGCATGTACCTAAATACCAAGTCGCACACTAAATAGTAAATTAGCAATCGGTTGATGGTTACAAAAGCGTCCATTTGAAGCTCTTCTTCGATAATGTAATACGAAGCGCCTCCCATAACGGCAAAACTTCCCATAAAGTACAGCGCCAAAAACCCCATAAATATTTTCATTCCGAGGTTTGTTGCAAATGAAGCCGACCTAAAAAAAGATTTCCATTGTAGCGAAAGAAAGTGTTTAATCATTTGTTTTGGTTGATGGTTTTAAATGAGTTCAATATTTTTATAGTTCTTACCTATTGGTAGCAGTTTCTATTAATTTGTTACAGAACATTTTACACCATTGCATATTCTGGATACATTTCTAACAGATATTGCTCGGCTTTATTTGGTATTTTATACAACACGATGTGCAACAGAAAAACATACATGGTAAGCACGCAACTAACAAGTAAAACGGTAAGTGTTGACCACGAAAAAAGTTCAAAAAATCGAAACTGAAGCATCATATTAAAAGGCATAATTAATGCACTTACAAAACCGCCAATATTAAATATTTGTTGCTCGAGCAGCCACTTTTTATTGTTTTCTTGTTTTCGTTTTTTAAAATGTCTTTGCAGTACAAAAAGTCGGAATAACGACCACAAAAAAACGCACCCTAAAACTACTAGCATTGTTGTAGCTTTTTGCTCTACCCAATACAATGCAAAAAAGAACACACTAAAAACCGATAAAAATTTAACGACTTCTGGCCAAGAAAAATAACTTTTAAACTGATTTTTAATAAACCCTAAATACTTTTTATTGAGTGCTTTTTCACGCTCTTCGACCACCTCCATAAAACCAAAAACACCAAATTTTTTAAATTCGGTTTGCAAGGCTTCCTCAAAAGTAACAGTAGGATTTTCTTGCCATTGCTGTTCGATTCCGTTAGCCAAATGGTCTACCAACTCGGTTTGCAAATCGTACCCCTCTACATAATGTTGCCGTGTAAAGGCATAAAGTTGCGCTGTTTGTTCAGGAGTGAGTTTCATATTTTAGCCTATAAATTGTTCTTCATAATATTTTTTGTACGCAATACCTGTTCGTAACATAATACCGTAAACCGCTAGTAAAATAGAGTTAAAAACAACTAGCACATAAAACATATTCCCGTCGAGTTCTTGTAGAGAATTAATTGAGAATAAATATTTACCAAGACTTGTTCCTAACTGAAATAAAATGACAAACATTAGTCCAAGTCGTTGAATTGCAGAGAAATTAAATTCCTTCTTCCTGTAGAAAATTACAAAGTAAAGAATCCCTCCTACTATTGAGATCGTTATTGAAATAGCATTTATCATTTTAACCGAATTCAGATTTAAAACTAAAAAACTCATCAGCAAATAACTCAACAGAAAAATCAATATAAATTCTAAACTCAAAACTTTTAAAAAGAACGCTTTTAATAAATTCAAATCAACTCCTCTCAAAAATTGTTTGTTGTAACGCAATAGCTCTTTTTTATGAATTATCATGTAACTTTTAAATGCTTCATAAAAAGAAACTTGGCTTTCAACTATTTCAAACTCTACCCCAGAAGCAACATGGTCGACCATTTCCGCTCTAACATCTAAATAGTCAACACCTTCATTCAGCAAATAATTATCGATAAACTTTATTTCTTCTTTGGTTAAAATCATGCTGTAGTTAATATGTTTTTACGCGATTCAAAATGTTTTTTAAACATTCTATATCCATAAATTGGATAAAGTATCATTAAAACCTGAATAAAAATATTAATTAAATCAAAATCTTGACTTTTAACAACATAGAACTCAAAACCAACATTAAAAAGTACATAATACAAAGCGAAAGGTATGGCATTTACATTAAATACAAAGCTGTAACTTGTTTTGTAATTTGAACGTTTTATGATTAAAAATAAAACTAAAAGTGCAGTTCCAATAGCATATTGTAAAACACCAATTACAATTAACAAACTATCGGAAAATTCTAAAGGATACACTTTCAGTATTAAAAATATAAGAAGCGAAATCAAAACACCATAACCAATAAGTTTATATGTTAAATCTTTAACGATAGACACACAACTATCTATTACAATTTTAGGTGCTGAGTGCACAATTCCCAACCAAAAACTACTCGATGTTTTTAATGTGCCTTTCCATTTTTCAAAAGCAATATTACATGCTTCTTCAAAAGAAATTGTAGCATCATCAGTCATTAATTGTTCTACTTCAGTAGCAATATGGTCTAGTAACTCATATTTTAAATCAATATAATCTACACCTCTTTTTCCTAGGGCATATTCAATAGTCTGTATTTGTTCTTTTGTTAACTTCATTACAAAATCATTTTTAATCAATACTCCATTTAGGATTTACCAAATGCTCCATATTTCTAATAAAACTCTCAAGTTCCGACAATCTATTAGCGGTTTCAGTGGTTCCTTTTTGGGTTAATTTGTAATATTTACGCATTCGGTTATCCACTTTTACAACCTCAACATCAAGCAAACCTTCGGCTTCCAATTTGTGCAAAGCTGGGTAAAGTGCGCCTTCGGTAATTTCGAGTTCGCCTTTGGTAAGCGCTTTTACCTTTTGCGTAATTTCGTAACCATACATTTTTGTATTTTCTTCTAAAAGCTTTAAAATGATGGTGTTTAAACTTCCTTTATATAGTTTTGAGTTACTCATTTGTAATTGATATTCATTCAAATATAGAAAATTTATTAATACCTAAGAATTTTATGTATAAATTTTTCTTAATCGCATTTCAAAAAGTAAATGCAATCGTTATTTTTGCAAAAATTATTTATTGATGACTCATTTTCATTCGCTTAAAGTTATAGCGACACATAAAACCACACCAAAAGCAATTGTAATTACTTTTGAAATTCCTGAAAACCTAAAAGATACTTTTCAATTTACACCAGGACAATACATTACCATTAAAAAAGAAATCGAAGGGAAAGAAGTTCGCCGTTCGTATTCCATCTGTTCGAGTACAGATGAAACCAATATTTCTGTAGGTATTAAAGAAATGCCAAACGGAACATTTTCGAAATTCGCACAGCACATTCAAGTTGGCGACACCTTTGAAGTACACGCGCCAGAAGGTCGTTTTACTTTCAACAACAACACATTTATAGGGCAAAACGTTGTCGCTTTTGTTGCGGGTAGTGGTATTACGCCAATTATGAGTATTATCAAGGATGTATTGCAAAACACCGATAAACATTTTATGTTGGTTTACGGAAATAAATCGTTGGCAGAAACCATGTTTCACCAAGAATTAACTTCCTTACTGAAGGAATTTCCAGAACGTTTAAGCGCACAATTTGTATACAGCCAAACCGAAGAAGAAGGTGCTTTATTTGGACGTATTGAACGCTCAACGATTAATTTTATACTGAAAAACAAGCACAAAGAAACACCTTTCGATGCTTTTTACATTTGTGGTCCAGAAGCTATGATTGAAGCCACTTCGGAAACTTTAAAAGAAAATGGTGTTTCAGATGAAAAAATACACATCGAACACTTTACATCTTCAGACGAAACTTCAGAAGCTCCAACTACGGTAGACGATGGTAAAACCAAAGTTAAAGTATTGCTAGACGATGAAGAGTCGGAATTTGTTATGGATCGTAAAAAACGTGTGCTAGATGCCGTTTTAGAAGAAGACCTCGATGCGCCATATTCGTGTCAAGGTGGAATTTGTAGCAGTTGTGTGGCTCGCTTAACGGAAGGAAAAGTAACCATGATTAAAAATCAAATTCTAACTGATGGAGAAATAGCCGAAGGTTTAATTCTTACCTGTCAAGCGCATCCAACTACAGAAACTATCGCTTTAGATTTTGATGATGTTTAGTATTAAAAAAGCTTTAGGCTTTAGGCTGTAAGCTCTAGGTTTTAGGTTTTAGGTAATTAACAACTATAAATTTACAATTGTGGGAATTATAAAAGTAACCAACATACAAGTTTACGCCTACCATGGGTGCTTGGTAGAAGAAGGAAAAATAGGAAGCGACTACCGTGTGGATGTTGCTGTAAAAGCAAATTTACAACCTTCGGCGGCGAGCGACCAACTTAAAGATACAGTAGATTACGTGCAAATAAACCGAATTGTAAAAGAAGAAATGGCCATCCGCTCAAAACTTTTAGAGCATGTTGCCAAGCGTATTTTAGACCGAATTTTAGCCGAAATTGAAATTACAGACGAAGCTACTGTTGCTGTTTCTAAAATCAATCCGCCAATTGGAGGAAACGTAGAGCAAGTAACTATCGAAATGACATTGAGCAGATAATCCCAATTTTCGTTTTTAAAAATACTTTTGGTTAAAGAATAATATTTTTATTACATTTGCCAACCGAAAAAGGGCATCGTGGCCGAGTGGCTAGGCAGAGGTCTGCAAAACCTTGTACAGCGGTTCGAATCCGCTCGATGCCTCAACAAAAAATCCATCTTTACATAAAGGTGGATTTTTTTATGCAATCTATCCGAGAAAGCCAATTTACCATCACCCTTCCTGTTTCAGAAAATTAGCAGTTATATTTTCATTTTAATAAAAAACATATCATCTTTTTAGGTTTATGCAACTTAATATTTATATTTACTAACAATTCAACAGAATTAAAACCTAACTAACTACCTAAAGCAAATTAAATGAAAAGACGGAATGCCCTCAAAAGCTTGGGACTCATCACGGGTGGCTTAATGCTTGTACCTTCATGTAGTTTTCTAGACAAACGCACACCAATTGTTCTAAATAAACTTAAAATTTCTGAAGAAGAGGAAATTCTTTTAGAAGAAATTATCGACACCATGCTTCCAGAAACAGACACTCCAGGCGGAGTTTCTCTTAAAATTCAGAATTTTGTTTGGGTAATGCTAGACGACTGTTCTGATACTGAAACACAAAACACATACTTAGCTGGACTAAGAAGCTTCAATACTACAGTGAAAGAGAATTATGGGGATGATTTTACCGATTTGAATGCTGAAGAAAAACTAACAGTCCTAAAAGAAATGATGCAAAGCGAAAGTTTAAATCCCCAAGTTTTAAGCTTTTTGCATACTACAAAAAACACAGCTGTGTGGGGCTATAAAAACAGCGAATACTACATGACGAATTTGATGCCGTATAAACTTATTCCTGGCGCCTTTTCATATAAATCTAAAACAATTAACCCAACCGATAAAATAAATATCAATGCCTAATTTTAATATAGACAGTACAAAAAACAACACATTTGATGCCATTGTAATTGGCTCTGGAATGAGTGGCGGTTGGGCTGCTAAAGAATTTACCGAAAAAGGATTGAAAACCTTAGTATTAGAACGCGGTAGAGATGTTACACATATTAAAGACTATCCTACTACCAACAAAATGCCGTGGGAATTAAAACATGCCAATAAAACTACTTTTGATGCTCAAAAGGAAAATCCGATTGCAGCTAGATGTTATAATTTCATGGAAGATTCGCAACACTTTTTCACAAAAGATAAAGAGCAACCTTACATTCAAGAAAAGCCTTTCGATTGGATTCGCGGATATCAAACAGGAGGGAAATCTTTGCTTTGGGCACGCCAAACACAACGTATAAGCGATTATGATTTTGAAGGTCCAGCCCGCGATGGCTTTGCTGTAGACTGGCCAATTCGTTACAAAGACTTAGCGCCTTGGTACAGTTATGTTGAAAAGTTTGTAGGAATTTCGGGGGAGTACGACGGCTTGGATATACTGCCAGATGGAGAATTTTTAAAATCGATGGGGCTAAATCCAACCGAAGAATATTTCAAAAAAGTAGTTGCCAAAAAATACAACAACCAACGACATGTTATTTATGGGCGTTGCGCGCACATTACAGAAAACAAAGAAATCTTCATGAAACAAGGAAGAGCTATGTGCCAAACCCGCGATTTATGTCGTCGTGGATGCCCCTTTGGAGGTTACTTTAGCAGTAACGCTAGCACTATTCCTTGGGCTCAAAAAACAGGGAATTTAACAATGAAACACAATGCCGTAGTACATTCTATTATTTACGACGATAAACAAGAAAAGGCTACAGGCGTAGTAGTGATTGATGCTAACACAAAGGAAACTACCGAATATTTCGCTCCTGTGATATTCCTCAACGCGAGTGCTTTTAACTCGAATATGATTTTACTCAACTCTAAGTCGAATCGTTTTCCAAATGGATTGGGTAACGACAACGGACTTTTAGGAAAATACATTGCCTTTCATAATTATAGGGTGAGTATGAGTGCAGAATACGACGGAAATTTAGATATTACTACTGAAGGAAGAAGACCAACAAGTGGCTACATCCCTAGGTTTAGGAATGTAGAAAAACAAGAAACTAACTTTTTAAGAGGGTATGCTGCAGGTTTTGGTGCTTACCGTCAAGTTATTCAACATGCCGACGGATTAGGAGAAGAACTGAAACAAAGTTTGATAAGTCCGGAATACGGAAACTGGCGTGTAGGCTCTCATATGATGGGAGAAACTATTCCGAAAGAAGAAAGTACTTTGAGTTTAGACACTGAAAAAACAGACCAATACGGAATTCCGCTTTTACGTATCAATTTGGATTATGACGACAATGATGAAAAAATGATTACCGATTATGTTGAACAATTTACAGAAATGTTTGAAGCAGCCGGATTTACAAATATTAAAGCTCACGACGTACCAGACAAAGCGCCTGGGTTAGACATCCATGAAATGGGGGGTGTACGCATGGGGAAAGACCCAAAAACATCTTTATTAAACAAATGGAATCAATTACACGCATGTAAAAATGTATATGTTACCGATGGTGCTTGCATGACCTCTACTGCAACTCAAAACCCGTCGTTAACCTATATGGCGCTAACAGCAAGAGCTTGTGATCATGCAATTAAAGAATCGAAGAAAGGAGTTGCTTAATTACTCTTTCACATGCAATAATCTTGTCAACTTAATAGAAAGGTCGGTGAAGATTATTTTACCGTTTCCGTTACGTCCCACATGATAAATAGCATCTTCGAGTTCTTTTGTAATTTCGAGGATGTTATTTCCATGCACAAAGGGTGCAAATTTTTCTAACTGAAAATTATCCGCAGAAAAATCGATATATGTTAGCTCACTCGCTTGATAGTTAATAAGCAGGGCTTGCCTAAAAACATCCAAACAGAAAAGTAAAAATCGTTTTTGAGTTTCTCTGTTAGTAGTAGAAACTTCTTCACTCCAACTTATTAAATTATGAATAACAGCTTTGTTCCCACGGGCTCTAAAGGCGGCACGTACCCAGGTAACAAACCATTTTTCAAACACCAAATCTTCAGAGTTTTGATGAATTAAATCGAGTGCCTTATTAAAATTTCCATTAGCTTGATGCGCAATTTTCAATGCTTTATTGGCGTCGGTTCCATTGACTTCTAGAGCTTCCGCAATTACACTTTCTGCAAGTGGCGGAAAATGCAATACTTGACAACGCGAGCGAATGGTTTGTATAATTTGCCCTTCGTCTTCAGCAATTAAAATAAAAAAAGTCTTGTTTGGCGGCTCTTCTATCAGTTTTAATAATTTATTGGCGGCAGAATTGTGCATCCTATCGGCCATCCAAATAATCATTACTTTATAACCACCTTCGTAAGCTTTAAGCGAAAGTTTTTTTACAATGTCTTCAGCTTCATCAACACCAATTTGACCTTGCTTTTTTTCAATATCAAGCACTTTATACCAATCAAACAAGTTTCCGTAAGGCTGTTCTTTTACAAAAGTGCGCCATTCGGTTAAAAACTTGCTACTTACAGGATGGTTCTTTACGGTATCGGTAACAGCAACCGGAAAAGCAAAATGCAAATCGGGATGCGAAAGATTGTTGAATTTTAAATTACACGCTTCGCGTCCTGTGTTATTTTCTTCGTTGGTATTGCCACACAAAATATATTGCGCATAGGCAATTGCCATTGGTAAAATTCCGCTTCCCTCAGGACCAACAAAAAGTTGTGCATGTGGAATTCGGCCATTATCGGCACTATACGTTAAGTGTTTTTTTATGTGAGATTGCCCTAAAACTTCGCTAAAAAGCATGGTAATTTATTTAAGGTGTGAAAGTAACTTTTAAAGTTTGTTTCTACAAATGTAAGTTTCATAAAAGATAGTATCTTTCAATGCTGAAGAAAAGAAAACTGCTGTAAATAATTTAATACCGATTTAACTTTATATAACAAAAAGGTGTTTTCTCAGCTAACGATAAATAGTTAAATTTGCCACTTAATTAACCCTATTATAAGATGAAGACGATAGACGATTTTAATTTCGAAAATAAAAAAGCATTAATTCGTGTAGACTTTAACGTGCCTTTAGACGCTGAGTTTAACATTACAGATACCAACCGTATCGAAGCTGCAAAACCAACAATCATTAAAATTTTAGAAGATGGTGGGAGCGCAGTTTTAATGAGCCACTTAGGACGCCCAAAAGGTGAAGTTAGAGATGATATGTCTTTAACGCATCTAGCAAAAAAAGCTTCTGAAATTATTGGTGTACAAGTAAAATTTATCGACAAATGTGTTGGTAGAGTTGCTGAAGAGGCTGTTGCAGCTTTACAACCAGGTGAAGTGCTTTTATTGGAGAATTTACGTTTTCATGAAGAAGAAGAAAAAGGAGAAGAAACATTTGCTGAAGGACTTTCAAAACTTGGAGACATCTACGTAAACGATGCTTTTGGAACTGCTCACAGAGCGCACGCATCGACAACTGTTGTTGCAAAATACTTTGGTGAAAACAAATGTTTTGGGTACTTAATGGCAAAAGAAATCGAGTCGATTGCTAAAGTAATGGAAAGCGGAGAAAAACCTGTAACTGCAATTTTAGGAGGTTCTAAGGTTTCTTCAAAAATTACCATTATTGAAAATATTTTAGACAAAGTAGACCACCTTATTATTGGTGGTGGAATGACATATACGTTTGTAAAAGCTCAAGGCGGAAAAATTGGAGATTCTATTTGCGAAGACGACAAACAAGCGCTTGCTTTAGAGATTTTAAAAGAAGCTGAAGCAAAAGGTGTAAAAGTACATTTACCAGTAGATGTTGTTGCTGCCGACGATTTTAATAACGATGCAGAAACACAAGTTACTCCAGTAAACGAAATTCCAGACGGATGGCAAGGTTTAGACGCTGGGCCACAAACACTACAAAACTTTAAAGAAGTTATTTTACAATCAAAAACAATACTTTGGAATGGTCCAGTTGGTGTTTTTGAAATGGAAACCTTTTCTAAAGGAACCATCGCTATCGGAAGTTTTATTGAAGAAGCTACAAAAAACGGCGCTTTCTCTTTAGTAGGTGGAGGTGACTCTGTTGCTGCTGTAAAGCAATTCGGTTTTGAAGATAAAGTAAGTTATGTTTCTACAGGTGGAGGCGCAATGCTCGAAAGCCTAGAAGGAAAAACACTTCCTGGAATTGCTGCTATTTTAGCGTAATTTTCCAATCATACAACACAAAATCATACCATAAAGCCTTTCGGAACTTCGAAAGGCTTTATTTTTTTAACAAATTTGATATGTTTTTAATTGAAAAAAATACGATTTTTACAAATTGTATAAGAAAACAATAAACCTATTTGATTAATGAAGAACGTTTTCACAGTGCTATTAATCAGTACTTTTGGCTCCCTCGCCTTCGCCCAACAACCAAAAAGCAACCTTCAAAAAAATCTTGAAACTCTAGAAATTTCTAGCGACAGTTTAAATGTTGTAGACCAAGAAATTCTTCAAGAAAGCGATTCTGTTTTAGTCGACGGAACAAAATATGTAATTGCTAAAGAATTAAAAACCTATGGATATGCCGACCATCCGCAGGCAAAAAAAATAGACAGTATCTGGATGAGCGAATTTCTAAACGCTGGTCTGTACGATACAATTTACACAGATATTACCAATTTAACTTTCGAGCCTGTAAACGATGTTGACCTTCCTACCGACACACTAAAAGTTCGATTGGCGAAACTCAACCAAAAAACGCCTTTTAATGTAGAGTACAACCCATCGTTAGAAAGCGTTATTAAAATGTTCTTGAAAAACAAACGAGCATTTTTAACGCGCGTAATGGCGCGAAGTAAGTTTTACTTTCCGCTATTTGAACAAGCCCTCGACAACTACGACATCCCGTTAGAAATGAAATATTTGGCAGTGATAGAATCTGCCTTAAACCCAAAAGCAAAATCGAGAGTTGGTGCTACTGGAATTTGGCAATTTATGTATCCTACCGGAAAAATGTACGGCCTCGATGTAAGTAGTTATGTTGACGAACGTAGCGACCCTATCCGCTCTACCGAAGCAGCTTGTAAATACTTAGGAAAGCTGTACGAAATGTTTGGCGATTGGGATTTGGCACTTGCAGCCTACAACTCGGGTCCTGGAAACGTAAATAAAGCAATTAGAAGAAGCGGTGGCTCTAGTAATTATTGGAATTTAAGACCATATTTACCAAGAGAAACTGCTGGCTATGTTCCTGCATTTTTAGCAACCATGTATATTATGGAATACGCCAAAGAGCACGGTTTTGAAGATTATGGTGCTGAAGCAGCTTATTTTGAAACCGATACGGTACGCATTAAAAAACTCATCACTTTCGATCAAATTTCGGAGTATTTAGAAGTAGACCGTGAAGAAGTACAATTTTTCAATCCTTCTTATAAACTCGATATCATTCCGTTTATCGATAACAAAAATTACACCCTTCGCCTGCCGAGAAAAGCAATTGGCCGTTTTGTAGCCAACGAAGATTCTATTTATGCTCGTGTAGAGAAAGAGTTGCTTCAGAAAGAAAAACCACTTCCAGAATTGGTTGAAACAAGTGCTCAAATTCGTTATAAAGTTAAAAGTGGCGATGTTTTAGGGAAGATTGCTGAGAAATATGGTGTGCGTGTAAGCGAATTAAAACGTTGGAACGGATTAAGAAACAACAATATTCGTATTGGGCAACGCTTAATTATTTATCCTAAAAAACCTGTGGCGAGCAGCACTCAAAAATCGTCTAACACTAGCAGTAAAAGCGCTTCCAAAGAATATGTTGTTCGAAGTGGTGACTCTCTTTGGAGCATTGCAAAGAAATTTCCTGGAATTTCTGTTAAAAATATTCAAGAATGGAACGATATTAGCGGTAGTAAATTAACACCTGGTACCAAATTGGTACTTTGTAAGTGCTAGTTTTTTAAAAATTAGCACCTTTTTTTGAAGTTTAATTTACGCTAAAACCTAAAACCATGAGAAAAATTTTATTAGGAATTGCAGTCTTTTTACTGGTGCTATCTTGCAAAAAGTCTTCCGAAGAAAATGAAGAAAAGTTTCTTCCAGATTCCGTTGGAGCTATCAACACCCTTGCTGTTGTGATAGACAATGATATGTGGAATGGACGTGTTGGAGATTCCATCAGAAAATATTATGCAGCGAGTGTATTGGGACTTCCGCAAGAAGAGCCTTTGTTTAATATCCACCAAATTCCGATTGAAGTTTTTACTGGGTCTACAAGAAATAGCCGAAACATTTTATATGTTCAAAAAGACACTGCAGAAGTTGCAGCACTACGCACAAATATGTTTGCAAAACCCCAAAAAGTTGGTGTGGTAAAAGCTACTACTTCAGATAAAATTATAGAAGAAATTGCCAATACGGCTCCAGAAATTATCGATGCGTTTAAGGCAAACGACATTCGTGAGAGTCAGCATAGATTTACACGCTCTTTAAACAAAGAAACTGCATTATCGGAAGAGCTTGGAATTTCTTTAACCATGCCGTCTATTTATAAAATAGCAAAACAAGAAGGAAATTTCTTTTGGATTGAGCGTCAAATAAGAAAAGGAACCATGAATATTTTGGTGTACGAAATGCCACTAAACAGTATCCCTTCTGATTCTACGCGTGTTGATGCCATTATTAAAATGCGCGATTCTATTGGGCAAAAATATGTGCCTGGAAGAAGAGAAGGTATGTACATGATTACCGAGCAAGCTTATGCGCCTTATGTTTTTGATACTGAAATTGCCGGAAGAAAAGCTATAGAAACCAAAGGAATGTGGGAAGTTAAAAACTTTGCCATGGCAGGACCGTTTATCAATTACATTGTTGAAGACAAACCTAATAACAGACTTTTGGTTTTAGAAGGATTTACCTTTGCGCCATCTACCAATAAAAGAGACTATATGTTTGAGTTGGAAGCTGTTTTAAAAACACTAAAATTCAACGATGAAAACAAAGAAGATGTTGCTAATAAGTAGTAATTAATCGTTTTCACAAGACATAAAAAAAGTCCATTTATAAACAATTGTATTTATAAATGGACTTTTTTGGTTAGTGTAATTACAAAAGCGTAATGCATTTAACCTAAGCTCATAAAATCGTATGCAAAAGAACGTTAAAAATTAGTTGTTCTCTTTCTTCTGATTTGTTGTAGGTTCATCGTCTTCTCTAGAGGCATCTTTAAACTCTTTGATACCGCTTCCTAGACCACGCATTAACTCAGGAATTTTCTTCCCTCCAAACAATAATAATACTAAAATTACTACTACTGCTATTTGCCATGGACCTATCATTCCTAGAAAAATGTTTAATGATATCATTTTAAAATATTTTAGAAAAACAAATGTACTAAGAAATGTATAGACTAGGTTACATTTTTTCTTAAAATCGTCACTTTTACCGCATTAAACACACAATTAGTATTTACTTTCACGTTAAATAAAAACAAATATTTAGAAACAGAAAGCTACATACCATCCTAATATTTATATTTGCTGATGATGACTAAGAAGAAAAAAAAGAGAAAGCACATCCGGAAAAAGCTGTTGCACAAATACAGACTTGTTATTTTAAATGAAGATACCTTCGAAGAAAAACTTTCATTTAAACTTAACAGGCTTAATGTTTTTGTGCTAGGCACTTTATTTTCGGTATTCATCATTGCTTTCACTACTATTTTAATTGCATTTACGCCACTGCGCGAATACATTCCGGGGTATTCTTCAACAACTTTAAAGAGACGCGCTATGGATTTAACCTATAAAGCCGACTCCTTAACAGCGCAAATGCACGCAAACGATTTGTATTTCGATAAAATTCAAAAAGTTTTAAGAGGCGAAATCAATACGCAAGAAATTCATAAAGATTCGCTTTTAGAAGAATTCAGAAAAGATACCATCAAAATAAATCTAAGTCCAAGCAAGCAAGATTCGCTTTTACGCGAGCGCGTTGCTATTGAAGATAAATACAACATTTTTGAATCGGCTACACCGAGTACCGACTTTGTGTTATTTCCGCCAGTAAACGGAACTTTATCACAACAATACAATGCCAAAGAAAAGCATTATGCTATTGATATTTTGGCACCAAAAGACACTCCTATAAAAGCCGTTGCAGACGGAATGGTAATTTTTGCTGAATGGACTGCCGAAACTGGTTATGTTTGTATTATTGAACACGGCGGAGGCTTAATTTCTGTTTACAAGCACAATTCGTCATTGAGTGTAAGTCAAGGAAACCAAGTAAAAGCTGGTGAAGTAATTGCCATTATCGGAAACACTGGCGAACTCACAACAGGGCCTCACCTCCATTTCGAACTTTGGAGCGAAGGTTATCCTGTAGACCCAACCGATTACATTGATTTTGAATAAACCTATATGTCCTTAAAGTCGTTTGCAGCCAAAATATTTGCCAAATACGTCCATTACCAAAACCAACAATGGATAACAAACCCTATTGAAACACAACAAAAGGTTTTTAAAAACCTTATCGATACGGCCAAAAATACTAGCTTCGGAAGAGACCATCATTTCGAAAATATCGAAACTTTTGAAGACTTTGTAAATGAAGTCCCTGTTAGAGACTACGAAGCGCTAAAACCTTATGTTGAAAAAGTAGTTGCTGGTGAAAAAGACATTCTTTGGCCTGAAAAACCATTGTATTTTGCCAAAACTTCTGGAACTACTTCTGGAGCTAAATACATACCTATTACCAAAGAATCGATGCCTTCGCACATCGAATCTGCGAGAAATGCTATTTTAAATTACATACACGAAACTGGGAATGCTGATTTTGTAGATGGAAAAATGATTTTCTTGCAAGGAAGTCCGATTCTACAGGAGAAAAACGGAATTAAGCTCGGCCGACTTTCGGGTATTGTAGCGCATTATGTACCAGGATATCTTCAAAAAAACAGACTTCCAAGTTGGGAAACCAATTGTATTGACGACTGGGAAACCAAAGTAGACGCTATTGTTGAGGAAACGCTTCCTGAAAACATGACGGTAATTAGCGGAATTCCATCTTGGGTACAAATGTATTTTGAACGTATTCAGCAGAAAACAACAAAAAAAATAGGCGACGTTTTTAAAAATTTCAATCTGTTTATCTACGGAGGCGTAAATTTTGAACCCTACCGTGCCAAATTCGAATCATTAATCGGACGAAAAGTAGACAGTATAGAGCTCTTTCCCGCAAGTGAAGGTTTCTTTGCTTATCAAGACTCACAAACAGAAAAAGGCATGCTGTTATTACTAAACAGTGGCATTTTTTATGAGTTTATCAAAGCTGACGATTTTTATACTGAAAACCCTAAGAGAATCACATTAAAAGATGTTGAGCTTGGTGTAAATTACGTTTTGATTATCTCGACCAATGCAGGACTTTGGAGTTACAACGTAGGAGACACGGTGCAATTTACTTCGCTAAAACCGTATCGTGTAATTGTTTCTGGAAGGATAAAACACTTTATCTCGGCATTTGGAGAACATGTTATTGCCAAAGAAGTAGAACAAGCTATGAAAGAAGCAATCACTGCTTTTGACGCTTTTATCAACGAATTTACAGTAGCTCCACAAATAACTCCAAAAACGGACGAACTTCCATACCACGAGTGGTTTATTGAATTTGAAAAAGAACCATCAGATATGGAAGGCTTTTCAAAAAAAATAGATGAAGTCCTTCAGCAACAAAACAGTTATTACTTCGATTTAATTCAAGGAAAAGTCCTTCAGCAATTAAAAATAACCCGATTAGAAACTGGTGCTTTCCAAAGTTATATGAAATCGCAAGGAAAATTAGGCGGACAAAACAAAGTACAGCGCTTGGCAAACGACAGAAAAATTGCCGATGTGCTAGAAGGTTTTACAAAAAAATAAGGTTTCGACTTCAAATTGTGAGTCAATTTTCGATTTTTTATAGGTTTCTTCGGTTAAAAAATGAGCATCTCTGTATAAAAAACAAGTAAATTAAAAAAGAACTTGTATTTTTGTTCAGTAAAAGATCTTATGAGTAAAATAAAAGCCAGAACACGAGCTCAAGAATCTTCGGGAGCTATCGAGCGAATGTATATCGCTATGAGACACCTTTTTAACCGCGGTTTTTACAAACCCATGGGTGTTTCTGGAGAAACGTTGCGAGAATCTTTATTACAATTACGTCCAGAAATATACGGTTCGGTTGCAGAACCAAAAGTAGAACTCAACGGTTTGGTGTATATCTTGGACCGACTTCCTGTAGGAATAGAACAATGTCGATATATCAATTTAACTTCGGAAGAAGGATACAAAAACTCTAGTTTTGAGGTGATTGTTCCGCCAAAACGAAGAAGAAATTGTTACCGTATTGATGAAGACCAAATGAATATTGAAATTACCAGAGGACGGTCGGATATCTACGATATTTTAACGCATCTTACTTTTTTGTTTATTGAATCTCATAAAATTGCAGACAATGTTTTTATTGAAGAGTCTGGGCAAACAATTAGAGATTGGCAAAAATTAGAAGAAGCTGTTCTGAAAAGTAAACTTACAGCACACGAACGAGAAATTGCATTGAGTCATGCTGCTAGTATCTTAGGCAGAACTTTTGAAGAATGTTTGGCGGCACACAAAGTATTTACCTCCAAAGAAAATCCGGAGCGCTTTTTACAAATCGTGTACTGGATGGGTAAAATTGCTTTAGAAGAATTGATTGACGGCAATAAAAGAACCATTACGTTTAGTCCGGTTTTACGAGAGCGTTTGGGACACCACATCCATGGAGAGATTTGGGCCAACAACATCAAAAGTATTTTAAAGAAAAATAATCTTTTACACCGCCCAATACATATTATCAGTGCCAATATGCACAGCGTTATGAACTCAATTTTTGCATCTGCAGTCTTAAAGAAAGAATTCAGCAGTCAAAAAAACGAATACGATGTGTATGAAATGTTGAGTCAGCCAGAAAGTTCTTCCCTGCGTAGCAAAGTAAAAGCTTATGCCGAGAAAAACGGAATGATAAGTATTGACGATAGTTCGGGTACAAATATCGATGTGCAAATTTTTGATACTTCAAAGATTGATTTTGACAAAATAAATTTTAGTTTTGACACTTCGATTGGAAAGGACGAAATGCCAGTACTTTTTGTAATGGATTATGCCTTTGGAGAACAAGCGTATGAAACTATTGATGAGCTTTTAAAACCATACAAATCGAAGGGAGAAGAAAAAGAGTTTATGAATATCGACTCGATTTCTATCATGGGGAAAGCAGGAATTTTAGAAGGTGGAAAAGGTGATTTAATGATTCCGAATGCGCATATTTTTGAAGGAACAGCCGATAATTATCCGTTTAAAAACGAATTATCTGCGAGTGATTTTGAAGGAAACGGACTTCGTGTTTTTGAAGGTACGATGATAAGTGTATTAGGAACATCCTTGCAAAACAAAGACATTTTAAAGTTTTTTTACGATAGTACTTGGAACGTAATCGGACTAGAAATGGAAGGAGCTCATTATCAAAAAGCCATCCAGTCGGCATCAAAAATTAGAAAAAGCATTTCTGAAGATATTAAAGTTCGCTATGCTTATTACGCATCCGACAATCCTTTAGAAACAGGAAGCACTTTAGCTTCTGGAGGTTTAGGAATAACAGGGGTAAAACCCACCTATTTAATAACCAAGAAAATATTAGAACAAATCTTTAAAAACAATTAACAAATATGAGCGAGAATGTTCAACCAAACCAAAACAATGGTTCAGAAGAAATTGATTTAGGGCAATTGTTTAAACTTATTGGAGACGGATTTAGGAAGTTCTTCAAATTTATTGGAGATATCATAAAAGGTTTCTTTGGACTTATTATCGGTTTTATGCTTTTTATCCAAAAGCATATTATCAAATTTGTAATCGCTGGAATTATTGGGGTTGTAATTGGGGGTTATCTAGATTATTCGAAAGTACCAGTGTATTCATCAACTATGGTATTAGAACCAAACTTTCAAAGTGTACAACAGCTATACAACAATATTAATTTTTATGGTGAGTTAGCAGATGCGAAAGACTCTGTTGCCCTTGCTGAAGCATTTAGTATATCACCTTCAGAAGCAGGTAGTATTAAATCTATTGAAGTAGAATCGTATTCTGATGAAAATCAAAAAATCCAACTTTTTGACCAGTTTGTTAGAAGTTTAGATACTACAACTCAGAAAGCTATTGATATGGAGAAGTTTTTAAATAACTTCAATTCTTTCGATGCTCGTTTTCATACTGTTGTTGTAAAAGCTACCGATAATAAAGTTGCTAAGAAAATTCAAGGTCCGATTATTAAATCCATTTCGAATAACGATTATTTTAAGATTCAGAAAAATATTCGTCAATTAAACCTTACGCTACAAGACAGTATCTTAAAAAGACAGTTGGTAGAAATCGACTCACTTCAAGGACTCTACAAAAGAGTGATGGAAAAAGAAGCTAATAAACCAATGACTGGAACAAATATCAGCTTAGGTGAAAATGGCAATTCTGAGCAAAACAAAGAACTTGCTTTAATTAGACAAATCGATAAAATCAAACAAGACTTAGTTGACTTAAACCAAGAAAGAGCAAATAAATCTGAAATTATTAATGTTATTTCAGATTTTCCAAGAAGAGGGGTTGAGGTTAAAAATGTTTTCCAGAGATATATGTTCTTAGTGCCAGTAGCGTTGTTAGGGTTACTATTACTAGCATTATCGCTATTAGAATTAAATAAGTTTTTGAAAACTTATAACGCACAGCAAAAAAGCTAAAGTAAAATACAAGCAATAAAAAATCCTATCGAATTGATAGGATTTTTTTATATAGAAAAATATTTTAAACGCTTATTGAATTGGCTTGTAAGTGTCTTGTTCTTGCTCACTGAAAATCTTCATTTGTTTCATCCAATAACCAAAGGCAATAAAACCAATAATAATAAATACGCAGTTAATCGCATTAGATAACCACCAGCTGTCTAAAAAACGTAAAGCGTTTAATGGAATAAACAAAACGTTTTCAAATAAATCCTGAATAGCATAGAAAAAGTCACTCATCAGTAAAAGATATATTAAATTTACAGCGCAAAAATACAAAAACCCAGCATGATATCAAGCATTTTTGAAAGAACTAATCCGATAAATTTTATAATTCTTTGTATTTATACATCTTTATTCCTTGTTGGGAGCTATTTTTTCTATACAGACGAGCCGTTTTCGCAAACTGCAATTTTCAATTTATTTCAATCGTTAAGTATCACAATTGCTTCTTTATTTATCATCGACTTTATAAATCGGAAGAATTTTTTAACCAAAAGTAATTCGTTTACACTGCTCTTTTTTGTGTTGCTGAATTGTTTATTTCCAAAGCTTTTTGGCGAAACCAACATCATCATTGCCAACCTTTTTGTACTGCTTTCGTTTAGAAGACTTGTAAGTATTCGTTCTAACAAAGACGTAGAAATTAAAATATTTGATGCCTCCTTATGGATTTTTGTTGCAACCTTATTTTACAGTTGGTCGCTACTTTTTATACTCCTCGTTTTTGCCAGCATCATTTTATACAAAAAAAACGATTATAGAAACTCGCTCATACCTTTCGTGACTTTACTCATTGTTTTAATTATCGTTTTCACTACTTGTTACCTTACCGATAACCTTGAAAAGTTTTATAGCTTTTTTATTTTTTCTGCTGAATTTGATTTCGAAAAGTATACGCAAATGCGCTTTATCGTTCCAATAATATTTATGGTCATCATGGGAATTTGGAGTACGATTGCGTTTTTTCTGCGGAAGCAAAACAAATCGTTCGTAACAAGAGTTCCTGGAATTTTAATTATGATTATGCTTGTTATAGCAACACTTATCGCATTAATATCTGAAAACAACAACATGTCAGAACTCATATTTTTGCTCTTTCCTCTTTCGGTAATTTTGGCAAAATGTGTTGAAAACATTCAAAAAGTATGGCTTAAAGAAGCCTTTATTTGGGCATTTATCGTTGTGCCTTACGTAGTTTTATTTTTGTAGCTTTTCGCCATAAGCCAAATCGCCCGCATCGCCTAAACCAGGAACGATGTATCCTTTTTCATTGAGTTTCTCATCAATAGCGCCTATCCAAAGTTTTGTGCCTGAAGGAAGTTTGTCTTTTAAAAAATCGATTCCCGCTTGCGCTCCAATAACCGAAACCACATGCACTTCCTTTGGCAATCCGACTTTGGTTAGAGCTTCAAAAGTTGCTAAAAGCGACTGTCCCGTTGCCAACATGGGGTCGGCAAGTATCAATACCTTTTCATCTAAACTTTGCGATGCCAAATATTCTACGTTAATTTCAAATTCGTTTTCGGAAGTATGATAGCGATATGCCGAAATAAACGAAGAATCTGCCCAATCTAAATAATTCAATAATCCGTTGTGTAACGGAATTCCAGCACGCAAAATCGAACAAATAATGAGCTTTTCTTTTATCAATGAGGCTTCACTTTTTGCTAGAGGCGTCTGAATTTCTTCCGAAGAAAAAAATAACGTTTTACTCATTTCATACGCTAAAATCTCACCAATACGCTCAATATTTCTTCGAAAGCGCATCCTATCGGTTTGCGTATTTACATTTCGTAAATCGGCTAAAAAATGGTTTGCAACTGAGTTTGTTTGGCTTAAATTATAGATTTCCATAGGTGTGCTTCCTTAATTTCTTCTTTCAAATTTACACATTCTCTAAATTCATCCATCTTTAAATAAGTATATTTGTGGTTTAAAGTAAAAATCGAATGTTTAGCGAACTGGCTTTTAAAGTTTTTGAGGAAAGTATTCAAACCTATCATATAAAAGATACGGTGGAACAGCCTTTTGTAAATCCGTATCCGAAAGATGATATTGCGCATTTGTTGTATCGAAAAAATTGGATTGACACCGTGCAATGGCATTATGAGGACATTATTAGGGATCCTGAAATTAATGCGGAGGATGCTTTAGTTTTGAAGCGAAAAATAGATGCTTCCAATCAAGATCGTACCGATACGGTGGAATATATTGACAGTTATTTTCTTCAGAAATATAAAGATATAGCTATACAACCTGATGCTACTATCAATTCGGAAAGTCCAGCTTGGGCAATCGATCGCCTTTCGATTTTGGCTTTAAAAATATATCATATGAAAGAAGAAGCAACACGAACCGATGCTTCCGAAAGTCATAAAAAACTATGCCAAGAAAAATTGGATATTCTACTCGAGCAGAAAAAAGATTTATCGTTGGCAATTGATCAACTTTTACAAGATATTGAAACAGGGAAAAAATACATGAAAGTGTACAAGCAAATGAAAATGTACAACGACGAAAGCTTAAACCCTGTGCTTTATAAAAAATAACATTACAAATGAGTACTAAAAAAGACATTCATATATTTTGCATGAAGTGGGGAACGCTTTACGATTCCACTTATGTAAACCGCCTACACAGCATGGTGAAACGCAACTTAACGTTGCCTTTTACTATGGTTTGTTTTACTGATGACGAAACTGGAATTGATAAGGACATCAAGTGTTTTCCGATTCCGGAGGTAAAGATAAATTCCAATTTACCAGAGCGTATGTGGAAAAAATTAACCACGCTAAAAGAAGACCTCTACGGATTGCAAGGAACGGCACTCTTTTTAGATTTGGATGTGGTGATTGTAGATAATATTGATTGTTTTTTTGAAGACGATAATGCTTTTATGATCATCAAAGATTACAACAAACAATGGCGTATTACTGGAAACTCGTCGGTATACCGATTTGAAATTGGTAAACACGGTTATGTGTACGATTATTTTGTAGAAAATTTCGATACCATAAGAAAAGACCACCGAAACGAACAAGAATATCTTTCGTGGGCAGTTCATGAAAAAGGGTTGCTAAACTATTGGCCAACCGAGTGGTGCCCTAGCTATAAATACGATTGCGTGTCTCGCATTCCGTTTGCGTTTTGGAAAACTCCAGAAATCCCTGAAGGTTCGAAAATTATTATTTTCCACGGCGAAATCAATCCACATAAAGCTATAAAAGGTGGTCGTGGAAAGTGGTATCGCTATGTACGCCCTGCAAAATGGGTAGCCGATTATTGGAAATAATCTACATTGTGGACTTTATTAAAAAAGTATTAAATCCAAAATCGCAAATTAACTTTATGAAGCGCACAAAACACATCCTAGTTATTCGTTTTTCTGATATTGGCGATGCATCCATTGCTGTGCCTGTGCTTCGATGTGTGCTTCAGCAAAATAAAAATATCAAAATTACGGTTGCTACTAAATTGTTTCTGAAACCTGTTTTTGAAACTGTTGAAGGCGTAGAAGTTGTTACTGCGGATATCCGTGGCGAACATCAAGGTTTTAAAGGATTATTAAAGTTTTATACAGAAATAAAACACCTCAACTTCACTGCAATTGCCGATTTACATGGGTCGCTTCGAAGCAACGTGATAAAAACACTTTTTAAGCTGAAAGGTGTTTCTTCAAAAACAATTGACAAAGGAAGAAGTGAAAAAGCAAAACTGGTTTCAGGAAAAGAATTCAACCCTTTAAAAAGTACTTTAGAGCGTTATGCTGACGTTTTTAGGGCTTTGGGCTTGCAAGTAGACCTTTCGAGAGATAAAATTCCTGAGTGCCAAGATTTGAGTCCGAAAATTTATGACCTCCTTGGAAAAGACACCAAAAAATGGATTGGCATTGCGCCTTTTGCTTTTTTTGATACGAAAATGTATCCGATGGATTTGATGGAACAAGTTATTGAGTTCCTATCAAAAACTGAGGACTATAAAATTATTCTCTTTGGTGGGCCAAAAGATGAAAGCGAATTGGAAAGGCTCAGTAAAACCTACTCAAATACTATTTTCACTTTTAAAAAACTTTCTTTTGAAGAAGAACTGCAACTCATCGCGCATTTAGATTTAATGGTTTCGATGGATAGTGGAAACGGACATTTAGCTTCGATGTATGGTGTAAAAACTGTAACGCTCTGGGGTGTTACACATCCGTATGCTGGGTTTTATCCGTACAAACAACCATCGTCTTACGCACTGCTTGCTGATAAAGAGAAATATCCGTTGATTCCAACTTCTATCTACGGAAACAAAGCTCCCGAAAATTACAAAGATGTAATGCGTACGATAACACCTCAGCAGGTAATTGAAAAAATCGAATCGGTTTTAAAAGATTAAATCACAAGTTGTTTTTTTAATTGACTATCGCATGGTACAACGACAGTTGCTAAGTCCTTGAAAAATATCGAGCCCAATGGTAACCATATGCGTACCAGAGCTGTAAAGTTGAATATCGTTTAAAACAACTTGATAAGAATACGCAAAATAGAACGCCCCTTTTTTAAGTCCAACCATTGGTCCAACATTTAAAGGATCTAAAAACTGATCGTTTAAGAAGCGATAGGTTATTCCTGCCCAATAGTAATCTTCAAAATCCCAATAACGAACTTTCATATTGATATCGGTACTCGAACGACCATCACTTTCAAAATATTGAAAAAAGGCAGAAGGTTCCCACTCAAAGTTGGAGCGGATATTCTTTTTAAATCGGTACCCCGAATACACATAATAGTTTCGAAGTTTGTTAGGCTCATTAATTGCAAAAACATTTAATTCTTTATTCAGAATATTGGATGCATTTACACTTGCAAAAAAGCCTCCGCTTCGATATAAAATACCTACATCGAAGTTGTGATTGGTGGTAGAACGATCGTCGCCAATACTTGGATCTGCAGTGTCTGGAATTCCATCGCCATCGGTATCAAAATTTTCAACAGCAATTCTAAATTGATTGATGTTGTATGAAAGTCCGAAGGAAAGAAAACGATCTTCTGTCTCGTCTATCGTTAAATGGTGCGCAAACGAAAGACGTGCTCCTGTTTGGCGTGTATTTCCATTTTTATCATTGTAAATCAAAGCTCCTATCCCCGATTTTTGTCCGAGACGCACATCTCCAACAAGGGTTTGGGTATCTGGTGCATCATCGATACCCACCCATTGTGTAAGTGCATTTCCACGTATTTTTACATAATCTCCAATACCAGCATAGGTGGGAGAAATTACAAACTCGTTATCGGCTAAATATTGAGTAAACGTTGGTAGTGTTAACTCTTGCGCGTTAGCCGAAAATCCGATTGCAACTGCTATGCTTACTAAAAATTTTTTCATCTTTCTTTTATTATCTATAAAGTGTAAAATGCCCAACAAACTCTCTATCATCCGTTGAATCGTTGAGTTTTATTACGTACCAATAATCTCCTGTTGGAAGTTCAGCTCCATTATATTTTCCGTCCCATTCATCACCAAATCTCAATTCAGCTACTACTCTACCATATCTGTCAAATACTTGCGTAACCATATTTGGATACAATAAAGTGTTATTTGGCGACCAAGTATCGTTATTGGCATCTCCATCTGGAGTAAATACATTTGGAATTTCAATATCGATGAATGTCATTGAGATTTGCGCTACGACTTCGCATCCGTTGGCGTCAATAACTTTTACTTCGTAGTCGCCACTTTCTTTAATGATGTATTCTTGATTTCCACCTGTAGAAACTCCATTTACAAAGTATTGATACGGAGCAGCACCACCGCTTGGAGAAATTGTAAATTGATTGATATTACTCTCTCCAACCGACATATTTAACGGATCGATAGGATCTACTGTGAATTCAACTGTTTTCTCGCATCCGTAGTAAGAAACCGTTACTTTATGATCTCCAGGTGTTAAATTGGTAAACGTATTTTCAAATTGATCTGGGCCATCATCTAACTTATAGATAACCTCTTCTAAATCTGTTTGTGCCAATTCGATAACCACTTCGTTTACTGAACTGTTTTCAAAACAAATCTGATTCATTTCTACTCTTGGCGAAAGATCTACAGCTTTGTCTAGCGTTACAATAACATTGGTTGTACATCCGTTGGCATCTTTTACAAACACCACATACGTTTCTCCACCTTCAAGACCTTCAAACATAGTTCTGTTTTCAACAAACTTGTCTTCGTCTTGAGTGTTTAAAGCTGTATAATAAGGAGCTGTTCCACCAGCAATGTTAATTTCGAAACTTCCTGTTTTATCTCCTGCACAGAACTCTTTTTCTAGAATGTTTGCTTTTGCTACAACTGGACTTGGCGCTTTAATTTCTCTCTTATAAACAAACGGATTACATCCTTTTGAATCTTGAGCGATAATGGTATAAGTTCCTGGTTCTAAATCTTCAAAAACATTTTTGCTTTGGAACTGATCAAGGTTTGGAGAAATTGCAAATTGATAATCTCCTGTACCTCCTTGAAGTTCTAATTCGATTCTACCCAAATCATCAGAACACAACGGATTGAAAATAACTGGTTCTTTAGAGGTTAATTCTTGCCCTTCTTCTATTTGAATACGCTCTGTAGCAGAACAATCTTTACTATTAACTTCAACAAAATAAACCCCTGCTGGTAAATCGGTAAATGTATTTTGGGTTTGCTCTGGTCTCACCACAACACTACCAGACACATCGTAAAGTGTGTATAAATAGTTTCCTAATCCGCCTTGAGCATCTACTTTAATATACCCCGTAGCCTCATTGTAACAACTTACATCTGTTACCACAGTTGGTAAAATTTCTAGCTCCCTAACAGGGTTTATAGTAACCGTATTCGATACTTGAGAAATACACTCTTCGGCATCTCTAACAAAGTACTGATGTGTAACTGCTACTGTAAGCGGTCCTGGCACTTGAATTTGAACACTATTTCCAGACATTGGTGTCCAAGGTCCGTTTTCAGAAGTGCTATATTCATATCCATTTCCTGTACCTCCACTTGCCGAAAGCTCAAGAGTAGCACCCGTTGTACAAGTGTTATTTTTAAGGATTCGTAAAGAGGCAACTACCTCGCTAGGTTCTGTAATAAATACAGGATTTGTATCAGAATCACAACCGTAATTATCGGTAACAGTTACGCTGTAATTACCTGCACCCAAACTAGTAAATACATTTGATAATTGAGGCGTAGCGCTAGAAGTAACATTTCCAACTTCGTCCAATGTATTTAAAATGTACAAATAGCTTACAGATGAGTCAAAATCTGGTCTTCCTCCAGAAATTACAGAAACGGTTATACTTCCTGTTTTATCTCCTTCACATAAAATACTGCTAGAAATTGCTGTTGAATTTGCTACAATTGGAGATGGTTGTGTAATCGTTATTGTTTCAAACATTTCACATCCTCCAGCGTCTTTAACATACACATCATATGTTCCTGCTGAAATATTAGTGAAAGTACTACTTGAAGCATAATCTGAATTTGAAGGCACTTTTCCTTGTCCTACTAAGGCAAATTGATAACTACCCCATCCTCCATTAGCTGAAGCTTCAATTTCAGCAATATTAGAAACACAACTTAAATCCTCAGTAATTGTAACATTTATATCTAATGCTGTTATTGGCGATTTAATACTTACTGTGTTCGTTGTTGTTGGGCAGTAAGGAGTGTCTGTAGCTGTAATTTCAACATAATAATTACCAGCAGGGATACCGCTTACAATTGTACTTGTAGAGGCTACTCCAGAGCCTATTAATCCAATGGACGTTCCGTTGCTTTCAAAAACTTCATACGCATAGTTACCTACATAGTTTTTAACATCAACTGTAATTTCACCAGTATTTGAGCCTAAACAACTAATACTCGAACTTGCACTTGCAGTAGCTTCAATAGTATTGTATGGTTCCACTGTATATGGGTCTGTAATATAGAAACACCCTGTAACATTGTCTGTTACTTGGAAAACATAATCACCAGATGTAGGTAAATTAAAGTTTGCTGTTTGCCCTATTATACTTTGAGATGGTCCTGAAGGCAATATATCAATAGTAAAATCGCCAGAACCGCCAGTAACATTAACAGCAACTTCTTCTGGATTTGCACAAGTTATAGCAGTAACAAGTGAAACCATTGTTGAGGTAATTTTAGGAAGCGGACTTATTACAACTGGGTATGTATCGAAACAACCATTAGCATCTTTTACATACAGTGTGTAATTTTCGGTACTTCCAGTATCAACTACGTTAAATACATTGCTATTTTGATAATTTGTTCCATCAATACTATATAAATAAGGAGCTGTGCCTGTTGTTGCATCTACATTTACAGTTATTTCTCCAAGAGCAATAGTATTATCTGGGTTACAAGCAAACTCTGTAGTTACAGAAGCTGTAAAAGCTAATGCCATTGGCTCTGTAATAGTAACAATTTCTGAATCGTTACAACCTAAAGCAGAGTTTACTGTTACGGTATAGTTTCCTGCAGGAAGCCCAGTGAACAATCCGCTAGTATTTGTAGCTGTAACAGGTCCCGTTAACACATACGTATAAGGTGGATTTACAGCCGTAGTTGATGTTACAGATGCTTTAATTGTTCCATCACTAGCACCTTCACAAGAAACATTTGTTGTTTTAGAAATTACTAATTCTGGCACAACAGGCGCATCTAAATCTAATATTATTGGTTTAGAACATCCAACACCATCTGTAACGGTAAATGTATATGTCCCTACTTGATCTAACCCTGTAAACACTGGGTTACTACCATTATTAGCTATTGTACCATCAGGGTATTCAACCTCAAATAAATAGGTTCCATCTCCACCAGTAGCATCAATAGTAACTTGCCCTCCTACATTCGCATTTGTTGCATCACAAGAAATACTGTTATCTATGGAATAATTAAGTGCAATCTCTTCATATAAAGTAATTGATGTATGTAGAACTGTTGAACAATCCCATGTATCAGAAATTCTCACTTCATAAATTCCTGCTCCTAATCCAGTAAAGGTTGTTGTCATTCCAATTTGAGGAGTTCCAAAATCGGCACCATCTTTTATAAGTTGGAATTGATAGAGACCTCCTGAACCTCCTAAAACATTATCTACTGTAATTTCGCCACTCAATCCATCACAATTTTGAGTAGTAGCAGTTATACTTCCAGTTATAGGAGTAGGAACCGCAATAGTTTCGGAAGGTAATTGAAGTGGACAACCTTTTTGGTCGATTACCCAAATCTCGTATGTCCCTGTACCTAATCCTTCAAAACGAGGGTTATCGGAATAGTTTGTAACATCATTTTCATCTGGAATTGGTGTTGTACTTACATAGTATTTATAACCACCCCATCCGCCAGTAGTATTAATAACTTCGATTACTCCGTCGTTTAAAGCACAGGTTTGAGCATTTACAGTAGTGTCGGCTGTTAGTGCAACTGGCGGCGTTGTAATTGTAAATACCGTTGTTTGACTGCAATAAGGAGCATCATTTTGAATTACCTCAGCAAGGTAAGTACCTGTTTCAAATTGATCTAGTGTTATTATTGAATTTCCAACACCTGAAGCAGATTTAATAGCTGTACCATCATCCGATCTATCATTTGGCGTTCCATTGGTATTATATATATAAACAATAACACTTCCTGAATAAGTAGGATCTTGAAGTTCTACTGTTATTTCTCCTGTTTGAGAGCCAAAACACACTACACTCGAGGTAACATTTAAATCGATTTCGAAAGTATTTGGATCTGTTAATTCTTCTGTTCTATTTAACTCACAACCCGTATTATCATTAACAACTTTTACTTGGTAGTTTCCAACATCTAATCCTGTAAAAGTGTGAGAATCTACATTACCAGTAAAGGAATTTAATTGACTTCCTGAAGCATCATATAATGTGTAAATTAAAACATCCGTTCCAATACCCAACGATAACGTTACATCTACCTGAATACTTCCATCCCCACCATTACATGTTGGATTAATTGGTGTTGTCCCTATATTTTCCAATTTATTATATGGTAAAATATCTACATCATCAGAAATAGAACATCCGTTTTCATCATATACATTAACTACAACATTACCTCCAGCAATATTCGAAACGTTAAAAGTATCCTCAGCTCCTTTTTGGATTCTATCGTCGGAAGGATCTGAAGGAGTACTATTGTCATAGATAAATTCATAAGTATAACTTCCAGTTCCTCCAGTAACACCACTTGCCTTTACAACAGCTTCATTTAAAGCATTACCTACAGTACAAGCAAATTGCGTTGGAATAAGCATTAAATTCTCTAATTGAGCTGGTTGATAAATTGTTTCTGTAATTGTTGAAGAACACGTATTATCTGAATTTCCTGTTACTTTTATAGTATACGTATTACCAGATACTGTACCTGCTAATCCACTAAATGTAGCTTGGTATGCAGGAGCTGTATTATCTGGTTGAATACTGGTAATTGAACTTCCATTCAATTCTACAATTTCAAAAGTAAAAGGCCCTATTCCGTTATCTACTGCTGAAACTGTAATCGAACCATTATCAGCATTAAAACAATCTACATCTGTTTTAGAATTAATAACAGGTTTAGGAGTTATTTTATCTGGCACTACAACAGTTTTTATTACTGTACAGCCGCCATTTGCAGCATCTGTAACGGCTATTGTATAGGTGCCTGGAACATTTGCATCTGTAAAAATTGTTGGATTCGAAACCATAACCACATCTGTAGGCGAACTACTAAACCCGGTAGGCCCTGTAATTGTGTAGGTGATGTTAGAAAGCGCTGATGCAGAAGAACCTCCGCTCACTTCAAAAATAAGTTCAGCATTTTGATCTCCCGTTTGGCAATCTAAATTTTCATTTAGATCTGCTTTTACAATTAATGGATCATACACATTTACTTGTGAAGCTCCAGAAACAGTACATCCGTTAGTATCTTTTACTACAATATCGTAAGATCCTGTTGGAAGCTTAGTAAACTCATTGTCGTTTAACTGACCAAAAGTAAGTCCGTTATCAATAGAATAGTAATAATCTCCTGTTCCACCAGTTGCTGTAATTGTAATTGTTGATTTTCCATCACAATTATCGGTAACAACATTAGTAATAACTGGTGGTTGCGAAATAGTAAGAGCTACAGATCCTAAGTTATTTGTACATCCAAATTGATCTGTTACTGACACGTTTACTGTTATAGAACCAACTGTAGGATCTAACACATCATCAATAGAAACATCCATTGGGTTGTTGGTTGTTGTAATAAAATCAATTGCTGGGTCGTAAATACCGTCATTATCAATATCGAAATTACTGCTAGTTAGTGTAAAAGTATATGAACCTCCACCACCAGTAATATCTAGTACTTCTATAAGTCCTGGAGCATCACATGTAATATCTCTAGCATTAATCGGGTTTCCTGTAATTGGTTTTTGCTCTTCTATTAGGATATTTTCACTCGCACCAATACAGCTATTTGTTCCTCCATTATCTACTTGAATTACTTTAATATAGTATTCATTTGGAGCAAGTCCAGTAACTTTAATTTCTTGTGGGGATGCAAAAGGTTCAATCCCTACACTTGTTTTGATAACATTTCCATCAACATCGTATAACTCCCAAGTCATACTGTTTTCTACAGTACCATCGGTGTCTGTTACTGTAAATGTTATCTCAGCATCATTTGAACCAGCACATGCAGGTTCATATGTACTTGTTATTTCCATTGGTAAAGTAACCAATTCATTCACATTTTTACTACTTTGGCGTACACACCCTGCGTCATCTCTTACATAAAAAACATATGTTTTACCTGGAACCAAATCTTCAAAAACATGGTTAATTGGTGTTGGAGTTGTCCATGTAGCTGTTATAGGGTCGAAAGTAGATGGGTCCTCTGAATATGTGTATTCATATGGAGGATTACCCTGCGTTCCTTGAACATCTACTTGTAATTCATCACAATTAACTACAATAGCTGAAATTGTAATGTTCAAATCATCTAAAGGATAAGGAATAATATATCTAGGGAAGTCTGTTTGGCATATAGTACTTCCTGTTCCATCTACAGTTCTTATAGATGGATAAACAATATCACCCGACTGAAATCCGATTCCTGTAAACTGCGGAGAAGACTGCCAAGTTACTCCTCCATCTGCACTAAACTGAACAGTACCTATGGTATTTGGATAATTTTCAAATTCAAAACCATAATCATCAGGAACCGAACTCACACACGTAGCTGGTAAAATAGGATCAATATCTGCTGTCAACTCTTCTGGGTTTACAAGATTTGCTGTAGCTGTTGCAGGGCACCCATAATTATCGGTTACAGTAATGGTGTAATTTGCTGCAGGAAGTCTTACAAAAGACCTCGTTACTCCTGTAAAATCATCTACCGTTTTAACATCTGTAACTCCATCATTTAGTACAATTTTAAAAGGCCCAACACCTCCTGTTATTGTTACATCTATAGCTCCATTATCATTATAACACTTAGGTTGTGTTGCAGTTGCGGTTACACTTATTGCTGTAACTTCTTTAATTTCTACCGTCTCCATATAAGTACAATCACTCCCATCTTTAACATATACATCATAAGAGCCTGCACTTCCTGAGTTTACGGTATAAGTATTTGAAGTAACATAATCTGAAACTGTTGGCGTGCTACCAGAAGTCATATACGCATATTGGTAACTTCCGTCACCACCAGAAGTAGTAACTTCTATAGATCCTGGGTTGCAAGCAATATCCTTTGGAACTATAATAGCATTTAGTTTGGGCGTTATAACAATTCCCGTCTTTGTAAGATTACATCCATACCCGTCTTTAATGTCTATTTCGTAAGAACCTGGTGTAAGTCCAGAAATAGTATGGTGAGTATCATCTATATTAAAGTCTTTATAAACCCCACCATTCAAACTAATTTGATAGTTACCATTACCGGAAGTAACTTCTATTTCTATCGTTGCATTGTTATCTCCAGCATAGCATGAAGTTGGGGTTGCTGTAAAAGCTATTGTCTCTGGAGCTGCTACTGATATAGCTTCAGAAACTGCTTCACAGTTATTACTGTCTTTTGCACGAACTATATAATTCCCGATAGGTAAGTTGCTAAAAACTCTATTGGTAGTATTGGTAGCAAAATCATAACCAGTAATAATATTTCCTAACTCATCCTCTAACTGATAATTATATCCAGGCGTTCCTCCTTGTGCAGTGGTTGCGGTTATAGTTGCTGTTGTTACATTACATGTTATTTCTGAAGTTATTTGCGCAGTAACTACTACTGGATCTGGCTCTGTAATTGTAAATGGAAGTGGTGCACTACATGCTAATGGAGGTGTTGTACTTTGATTAGCTACATCTCGAACAGCTAACGTATAAGAACCTTCTCCAAGTCCTAAAGAAATTGTTTCTGTTGTATTTGTAGAACTTCCCAGTATGGTAGCAAAATCATCTAAACTATATTCGTATCCGCTAGCTCCAAAATTTACTACCGATATGGTAAGCTCACTATCGCTATTAGTATTACAAGAAACATTAGTTTGTCCGATAATTTCAGCACCAAAGGCGTTTCCATCTTCAATTGTTACTTGAATTTCCTTAGTAAAAGGACATTGTTTTGGAACCTGATATGCATAAATATCATCAATAGCAATATCATTTCCATTTGTAGCGATATTATTTGTTCTTATAACAATATCAAGCTCTGTATTATTTTTTGGATCGATTGCAACTTCAATTTTATTCCAATCTGAAGTACTTGTATGTTTAGCTATATTTCCTGAAACATAGTTATTAATTACATTACCCGATTTATCCACAAGTTGAACTTCAATATTTGGATCTTGCCCAGAAGTTCCTTGTCTCATTAAATTATAAGCATATAATTCAACTATAATATTTTGATTTGGAATTACATCTTGAACAGTTTTTTGATAAATTATACCACCTTGACCTGCTACACTACCAACATTAATTGCCAAGAATCTCCCATCGCTAGCACCTGTAGTATGATCTACTGGAGAATCCCATGTTCCAAACGGACTTACAATTTTAGAGGTAACCGCATACTCTCCATCGTTAATATTAATATTGTTGGATGCTTCAGGCATACAATCAATATTAACGTTGCTCACTTGTGGTTCATAACAATAAACCGAACTTATGTTTGGACTTGTAGTAGTTTGTCCAACACCATAGTTCTCATTTAAAAGGTCTGAATATGTTGTTGGTGTCGTATCTTCATAAGAGACAGAAATTGTATGTGTCCCTACAGGTAAACCTGTAAAAACATTTGAATCTGCAGGCGTATTTAAACTGCCCCCTAAGCTATATGTATAATCATATGTACTTATAGATGGATTTACAACTACATTTCCTGTCCCATCACAATTATAGGTTAACACAAATGGCAATTCTGGAGCCGAAGGTGGATTATCAACTGTGACATCCATTCCATAAATACATCCTTTAGAATCTCTAACAAATACTGTATAATCTCCAGCTGGTAATTTCCCTACAGCGCTAGAAGTATAGGTAGAACCTCCATCAAAGCTATATTCATATGGAGGAGTTCCCCCTTGAGGATTTGTTATTCTTACCTCAGCACCATTTGAATCACAACCAACTAAAGCAGAAACTCCAGCTGATGCATTTAATGGGTCTGGCTCTTCTAAAATATAAGTAAGACTTTCTGTGCAATCATTACTATCTATTACGCTAATAACATAAGCTCCAGGAGCAAGATTATTAAAAACATTACTATCTTGATAAGTTCCTCCATTAATACTATATCTATATGGAGGTTTTCCATTATTAGCTGTAACTGTAAGAGACGCATTACCATTTCCGTTACATAAAATTTCTGTATTAGTAGCAGAAATTGTAATCGAATCTTCTTTTGTAATAGAGACGCTATACTTTGCTTCACAATAAGCTGTAGCTCCATTTTTATCTCTAACATATATATCGTAAGTCCCTGCAGCGCCTACAACTATTGGGTTTGTTGATGAAAACGTACCTGGAGAATCCCCTGAAGGAACTAAAGAATATACATAATTACCATCTCCACCGCTAGCTGTAATGGTAACATTTGTGGCAGAAGCACAAGACGAAATAGGTTGAGCTGAAGCTGTTACTTTTAACTCAGGATTGATGGTGATAGATTTTGTATCTGTACAATTTTTACCATCTGTTACTGTAATAGTATGTGTTCCTGGCTGCAGCTTATCAAAAATACCCACAGTATTTGTTCTTTCTCCATTTAATGTATAACTCAAAACTCCAGAACCTCCAGAAGTAACAGTAGCCGTTAATGTTAATCCTGATGTTGTATTATAACAAACATCATTAGCAGAAATACTTAGTGTAGGCGGTATAGCAGCATCAATATTAAAACTACTTGTTTCTGTATTACATCCGTTAGCGTCTTCAACTTGAATAGTATAACTTCCTGAAGGTAGATTTGTAAATGAGCCTGAAGTATTACTAGCTATAGAGGTGTTTGTATTATCTAATAGTTTATACGTGTAACTTCCCCACCCTCCAGATGCAGAAATAGTAACAGCTCCTAAAACTGTTCCTGAAGAAGAACAACTTTCGTGTGTTACATCTGGCGTACCTATTACCAATGGAGACGTAGGTTCTTCTACAATAACAGTATCGGTGTCTGTACATGCTGTTTCTGAATCGGTTACCGTAATTGTATACGTACCTGCTTCGAGTCCTGTAATATTTATTGTTGAAGTAGTTTGCGCCACCAATGAACTTTCTACAGTTGTATTTGAAGCATCTACAACTGTATAATTATAATTAGTGATGAATCCGCTTACAGTATATCTTATCTCTCCATCTTTTCCGTCAACACAACTTACATTACTAATTCGTTGACCTACCACTCCAATAGGAGTTGATAACGGAATGGTTAAATTCTCGTCATACGTACAACCTTTTGAATCTGTAACTCGGAAGGTATAAGTATTCCCTGCCTTTAAGCCGTTAAAAACATTGTTATTACCATTGTCTGTAACTGCAACTGTAGGTGCAATAATTGTATAGTTTATCGCTCCTGCCCCTCCAACAACAGAAAGCGTAACATCTGATGTTTGCAAAGGACACTGTGGTGTGGTTGTGGTAAAGTTTATATCTGTTGGCTTTGTTAATGGGTCAATTACAATTTGACCTGCTTCTTGAACACACGAAATGCTATTTTTATCTCTATAACTAGGTGTATAAGCTCCTGCTGTTAGTCCTCCAAAAACTGGATTATCTTGCCAGTTTACACCATCAATAGAATATTCAAAAGTTCCTGAGCCGCCAGTAGCATTAGAAAATGTAATTTCACCATCTGTTAAACAAGAATAATCACTAGATAAACTAGCTGTTGCTGAAATTTGAACTCCAGGGTTGATGGTTACATCTTTAGAAAAATCACATGTTATATTTCCTTTGACTCCTCTTACAGTAACTGTGTATGTATCTGGAGCTAAGTTGTTAAACTGTGATGAACTTCCAAAAGTAACACCATCAATACTATATGAAACATTATATCCATTTGCATTAGATAAGTTTATTGATATCGAACCATCATTTGAATTCAAACAAGTCTCTTCAGTAGGGTTTACAGTAAATTCAATATCAGGATCTACATCTATCGTTACTTTATTAGAAATTGCATAGCAATTGTTTCTATCAACAACAATAAATTCGTAAGATCCTTGTTCTCCTAAATATATATCAAAAATATTTCGTGTTTGAAATGCATCAGCAGGAATGTCTTTAACATCCGAATATAAAGGTCCTCCTGTTCCATTTACATCTACATAACTCCAAATTGCATAATTATAAGGCGTTTTACCTCCTGTTGCATTTAACAAAATATTACCTTCTCTACAACTAACATTTTGTGAAACAACTGCTGTTAAATTTAATTTTGGTGGCGCGGTAAGAGTTACTTCTTCTTCAGCTAAACAAAAATCTTTTGTGGTTACTCTTAATTTGTACGTTCCAGCGGTAACATCTAAAAATTGGTGGTTGTTATCGTCGGTTTGTCTTTCTTCAGCAACAACATCGTCATTACTATCAATTAAGGTATAAGTGTACCACGCACGCGCATTGTTTACCGAAACATTAATCGAACCTGTATCTCCAAAGCAATACGGATCGGTAATAGAGGTATTAACATCAAAATTTTCGTTAGAAATGGCAATGTTTTCAAACTTAAACAAACAAGGTTGTCTGTCGCCACTTTCTAGTTCGATACCCGCTTGTCTGATGTAAACACTGTAAGTTCCTGCATTACTAATTTCGAAAGATGGAATATCTTGCCAAGTAGCATTGTTTGGATCGAAATTTACAGAAGAAAGTGCTACGGCAAACTCATAATCGGTTGAAACTCCAGAAATATCGATACTTCCCAAAGTCTCACAAATAATGTTTTCTGAAGTAATTGTTGGATCTACGGAGTTTTCGTAGGCTTTGAAAGGATATCTTGTAAAACACCCTCCGTCGTAAGTAACAACCAATCTATATTCTCCTGGCCCAGTTAACGTATAATTTTGACTTGTACTCATGGTTGTCCATCCACAAGAGTTGCTTCTTGTAGGGCAATCGTCTTCAATACTTTCTTCTGAACAACCATCATTTAAACGTTGCCATTCAAAAGAAATAGCTCCGTTAAAGTTATCTGCTGAAAGTAATCTGTCGTCGTTTGTTCCGCATAAGAAAAACTTCGGAAGCAAAGAACCATCATTGGTACAAGTTACAACTTCGTCGGCATCATCTTGAAAAGGATTAGCAGGGTTGTTTGTTCTCGGTTCAACCGTAAAAAACTCATCAAAAGCAGAACATGGAGCAGGAATAGTTTTTACCACCTTATACGTCCCGAAAGTACTAGTTGAGTACGATTGGTTAGTTGCCCCTGGAATAATAACATAATTTCCAGAAGCATCTTGTCGATACCACTGGTACGTATCAAAACCATTACCTGCAACAAGCTCGGTAGTGGCACCACATAACGGAATTTTTGTATCTACGATACACTCTCCGATATCGGCTAAGAAATTTGTAGATCCTGGGATTGCAATATCACAAGCATCATAATCTGCCACACTCGGATCGTCTGTTATAACCGCTTTATTAACATCTCCAGTATAAGATGCATATGCTAAGTTTTCTATAATATTGGAGCAGGCATCTCTTAACTCGTAACAGTTGTTTACAACTTGAACTTTAATACGTATTTCATACTCTGGATCATCAATCTCTACAAAATTATCTGGAATATTAAAGTACACTGAGTGTGTAGCAGGATCATACGTATAAGTTACACTTTGACCATTTATAGAAGCTGGTAATTGAATATCGGATTCTAAAATGTTAACATTTGCAGGTAAAGCATCTCTAATAACAAGATCTTCAGCATGGTCGTTTCCTACATTCTGAAATTTTATAGCATAATACATTTCCTGTCCGAGGTCTACTTCTGCTCCTGTTATATCATTCCCATCAATATCTTCAGCAACTTTGGTAAGCTTAACATCTGGTTCAATAATATCAATAGAAATGGTATTTAAAAAAACTCCATAACCATCTCCAGAAGTTGAAACTTTTATAGAAACTCCAGTTTCTCCATTATCAATTACATTATTAGAAGGATTATTTAAGTTGAAAATATCAGCATCAAAACCTAGAGTATTACTACTTTTTGTATTTCTGGTAGTAACATTATATCCATCAACAGTAATATTACTATTAAAGAAGTTATCTATTGGATTACCATCGTTGGACAAATCTGTAAAATTAGACTTTCCATCTGCTTTGATAGACATTCTATCTCCAGATAACCTTCTATCCCCTTCTAATGCTCCAACTCCTAATCTTGCCCTAACTGGTCCTGTAGGAATCGTTTGGAATCCTCTATAACTAAACTCTTGAGAAACAGTACCAGTAACCGCTACATAACCATCGAACGTAGAAATATATTTTCCAGGCATGTTTGGGTCTTCATAAACAATTAATAAAACCCATCCTCCTCCAGATCCACCATTTTTTCTTCCTTGCGTGGCACGTACATTTCCAACAAAGTAGCTTCCATTTGGATTTTCTAAAGGCGTAATTAAATCTGTAACATCTGCATAGCACACATAACTTGTTTCCCAAAATTTGTTAGTTGGTGCTCCGTAATAAATCTCTTCATCCGCAGGAACATCTACATAACCTGCACCTGGAACTGCTAGTTTTACTGTTTTGTATTCTAAAATGTCTGTACCCGAAGTAGCATTTCCATCGCTTCCTCTATCAAAAGGATAAATTGCCGACCAATACAAACCTGCATATCTAATTTTAGCACACTCCTGTAGCGATAAATCGGAACTAGTAGAACTAAAAGTTGAAGTATCATTATCAATATCAATATATTCAACATTAACATCATTATTATTGCTACCTCCTGTATAATCTTCATTGGCAGAAATAGAGCTGTCATCTTTACTAACTACATTGTTAGCAAGCATAACCAATTCACCACGAATGTTTGTAGTATAGCGTTGTTGAAATTCTTTACCAACCTGAGCAGATAAAGCAGAAATACATGCAAAGAATATGCATGCAAATACAGTGTACGACTGTAGCGTAAAGTAGTTTTTTTTCATAGTGTTAAGCTTTGGGGACTTGTTACTATTGTTAAATTTTATGTATGTTTTTTATGTGTTGCCTAAGTATTTTTCATAGGCATTATCCATATATCATTCTTATAATTAATACTCTTTTTATACCATTGGAGCGCGGTGTTCCAATCGGTTGACTTATTTAAATACACATAGTTATAGTTGTTCTTCGGATTAATAAAAATATCCGCATCTATACCTTCTGCTTTTAATTGATCTACATATTTAGTTGCATTTTTTTCTTCTGAAAAAACATTGGCAATTACATAGTATCCTTTTTCTTCTGACGGAACATCCTTCGATTCTTGCTCATCGTTTACTAACACTTCATTTGAATATCCTAACTCATCTGAATGAAATATCCTTGTAACATACCTATCGGTACATTCACTTAATCCGTTAATGTATTGTATTTCTGAAATTACGCCAGCAGTAGTCTCGTTCTCAGTAGGAATAGCAACTTGCTTTGAGTTTGATGTACTTCCCGATGGTTTTTCATTTTCATCATTTGAAGCGACTGCTGTTGTTGTTTGTGTAGCATCATCAGAAGTAGTGCTTTCAACATTCATCACCCAAACCTCATCTGTATACGTACCGTTGAATTGCGACTTTTGTGCATTGGTAGCTTCAGCAACAGTATTGTATTTTTTGATATACACATATTTTAAACGTCCTTTTGTAAAATAATCAGCATCGATTCCTTTACTTTCAAGGTCATCTATAAAAGTATGCATATACTTTTCGTTTTGATAAACATTAGCAATAACGTAAGCTCCACTTGCTACATTGGCTAGGTTAGTTGTCGTTGTAGGCGTTGTTAAACTGTTTCCAGAGCTTACGCTTGAATTGCTAACTGGCTTAGGGGATGCCTTTGTTTTATTAACTGAAACAGTTTTTGAATTTGCAGTTCGATTTGCACTTCCTAGATTATTATACTCATTGTTATATTTTGTTTGAGCAGTTGCGTATGCATCTTCATCAATAGCTTTCATCATAGCTACAGCACGCTCTTTAACCTCAGCTTCATTGCCTTTACCTTTGTTGTCGTTTACATATTTTATGATGTATGCAAAGCGCTTATTGATATCGTTTTTGCGAGCTTCTTCCATGGAGTCTTGCTTAAACATCATTTCATCAATAATCATATTGTTTTCAGCAACAAGCTTACGCAATCTGGCAATTTCAGCATCTTTATCGGTTATGGTGTCTTGTGGAGATTCGGTTTCGACCAACAATAAGTTTTCGTCTTCTTCTAAATCTTCATACACTCTATTCTCACTTAGCGTAGGTTGAAATGCGTATGCAAAGTTTATTTCATGTGTAACTCCAAAGTTTGAAGTTTCATTGCTAAGTCCTTTTTCAATAGTGTAACCCAACGAAAGTCGCTTTGTAATATTAAATCCTAAACCGGCAGCAATTCCGTAGTAATCATCATAACCAGCTTGTACCCAACCTAATTTTGGCATGTCTAAAATTAAACTTCCTGAAAGATTAACATCTTCATCTCCAACACGTCTAGCACGTGTTAAAGCAGTAAGCTTGGCGTCTTGCATCATGCCGACACCATTTTTAAACCGATTGGTATACATTAAATGTCCTGTAAAAGTTTTATCCTGAAAATCGGTTACAGGCTCATTGGTTTTAAAATTATAATCGAATGCATTTTCAGCATAAATACCAACATCAAAACTTCCGATAGAAAGATTGATACCTGGCTGAAATGAAATTAAAGAACCGTCTTGTAAATCGGCAATAGTTGGATCGTCTGGTTGTGACGGATTGATATTGCTTCTATCAACTCCACTGTTGTAGTATGAAAGGTTAAAACCGAAAGTTAAATTACTCTTTTCTGACAGACGAATACCGTAGGCGTAATTCGACATAACACCGAAGTTCGAAATGGTTCCGAAACGTTGGTGATACACACTTAAGCCTAAGCCCGAACGGTCGCTTATTCTCCCTGAATAACTCCCTAAATAGGTTTGAAAATTATCGTCGAAACTCACCCATTGATTTCTGTGATAAAAATTGAAATACGAATAGTCTTCGTTTACGGTAGAAAAAGTAGGGTTAATTAAAAATCTATTGAACTTTAATAAGTTTTGAGCAGGGATATCGATAGAGGCCACAGGCACATCTTCCTGCGCAAATAGGCAGGTTGTACATAAAAGTAAGATGTAAAGTAACCTCAGTTTCATTGTTATTTAATAACAGTTATTGTTCCTTGTTTTAGGGTTTCTTTCCCTTTGGTTATTTTGTAATAATAAATTGGCGGTCTACTTCCGCTATACGTAATACTCGACGATTCTGGCCAATTGTTTTGGTAATCGTTTGTTGAATACACTGTAACTCCAGATTGCTCGTAAATATTTATCGTTATGTCTTTTTGGTATGCATACGAGTTTGGAATAATCCATAAATCGTTAAATCCGTCACCGTTTGGCGTAATTACATTCGGAACAACAAAACTCAATACATGCGTAACTTTTACCTCTTTTACCACTTGGCAATCGCCTACCGAAGCCAAAAGTGTGTACACTCCTTCTTCCGATAAATTTACCGATGGCGCATTGCTTATCAATTCATTTTCACTATCAAACCATTGGTAAAATTCACCACCAGAAGCTGTTACCAACTTACTATCTCCTTCAGGAATTGCAATGGTTTCAGGCGCATCAATCGTAACTACCGAATCGTCAAATTCGTTAATTACAAATGCTTCTGAACGCACAGAACAACCGTAAGCCGAAACCTCCAATTCGTAGGTTCCCGATAAATTGGTTGCAAAAGTAGCAGAAGTTTCTGTTAAAGCAACATTATTGCGGTACCATGTGTATTGGTATTCGCTATTTTTTACTGAAGAAGTAATCTCGATCATGTTTCCATTATCACAAGTTACATTTCCAGATGCAGTTAACACAGGCATTTCTGAAAGTCCTAATTTTACTTCGAAAGCGTTTGAAGAAACTTCCTTTCCTCCTTCCAAAGAAATTTTTAAAAGGTAATTTCCGTTCAGCGAAGCCTTTGCTATTGTTAGTGTTTCTGCTGTTTCGCCAGCAAGCTCTTTTTGATTATATACCCATTGGTATTTTGCGTTTTCTAAAGCTTCATCAGTTAGCACATACGGACTTCCATCTGCGTTTGTGGTTGCAACTTCAGTTAATTCTAAGGTTACAGAACTCGCATCGCATGCGGTATAATTTGGTGCTGTAATGGTAGCTGTATACGCAGAAGGCTCCGTAACCGAAATAGCTTTTGAAGTTTTGCTAGCCGTACATCCATCATCTTGCGTAACTTTTACATAATAATCTCCAATTACAGAAACTTCAAGAGTTTTCGATGCTTCTCCTGCTAGTAAAGTTCCGTTTCTGTACCATTCAAAAGTTGGAGTCACAGCGGTAGTGTTCGCCTCAAGTAAAACCGACTGTTGTGGTAAAACTAAAGTACCGTTGGTAGCAACTAAATCTAAATCAAAACCGCCAGCTTCAATTTGTACGGTTGAAGTCTTTTCTTTACATCCTCCAGGACGCTCAATTTCAACATAATAATCGCCTGCAAAACCAGGGTCGCTTCCTTTAACTTCAAGCGTATTGCTATTATTTTTTTCAATTAAAACATCGTCTTTATACCAAGCATATGTCACGGTTTCATCAACAAGGTCGGTAGTTAACGTATATGTTTGGTCTTCACAAAGCGATACTTTTTTTGCTCCAATCAATTCAACTCCTAAAGAGTTTTCAATATAAACTTCCACCAAATTTGAAGCTGTAGAAGTGGAACAATAACTACCGTAATCTATTTCAGCAAAATAAATTCCAGGCTCGGCAACCTCAATCGAAGGGCCGTGTTCTCCAGGAATTAATGCCATGTCTTTATACCAATTATAAGCAGTTTCGTTTGGATAATTATCAACTTCGAGGTATACGGTTGTTGCTTCACAAACCGATGCTTCTTCAAAATTATTCACTACCAAAGGCTCTTGCACAGTAAGGTAATATGCTCCGAACGGATCGCTACTAGGGCTCGTTTTAGCTGGACTAGTACTACGCACGCGTACTTTATAGTTTTCGCCTCGAACTTCTTCGGGCATTTTAAAATTGAAGGTAAAATCGAAAACTGTGTTCTTGTCTGAAAGTGTTGTAAGTGTTGTTGGGGAAGAGAAATTGCCTTGAGCATCAGAAAGTTCAAGAACGAACTGGTTGTCGGATGCTACGATTGGCGTAGGATCCCACTTGAATTGTACGGAAAAACTATTGAAGTCTTTTGAAGCACAAGCATCTGAAAACCCTAAGACAGGTTTTTTTAAATCTTGCGCATGCATACTGGTAGCTCCAAGTAGAAGCGACAATAGGCAAAGACGAATAGATTTTTTGGGTAAAGTTCTATTCATACGTTCATGTTTTAATTTGGGCAATCACAAAGTAACAACTTTATACAATACAAAACCAAAGTTATTAGAATTTTTAAACTATGAATAGCTTTTGTGGTGAAATGGAGATTTTTATATGTGTAGACTGAAATTAAGTAAGTTATTCACAATTTAGATTTTAAATATACCAATTGGTTTCATATAAAATACTTTATTTACAAGGAATTATAAGACATGTAGAATTCAATTTCAGTAAAAGAAAAATTGTTAATAAGTTGAATTTACGGATTACTTTCAGTAGAAAATATAGAGTGAAAAAGTAAAAAAATTCAGAAGAAAAATTGTAAGAAAATTACGTTTTGCAAATTAAAAGAGAACACAGTAAGAATTAATTAGAAATTATAAGCAGATTACAACACATTATTCGTGCTAACATTAAAAAACACTATAAAAAATACGTAATTTTGCAGGTATAAGTTAATATATAACATGGCAGAAGAAGAAAAATCATTAAATTTTATTGAGCATATCATTGAAGACGATTTAAAAGAAGGCTTTGATAAAGAAAAGCTACGTTTTCGTTTTCCACCAGAACCAAACGGTTATTTACACATAGGACACGCAAGTTCTATCTGTTTAAACTTTGGCTTGGGTGAAAAATATAATGCTCCTGTGAATCTTAGGTTTGACGATACCAACCCAGCAAAAGAAGAGCAAGAATACGTTGATGCCATTAAGCGTGATGTTGAATGGTTAGGCTATAAATGGGAAGAAGAACGTTACGCATCTGATTATTTTCAGCAGTTATACGACTGGGCAGTAGAATTTATAAAAAACGGAAAAGCCTATGTTGATAGTCAAACTTCCGAAGAAATAGCTACACAAAAAGGTACACCAACTACACCAGGAACCGATAGTCCATACAGAAACCGAAGTGTTGAAGAGAATTTAGCGCTTTTTGAACGTATGAAAAATGGTGAATTTGAAGCTGGTGCACATGTACTTCGTGCTAAAATCGATATGAGTTCATCAAATATGTTAATGCGCGACCCAATTATGTATCGTATTTTACACAAAGCACATCACCGAACAAATACCGATTGGTGTATTTATCCAATGTACGATTGGACACATGGTGAAAGCGATTATATCGAACAAGTTTCGCACTCTTTCTGTACGTTAGAGTTTGCTATGCACAGAGAGTTATACAATTGGTTTTTAGAACAAGTGTTAGACCCAAATAAAGTACAGCCTAAACAACGTGAGTTTGCGCGTAGAAATTTGAGTCATACCGTAGTGAGTAAAAGAAAATTGTTACGCCTTGTTGAAGAAGGAATTGTAAATGGTTGGGATGACCCACGTATGCCAACAATTTCTGGTTTGAGAAGAAGAGGGTATACTCCAGATTCCATAAAGAATTTTGCTAAAACTATTGGAATTGCTAAAAGAGACAACTTGATTGATGTTTCTTTATTAGAGTTTCATGTGAGAGAAGATCTTAATAAAAAAGCACCGCGCGTAATGGCGGTACTCAATCCGTTAAAGGTAGTAATTACAAACTATCCAGAAAATACCGATGAGTATGTAGATGCAGAGAATAATCCTGAAGAAGAAACACTTACATTTAGAAAAGTTCCTTTTTCAAGAGAAATATACATCGAGCAAGAAGATTTTAGAGAGGAAGCAAATCGTAAGTTTTTCCGATTAAAATTGGGTGGCGAAGTACGTTTAAAAAATGCTTACATCATTAAAGCTGAAAGCGTTGTTAAAGACGAGCAAGGAAATATTACCGAAGTACACTGTACATACGACCCATTAAGTAAAAGTGGTAGCGGTACTGAAGAAAGTAAGCGTAAAGTTAAAGGAACATTACATTGGGTTTCTATACCGCATGCTAAAGAAGTAGAAGTACGCGAATACGATCGTTTGTTTACAGAAGCTGAGCCAGACCGCCAAGAAGGAAAAGACTTTTTAGAGTTCATCAATCCAGATTCATTAAAAGTAACTACAGGATATGTAGAGCCTAGCCTCGCAGAAGCAAACGTAGGAGACCACTTTCAGTTCCAACGTATTGGATATTTTAATGTCGACCCCGACACAACTTCAGAAAAATTAGTTTTTAATAAAACTGTTGGTCTTAGAGATAGTTGGGCAAAAATTGATAAGTAAGAAAAACGAATCATAATTTTTATTTAAAAGCACTCATTTTCTATGGGTGCTTTTTTTATTTCTTTAACATACTGTGTTAATAATAGGCTAATTACACAATTTTATTCGTAAAATTCTTTCATTTTGCCTATCTTAGATACTACAAATTAACACACAATTAATTTATTCATTTAAAAAATAAAACTATGTCAAGCAACACAGGAAATACATTACTAGCATTATTAACTGGAGCTGCTATTGGAGCAGGAATCGGAATTTTATACGCACCAGAAAAAGGAGATGTAACGCGTAAAAAAATTAAAAAGAATGCTGAAAAAACTCAGAAAGAGTTAGAAAAACAATTAAAGAAAACAACTTCTCAGTTGAGTTCTAAAGCTGATAAAGCTAAAGCAGAATTTGAAACGAAACTAGAAGACACACTTTCTTCAATGAGCTATAAAGCAGATGATATTTTGGTGGCGCTAGAAGCAAAACTAGAAGAATTAAGAGAAAAGAATGCGAAGCTTCAAAAAGAAGGAATTGTAAATAAAATCGAGGCTAAAGTAGCCAAAGCAACTAAATAATAATTTATGGCTTTAAACCATATTTCTGAAAACGCCGATAACTTACAAAAAAGTACGCAAGATTTTATTGAACACAATTTTGAATACTATAAGTTAAGCGTTTTTAAAAAGTTAACAAAAGGAACTACTTCAATGATACTGTTTATAATCATTGGAGCAGTTCTATTTGGAGCAATGTTATTACTAACATTTTCCATCGCACTGTTTATTGGAGCTTGGCTCGATAATATCGCCCTCGGATTTTTAATTCTTGGTGTATCGTATATTATTTTAGCAATAATTGCCTATTACGGATTCCGTAAAACTATAGAGCGCAATGTGCTAAGAAGAGCTTCTGAAGTTTTCTTTGACGGCGATTAAATAGCAACATCTAAAACAAAAACTTAAAAACGTGAAAATTTATACTTCATTTGAAGAAATAGACAAAGACCTAAGAGTATTGCGGTTGCAAAAAGATATTTCTAAAGAAGAAATAAAACTTAACTACCACGGTATAAAAGAAGATTTAGGCTTTTTAAATGTTATAGGAAAAACTACAGGTTTTATCTTGAAAAGAGCATTTGCGCTTAAACTTGTAAAAAAATTGGTAGGATAATATATAACTGAATTCTCATCAGTTAAAAATATAAACAACCCTTAACTTTTATTAAGGGTTGTTTTTTTATTTAATGTTGTAAAAATCTAGTTATTATCAGCAATCTGTAATAATGCACTGTCACCTCGAGCGTAGTCGAGAGGTTATTTGGCTAAACAACTATATGATGGGCTTTTTTCTAAAATAATTAATTATTATTATAGTAAGTAAAATAAATAATATAATAAGTAATTATAAATCTATTTTACTTGTGGTGTAGCTCTTGTATATAGCTAAATCCATGATGAAAACCATACATCCAAAAAGCAAAATGTGTATTATTGAGAATTTGGATTTTATAATCATTTACTGTAAATATTAATCCTACTTCTTATCAAGAACGCGACCACCGCCTTTTTTTATTTCTTCGGCTAACATTGTTTCCATACGAGAAACTTTAGAAACAATTAATATCACTAATAACGCTTCTGGAATTTGTATTAAATCAGAATAAAGAATAGCCTGAGAACCATTTATTAAATCTTCGATGGTATCTTGCTTAAAAGCTGTTTTTAGCACATACTTACCAACAAAATTCGATATTAAAAATAGTGCCCACCAAGCGCCAATTATTAATTTTCCAGATGTTTTGGCATAAAAAGGATTAAACTTTTTAATTACAGCTTGGGTTTTAGACCATATCTCGTTCATTATTTGAACAGGTCTAAACAAAACGATAAACGGTATAAACCATGTCCAAACCGCCATTGACTCTTTATGATCTAATGGAACTTTTAAACGGTGTAAATTTCCATAAGCTCGACGAAACCAATTTAAAAATACAACTACAGAAACAATGTAAATAACAAATTGTAACATCCCGATTACTCCTTGAATTGCATCGCTTGTATTTACTTCGGATTCCGAAATAAAATCGCCTAATTGGGCTCTTTTCAGTAGTTGTATTTCTAAATATCCTGGTACCAATCCAATTACAGCTAGTACCATTAAACTCCAAAAAACTGTTTTTAATAGTTTGGCTCTTTTAGAATTATCAATTATTTCAAGTTCAACAGTGGAGACTATTTGTTGCTCACTCATTTACTCTTTATTTACTTTTTTGGGAAACCATTTTATCGCTATTACATACAATCCTATGGCACAAATTAAACCGCCAAAAAAGCTAAAATTTAAAGTTCCATCTGCTTTATATTGACTTAAAAACACACCAAAACCTATAATTACAACTCCTAAAATTGCATAATAATATTTCTTTTCCATGTAAAAACATTGGTTTTAAAACATTTAATTACTGAAGGGATTTCAGTAATTAAATGTTAAGCAATAATTTCTATTCCTTATCCCCTTCTTTTTCTTTACGCTGACGTTTCATAGCTTCTCCAATTTGGTTACTAGCCGTAAATGAAGCTACCATATTATTGAGCATATCGCTCCCTGCTTGTGGCGAATTTGGTAACAAAATTAAATTGCTATTGGTTTCCTCCCCGATAGACTGTAACGTATCGTAATGTTGCGTAACAACAATAAGCGCAGAAGCTTCTTGAGAGTTGATACCAACTTTGTTTAATACTTCAACCGACTCTTCCAATCCGCGCGCAATTTCTCTACGCTGGTCGGCAATACCTTGTCCTTGAAGGCGTTTACTTTCAGCTTCGGCTTTTGCTTTTTCAACAATTAAAATTCTAGCAGCATCTCCTTCAAACTGCGCAGCTATTTTCTCGCGTTCTGAGGCGTTAATTCTGTTCATAGCAGCTTTCACTTGCGCATCAGGGTCAATGTCTGTCACAAGCGTTTTAATGATGTCAAAACCGTATTCTAACATTGCTTCTTGTAATTCAGCCTTTACAGCAATCGCAATATCATCTTTTTTAACAAAAACGTCGTCTAATTTCATCTTAGGAACTTCGGCACGCACCACATCGAAAACATACGATGTAATTTGCTCATGCGGATATTCCAACTTATAAAATGCTTCGTATACTTTTTCTCTAATTACAACGTATTGCACAGAAATTTTAAGTTTTACAAAAACGTCGTCCAGAGTTTTGGTTTCTACAATTACATCTAATTGCTGAATTTTTAAACTCAAGCGCCCTGCAATTCTATCGATAAGTGGAATTTTTAATTGTAATCCTGAATTTCGAATACTATGAAATTTACCGAAACGCTCTATAGCTACGGCTGTTTGCTGTTTTACAACGAAAAAGGAACTAAAAAGAATAATAATTCCGAAGAAAATAATAGGAATCAAAAATATCATAACTCTAAATTTTTAAATTGATTGATGTTGGTAAAATACAAATTATTTAGAGTATTTGTAGAAGTTATTAGAAAATAATTTATTTGAGGACTTAGGCTGGTTTTCTGAAGTTTTATTTAATCTGAAAATGAAACGAAAACCAATAAAAAAAGCTGTATAAAAGTATCGTTGCCCAAAGGCTTATACTTTTACACAGCTTTAAAATATTTTTAATTGAAGTTTAACCTAAAACCTGAGTTGCTTTTTGGAGTCGGTTTACGGTTTCTTCTTTTCCGATAAGTGCTATAATATCAAACACATGTGGTCCTTTCATCTCACCCACCAAAGCCAAACGTAAAGGTGGCATTACTTGTCCGAAACCAAGTTCCTTACTAGCAATCCAATCTTTAACAACAGCTTCTATAGTTGTCGATTCGAACGTATCGATACTATTAATTACCTGTGCAACTTCATTCATATACTCATTGGTATTTTCTTTCCATTGCTTTTTGCTAGCCTTCGCATCGTATTCCGTAGGTGCAACAAAAAAGAAACTTCCAAGATCCCAAAAATCAGCTACAAAATTGGCGCGTTCTTTTATGAGTGTAACTACATTTTCAACGTAATCAATAGCTGTTTCAATTCCGTTTTCCTTTAAAAAAGGCAGAAAACGCGTTGCTAAATCGGTGTCTTCTTTTTGTTGTAAATACTTATGATTATACCATTTGGTTTTATCTGGATCGAAACGAGCGCCCGACTTATGTACACGGTCTAATTCGAATGCGTTTACTAATTCTTCTAAACTGAAAATTTCTTGTTCGGTTCCTGGATTCCATCCTAAAAATGCTAAGAAATTTATCACAGCATCGTTAAAATAACCATCTTCTTTGTATCCACGTGAAACATCGCCCGTAGCAGGATCTTTCCACTCCAACGGAAACACAGGAAAACCTAACTTATCGCCATCACGTTTACTCAATTTTCCTTTTCCTGTAGGTTTTAAAATAAGTGGTAAATGTGCAAATTCTGGCGCTTGCCAATCGAAGGCACGGTACAATAATACGTGTAATGCCATAGATGGTAACCACTCTTCTCCACGAATAACATGTGTGATATCCATTAAATGATCATCGACAATATTTGCCAAATGATAGGTTGGCATCCCGTCGCTTTTAAACAAAACTTTATCGTCTAAAATATTGGTGTCGATTTCAATATCCCCACGAATAATATCGTTTAACTGAAGTTTTTCATCTTGTGGCGATTTAAAACGAATTACATAAGCCTCTCCGCTATTTATTTTTTCTTGAACTTCTTCCGCAGAAAGTTTTAGCGAATTGTTCAATTTTAAGCGATTGTGCCAATTGTAAATAAACGTCTTTCCTTTTTCTTCGTGGTCTTTACGGTGCGCATCTAATTCTTCTGGAGTATCAAAAGCGTAATAAGCCCAACCAGACTCAATTAATTGGTCGGCGTATTGTTTGTACAAATCTTTTCGTTCACTTTGACGAAAAGGACCGTATTTTTGTTGAATTTCCACAGAAGAATTTGGACCTTCATCATACGGAATTTGTAACCAATTTAAAGCATCTACAATGTATTGCTCGGCTCCTTCAACATATCTAGTTTGGTCGGTGTCTTCAATACGTAACAGAAAATCACCTCCATTTTTTTTAGCAAATAAATAATTGTATAAGGCAGTTCTAACACCACCAATATGTAGCGGTCCCGTAGGACTTGGTGCAAAACGCACGCGCACTTTATTACTCATCGTTTTAATTTTTGGCAAAGATACCTTTTTTGATTTGAGTAATGAAAAAAGAAACTGCCTGAAAAGTTCATTTTTATCATATAAAGCTTCACTCCGTATCTTATTAAACCTTGTGTTAGTAAGGTAAGATTCCGAAATAAATTCAGAATGACATCCGTAGACTTTTCAGGCAGTTACAAAGAAATTCTATCCTTTATAAATATTTTTTGGAATACCAGCTTTGTTAAGTAAAAGCGCAGTAGTTTTATACATTACATAGTTTTTAGTAACGTATAAATAACCTTCGTAGTCATTTTTTGTTCCCCAAGAATTTTTAACAATGTAATATTCTTTATTGTTTTGATCTTTTGCTTTTCCAACAATTTGCATCGCATGATCGTCGGTAGTGCTATAATTATCAAAAGCTTGCTGTCTTAATTCAGCAGTAATTGTAAGTTCGTCTTTCGGACCGCTAAAAAGCGATTCTTTTTCTTCAGCAGACATTTTTGCGTATTCGGTTTCAGGTACATACGCAACGCCGTTTTTCCAACTAAAATATTTTTCACTCACATCGGCAGCCCAACCTACTGTATATCCTTTGTCTAAAGCATTATCGATTGTAGAAATCAAATCGGTTGTACTGATATTGTACGCATAATCAAAACTCCAATTGTCTGGAACCGCTAAAAATACATCTTGGTATAATGGCTCGTCTGGAATTGAAGTTAGCTCAACATAATCGTTGGCATTAATCCCAATTACTTCTTGAGCAAAACTTTGTGGCGTGTATGTTTTTCCGTTGTAAGTAAACGATTCTGGAACTTGACCAAGGTAGCTATCTAACACAGCGGTAAAAGCTGTAATCCAATTTGGAGTTAAATTTCCGTTTTTATTCTGAATAATTCCATCGAGCATCCCTTTCAATATTGCTTGCATTTCGCCAAACCTATTGATATCGGTACCGTAATTTAAACCTGTATAAACCTCTTGCGGAAGCGCCCCGTACTTTTTGTAAATATTCATCACATCGTGCAATTCTCCACCGTCACCCCAACTTACATTTCCGTGCATACGCACATAATTTTTAGCTTTTTCGATGTACACACATCTAGCTGTATAAATTTCAGAAATATCAACAGGAGTTTTGCCTTCTCTCAACATTTCAGATTCAATGAAAGAATTCCCAGAATAGCTCCAACACGTTCCGCTACTTCCTTGATTTTTTACTGAAGTTCTTTCAAGGTTAATAAGTGGTTTAAACATAAAACCTTCTTTTGCGCTTAAACTCGTATTTCCGTCGAGCGATTTAATCAATTCGTCTTGTGCCTGTGCTGTTACAGAAATAACAACGGCTGTAGCTGTTATGAATAGCTTTTTCATCTGTAAATAAATTATTTTTAGATTAGAGGGAACGCCTATAAAAGTATGTAGACCTTCTTGGGTTAATTTTTAAACGTAGCAAGTTACCGAATAATTGGCAACCAAATTCTTAATTTTATGGTAATACTGATACTTTTCAGCAACAGTTGTAAACTATCGCTTCTTTACTTATAATTTATGCTGAAAATTAATGCTTTGCTTTTTTAAATAATTTACTGAAGATTTGAAAAACAAACAGCACAATAAATCCAATAATCAAACCTAAAAGAAACTCTTTAAGCATGGTTGGCATCCACGGAAAAAGATGATGAAAAAAATCAATGTTATGATTAAAAATTCCACCAGAAACCAACAATAAAGCAAGCGTACCTATAATGCTAAGTGCCTTAATTACCTTTGGAAGCGCACTTACTAAGAGTTCGCCAATTTTGTGTAAAATGCTGTTTTTACTTTTGCTTTTATCAATTAATTTATAACCTGCTTCGTCCATTCTAACAATAAGCGCAACAATACCATACACCCCAACAGTAGCAAGTAATGCAATAGCACTTACCACCAAAATTTGTTCGAGAATTGGTTCTCCAACAACAGTCCCTAGAGCGATAATTACAATTTCAACCGATAAAATAAAATCGGTTATAATAGCGGCTTTGATACGCTCTTTTTCTACCGCCAAAATTTCTTCTTTTGTTTGCACCACTTTTAATTCTTCCGCTTTGGAGTTGTGGTGAGGCACAAAATAATGGTAAATTTTTTCGGCTCCTTCGAATGCCAAATACAAACCTCCAAGAATTAAAATAAGCGTAATGGCCCACGGCAAAAAGGCACTCAATAAAAAGGCAATTGGTAAAATTATAATTTTATTTAGCAACGAACCTTTGGTTATTGCCCACAGCACAGGAATTTCTCTTGAAGATGCAAACCCAGACGCTTTTTCGGCATTAACCGCCAAATCGTCTCCTAAAATTCCCGCCGTTTTTTTGGCTGCTATTTTACTCATTGCCGCCACATCGTCCATAAGGGTAGCGATATCGTCGAGAATTGCAAAAATTCCTGATGCCATATTTTATAAATTAAATTCAGCATAAAAATAACAGAATATTTCGAAAAATTACAGAAGCTGTTTTAACACATTAAAAAAACGCTACAAAACACTGAAATCAACCTATTTTCTAAGTCAGTTAAAATTCATAATTTACAAACGGTTTATTTCAAGTAAACTACCTTGAGTCAAGCTCACGATACGATAAAAAAATTCAAGGCTGATTTTGGCACAAACGTAGGAACATTTAAATCTCGATTATCGAGTAAACTAGCGCTATTTTTAGAAAAAATTACAATGAATTCAATTCAAAACATACAACAAAAACTCGAAAAGTTTTTAAGAAAATACTACACCAACGAACTGATTAAAGGGGTGTTACTATTTGTAGGAATTGGTTTAGTTTATTTTATTTTAACTGCTTTACTCGAATATTTTTTGTGGTTTGGCACCACTGGCCGACTCATTTTGTTTTGGCTTTTTGTACTTGTTGAAATGTTTTTGTTTGTAAAATTTATTGTGAATCCGTTGTTGTACCTCTTCAAAATTCGAAAAGGAATAGATTATAAAACAGCTTCAAGCATTATTGGAAACCATTTTCCCGAAGTAGACGATAAATTGCTTAACATTTTACAACTTTCCGATAATACACAACAATCGGAACTACTCTTGGCAAGTATTCAACAAAAAAGCGAACGTCTGTCGCCTATTCCCTTTCAATCGGCTATAAATTTTAAAAGCAACTTAAAATATTTGTGGTACGCACTAGCACCAATATTTTTTATACTGATAGTTATATTTTTAGGTAAAAGTAATTTATTTACAGATAGTTACAAACGTGTAGTAGATTATAAAACTGCATATACACCACCTGCGCCTTTTGAATTTTTTATACTGAATGATTCGCTTACAACACTAGAAGGAAAAAATTACACTTTACGCGTTCGTGTTGCAGGAAAGCTCATTCCTGATAATATTCAAATTGCAATCGACAACAATTTGTATTATCTACAAGAACAATCGTTGGGAGAATTTGAATATCAATTTGCTCCAACTTCTGAAGCTGTAGATTTCAAATTAACGGCCAATTCGGTAACATCTCAAAAATATACGCTACGTGTTATTCCGACGCCAACGTTGGTGAATTTTGAAATGAAGTTGAACTATCCATCCTACACCGAGAAAAAATCAGAAATTATAAAAAGTACGGGGAATGCAATTATTCCTGAAGGCACCGAAATTACGTGGCAACTTCAAACTGCAAAGACAAAGGAAGTTTCGCTTCAGTTAGCAGATACCACTTTATTCTTTCAGCAAAAAGAAAACAATTTTCAATTTTCAAAAAACATATACAACAATACCAATTACACCATTGCAACAAGTAATGAAAATTTAAAGAATTACGAAAAGTTAGGGTTTTCAATATCGGTTGTTAAAGACCAATTTCCAGAAATAAAAGTTGAAGAAAAAACAGACAGTTTAAACTTAGATTCTAAAGTGCTTCTGGCACAAGTTTCGGACGATTATAAGGTTGATAAAGTAGAAATAGTGTACGCTCCGCAGGGCACTGATAGCATACAAAAAGTTGAAATTCCTATTAAAAAATCCAGTTACGACCGTTTTGTCTATGCTTTTCCAAACAACTTAAATTTAAAAGAAGGAACCAATTACGAATATTATTTTGAAGTAACAGACAACGATAAAATTAACGGTGGAAAAACTACAAAAAGTAACGTTTTTAATTACCGAAAACTAACCAAAAGTGAAAAGCAAAATAACCAACTAGCACAACAAAAAGAAGGAATAAAAAAACTAGAAAATTCGCTTGAAAAAGCTGTAGAAAATGAAAAAGAATTACAAGAAATCAATAATATAAATAAGCAAAAAGAACAGCTAAATTTTAACGATCAGAAAAAAATAGAAAACTTTTTAGAGCGACAAAAGCAACAGGATGAATTGATGAAACGCTACCATAAAGACTTGGCTAAAAATTTGGAGGAATTTCGAGAAGAAAACAAAGAAAAGTCTGAAATGAATAAGCTTTTACAAGAGCGAATTGAACGGCAACAAAAAGAGTTGGAAAAGAATGAAAAGTTGATGGAAGAATTGCAAGAAGTTGCCGATAAAATTAATAAAGAAGAGCTTACCAAAAAATTGGACGAATTGGGCAAGCAACAAAAAAAGGATAGTAGAAATCTAGAGCAAATTTTAGAACTCACCAAACGATATTACACCAGTGCAAAAGCAGAAAAAATTAAAAACGATTTAAAAGATTTAGCAGAAAAGCAAAAAGCACAATCGGAAAAATCTAGTAAAGAAAATACAGCTGAAAATCAAGAAAAATTAAACGAAGAATTCAATAAAATTAAAGAAGAAATCGATGCTTTAGAAAAACAAAATGATGCTTTACAACAACCAATGGATTTAGGAACGGATGCTAAAAAAGAAGAAGATGTTAGTAAAGAGCAACAAGAAGCAACCGATAAATTAGAAGAACAAGAGCAAAACCAAAGTAAGTCTGAAGGCAACCAAGGAGAAAGTCCTGCAGGAGAGCAAGCAAAGCAAAAGCAACAAAATGCTGCTAAAAAAATGGAGGAAATGTCGGTAACAATGCAAGGAGCCATGCAAGGTGGCGAACAAGAAAACACTGCTGAAGACGCTGCGATGTTACGACAAATTTTAGACAATTTATTAGTGTTTTCTTTTGATCAAGAAGACATCATGAAGCGTTTAGAAAACTATGAAGGTGAAAATTTAAACCTATCGGTATATTTAAAGAAGCAAAAAGATTTACGTACCCTATTTGAACATGTTGATGACAGCTTGTTTACACTGTCGTTACGACAACCAATGCTGTCGGAAACTATCAACAAAAACATTACCGACATTTATTATAACATCGATAAAACACTTGAAGAGTTTGCAGAGAACAGATTTTATCAAGGTATTTCGCATCAACAATATACCCTTACTTCAACCAATGAATTAGCAGATTTTTTAAGTGAATCTTTAGACCAAATGCAACAAAACATGTCGATGTCTGCAAGTGGAAGCGGAGGTGGTTTTCAGCTTCCAGATATTATTCAGTCGCAAAAGCAGTTAAATGAGCAAATGGAAAAAGGGATGAAAAAAGGCGAAGATGGAGAAAATTCAGAAGAAAAAAATGGAAATAAACAAGGGGAACAAAATAAGCAACTGGGCAACGAAAAAATGTCTGGTGAACTCTTTGAAATTTACAAACAGCAACAGCAATTACGAAATCAATTAGAGCAACAATTAAACAATTTAAACGGTGAAGGCAGCAAGCAAAGTGCTAAAAAATTAGCACAGCAAATGGAGCAAATTGAAAACGATTTATTAGAAAAAGGATTTAATAGAACAACACAGCAAAAAATGCTTCAGTTACAGCACCAACTTTTAAAATTGGAAGATGCAACTTTAAAGCAAGGACAAGATCAGCAAAGAGAAAGTCAAACAAACACGCAAACATTTCAAAACGAGGCAAAAGATAATTTACCAGAACTACAACAATATTTTAATGAAGTTGAAATATTAAACAGACAAGCCTTACCTTTGCGGCAAAATTACAAGCAAAAAGTAAACGCATATTTTAAAGGAGATGATTAGTTTTAATTACGAGTGCGAGTTTAATATTGAAAATGAGCAAAATTTTTCGGATTGGGTGCTTAAAGTTCTTACATCTGAAAACAAGCAAGCGGGAGAAATAAACTACATATTTTGTGATGATAATTACTTACACGAAATTAATGTAACGTATTTAAACCATGATACACTAACGGATATTATCAGTTTTGATTATTCGGATGCGCATACCATTGCTGGAGATATTTTTATTTCAGTTGAAAGGGTCAAAGAAAATGCCGACGAATACAATGTTCCGTTCGATACTGAATTGAAAAGAGTAATGGCACATGGACTTCTTCATTACTGCGGATATAAAGATAAAACCGAAGAAGATACTAAAATAATGCGTGCGAAAGAAGAGGAAAAGATCGCTTTATTTTAATTTTTAAAAAGCGTACAAAATAAAATCAGCAAGGAAAAGCTGATTAGTCTTCTCGAAGAAACACAGAAATAATAAGGCTTAACAAAGCTGTTTCACGTGGAACGAAACAATTGTTAACCAAGATAACTTTAGAAATTCATTTTTTATGTTTGATAAAGAATACGATGTTATTGTAGTTGGTGGTGGACATGCAGGATCGGAAGCTGCTGCTGCTGCCGCAAATATGGGTGCTTCTACCCTACTTATAACTATGAATTTACAGAATATCGCACAGATGTCGTGTAATCCTGCCATGGGCGGAATTGCAAAAGGGCAAATTGTACGAGAGATAGATGCCATGGGTGGATATTCTGGAATTGTAAGTGATAAAACTGCCATACAATTTAAAATGCTCAACAAATCAAAAGGTCCAGCAATGTGGTCGCCACGTGTTCAAAGTGACCGTATGCGTTTTGCTGAAGAATGGCGATTAATGTTAGAGCGTACTCCAAATTTAGACTTTTATCAAGAAATGGTTTCTGGTTTAATCATAGAAAACGGAAAAATACGTGGGGTAAAAACATCGTTGGGAGTTGAAGTAAAATGTAAATCTGTTGTACTCACCAACGGAACTTTTCTAAACGGATTAATTCATATTGGAGAGAAACAATTTGGTGGTGGTCGCGCAGGTGAAAGAGCAGCAACAGGAATCACAGAAGATTTAATAAACTGTGGTTTTGAAGCAGGACGAATGAAAACAGGAACGCCTCCAAGAGTTGATGGAAGATCGTTAGATTTTAGTAAAATGACCGTACAACCAGGAGATGAAATTCCTGAAAAGTTTTCATATTCTGATGAAACAAAACCGTTGACTAAACAACGCGATTGTCATATGTCTTATACAAGTGAACAAGTACACGATTTGCTTAGAGAAGGCTTTGATAGATCACCAATGTTTAACGGTAGAATTAAAAGTATTGGTCCGAGATACTGCCCTTCAATTGAAGATAAAATCAACCGATTTGCAGACAAAGACAGACATCAACTTTTTGTAGAACCAGAAGGTTGGGATACGGTAGAATATTACATAAATGGATTCTCAACTTCACTTCCAGAAGATGTACAATTTAAAGCGTTACGATCGGTAGCTGGGTTTGAAAATGTAAAGTTTTTCCGTCCAGGATATGCTATAGAATACGACTACTTCCCTCCTACACAACTTAAGCATACTTTAGAAACTAAATTGGTAGAAGGTTTATATTTTGCAGGACAAATTAACGGTACTACAGGTTATGAAGAAGCAGCTTCGCAAGGACTCATGGCAGGTATAAATGCAAGTCTTAAAGTACAAGAAAGAGATCCTTTTATATTAAATAGAGACGAAGCATATATTGGAGTTTTAATAGATGATTTGATTACAAAAGGTACAGAAGAACCTTATCGAATGTTTACTTCTAGAGCTGAATATCGAACTTTACTCAGACAAGATAATGCCGATTTACGATTAACACCTAAGAGTTTTGAGATTGGATTAGCATCAGAAAAAAGAATGAAACGCATGGAAGAAAAGCAAAAACTTTCTGATGCGTTTGTAGATTTCTTTAAAGAGACTAGTGTAAAACCAGAAGTTATAAATCCTATTTTAGATGAAGTTTCTTCTGCTCCAATGAAGCAATCAGATAAGATGTTTAAGATTTTTGCGCGTCCAAATGTAACTTTAGATTTGATGCGAAAAGTTGAAGAAGTAGATACTTATATAACCGAAAACAATTTAGATCAAGAAGTTTTAGATCAAGCTGAAATACAAGTAAAGTATTCTGGATATATTGAAAAGGAAAAGAACAATGCTGATAAATTAAGCAGACTAGAAGAAATTAAAATTCCTGAAAATTTCGATTACAACAAACTTAAATCGTTGTCTTTTGAAGCAAGAGAAAAACTTAAAAAAATTAAACCAAGAACACTATCGCAAGCATCAAGAATTAGCGGAGTTTCTCCAAGCGACATAAGTGTAATGTTGGTTCATATGGGGAGATAATTGCTTTCAAACGAATAAAAATTAAAAGAGGGTTCCACGTGGAACTCTCTTTTTTTATATTAGAATTAATAAAAGAAAATTAAGTCATAAATACTATCTTGCAGCTTTTAAATTCAATGGAAGAAAAAGTAATTATAACTGCAAAAGATCATTTAGTAACCAACGAACAATTTAATATTGTTACTACAAATATTGATGGATTACTAAAAACTTCTCCTACTCCAACTAAAGAAAAAATTGGTAACTATTATCAAAGTGAAAACTATATTTCACATACAGATGCTAAAAAAACATTAGTGGATAATATTTATCAAATTGTGAAAAGTTATAGCCTAAATAAAAAATATAAATTACTGAAGAAATTAAATCCAGAGGCAAAAACTTTATTAGATATTGGAAGCGGAACTGGAGACTTTATATCGTATTGTAAAAAAGGTTTTGATTGCTACGGAACAGAACCAAGTGAGGTAGCAAGAGAAAAATCAATTTCTAAAGGAAACAAAGTAGTAGTATCTACAGAAGAATTAGAAATTAAAAAATTTGATATCATTACCATGTGGCATGTATTAGAACATGTACACGATTTAGAATTACAAATAAAAAAGTTAAACGAATTACTAAACAAAAATGGAGCTATAATAATAGCGGTTCCAAATTACAAATCGGAAGATGCTAAACACTACAAAGAACATTGGGCTGCTTATGATGTACCTCGACACATTTGGCATTTTGATAAACATTCCTTTAAAGAACTATTTAAAAAAGAAAATTTATTTGTAGTAAAAATCTTACCAATGATTTTTGATTCATTTTATGTGAGTTTACTTTCAGAAAAAATTAAAACTGGGAGGAACAATTTTGTAAAAGCTTTTAAAAATGGACTACAATCAAACTTAAAAGCAAAATCTACGGGAGAATACTCTTCGCTCATCTATATCATAGAAAAAAGAGATAAAGACTCATTTTAAAGCGATTTAAGCGGTATTTAAGAATAAACTGGTATGAGTGTATCAAATAAATTAAATCAGCTTATAAATTCAAAATAAAAAGGGTTATAAAAATAAATAAAAATTATATTTATAATAAAATATATAAAAAACATTTATAATTAGAAATAAAATTAGAAAAAGCTAAAAATCCATTTACTTTTCTATTTTTGTTCGAAACAAAATTTAAATCAACTAACACATTTGTTTTTTTGATTTTTTAGAATTGAAAAACTAACAACATGAAAAAAATTCTTTTAGTAGCTGCGATTTCTTTAGCAGCAATTTCTTGTCAGCAAAATAAAATTGCATTTGTAGACAACACAAAATTGATTAACGAATATCAAGAGAAAATTGATATAGAAGCAAAATACAAATCTACTATTGAGAATTTTGACAAAAGAGCCGATAGTATAGCTAAAGTATTTCAAGCTGAAGCGCAAGCTTTTGAAGCAGAAGCAAAAAGTATGTCACAGTCGAGTGCTCAACAAAAATATAACACTTTGTTACAAAAGAGACAGGCAATGGGACAGCAACTTCAAATGGAAGAACAACGTATCTCTCAAGAAAGTCAGCAAGAAATTGATAGCTTGATTAAAAAAGTAAGATCGTTTGTTAAAGACTACGGAAAAGACAACGGGTATACTTTTGTTTTAGGATCTAACGATGCAGGAAGCGTAATGTATGGAGAACCTTCTAACGATATTACAGATGCTGTTTTAAAAGCAATTAACGATGCTTACAAAGCAGAGTAAATTAAAAATTACAACAAAAAGTTAAGGCGCTCAAATTGAGCGCCTTTTTTTGTATCTTCATATAAAACAAATTTGTTGAAAAAGAAACACTTCATAATTGTTGGTGGGCTCCTTGTATGTCTATGTCTCATTGTTATTTCGGCAAATACTATTATTTCGAATATTCTTCAGAAAAAAATAACAACACTCAACAACTACAAAATTGAGGTAGAAAATATAAATACAAATGTTTTAACTCGAACTGTTACAGCAACAAATATTAAAGCTGTAAATGATAACAAAGACAGTTTACAGTTGAATGAAATAACTATCGAAGGAATTGATTTTGCAATAATATGGAATCAGAAAGAGATAAAAATTGATAAGGTAATTGCTGAAAAAGGATTGCTGAATCTTCATCAAAAAAAAGAAAAAAATAAATCAAATTCAGATGAAGATTTTAAGTTGAATGTGAAACGAATAGCTTTCAAAAACATTGATGTAAACTATTCTTCTGAAAAAAATAATAGACCACTTCAAACAAAAAATATTGAGATTGAAATTGATAGTTTTCAACTCGATTTAAATTCAGAAAAAGAAAAGATAATTTATAAAGATTTCAATATAAAAACTGAAAATACTGTAGTTCCTATCAATGATCATTTAGATTTTAAAATCGGTAAAATAGCAATCAATAAAAAATATATAAAAACTGAAAAGCTAACGATAAAAACACTCTATTCAAAAGAAGAATTACAGAAGCACATACAGGTTCAAACAGATTGGGTGGACTTAGAAATTGATAGTATTTTAATAAACAATTACACAAAGAAAATAGCAAACGATACCACTTTGTTTGATGCCAAAACAATGGCAATTTATAAAGCCGATTTAGAAATTTACAAAAATAAGCTCCTCCCCGAGCCCAACAAATACAAACCTTTGTACAGTAAAGCAATTCGAAATTTACCTTTTAAAATAAACATTGCAGAAACGGTAATTGAAAATAGTAAAATACAATACAGTGAACGTGTTAAAAATTACGATGAACCTGGCACAATTGTATTTACCCATGTAAATAGTAAAATTGAAAATCTAAGTAATCTTCAAAATGTACCAGAAACTTTTATAGACATACACTCTAAATTTATGGGTGATGCACATTTTAATTTGAAATGGAAGTTTGATGTTAATAACAAAGCAGATTTTTTTACACTTCACGGAAATATGCAAAACTTAAATGCTGAAGAAATAAATGCTTTTGTAATGCCAAATATGAATGTGAAAACATCTGGAGCGATAAGAAGCGTAATTTTTGATGTTTTTGCAAATGAAAATGAAGCCAACGGAACTTTTCGATTAAAATATGAAGATTTTAAAATTACTATTCACAAGAAAAATACAACGGTTATAAATAAATTCTTCACCAATCTTGCTAATTTGTTTTTGAAGAATACTAAAAAAGACAACAAAGATGTGAGTATAAAAGTTGAACGCGATAAACAAAAATCGTTTTTTAACTATTTATGGTTGTGTGTGCAAGAAGGAACTTTACAAACGGTGTTGTAATAAAAACGTCGAACTAAATTAAAAAATACAAACAAAGTACAACTGCGATAATGTAAATGGTAATCTTCATAGCGCCATCAAAGTCTTTTGCTATACGCTGACCAATTAAAAAGATAAAAAGTACAATTAAAGAAATTATACAACTTACAATAGCAATAAAAGCATTATTGGAAGCAAATAAATACACAATCCCAATAATGGCTAAAACGCCAGCAATAAGCTCTAAAATAGTTATTAAAAAGAGTGTAAAAGGTAATAGCGGAACTACAAAAGTATCTTTGAAATGAGTTTGTAAAAAACTGAGGTTACCATTCCAATCGGTTACTTTATCGATAAAACTAAACAGAAAAGTAATGGCTATGAACACAAGCAAACAAACAGCAGGTAGAATTTGTAAATATTGTTGCATGTTTATGGAGTTCTAATATCTTCAATTACATTTTCAAGTCGTTGTTTCTCCTCTGGAAAAAATCCTTGTAAAACTAAAACAAATCCAAAAATAGCAATGATAATGCTTATAATTCGCTTAATTTTAAAAATACGTCTCGGTGTAAGTTTACTACGTAATTGTTTAGCCAACAACATTTTAATACAATCTACAATTAAATAAGTAATTAAAATAGTACTGATAAAAACAAAAATACGCTCATCATTCATTTCGAGTTTCGGACCAAAAATAATAATGATACCTAACCAAAAACCTAAAACGCCAATATTTATAAAATTCAGTAGAAAACCTTTTAAAAACAATTTAAAATAATTACGTTTTACAACCACTTGATTGATAGCATTCCGTATATCTTTTTTATAATCGCTTTTACATTTTATAAATGAAATAACCCCGTAAACAATAAGTAAAACACCACCAAAAATAAACAACGAAGGATCGTCTTTTATTTTAAAAAGTAATTTATTGGTACTAAAATAAGCTATTAAAATAAAGGAAATATCGCCAAGTACAACGCCAAGATCAAAACTTAAAGCAGCTCTAAAACCTTTAATAGCACTGGTTTCGAGTAATACAAAAAAAACCGGACCAATGGTAAAAGCTAAGAGAATACCGAGCGGAATTGCTTTAAAAACATCTTCTATCATTCAAATAATTTTATAGCAACTTCAATTTAAAAAACTGAAGTCAATGAAAATTGCTGGTTAAGCTTAAAAAAATTGGTCGATTTATAAATTGCTTAGGTATGTCAAAAATAAAAAATCATCATAACATATTATAAATTATGATGATTTAATACGGTTTTGAGGAATTAAACCCTCAAAAAATAGGTTCTAAATATTTTAGATTTCTATAATTCGTTAATTGTACCACCTACAAAAGTTTGTTTATCTAACACACGCGGACTCCCATAAACATTGATGGTCCCTCCTACTTTAACTTTTGCACTTACATATTCGGTTGCATTTACATCGGCAACGCCACCAGCTTTTACGTCCACATCGGTTTGTTCAGATTTTAAATCGCCTCCTTCAAAACGTCCGCCAGTATTTACACTTACATCTTGATTTTTTGCAGTACCAGAAACAGTTACAACACCAGCAGTAATTGCTTTTGTGTTGAGTCTTTCTACTTTTACATCTGCTTCAATTTTAGCACCTTCTTGCGCACGTAATTCAAGATCTACTTGTTCCATAGTTTCTTTTACAGCAATCATAGCGTTTTCATTGGCATCCAAAATAGAAACCATATCAGCAGTATAAAGAACAACAAAAGTGGTATAACCGTTAAAAACTTCGTTGATATTCATTCTAATTTTTAATTTTCCTCCTTTGTTAACAAACACAACATCCGAAGGATTTTTACCAGAAACTACTGCTTTATTTTTTGGTCCTTGAACTATTTTAACTGAAAGTCCGTCGTAAGCTTTAACTTCATGAAACTCCCCTAATTCTTTGGTTACATTGTCTTGAGCAATGGTTAAAGTTGAAATAAATAAAAATGCTATTAAAAATATATTTTTCATTGGTCTTGATTTTTACTCGATTACCGAAATTTAAATATTCCGAAGCTTCCTTCGAAATAAAATTTGTTCCTTTTAAAATACCTCGAATACTTGCACCGAGATAGATTACTAAAGGTAAGTAACAAAACAACTGAAAATAAAATTTAAAATATTAAAGTTTGTTAAAGTGAATTTATGCTGAATGAAATCAGATACTAAAAACTAAATTTTCTTCCCAGTTAATTCAAAATCTAAATGACGTTTTACCAAATCGGTACTTTTTAGTTTTACAAAAACTTCATCCCCCAACTGATAAGTATTCTTGGTAGATTCTCCAACAAGGGCGTATTGCTTTTCATCAAATACGTAATAATCGTCTTTAATATCTCGTGTACGAATCATTCCTTCACACTTATTATCGATAATTTCAACATAAATTCCCCATTCGGTAACTCCAGAAATAACACCCAAAAATTCTTCGTCATAACGACCTTCCATGAATTTAATTTGCATGTATTTAATAGAATCTCTTTCTGCGGAAGTTGCTAAATGTTCCATTTGTGAAGAGTGTTTACACTTTTCTTCATACTGCTCTGCATTTGCAGAAGCACCACCGTCGAGATAATGTTGCAACAAACGATGCACCATTACATCTGGATAACGACGTATTGGAGAGGTAAAATGTGAATAATAATCGAACGCCAAACCGTAATGCCCAATATTATCGGTAGTATAAACAGCTTTACTCATAGTACGGATAGTAAGCGTATCTACTAAGTTTTGCTCTTTGGTACCTTGTACTTCTTCGAGTAAAGCATTTAAAGAGCTTGTAACCGATTTTTTGCTCTTCATATTAATGCTGTATCCAAACTTAGAGATAACACCTTGTAACAGCATTAATTTCTCGTCGTCTGGCTCGTCGTGAACACGATACACAAAAGTTTTCTTCTGCTTTCCAATATATTCAGCAACCTTTCTATTTGCCAACAACATAAATTCTTCAATTAATTTATTGGCATCTTTAGAGGTTTTGAAATAAACACCAACGGGTTCGCTTTTATCGTTTAATTCAAATTTAACTTCTACTTTATCAAAAGAAATAGCTCCTGAATTTAAACGACGATTACGCATTTTCTTAGCCATACCATCTAGCGTAGTAATAGCATCTGCAATATGCGGTTCAACTTCATAACTCTCGCCGGTTAGAGAAACATCCGCAGGAACAATATTGTTTTGATTTTCAATCATGGCTTGTGCTTCTTCATAAGCAAAACGTCTATCGGAATAGGTTACAGTTTTTCCAAACCACTGCTCTAACACTTGCGCATCTTTATTCATTTTAAAAACTGCAGAAAACGTATATTTTTCTTCATTTGGACGTAATGAACACGCGCCATTTGAAAGAATTTCTGGAAGCATTGGCACTACTCTATCTACCAAATACACTGAAGTAGCACGATTGTAAGCTTCTTCTTCTAAAACAGAATTTGGAGTAACATAATGCGAAACATCGGCAATATGAATACCAACTTCATAGTTGCCATCTTCTAAAATTTGAAACGAAAGTGCATCGTCAAAATCTTTAGCATCTTTCGGGTCGATGGTAAAAGTTGGTACCGAACGCATATCTCTACGTTTAGAAATTTCTTCTTCGGTAATTGAAGTATCTAACTGATTTGCGTAAAATTCTACTTCTGCAGGAAACTCATAAGGCAATCCATATTCTGCTAAAATTGCATGAATTTCGGTATTGTGTTCGCCTGGTTTACCAAGCACTTGAATAATTTTTCCGTTAGGAGAATCGGCATCTTTTGGCCAATCGATAATTTCAACAATTACTTTGTCGCCATCTTCGGCATCGCCAACTTTATTTTTAGCAACAAAAATATCGCTATACATTTTAAAATCGGTCGGATTTACAAAGGCAAAATTCTTTTGTAACTGAACGATTCCTACAAATGTTGTTTTTTTACGTTCTATAATTTTTGTGATTTCGCCTTCCATCTTTTTCCCTTTTCTTCTTCTAGGAAAAACATACACTTCCACCACATCACCATGCAAAGCTTTGTTGAGTAAATTAAAAGGCACAAACACATCAGAGTCTAAATCATCACAAATAACATAAGCGTTATTTCTTCCTGTCATATCCACAACTCCTTGGTAATAATTTTGCGACGGAATTGCTTTGTATTTACCACGCTCCACCTCTTCTATGCGTTTTTTTTCTTTTAATTGCCCTAAGCGTTTTATCAGTAAATTTCGACTACTTGTATCGGTAAGATTAAGTTTTGCAGCTATTTGTTTGTAGTTAAAACTTTGGTCTTTATTACTTTCTAAAACTGTAAAAATGCCTTTTGTAAGCTCATTTTTCTTTTGCTTTTGGGCTCTTTTTTTTCTTTTTGTCATAAACTTTATTTCTTTTAGAAATGTACGAATTATTATACGAGATAGCTAAAAAACTTTAAAAGTTAATTCAACATAATAATTACTAAAAGTAGTTTAGTATTTACGTAATATAAACTTAACATCTAGTAAGATAATTCATTTCTAATACTTTGTATTACAATTATTTAAATATTGGTAAGGTTGGTTTGATACATGAGTAAATAGGAGAAACTAAAAAGTTTTAAAAAAATGTTAAATTCTATGTAACAATTAGCAATTTTAATCGTCTATTACATAGAATTAGTTTTTTAAAAATTGAAAAAATTATATAAAATAATTATCTTTTTTGTCATCCTATTTATAGTAGGTATTATATCTTTTGCTAGTTATATTAACTATTCTTTGGAAAAGAAAGAACTTACCGAGACGGAAAAAATTCAGTCTAAAAATACCACTACTTACGTTTTATAAAGATATCAACTTCTTTTTAAATATTATTTTCCTTATTTTTAATCAATTACACTAATTTTTAAAATGTAGAATGCGAATAAATTTCGTTTTACAAAGTTTTAAAAAAGCATTAGTGATTTAATTTTTCTAGATGAAAAACTTCGTTTTAATTACTACATATACCTATCCGCATGAATATGTGGTACTTAAGTTTTTACTAACGGAAGAAGAAATACCTTTTTATTTTGAAAACGAAACCATGATAGGTATTTCTCCTTTTTATTCCAACGCACTCGGCGGAATTAAACTCTTTGTACACCGCGATTACGCAAATTACGTACGCGAACTCATAAAAGATTTAGAAGCTCCAGACAGCCATCTAAAAATAGTTTAACACTAACTTCTACAAACTATTTTTTTTTAAAAAAGACTAGAAATAATAAAATCTAGACAATAACTAAATTTTAAAAATTCAAAACACTTTTAAGTTATTAACTATATAAACATATATATCTTTTTTCTTTTTTAAAATTTAAAATAAAATGATGGTTATTATAGTCTGTTTATATGTGGCAAAACTTTTTTAAAGTTTGTTTGTTGTATAAAGTTATACGGACTTATAAAAAGCTATTAACAACTTATAATTTTATAAAGACTTGAAATTGAATAAATTTTAAGATTTTCTTCACAGTTGTCAACAACCAAACTAACATCTTTTTTTTAATAATTAATACTGTTGATAGCTGTTAATAACTGCTGAAAACTGGTTGATGAATTGTAAATTAAAAAACAAACTTTCTAGTTGTGTAATTGAAATATTTTTACAAATTGACATCAATACTTATAAATGCAAATTTATTTAATAGATTTCACTAAATAATTATCAACAATTCGTGTGTTTTTGTAAAATACTGATAATTAATAAATTGTAAAATTAAATTAACACGGCTGTTTATAAGCCTAAAAAATACTATTTCTTACCTTTGTTATAAACAACGTAAAACACTTTAAATTAACTTAATCTCAAGCAAACCAAATAACTATCTTAAACACTGTTTTTCGAATTGTAAAATTATAAATTGAATAGTGTAAAAAAGGTATTTTAATTAACAGCATATGAAAATAGCCATCGGAAACGACCACGCAGGAACAGCTTATAAATTTGCAGTAGCTGAATTTTTAAAAGAAAAAAATATTGAAGTTGAAAATTTTGGAACCGATGATGCTTCAAGTGTAGATTATCCAGATTTTGTACATCCCGTTGCTAAAGCTGTCGATACAAAACAAGTTGATTTTGGAATTCTTATCTGCGGAAGCGGAAATGGCGTTGCAATGACAGCAAATAAATACCAAAATGTACGTGCTGGTTTATGTTGGACCAAAGAAATTGTAGCACTTACCAGAGCACACAATAATGCAAATATACTTTGTATTCCTGCACGTTTTACAGCTATTCAACAAGTTTTAGAAATGGTAGAAACCTTTTTAAACACAGAATTTGAAGGTGGCCGTCACCAAAACCGAATCGATAAAATTACGCTTCATTGTTAAAATAACTTATGCATACGCATTCTCACAACCATTCGCACTCGCATACACCATTAAAAGGAAAAAACTTATTACTTTCCATTTTATTAAATGTGCTTATAACTGCTTCGCAGGTTGTGGGTGGTTTGGTTTCTGGTAGTTTAGCACTACTTTCGGATGCTTTGCACAATTTAACCGATGTTATTTCATTGGTAATAAGTTATATAGCCAATAGATTAAGCGGAAAAAAAGCTTCTACAAATAAAACTTTTGGCTATAAAAGAGCCGAAATAATTGCCGCTTTTGTAAATGCATCTACGCTTATTATTATTGCAATTTTGTTAATAATAGAAGCTGTAAAGCGTTTTTTAAATCCGCAAACAATCGAATCAGATTTAGTTATTTGGCTTTCACTTTTAGGAATTGTAGCCAACGGTATAAGTGTACTTCTACTTAAAAAAGACGCCAGTAGAAACATCAATATGAAATCGGCTTATCTACACTTATTAACAGATATGTTAGCAAGTGTTGCTGTGCTTATTGGAGGCCTTCTTATGAAGTATTTTCAGCTGTTTTGGGTAGACAGTGTGCTTACTTTTATCATTGCAGTGTATTTGGTTTTTGTAGGTTTTGATTTATTAAAAACATCTACCAAAATGTTGATGTTATTTACTCCAGAAAATATTGATATAAAAGATATTATCCGCGAAGTACATAAAGTTTCTAAGGTGAATAAACTACATCATATACATGTTTGGTGTTTAAATGATGATGAATTACACTTAGAAGCGCATTTAGATTTTAAAGAAGATGTTACACTCTCACAATTCAATAAAGTTTTAGCTGAAATTGAAGCAGTTTTACATGAAAAATTTGGAATAAACCATGTAAATATCCAACCAGAATTCAATAAAGAAGATCCAAAAGATTATATTGTTCAAGATTGATGTTTTTACTTTACTCTTATTTTATTTAGAATAATGTGAAACCTCGACTCCGCTCGGTTTGACGGTTAAGTTACTAAGTAACTTAAACTCAATATATGAATGATGAATATTTGATAAAATTGACCTATTTAAAAAGTATTGAAAATCAAGGAAGCAGTATTGGTAAAAGATAAAAAGCTGTTTGAGCCTAGCGAGTTCTTTTTATCTGTGGCGGTTGTTTCCGTAGATTTTTTCATGCTTTTTAAATCAGTCTTGACTTTTTTGTTTCGTTTTTGTGTCAAGACAAAAATGAAATAATTATTAAATGATTTTAAGATTGATGATTTGTGACTTGACGGTAATGTTGAAAATACTATATAAAAACAGCTAAGGTTTCTAAAACCTTAGCTGTTTCTTTTTAACTCATTAACTTTCTTCAACAATTAAACACCTCACATTTCATTCCCAATTATTTTCCCAATCTTTCCAAACAACTTCTAAGTTTTGTTTTTTAAGCATTTCTGTAATTTTTTCCGTAGAACGTTCATCGGAAATTTCAAATTGATCTAACGACTGTTTATCGACTACATAACCTCCTGGATTGGTTTTCGATTCGGCACTCATAGAAGTAATTCCAAGATGTACAATATTGTTTCTGAATACTTCTCGTTCGCGCGTAGAAATTGTCAACTCTACATCTTCTTCCAACATTCTATAAGCACAAATAAGTTGTACCAAATCGGTATCGGTCATTTCAACTTTTGGGTCTAAACCTCCAGAAAAAGGACGAAGACGAGGAAAAGAAATAGAAAACTTTGTTTGCCAATAGGTCTTCTTTAAATATTGTAAATGCAAAGCAGTAAAAAAACTATCGACTCGCCAAACTTCTAAACCAAATAGTGCTCCTAACCCTATTTTATGCACGCCAGCACGGCCAAGTCTGTCAGGAGTTTCTAGTCGGTAAAAAAAGTTTGATTTTTTTCCTTTTGGGTGATGTTTTTTATATTCTTCTTGATGATATGTTTCTTGATACACCAATACCGCATACAATCCGTTTTCTTTCAGCAAAACATATTCGTCTTCATCTAAAGGTTGTACTTCAATACTAATATTAGAAAAATGTTGCCGAATCAACTGAATTGCATTTTTTAAATAGGCTACGCCAACCGTTGTATTAGCTTCGCCTGTTACCAACAAAATATGGTCAAAGCCTTTACTTTTTATATATTCAACTTCTTTTAAAATTTCGTTATCGGTTAATGTTCTTCTGGGAATTTTATTCGTAAAACTAAATCCGCAATACGTACAGATATTTTGGCACTCGTTACTTAAATACATAGGCGCAAACATTTGCATAGTGTTTCCAAACCTCCTACGCGTTATTTGTTTACTCATTTGTGCCATTTCCTCTAAAAATGGTTTTGCCACAGGCGATATCAAAGCTTTAAAATCTTCTAAATCGCGATGTGGTTTTTCAATTGCTCGAATAACATCATTCTTCGATTTATCATGAATACTCGAAAGCACATCATCCCAAGAATATTGCAAAAAAGTATCTTTAAAACTATTCATATAAAAAACTGGTTAACGGACTACTGGCTTCGGCATTTTTCTTTATCGGTGCTAAAGATGCCAAATAAGCTTCGCGTCCTGCTTCTACACTTTTTTTAAAGGCTGCAGCCATTTTTGTTGGGTTGTTGGAAACCGCAATAGCTGTATTTACCAAAACGGCATCGGCACCAATTTCCATAGCTGCCGCAGCGTGTGAGGGTGTTCCTATCCCAGCATCTACAATAACAGGTACCGTACTTTGTTCAATAATAATTTCTAAAAAATCGAGTGTTTTTAAACCTTTATTAGTGCCAATTGGAGCTCCCAAAGGCATTACACATTGCACCCCAACATCTTCCAATCGTTTGCATAAAACAGGATCGGCATGGATGTATGGCATCACAACAAACCCCTTTTTTACTAAAGTTTCTGCTGCTGAAAGTGTTTCAATCGGGTCGGGGAGTAAGTAGTTTGGATCGGGGTGAATCTCTAATTTTATCCAATTTGTTTGCAAAGCTTCTCTAGCTAATTCCGCAGCAAAAATGGCTTCTTTCGCATTTCGAACTCCTGAAGTATTTGGCAATAAATTGATGTTTGGATGCTTTAATCCGCTTAATAAATCGTCATTTTCATTGGTTGCATCCACGCGTTTTAAAGCAACGGTTACTAACTCGCTTCCGCTTGCCAAAACTGCTTCTGACATACTTTTTGTGTTGCTGAATTTTCCCGTACCAACAAACAAGCGGGAGCTAAATACTTTGTCGGCTATTTGTAATTTATCTTGTAGGTTCATATCTTTTTTTCTTCTGATTAAAAATTGTTGAAATAGCTGTTAACTTTTCGTTTATTCGATCTTCTGAGGTTAAATACTTGGACATGGCAACTCCGTAAATTCCTACTGAATTTAACGCCTCAACATCGTTTAAAACAATCCCGCCAATAGCAATAATGGGCGTTTTTCTTTCTTGTTCATTTAATTGAGAAATGATTGTTTTATAGCCTTCAATACCTAAAATCGGACTCAAATTTGCTTTGGTTGAAGTGTGTCTAAACGGTCCCAAACCTATATAATCAACGCCTTTTTCGATTAAAGTTTTAACATCGTGAATTGTGTTGGCTGTACCTCCAATAATTTTTTCATTACCTAAAATTTTTTGCGCTTCAGTAGGACACATATCTTCTTTTCCCAAATGAACGCCATCGGCATTTACCATTTTAGCAATTTTTGGATGGTCGTTTATAATGAGTTTTGCATTGAATTGCTTACAGATTTCTTTTGCTTGAACAGCTGCTTTTAAAATTTCTTCTGATGTTTCGTTTTTTATTCTAAGCTGAATCCATTGTCCTCCATTTTCACAAACTTTTTGTATGTTTTGAAGGTGTTGCTGAGGAGTCAATCCTTGCGAAATATATTGTATTCTTGATATTTTCATGAGTGATAGGCTAATTTTGTGGTGTTTGATTGTAATGTTTTTTCAATGTACATTTTTGCATTTTCACAAGCTTCTTCCAACGTTTTTCCTTGCGCCAAATAACTTGCAATAGCAGCCGATAAAATGCATCCGCTGCCGTGTTTTTCATATATTTTTACTTCAGAAGGAGAAAAAATACAAACAGACGTATCTTTCATAAACAGGATGTCTGTTCCTTTTTTTGACGGATGATGTCCGCCTTTTAGTAATACATGCGTATGTTTTTGCAAACTTGTAATTGTTTCTGCTATAGATTTTCCGTTTGCAAACGAGTTAATTTCTTCATAATTAGGTGTAATTACAGAAATTTCAGTTAAAATATCTTCTGAAAAAATGGAGGTTTCGCCATGAAAATCAAATCCACTTGATGCTTTTAAAACAGGATCTAAAACAATAGGTAGCTTGTTATTATACTGTTTTAATACTTGTAGAATTTGTTTTAAAATGTGTTTGTTTTTAACAATTCCTATTTTCACAGCCGCTATTTGATACGATTCTAATAGTGTTTTTAATTGCAACAGCATAAGCTCGATTTCTATCCAATGGCATTCCAAAAAATTTGTGTCGGTTTGCACGGTATTTGCAGTACAAACTGCCATAGCGTAGCATCCAGTATTTTCAATGGTTTTTATATCGGCAATAAAACCAGCGCCAGCCGTAGGATCAAAACCAGCGATACTTAAAACAATGGGCTTGTTGAAATTTTTATTCGTCATAAAACACACTTTTATACTCGGTTTGTAATTCGATAAACGATATAATTGGAGTTGCTGATTTCCAAACACTTCCCAAAATAGCAACCCCATGATACCCCATTTTTTTTACTTCGGAAATTGTTGCTGAAGTAATTCCGCCAAGAGCAATTGTTTTTGTTTTTAAGTCGGTTACTATAAATTGTTTACCGTGATAATTTTCTTTTGAAACAGAAGTAAAAACAGGACTTAAAAAAACATAATCGTAAACTGATGCTTCTGCTTTTAATGCTGAAACTGAATGAAAACTTGCACTAACAATTTTTTTCATTTTTTGATAATTTTTCACGTATTCTGAGATATTTTCGACTTTTTTTCTGTGTTTTTCTGTCAAATGAACCCCTTTTACGTTAAAATCGGTTGCCAATTCATGATGTTGATGTAGCATAAGTTTATCATGGTATTTTTCGTTTAATAATTGCAACCAATTTTTAAGTTCCACTTTAGAAAAAGTAGGTTTCCGTACATGCAATGTTTGCAGTCCGTTTTGAAATAGATTTTCTATTGTTTCTATTTCATTGGCTATTTTTTCTTCGTTGGTGATTACAATTAGCATGGTTTGGTTTTTACATCCCCCTAACCCCCTTGAAAGGGGGAATTAACTTTTAATTCAAGAGTTTAATAGTATGTGATGTCTCGACTCCGCCTGTCTGCCGACTAAGGCAGGCTCGACATGACAGTCTTATTATTTTTTACATCTCTCTAATCTCCTTCAAAGGGGAATTAACTCTTTACTTGTTTACTTATTAACTCTCAATTAAACAATTAACCGATTCAACAGTTAAACAGTATGTGATGTCTCGACTCCGCTCGACATGACAGTCTTATCATTTTTACATTTCTCTATCCTCCTTCAAAGGGGAATTAACTCTTTAACTTGTTTACTTATTAACTCTCAATTAAATATTTCAACAATTAACCGATTCAACAGTTAAACAGTATGTGATGTCTCGACTCCGCTCGACATGACAGTCTTATCATTTTTACATTTCTCTAATCTCTTTCAAAGGGGAATTAACTTCTTACCTTATTAACTCAATAATTACAAATAAACTTCGCTTCCTTTGTCTTTAAACTCTGCTGCTTTTTTCTTCATTCCCTCTTCAATTGCTTTTTCGGTTTCTAGTCCGTTTTCTTTGGCGTAATTCCGTACATCTTGGGTAATTTTCATCGAACAAAAATTAGGACCGCACATTGAACAAAAATGAGCCACTTTAGCATTTTCCGAAGGAAGGGTTTCATCGTGATAAGCTTTTGCCGTATCGGGATCGAGCGCCAAATTAAATTGGTCTTCCCAACGGAATTCAAACCGTGCTTTACTCATGGCATCATCGCGATGTTGCGCTCCAGGATGTCCCTTTGCCAAATCGGCCGCATGAGCTGCAATTTTATAGGTGATAACTCCTGTTTTTACATCTTCTTTATTTGGCAATCCTAAGTGTTCTTTTGGCGTTACGTAACACAACATCGCACAACCGTACCAACCAATCATGGCTGCGCCAATTCCGCTTGTGATATGGTCGTAACCAGGAGCAATATCGGTAGTTAATGGACCTAACGTATAAAATGGAGCTTCGCCACATTCTCGTAATTGTTTGTCCATATTTTCTTTTATCATGTGCATTGGAATATGCCCTGGACCTTCGATAATGGTTTGCACGTCGTGTTTCCAAGCTATTTTAGTAAGCTCCCCAAGAGTTTCCAATTCTGCAAATTGTGCGTAATCGTTGGCATCTGCAATACTCCCAGGACGAAGTCCGTCGCCAAGAGAAAACGACACATCGTAGGCTTTCATAATTTCGCAGATTTCCTCAAAATGCGTGTATAAAAAGTTCTCTTTATGGTGTGCTAAGCACCATTTCGCCATGATGGAACCTCCTCTAGAAACAATTCCTGTAACGCGCTTTGCTGTATGCGGAACGTATTGTAAACGCACTCCTGCATGAATGGTAAAATAGTCAACTCCCTGCTCAGCTTGTTCGATTAACGTATCTCTAAAAATTTCCCAAGTGAGATTTTCGGCTTTTCCATTTACTTTCTCTAAGGCTTGATAAATAGGAACTGTCCCTATAGGTACTGGCGAATTTCTTAAAATCCACTCTCGAGTTTCATGAATGTTTTTTCCGGTGGATAAATCCATAATAGTATCGGCACCCCAACGGCAAGCCCAAACAGCTTTTTCTACCTCTTCTTCGATGGATGAAGTTACTGCCGAGTTCCCGATATTGGCGTTTATTTTTACTAAGAAATTTCGACCGATTATCATAGGTTCGCTTTCGGGATGGTTGATGTTACACGGAATGACTGCACGCCCACTGGCAACTTCTTGCCGAACAAACTCGGGTGTAATTTCCTTTGGTATGGAAGCACCAAAACTTTCGCCTGCATGTTGCTCGGCAATTTGTTTTGCTTGGTGTAATTTTTGATTCTCTCGAATGGCAATAAACTCCATTTCTGGTGTAATAATCCCTTTTTTGGCATAATGCATTTGCGTTACATTTTGTCCTTTTTTGGCACGTAATGGCTTTTTTAAATGCTGAAAACGGAGGGTATCGAGTTTTGAATTTTGTAAGCGTTCGTTTCCATAGTCGGAAGTAAGTGCGTCGAGTTCTTCTACATCACCACGAGTTTTTATCCATTGCTCACGGATGGGATTGAGTCCTTTTTTTACATCTATTTCGATGTTTGGATCGGTATATGGACCGCTGGTATCGTACACCAAAACGGGTTCGTTTTTTTCGGTAGTGCCATTAAACTTATCGACCGTATCGCTAAGGTTGATTTGTCGCATAGGGACTTTTATGTTTTTATGAATGTTTCCGTACACATATATTTTAGATGAATTTGGAAATGGCTCTCTACTGATTTGTGTTTGAGGTGTTGATTGTTGGGTTTTCATGAGTGTTTGTATTTTATTGCTTTTGATGTTGTTTTTGCGTGAAGGATAGTAGCGACATCCTTTTTGTTTTTCACAAAAAGATATAGCGAATAGCCTGACCGAAACGGAGTGGAGGGCACGCCCTAACCGCCTTGAGTGGCTTTAATAATTAAAATATTGGATTGATTTGCCAGAGGCTCGTTCCATTTGGATTGCGGTAACACGGTGTTGTTAAGTGCCACAGCAATGCCATTGGCGGTGATGTTGAGGTGTGCCAACAATTGTTTGGTGGAAATGGGTGTTGTAAATTGGTGCGCGGTGTTGTTTACGTTTACAGTGATCATATCTTAAATATTTTGCTGTAAACTTTAGGAGGGACTCCTAAAAAAGTAGATTACCCAAATTACTACATGTTTGGATGCAGTAAATGTATCGTTAAAAAACGGTATGTAGTGTACTAACTTTTCCCTTCGCACGTCCTAACGCGATCAGGTTCTAAGGGTTTTATCTCAGCCGGCTTTCACGGCACCCCTAAAGTTTACGTATTTCAAAGGTAGGAATTAAATTACAAGACAAACAAAAATTTTGAAGAAATTTATCTCGTTTTCAGCCAACCTGTAATGCTGTATCTCTCGGATGCGAGTACGGGTTTTACTTCGTGTTCGAGAAGTTGACTTTCAAAAATTACAACACGCCCAGGGAGCGGGTATAAACTTTTGGCAGTTTCGGTTCCGTTTTCGTCTTTATAAATTACGAGTTCGCCTCCGTTTTCGTTTTTCCAATCTTGGTCGTTTAAATAACACACAAAAGAAAGTTTACGGCGGTCGTCGTTTTGGAAAGTGTCTAAATGGCGTTTGTAAAAAGTTCCTTCGGGATAAACCGCGTAGTGAAACTCTTTGTGTAAAATTCCTAAAAAGCAGGTTTTATTGAGATAGTTTACTAGCTGATTTATCTTTTTAAAGAACAAAGCTTCGGCAGGATTTTGCTTTTGCTCGTCGATCCAAAGCACAAAATCGCCACGAATAGATTTGATAATTTGCTCTTCGAATTTGTTCCCGATGGCTGCTTTTTTAAATTTATCTTCTTCGTATTTTTCGAGTAAAGATGTGCGTAAAATGGTTACTTCTTCTTCAGAAAAAAAAGTATCTATTACACTGTATTGCTGTTCTAAAAGATCATCAATTATAGATTCAAATAACGGATTTTCAACAAAATCCAATTGGTCGAACAACTCTTCCATTGCGCACTATTTTTAAAAAAGTGCGCAAATATAGTTTTTAATTCAATTGATGGATTTATTTTTTTTTCTGAAATACAATACTTTTTAAATAGGTCAAATTTTCACGTTATTTTAGTGTTTTCTTTAAAAAATCTACTGTGTAAGTTACCGTTGGTTGAAACCAAGGATGCAACAACCAAAATGAATGTGGTGAATTTGGAAACGTATGAACTTCAGCATAAATATGATGGCTATTTAGTTTTGAAATCATATCGTCTCGTCCAGCGTGAAATCTCGGTTGGTCGCTATTGATAAATAAGGTAGGGGGGGTGTTAGCATCGACGTATTCTAAAGGTGATGCGGCTTTCCAGTTTGCAGGATTTTCATCTTTTAAGCCTCCGAGCCATTTTCCAGCTATTTCGCTTTCTTCAGCCTCGGGATGCACAAACGAAGTGATTCCATCTACATTTACAATAGCTTGTACTTCGTCTGTAATCGTATTGGCGGTTTTAAAAGTGGTATTGTTTGGCGTTACTCCAACCAATGTTGCCAATTGTGCTCCTGCAGATGTTCCGAGAATTGCTATTTGTTGCGGATTTATTTTGAAATTGTTTGCGTTTGTACGCATCCACTGTAATGCTTCTTTGATGTCGATTACAGCTTGCGGAAAAGGAGCTTCGGTACTTAGAGTGTAATTTATGGCAACAGCTACAAATCCGTTTTCTGCCAATTGCTGTGCCATTACTTGTTGGTTTTCTTTGCTTCCAGAAATCCATCCGCCGCCGTGAATTAGCAATACTGTTGGGTAGTTGTTTTTCTTTTTATTCGGAATAAAAACATCTGCTTTAAGGGCTTGAGAATTGGTAGTTTTATACACAACATTCTGCACACATATCACTTCCGAAGTATTGTTTAAAGAAATTGGCTGTACCTCAGGATAGTACTTTTTTAACTTCTGGTAAGTAGTTTCAATTGTATAAGGTTTTGGTTTGATGGTTTCCGTAGCAATTCTTTTCAAATCATCATAAACCAATTGCGCTACAGCTTGGGCTCCTGCTGGCTGAAAATGAGTGTTGTCGCTTTGTCCTTCTGGATATGCTTTGTACTTTCCTGCAGGTAAATTCATGAAGTAAGTTTGCGTTACAAAATCTTTTCCTTTAGTTGTAAAATATTCTCGAGACAACTTGTTTAAATCTATGAGGTGGACATCCATTTCTTGAGCTACTTCTTTTGGAGCCTTATCGTAATCGCCATGAACATCATTTAAAACACCATCTTCCCAAGGGTAATTTCTGGCAACAGGGGTGAGGATAATTGGCATTGCTCCTTTCTCTCTAGATTGGGAAACAAACAAGCGCAAAAACTCTTTGTAACCTTCGATGTCAACATAACGTTCAGGTTTATTTTCGGCCGCGTCATTATGTCCAAATTGCATGATTACAATATCGTGTGGCTTTAAATTTTTATAAACCGAACTCCAACGACCTTCTTGAAAGAAAGTTCGTGTGCTTCGTCCGCCACGCGCTCTATCGTCGACAATTACATCAGTTCCGTAAATAATATTTTCAACTTGTTTTAAACTATCTTTTACAAAAAACGGCTGAAAAACTTGTCCCCAACCAGCCACAGGATAACGTGTTTCCATATAATCCTTATCGGGGTCGTAATCTCCTGTATAATCGGCCATAGTAGAATCGCCAATTAAATAAATTGTAGTAGTGGTTTCCGTTTGCGCACATACTGCAAATTGCATTAAAAGTGCAGTTATTAGTAGGTAGGAAGTTCTGTTTTTAAAAGTCATTTTTTTATTTTTTAACCTCAGTTCGATATAAATGTCAATAGAGAGGAGTTTCAACTATCTGTGTTATATTTATTTAATTATACTTTCATTTTTAACTCACAAAAAAAACATTTTTTATTGGTGTTCGTTGATGTGCTTCGCAGTTGTCTTGACACAAAAACGAAACAAACCTGCCTGCCGGCATGCAGGAAAGTCAAGACTGATTAAAAAAGCATCAGAAAATCTACGGAAACACCCGCCACAGATAAAAAGAACTCGCTACGCTCAAACAGCTTTTTATCTATCAGCCCACACAGCTTCCTTGATTTTCAACACTTTTTTAATAGGTCCTTTTATCTTATATCTATCTTTCTTATGTCGAATTCACTTTTTTAATACGGAAGAGCAACAGTTTTTCCGTTTACTGAAATTCGTTTTGAAAGTGTTGTGGTCGATTTTGCATCTTGCAGTCCTTTAAACCCGGGTTGTTTTCCTCCAACGCTTATGTTGAACCAACCAGGCTCGATAACCAATTGGTTGTTACTATCAATCATTCCTAATTGTCTAGGCTGAATAGTTAGACTTACTTTTTTAGTTTCTCCTTTTTTTAGATGAATTCTTTTAAACCCAACCAATTGTCTGATAGGTCGAGTTGTTGAAGCCTCCTCGTCGGTAAGATATACTTGTACCACTTCATCACCATCAAAATCACCAATATTTTTAACTTCCACAGAAACAGTAATTGGTTTATTTATTTCTATTGCTGAAGGAATTTCGAGCTGAGAATATTCAAAAGAAGCATAACTTAACCCATGACCAAAAGGATAAAGAGGTTCTTTTTTGAAGTATTTATAAGTACGTCCATCCATATTATAATCTTCAAAAGCAGGCAAATCGTTAACCGATTTATAATAGGTTACAGGTAATCTTCCCGCCGGATTGTAATCGCCAAACAACACATCTGCAACCGCATTTCCACCTTCTTGCCCAGGATATCCTGCCGATAAAATTGCCGGAATATTCTCTGAAGCCCAATTAATCGACAATGCACTTCCATTAAGTAAAACCAACACAATAGGTTTTCCGGTAGTTACCACTGCTTTCATTAATTCAATTTGACTTTTTGGTAAATCTAATTTGGTTCTATCGCCATCTGCAAAGCCTTCAACTTCGACTTTCATTTCTTCGCCTTCCAAGCGTTCATTCAATCCTAAAGCTAAGACAACAACATCCGAATTTTTGGCTGCCAATACAGCATTTTTCAATTGGTTTTCCTTCGGAATACTCCACAACATTTTAGCTGTGGCATCGCCGTAATAATTGTTATATTTTATTTCGATTTTATACTTTTTCCCTTTTTCAAGATACATTTCTTTTGGGTCGATTACCGCATGATGTTCATGAACGCGTCCGCCTTTTAACGTTTCGGCAATGGTAAATTCCATAAAAGGTTTTGCCCAATCGCTAAAATAATAAGTTCCAGATTCTGGAGCTGTGAGGTAACCTGACCAACGTATACTGTAATTTCCCATTTTCAAGCGAGGGTCTGGAGTTTCAATATCCCACTGAAAATCTACTGCTTTGTCGGTTTGTGTGTAAAGGGGAGTCCCTTTCCATTCGGTACTAGCGTAGTATGAGGCTGTAAGGCCTTGCGCTCCTTCTTCCGTAGAAAAATATTTTGCAGGAATTACTTCCATCGTAGGGATTCCATTTGCAAGTGGCGCTCCCTCTTCATAAACAACGTTTGCTGTGTTGCCTACTTTATTTTTTATTCCTTCTAAAACAGTAACCGGATTTTTAGGCATCCCGTTATAATTTCCCCAAAGCGACTGTATATTTGCGGCATTCGGACCAATAACGGCAATGTTTTTAAGTTTTTTAGACAGTGGTAAAGTTGCGTTTTCGTTTTTCAATAACACGATACTTTCTTGGGCTGCTTTTAGTGCCAATGCATTGTTTTGAGAACTGTTATTTACTGAAAATGGAATTTGCGCATAAGGTACATTTTCTGGCGCGTCGAACATACCGAGTTTAAACCTTGCACGCAACAACCGTCGTAAGGCTACATCTAAATCTGCTTCAGTAATAATTCCTTGTTGCATTGCATTTGTAAGCTTTTCATACGAGCTTCCGCAATTTAAATCACAACCACTTTTTACCGCCATAGCAGATGCTTCTGCAGCGTCTTTTGCTACGTAATGCGTTTTCCACATATCGGCAATAGCACCACAATCGGAAACTACATAACCATCAAACCCCCAAGTTTTTCTTAAGATGTTATAAAGTGAATCGCTAGCGCTGGCAGCTTCTCCATACACTCGGTTATAGGCCGTCATAACGGAATACACTTTGCCTTCTTTAACCAATGTGCGGAATGCCGGTAAATAGGTTTCCCATAAGTCGCGTTGCGATGGAGCAACATCAAACTCGTGTCGAAGTGGTTCTGGCCCTGAATGCACTGCAAAGTGTTTGGCGGTAGCCACAACTTTTAAATATTTAGAATCGTTGCCTTGCAAGCCTTTTACAAATTGAGTTCCTAAAACGCCTGTTAAATAGGGGTCTTCCCCGTAAGTTTCGTGTCCTCGTCCCCATCTTGGGTCTCTAAAAATATTGATGTTGGGCGACCAAAAAGTAAGACCTTGATAAATATCTCTTTGTCCACGGCGTAAGTATTCGTGATGTTTTGCTCTGGCTTCGTCTGAAATTACATTGGCAACTGAGGCAACTAACTCGTCGTTCCATGATGCAGCAATTGTTATCGACTGCGGAAATACCGTTGCATATCCTGCACGCGCAACACCGTGTAACGACTCGTTCCACCAATTGTACGAGGGTATTCCTAAGCGCTCGATTGCTGGTGAACGATATAATAATTGTGCTATTTTTTCATCCGTAGAAAGGCGATTTAACAAATCTGTTATGCGTTCTTCTTCTGGTAATGCTGCGTTTTGAAACGGATATATTTCCGCTTGCGAAAAACAAAAATGAAGTCCTATAAAAAATGCTAAGTATGTAGTTATTTTTTTCATGGCTTGTTAGTTAGTTTATTCCTGAAAAGATACGGTTTCTTTTGCCAGCAATTTGGCTATAACTACTTGTTTTTCTGAATTTTTAAAATCGGATTTCTTAAGATTAATGTTTGCAGATTGTGTTCCTAAGACCTTAACAACCGCCTTTTCATTTTCAGAAAAAGTAAAGGCATCAACAGTAATATCTTGAGAATTATAAATTGTAAGGGCCTCGGTTTTTTTACTAATTACTTTTACATTTTTTAGTTTAAGTCCACGGGTATCGATAACTGTTATTCCTTCTTCGGCTTCTAAAATTGCATTTTCAAGACTTACATTTTCTAAACTTTTTTCTGGAAGTCCCATAAAAAATGCTGCTTTCCCAGAATTGGTAGCGATAATATTTTTCATGTAAATATTTCTAAAAGCAGGAGTTTCTTCGGTTACTGCAACTTTATTTTCGTCTCTTGCTTCGTCTTCTGCACTTTGGTTTTCTTCTAAAATTGGCGAGTTTCCGCTGTAAAACATATTAAAACGGATGGCATCAGTAGGGATATTTATCATGTTAATATTCGAGATGTAAATATTTTCCACAACGCCACCTCTTCCGCGGGTACTTTTAAACCGAAGTCCAACATCGGTTCCTATAAAATTACAGTTAGAAACATGAACATTTTTCACTCCTCCCGACATTTCACTTCCTATAACAAAACCTCCGTGTGCATGGTAAACAGTGTTGTTTTTAACGATTACATTTTCTGTGGAAATACCTCTATTGCGACCATCTTTATCTTTTCCAGATTTGAAGCAAATTGCATCGTCTCCAACATCAAACGTATTATTATAAATGAGCACATTATGGCAAGACTCTAAGTCGAGTCCGTCGCCATTTTGACTGTACCAAGGGTTTCTAATGTTGAGGTTTCTTATGATGATATTACTGCTCATTAATGGATGAATATTCCAGGCTGGAGAATTTTGAAAAGTAGGTCCGTCGAGTAAAACTTTGTCACATTTAACCAAACTCACCATTACCGGACGAAGAAAATCTTTAACCGCCTCCAAACCTTTTTTAGATGAAATATTTGGCACGTTAAAATAGTCTCGACTTTCGAAACCTTTTTTTGAGCTTTCCGAAGGAAACCAAATCTTTCCATCTTCTGAAAGCACCCCACCAGAAGCTACCAATTTACTCCATTGGCTGGCAGTCATTTTTCCTTTCTTTACAGGGCGCCATGCATCTCCGTTTCCGTCGATCACTCCTTTTCCTGTAATGGCAATATTTACGGCACTTAACGCATTAATAGGGGAGGTGCAACGTGTAGTATTTAAACCCTCAAAACTAGTATCGACCAACGGATAATCGTTAAAATCTTTACTGAAAAGCAATAAAGCTCCATCTTCGAGATGAAGGTTAATATTACTTCGTAATGTAATTGGCCCTGTTAACCAAATTCCTCTTGGGATTTTAACTGTTCCACCACCTTTTTTTGAGACTTCGTAAATGGCTTTTTCTATAGCTTTGGTATTTTTTTCAAACCCTCCTTCTACAGCGCCATAATCCTTAATACTTACCACCAAAGATGGAAACGAAACCAAAGAAACCTTTGGCATTTCAATTTCTATATTTTCATAAATAGATGCTGGAACGGGTGTTATTTCTTGAGCACTTCCTGTAAAGAAGCTCAAAAACATCAAGACATAAACGTATTTTTGAAACTTGTTTTTCATTGTAAATTATTTGTAGGTTTTAAATACATAGCTTGCTCCTTTTTCAGTTTGAATATCATACACATAAAAACTACCGTTTTCTAGGTTTTCAAATTGAGCTTTTTCTGAAACAAGCACCTCTTTAATTGGTGGATTTTGATAAAAAATATTTTTGTTTTCTCCCACTGCTTTTGGAAGCACATTTCCTGAAGAATCGTATAAAATTTCTTTTGAACGGATTCTTAAATTTCCGCCCAATTTAGACTCAACACTTACGGTTTGAAGTTTGTTTTGTTGCCAATTTAAATCAACTTCAAAACCTCCTCTTGCCATCAAACCTTCAATTTTACCCTCACTCCAATCGGTTGGTAGGGCAGGAAGGAGGAAGAGTGCTTCATCGTGTGATTGTAATAACATTTCGGCAATTCCGGCTGTACAACCAAAGTTTCCATCGATTTGAAAAGGTGGATGCGCATCGAATAAATTTGGATACGTTCCGCCAGAAGTTGTTCCATCATTAACCATAGTAAGTTGCTCTTTGATTAATTGGTAAGCCCGATTTCCGTCCAACATTCTAGCCCAAAAGTTTACTTTCCACCCCATAGACCAACCTGTGGATTTATCTCCGCGTTGATTTAAAGTGTTTTTTGCAGCTTGAAATAACTTTGGGTTTTTAAATGGCGAAATTTGAGCCGATGGGTATAAACCGTACAAATGCGATATGTGTCGGTGTTTATTATTTGGGTTGTCCCAATCTTCAATCCACTCTTGCAATTGCGAGTGTTTTCCTATTTGCATAGGAGGTAGTTTTGCTTTTTTATTTTTTACTGCTGAAATAAATTCAGTATCAATATTTAAAATTTGAGCGGCTTTTTCAACATTATTAAAAACATCAAAAACCAATTGATTGTCCATTGTAGTTCCGTAAGTCAATCCTACACCATCAACATATTTGTTTTCAGGAGAAATAGACGGACTCACCACGAGCCAACCATTTGCAGGTTCTTGCTGTAGCGCATCTACATAAAATTGCGCAGTTCCTTTTAAAACAGGATAATACTTTTTTAAAAAATCAACATCGCCCGTAAATAAAAAGTGTTGCCAAATATGCTGACTCAGCCAGGCTCCTCCCATTGGCCAAAATCCATAAAACCCTCCATCTACAATTCCAGAAATTCGCCATAAATCGGTATTATGATGAATATTCCAGCCTCGTGCATGGTACATTTTTTCGGCAGACTCTTTTCCTGTTTCAGCTAAATCTTCTAGCATTGAAAATAGAGGAGAGTGTAGCTCTGATAAGTTTGTAACTTCCGCGGGCCAATAATTCATTTCTGTATTGATATTGACGGTGTATTTGCTATCCCACGGAGGCGATAATTTATGATTCCAAATACCTTGAAGATTGGCAGGTTGTCCTCCTTCTCTGGAACTCGAAATGAGTAAATACCGACCAAACTGAAAATACAGCGACACCAAAGATAAATCGTTGTTTTTTGAAAAAGATTTTAGTCTTTCGTCAGTTGGAAGTTCTTCAAAATTGTTTGCTCCTAAGCTAAGTTCTACTCGATTAAATAGTTTTTGATAATCGTTTGTATGCGCTTCTTGTATACGCTGTAGCGGTTTGTTTTTTACTTCATTTAAATATGTTGAAGCAACGGCAACTTCATCGTTAGTTAAATCGTTGTACTTTTTAAAGTTTGTACCTATGCTGATAAATAAAATAACTTCTTGCGCATTTTCTACAACGAGTTTTCCCTTTTTGGTTGTTACATTTCCATCGCCTATTAACTTCGGAAAAACTAAGGTGTTAAACTTAACTTTACCAGGTTTATTTTCATGTGACTGACTTGTTCCTGACAGGCTTAAAACTCCGTTTTCAATACTGTTTTGATGTGTTTGCTCACTTTCAATAGCTATATCGAAGTTTAATTTCCCAGCTTGATTGGCTTTTAAATAAATAACCATTACTTGGTCTGGATACGAAACAAAATAAGACCTTTCAAACTTCGTTCCGTTGGCAAGGTAACTTAGCTTAGAAACCGCATTGTTGATGTTTAATTCCCTACGATATTCACTTATATTTTCGTGATTTTTAAACGCCAATTTTACGCTTCCCACTGTTTGATAAGGCATTCCGTAATTGGTGTTTTCGGGTGTATTTTTCGGGAATACTTCTAAGGCTTTTTGTTGGGCTTCAACATATTTCCCTTCAAAAAGCAAGGCTCTAATTGCTTGTATTTCCTCATAAAAATCTTTCGAAATATTATTACCAGGACTTCCTGCCCAAACAGTTTCTTCGTTTAATTGAATTTCGTCGGTAGCAACACCACCAAATAGCATTGCACCAATTCTGCCATTACCAACAGGCAAGGCTTCATTCCAGTTGCTTGCAGGTTTGTTGTACCACAAAATGTTATTGTTTTGCGCTTTTACAAACGAAAAAGCCAAAACAAAAAATAAAATATAAATGTGCTTGTTCATGCTACTCTACTCTAAACCAATCGAAATCTGCATATCCCCCGCGCTTAGCTTCTTGAGTGCTCACACTAAATAATCCTACTTTTGCACCAATCCATTTTCCTGGTTGTGCTTTAAAAGGCTTTCCTATGTTTTTGAACGTTTTTCCGTTTTCGCTATAACTGAATTGGCACATCGCATCTGGAGCAGAAACAGTTACTTTAAAATAAACTTCGTTACTTTTAATTCGCTCTTTAGCATTTTGCTTTTCGGCATTTCCTTTTATAGCTCCCAAAGCTTCATTTTGCGTAATAAAATACCCTTCTTTATCCGAAGAAATTGAAAGTGTAGCATAATCCATTCCCATGATGATAAGTCCTGCACTTTTACCGCTCTCGGCTTCTTCAGGAAACAATTTAACTTTTGTTGTTGCTGAAAAATTTGGAGCAGGAAACTTTTGTAATAACAAATTTGGCACCATCCATAAATTTGTACTTTCCTCAGGAACTTTAATTGAAAACAATCTTAAATAATCGGTATTTCTAAATTGCGCATGCCACAATACATTTGAGTTTGCTTGCCATTGCCATTGAAGTCCTAAAACATCGGTATCAAACTCATCTGTTTCGACAGGAGTTACCACAGGATACGATTTTCCTACATCTGGTTTTTTATGCGATGCAACAGGCTCTCCAATTCCGTTTCCGTCGAGGTCTTTCCCCATTACTGGCCAATCGTTTTTCCAACTCATTGGTTGCAAATGCACGATGCGTCCATAGGCATCTACATCTTGAAAGTGGTAAAACCAAGAAGCTCCTTTTGGCGTGTCTACCCAAGCCCCTTGGTGCGGACCATTAATTTTGGTTGTTCCTTGCTCTAAAACTACTTTTTCCTCGTAAGGTCCAAATACATCTTTAGACCTTAAAATAAGTTGCCATCCAGTAGCAACACCACCTGCTGGAGCAAAAATGTAGTAGTAACCGTTTCTTTTATAAAATTTAGAACCTTCAACTGTTGGATGATTTTCATGACCATCAAAAACATGCTTTCCTTTATCGAGCACTTTAGTGCCTTCAGCATTCATTTCGTGTACAGTTAATAAGCTTTTTACACCTGCACGACTTCCTGCCCAAGCATGTACCAAATACGCCTTGCCGTTGTCGTCCCAAAGCGGACAAGCATCGATAGCTCCTTTGGCTTCCATTACCAAAACTGGTTCGTCCCATTTTCCGTAGGGATTTTTTGTTTTTACCATGTAAATTCCGAAGTCAGGATCGCCCCAATAAATATATATTTCGTTGTTGTGGTAACGAATACTTGGCGCCCAAACTCCATTTCCGTGCTGTGGAACACTAAAATGATCTTTTGGAACTAAGGTTGGAAGCGCGTAGTTAATAAGCTTCCAATTCACCATGTCTTTAGAATGAAGAATTGGCAATGCTGGAGTGGTGTTAAAACTCGATGCCGTCATGTAATAATCGTCTCCTACGCGTACTACATCTGGATCGGAATAATCGGCATAAATAATCGGATTTTTATACGTTCCGTCTCCTTGGTCGGCAACCCAAACTTTCGACACATAGGTGTCTGGGTTTTGGGCTAGTGCTAAATTGACAATAAAAAGTGCTAATAAAATTGTGGTTTGGTGAAGGCGCATTTAAGTTGATTTTATAGGTTTAATAGGTTTGTCCGTTTATAGTTGTATTTGTAAACTGTACAGGCTCTGAATGTTCGATAAGCATTGGTGTTTCTGCCTTGTTTATCACAACATTTTTAAAAGTGATGTTTTTAACTGGCAATGCTTCTCTACCTTTAATTAAAATTCCGTATTTCCCACCGTTTTCAACTTTTACATCTTCGATATGAATGTTTTTAATAGATGGTAAATAATCGCCCTCTTGGTTAGCGTAAATTCCGTAATGCGTATTTATTTTTAAAAAGGCTTCTTTTACTTGACCAACTTCTATGTTTTTTACAAAAACGTTTTCAACAAAACCACCACGTAAAGTATTTGTTTTTATTCTGATGGCTCTATCTAAGTTAGGACTGTCCATTTTACAATTTCTAACATATACATTGCGTACACCTGCAGAAATTTCGCTTCCCATTACAACACCACCATGACCATCTTTCATTTCGCAGTTTTCAACAACAATATTTTCACTCGGAATATTAACACGACGTCCGTCATCATTTCTTCCCGATTTAATGGCAATACAATCGTCTCCTGTATCAAACAGGCAGTTTTTAATTACAATATTTTTAGAATACTCTGGGTCACAACCATCGTTATTTGGACCATGACTACGAACTGTAACACCATCTACGGTAATATTAACCGATTTTATAGGGTGCATTACCCAAAACGGAGCATTGGTAAAAGTTACATTTTGAACCAAAATATTTTCGCACTCAAAAGGCTCGAAAAACGTTGGACGTAGTTGATAACCATCTCCAAAAAGACGTTCGGCTAAAGGAGTTCCAGCTTCATTCATTTTACGAAGTCTCGGAAGGTTGATAGAATCTTTTTGTTGTGGCGCTCCTTCTACATGTCCGTATTCATCTTTACCACACCATGGCCACCAATTTTCATTGCTTGCCTGTCCATTAAAAGTTCCTTTCCCTGTAACGGCAATATTTTTTTGTTTGTAAGCATAAATTAATGGCGAGTAATTCATTAATTCTACACCTTCGTAAGAAGTATGAACTACAGGTAAATAATCTTTATGATTGGTTGAAAAAAGGATTTCAGCTCCATCTTCTAAATGAAAATTTACGTTACTCAGTAAGTGTATCGGGCCAGTAACATATTTTCCAGCAGGAACAACCACACGGCCACCACCTGCTTGGTTACAAGCTTCAATTGCAGATTTTATAGCATTTGAGTTATTTGTTTCTCCATCTGCTACAGCTCCATATTCAGTAATATTAAAATCTTTTTCAGCAAATGTTGGCACTACAATTTCACTGATAATTTTATCGGCTGGGTCTTCTGTTTTAGCTATTTCTTTTGTGTTTTTTTCTTTACACGAAAAGCATACAAACAGAAGGGCTAGTACGTAAAGTAAATTACTTTTTTTCATTTGTAATATTTGTTGTTTAATAGTTAGTAGATTTATTTTTAATTAGGGGTTCCAGTTATCGGTTCCGCTTAAAACATTTATTTTATTAAAGTTTGTTGCTTGCTCTTTGGTTAAGCTTTTTGCCCAAGGCACACGCTTTGTTGAAGCACCAGGACCTGAGGTATTATACTCGGCATAAAAAGTAGTTTGCTCGGCATGTGGCTTACTCCAATTGTGCCATCCTTCTGGTTTAATATGGTTTTCCATATAACAATCAATCCAAACGGTTTGTGCATAATCTCGCCACGGTCTACCTAAATAAAACGAATGTTTTTCGGCTTTACTCAAAAGCTTACAATTGTAGAAAACCATTCCGTATTTAGTATCTTTTTCGGTAGATGCTGCCGTAACATAACCGTGGTCTTTACTCACAATGGTACAGTTTTCAAAAAATGCTGTAGACCATCCAAAAATAAAGTCGACAGTTCCCTCAATGTAACAATCTTTATAGTATTGACGACTCTCTTTTCCGTGGAGGTACAAAGTGTCTTGATTGCCTAAAAATTTACAATTATTAAAAAACACTCGGTCTCCATCTACACGAACTGCCACTGCTTGTCCGACAGGACCTGCACTGTTTTCAAATGTAATATTTTCAGCATAAAAATCGTTTCCAAAAATAAAAAACGACGTAGAACCTGTAGTTCCCATTTCTTCTCCAAAAGCATTGTGTTTGCTGGCGTAGTCGTCGAATGTTAATATTGTTTTTTCTTTGTCTTCCCCAATAAAAGCAACATTGGTTTTAGAGGCGGGGAGTACTAACTTTTCTTTATACACCCCATTTTTTATGAAGATGCGAGTTTGCTTTTTTCTGAAGTTTGGAACTGCATCAATAGCTTGTTGTACCGAAGTGAAATTTCCTGTTCCGTCGGCACTTACCACAAAGTCAAATACTGAATTTTTTAAAAGCGAATTTGCATAAACTTCGATGTTTGAATAATTTGTTGACGCATCAATTAAATGCGCATCTTCCTTTGTAGTTTCAAGTTTGTTAAGCTGTTCCCAAGTATCTGGAATTCCGTCTTTGTCGGTGTCTTTTTCAGCAATAACTTCTTTTAAAACAGGCCAACCACCTACATCATTTTGCGAGTCTATAATTCCGTTTTTGTACGTTGTTGTTCCGTTTTTAACTTCAGAAACAATTCTTAAATCAACCGCATCTCGCACTTTACTAGCACCTGCATTTTTGAGCACTAGAGCATAGGCTTGTTCGGCCGATTGAGTTTCAATGTTATCAATTTTTATAGGTGCTGAAAGTTTTGCTTCCGAAGGATTATCAGCAATAACCCCCAACCAATTATCATTTGTGATACTTTGGTTTCCTTCGAGAAAATTCCCCGAAAGGAAAAACTTTCCATAAGGTTCATACGGATTTAAAATTCTATCTTTTTTGTCGGAAGACGTTGCAGGACCAGGTTTTAAATAGTTGTTCACTACATTGTAACTTCCTTTTTCTCCGCCGTAAATATTGTTAAGCTTCCAGTTATAAATAACATTGTTTCTAAAATCTACAAACTCATTTTCGGAGTTTTTGGTAGAAGAAGAACCGCTAAATCTCGGATTTCTGTTGCTATTACTCACAATTAAATTATGGTGAAAAGAAGCATTTACACCACCCCAAATTCCGCCGTAACCATGTGCGCCTTTTTTATGCACAGAACGGTTAAGTGCTTCGGAAATAATACACCATTGCATAGTGAAATTACGCGTGTTGTAAAATGAAACATTCTCGTCGGTAGACCAACTTATGGAACAATGGTCGATGATGACATTGCTGATGTTTCTACCACCCAAAGCATCATCTTCAACCCCAAATTCGTCGCCCATTCTGAAGCGCATGTATCGGATGATAACATTATCAGCTTTTACACTCACTGGATAACCTTTAATGGTAATGCCATCGCCAGGCGCTGTTTGTCCAAGAATGGTTAAATCGCCTTTGTTAATATCTAAATCCGACTGTAAGGTGATGTTACCAGAAACCGCAAAAACGATTGTTCGAGGGCCACTTTTTAAAATTCCTTTACGTAAACTTCCTTCGCCACTATCGTTTAAATTGGTAACCACATACACTTGTCCGCCTCTACCACCAGTGGCGTAGCGACCAAAACCTTCGGCTGTTGGAAATGCCAATTGCTGAGCACTTAAAAAAGTACTTAGCATGATAAAAAATGAAAAAAGAGGTAGTAATTTTTTCTGATAAAACATGTAATTATTCGTTTTGTTGTTCGGTAATTGATGCTACTAAACTATTAATATACACTTCTACATTGTCGTATGCAGAGCTCAAATCATTTCCGTTTGGATTATACGCTTCTGGGTCTAACTTCATGGCTGTTTTCCATGCATCTGGCATTCCGTCGTTTGAAGTATCTTGCGGAGGAGTTTCACTTTTAAGTTCTGGCCAACCTCCAACATCGCTTTGCGTATCGATAATTCCTTTTGTACTTCCGTTAGAACCAACGTAGGTATAGCTTCCTGTTTTAACTTCGTTTACAATTCGTTCATCAATAGCATCTCGAACAAATGAAGCCCCGCCATATTCAATTACTTTTTTATAAGCTTCTTCTGCGGAATGGGTGGTTACATTATTTTCAATATCCAAAGGAGTTGTAAGCTTCATCGCTTGTTTATCTGCTTCAGAAACTTCTCCATAGCTATGATGTATTTGATTGTAAACTCCGTACGTCCAATTATCTTGTGTGGCTAGTTTACTGCCTTCCATGTAATTTCCGGAGATATAAAATTTACCCCAAATATCGTACACTTCGGTTCCTTCGTTTTTATTTTTATCAATAGCGATAATTCTATCTTTCTTTACAGTTGCAGGACCTGGTTTGTAATAACAATTTACAATATTTACATTCATAGCTTCCCCGCCATAAGTACTGTTGCTTCCCCAATTGTAAATTACATTATTTCTTAAATCGACTAAATCTGTAAGCGCAAAAGCTTTTCCTGCTTGCTCTCCCAAACGCGGATTTCTACTATCGTGGTGCGCCAATAAATTATGATGAAAAGACGCTTTTTTACCACCCCAAATAGCTCCGTAACCATGTGCTCCTTTTTCGTGAACAGAGTTTCGAAGACTTTCGGTTATAAAACTCCATTGTAGCGTGGTGTTTTCATTGGCATAAAAAGTAGCAGTTTCGTCGGTACTCCAACTTATCGAGCAATGATCAATCATTAAATTTTTATGAAACCGAGATTCTAGACCATCGGCTTGTTGTGCTTTGGCATCGCCCATTCGAAAACGCATATAACGTATAATTACATTATCAGCATTAATAACTACTGGGTAATCTTTAATGGTAATTCCGTCGCCAGGAGCTGTTTGTCCAGCAATGGTAAGGTTTCCGTTTTCGATATCTAATCTCGATTTTAAACTAATGTTTCCAGAAACTTTAAAGAGAATGTATCGTGGACCTTCGGTTTCTACTGCTTCTCTAAAACTTCCTTCTCCGCTGTCGTTTAAATTGGTCACAAAAAGTACTTTTCCGCCACGTCCTCCTGTGGTATTTCTTCCAAAACCTTCAGCTCCAGGAAATGCAAAAGCTTCTTCTTTTACTTGTGTTGGTTTTTCTTCGGAAGAATCAGCTTGCGTAGTATCGTCGTCATGATCAATCCCTGTTCCGTCAGAATTAGAGCAACTAATAAAACAGCTTAATAAAAGGATGAAAATAGATTTTTTCATGAGTTTACTTTTTTTGTTTTGAATTGTTAAAAGTGCAACTGCTTGAAAAAAACCAAAGCCAGCACCCGCTATGCCTATTTGGGTGCCAGCCTTAGTTAAGGTTGCATACTAACTAAAACAAACTATTTATTATAATTGTGCTCTCCACCTTGGGTCTCCAGAATTGTATTTTCCAGAGAAGCCGGAGTCTTTAAAGTTAAAATCATTATTATCTGTGTCTACCCACAAATCGTCTTGTGTACCCGAGTAGTTTCCTACCGGGAAGCCTGGAATTTCTTTTCCTTCATTGAAAGAGAAATTGGAAGTACTGTAAAGATTTAGTAAATCGAAATTGGTATTTTCTAAACCTTCTCCAACACCTTGGATTCCGTAAACTCCTTCTCCAGATTGATCCCATGAATGTCCGAAAATCGAATTTTTAATTTGAATTCCGTTAGCAACGTCGCTGTTTCCATCACCACCACGGTAGCGTAAAAAGCGTGCACCAGTATTGATAAAGTTTGCAAACGTACAGCTCTCAATTACGATAGATTGCGAGTTGTTTCTAGACTGAATTCCGGTATCAATTTTATTAAACGTACTGTTGCTAAACGTGATATTGTTGAAACGTGCCGTTGGTGTATCTCCAGCATCTGCAGGGTTGGTATCGGCAGTGATAATTCCGTAGTTACCAATACTATCTACCACACTGTTATTAATGATAAAGTTATCGATCTCCACAGTTCCTCTAATTCTCATCACACCTCTTAAAGTACCAATTTCGCAATTTTCGAAACTTACTTCTCTAACGTAGATATTATCGGTGTTTGGGTTGAAGATATAATCTCCTGAATAATCTTCACCTCTCAACTCGATATCTACAAAACGGATGTGATCTATATTTGAATTTTCTGCGATATTCCAGTTACCAGTAGTGTAAAGTTTTGCTTTTTGCTTGCCAAAACCATAGGCCGCTTGAATGGTAATCGATTTGTTTAAATCGTCTTCTGGAAGATCGTAAGTAACTCCATGTTTTACTAAAATGATTGCTCCGTCTGGTGCTGTTGCAACGGCATCGGCAACTGCACTTGCGCTTTCATTCTCTCTAACGTCAATTACATTTGGATCTGAAGCATCGATATCGGCAACTCTAGTGGTATAATTTACCCATCCACGAATATCTTCACCACTGTAAATTGCAATTTGATATTCGGTTTCTGGACTTAATCCTTCAACAAAACCTTCTCCGTTTTCGTTTTCTTCACTTGAAACAGGAGTTTCGTCAAATAGAGGAGTTTCCAGTTTTAAATCGGATGCAGCAAATACTTGAATTCCGGTAACGGCCGCACCTGCTGGTGTCCATGTTACTCTTGCAGCTACATCGGTAACGTCATACGCTTCTGGTACATTTAAAATAGTTGGGAAACGTTGTGTTCTTACATTTCCTAAATCAGACGATTTACTATCGTATTGAGGGTCGGAAGCGTGTGCAGTAGCACGAACTTGATAAAGTGTGTTCCAAAATAAATCTTCACCTACAAGTTCTTTGTTTATAGCCACGTAGTTGGTATCAGTTTCGATGGTATATTCTACGGTTGTAAAAGTATCTCTACTCACTTCGAGTGTGTACGATTGCGCTTCTTTTAGTTTTCCCATGTTTACAATAATGGTATTTCCTTCAGAAAAAAGCTCTTCATTTAGTACAGGTCTAAAAAGTCTTGTTTGCTCAAAACTTCCGTCGTCGTCTTTATCGCAGGCATTAAAAAGCGTAATGCAGAGCAATAAACCTAGAAACGATTTTATATTAAATATGCTATTATTAGTTTTCATTTGTTCCTTTTTTAAGTTGATTTAAAATCCGTAGCCATCGTTTTGTAAGGTTCCTTGGCTATTTTCTATCGCGATTGTTGGTATCGGGAAAATATAGCGAGCTACTCCAGGGTTTGGCCCGTTAATGTAGTTTTCCCAGTCGCGTAAAATCCACTCGTCGTACGTTGTTGTATCGTCGTGTAAGTCAAGTAAAAAAGGAACTTGATTCCATGTATCATCTGGCGGAGCAACTACTCTAGAATTCGGATTTAAAATGGTAAAGTTTCCTTCTTCATCCAGTTTCCAATACATATAGTCTGGTAAATCGGTAGTTCCGTTATAGGCTTCGTCTGCTAATTGTTTTAATCCTTCTACGGTTTCTTCCATTTTTTCAGAATAAATTCCCCATCTAATCAACTCGTATTTACGAATCATTTCACCTCCAAACTCCCATGCACGTTCGTTTACAATTGCTTCAAAAAACGAATCTTTACTTGCAGAGATATTGTTGATGTATTGGTCTACTTTTTCAGCCCAATCAGTATCCTCAAAAGCTCTTTGACGAACTCTTCTTAGTGCGTTTTGTGCTTCGGAAGTTGGACCGTTTAATTCATTTTCAGCTTCAGCATACATTAATAAAACATCTGCATAACGAAGCATTGGCCAGTTAATTCCAGTACTTTTTGCAGTGGATGCTCCTGGAGGTGTTTCTAATAAATGACGACCCCATTTTCCTTGAGAAATATTCATTGGTCCGTCTATAAATTCTGGTTCAAAATCGGCATTAATTCTGTACAATCCGCAGGTAACATCACGACGAACATCTAAAGTGTCGAACGAGAAATAGTAGGTTACAGGCATTGCCATATAGTTGTTTCCAGAACCGTAATTGTGTGACGATGTTGGTCCTCCTTCTACTTCGATTCCGATATTCCAACCCACATCTCCACTGTTTAATGAAAACGGAACTTCGAATAAAATTTCGCTGTTTACAGGCGTTTGAAAAGTTACATTGTTTAAGAAAATCTGACGAAAATCGGTTGGTAATGGTCTGTCTTTTAAGTCCATTAATTTTTTAGCGTAGTCGCGTGCAATAGTGTAATACTCTTTATAGTCTGATGCGCGCGCTTGCGATAAGTCTGGTTTTAAATAATAACCTCCTCTTTGAAGCGATAAACGAGCAATCATTCCTAAAGTATATTCGCGGTTTACTTGCTCTACACCAAAACGAGTTTCATCTGCCCAAAGCATGTTTTCTTCAACTTCAATAAGCTTTTGTATTTCGCCACTTAAAATTGTGTTTCTATCGGTTTTAGGTAAGTTAAAATCATCACCGGCTACAGGCGCATTTACTACGTAAGGCACATCGCCAAAATAGTAAATAAGCATGCTGTACCAATAGGCTCTAAGTGTATAAGCTTCTCCTAAAAGTTGATGCATTGTTTTACGAACTGTTTCATCTTCGTTTTCAAGATTTCCGCTGTTCGTAATTCCTTCAATAGAAATATTTGCATCTCTAATTGCTTGGTATGCGTATGTCCAAACAATATCTAAATCTCTGTTACTTGGAAGTGCGTCCAAATTCCAAATTTGATACCTGTCTCCATTACTCGACCAACCCGATTGATGTTCGATATCGGTATTTCCTGCCATGTTGTTTGACAAACGCGAACGGAAAGCATCTTGGTTAAAGTACGAGTAAATTGCATTTACCCCGTTTCTAGCATCGTCTACGTTTGAATAAATGTAATTATTATCGAAAGTAGAGAGCGAATCTGGCTCCATAAAATCGTCATCGCAAGCACTTAAGCAGAGTGTCAATGACAATGAAGTAAGAATTATTTTTGCTGAATTATATATATTTTTCATTTTATTGACCTTTTAGAAAGTTAAGTTAAGACCTAAAGTATACGAACGGCTTCTAGGGAATGAAGAATAATCTACCCCTGGTGTTAAACCTCCATTAGTTGAATCCACCTCTGGATCGTAACCAGAGTAATTTGTCCAGATATGCAAGTTTCTTCCAGTAGCAAAAAGTCTAAACTGACTTAATCCTACTTTAGAAATCCATTGTTTTGGGAAGTTATACCCCAATGTTAAGTTGTTTAACCTTAAAAAAGAACCGTCTTCGATTGCCCAAGAGTGTACTACTGCACCTGCAATTCCATGACTCGCATGCGACCAAATAGCTTTATCGCCATTCATTTGTTGTAATTGGTTAAGGTCGGTTACTACTTCTCCTGGAGTTCCTGTGTATTGCCCATCAACATCGATGTACGTAAAACGGTTGTCCGAATTCATCGTGTTCAGCATATTTCCGTAGGTAACCCTTCTAAATTGGTTATACTGAATTTTCCCTGTGTTATACACATCGTTTCCGTATTGATAGTTGAAGAAAATTCCTAAATCAAAACCTTTGTAACGCGCATTAAATCCGAAACCTCCTTGAAAATCTGGCATTGCATTTCCGATTACTTGACGGTCGTCTGCATTGATTTCTCCATTACCATCAAGGTCTTTCAGTTTTAAAAACCCTGGACGGATATTTGTATTTCCTACAACTCCACCTGAAGAAGCTATTCCGTCTTTTAAAATATAATTTCCAGAAGCTTCGTCGTAACTTTCAAAGTCATCAACAGTGTACATTCCGTCGGTAACATATCCGTAAATATCTCCAACTTTTCCACCTACTTTTAAGTAGTAATCGTTGATGTTATTTAAATCGGTACTCGCCCAATTCGATCTAAAGAAACGCTCATTGGTACCATCTAAAGATTCAATTTTAAAAGTATTGGCACCGATGTTAAAACTAGCCGATAAACTAAAATCGGCACTTTCTACGATATAAGAATTTAACCCTAGCTCAATCCCTTCGTTTGAAGTTGAACCTACGTTATCCCATTGTGTGTCAAAACCTGTATTGTTTGGAATAGCCGACTCTAATAATAAGTCTCTTGTTTCATTTTTATAGTAATCGAAACTACCATTTAATCGGTTGTTGAACAATGCAAAATCGATACCGATGTTGTTGGTTACTGTAGTTTCCCATTTTAAGTCTGGGTTGTAAAGTACATCGCTACTTGGCGCATAGTACACATTGTCTACGTTTCCAAAACCAGGACCACGATTGGTTGTAGCACTAAATAAAAACTGAGTTGCTGTAGGATCGATACGGTCGTTACCAGTTTCTCCATATGTAATTCTCAGTTTAAGCTCGTCTACAAAATCTACATTTTTCATGAAGTCTTCGTTTTCAAGTTTCCATGCAAATGCCAATGCTGGGAAAATTCCTAGACGATTGTCCTTTGAAAAACGGCTAGACTCATCACCTCTAAAAGTAAGTGTCCAGATATATTTGTTTTGAAGTTGAAAATCTAATCTTCCAAATAAAGAACGACGGTTAACATCCGTATCTTCCGAAGTTAACAATCTATCTACACGACCAAAAGCCATGTTTGCAAAAAGCTCTTCTGGAGTAATAGATAATCTAAAATCTTCCGAACGAATAAAACTTCTTTTACCTCCTGCTGAAGACATTTCGAAACCAACTAAAAAGTCTAATTTATAATCGTCTCCCCAATATTTTTTATAGTTTAATGTGTTTAACCAACGGTATGAATCGTTGTCTCTGTTGTCTTTTTGTCCAAGAGGCATGCTTCCTCCGTTGTTAAAAGACTCACCGGTTAAAGGCCCGTAAAATCGAAGGTCTTCTCTAAATTTCTTTTCCGTAGTAAAAGTGGTTTTAAAATCTAAATCAGAAAAAATAGACCATGTTAAACCAGCATTCAATACATAGCTGTTTTCGGTTCTTTTACGCCAATCTTGCTTTACAAGTTCGGTAGGATCAACCAAGCTTAATAAGAATTGTTGGTAATCGTCGTCGCTATTTGGCTGATTTAAATCGATTTCCAATTCATCTGCAATACCATTTACAGGACGCGCTTGAACCGCATCTTTAATTTTTAACTGTGCATTGCTAGAAGTACCTGCTCCATCGATAACAGAGTTTGTAATTCTGGCAGAAACATCTAAACGCAACGGATCGGCTAATTTTTGATTCAATTTAAAGTTTACCGCTGTTCTTTCGTATGCAGATCCTGTTAATAACCCTTCGTCATCATTTCTAGAAACACTCAAACGCATTTTCGTCATGTCTGTACCACCACTAATTGCAATGTTGTGGTATTGCGACAAACGAGAACCTCCAAAGAGTTCCTCTTGCCAATCGGTTCCTTGTTTAGATCTGTACAACTCTATATCGTCGTACTTACCAAAATACTTTTCAAAATTATCTACTTGAGATTGCCCTTGTAATTTAGCGTACTCGTAGTTTGCAAATACATATTCGTATGGCGATAGCACATCGTAACGTCTGTCTTCTGGAAGTGTATTAAACTGAAAGAAATTGTTATACGAAATAGAAACTTTTCCAGCCACAGGAGATTTTGTAGTAATTACAATTACCCCGTTTGATGCCTGTGCACCGTAAACTGCTGTTGCAGCAGCATCTTTTAATACATCTATACTAGCGATATCGTTTGGTGGAATATCATTAATGCTACTTACAATAAATCCATCCACAACGTATAGTGGCGAGTTATCTTGGGTGATAGAACCACCACCACGAACACGAATTTTAATTTCTGCTCCTGGCTCACCATCGGCTGTAGTAACATTTACCCCTGGAAGTCGACCTGCAAGTGCTTCCGCAGCATTCGAAACAGGAATTTTAGAAATCTCTTTTGCCGACATTGTCGCAACCGACCCTGTCATATCCTCACGCTTTACCTTTCCGTAACCGTAATCAATCAATACAACTTCGTCTAATTGGTTTACATCTGGATCTAAACTTACATTAATTTCAGGTTGATCGTTTACCGCTACCTCTTTGGTTACAAAACCTATGTACGAATAAACTAATGTTGCATTCGGACTCGAAACGGTAATGCTGTAGTTTCCATCAAAATCGGATGCCACACCATTGCTTGTTCCTTTCTCGATAATGGTAACCCCTGGTAATGGACCAGATAAATCGTCTCCACTTACTTGTCCTATTACTTGAAGTTCCTGAGACGCAATCGTTGTAGTAAAAAGCAGAAAAAAAAGCAGCATTGAAAAACACCACCAATTTTTTGTAGGACTTTGGAGAGTGCTTAAGCCCTGCGAAGAACCCAAGCAACTTGAAAAGTGTTGGTTTGTCATAAAAGTTATTTTTGGTTAGCTAGTTAAGTATCGACTTCAATTAATTTACAAATGCAAAAACATAGTCTTTTTGACTATAAGATTATTTACAAAACAGTGTAAAAATCATGTAATCGATTGCACAAATATATCCATAAATTAAATATATCCAAATTTTATACATAAAAATTTAGCATATATGTAAATTTTAACCCCTAATAATACGAAAATAGAGCTCTGTTAGCTAATTTATAACGGTGAAAAGAAGGTGAAAACTCAATAATTGTAATCGATAACATTGTTCAATCTTATCTTTTATTAGAATGTTAATATTGCCATAACTAAATCTTAATATAGTTCTACATACTTTTACTTTTATGGTAAACCCCAACTCGGCAAACAGTAATAATTTTAGAAACTTCGATTTTTATAATTATGTAAAAAACAATTATAAAAATCATAGTGCTTTTATACATGAGGCTATTGAACCTAAAAACAACTTTATTTATGAAGCTTGTACAAAATCCAAATATATCTATGAAGTTGTTCAAGGAGCTGTAAAACTTGGGAGTTATACACAGGATGGAAGTCCATATATTTATGATGTTATTGGGCAGGGGAATTTTTTTGGAAACTACGAATTTTTAAACGATGGACAATTTTATGAGTATTCAAAAACCCTGTTAGATTGTAGATTACGGAGATATAACCTTAATTTCTTCAAATCTACAGTTTTAACCAATCCTATTGTTTCAGAATGGTTTATAAGCTATCTTGTTAGTAGGTGGGTTAATGCTGAAAAAAAAATTAGAATGGCTAATGAAAAAGGAGCCTTAGAAAAGCTAAAATATCTAAAATACTATTTTAATTATCAAGTAAATGATTGTTTTGGTGAAGAGTATTTATTATTTGAACTCCTTACTCAAAAAGATTTGGGTGACCTTGTAGGGGCCACCCGTCAAACAATTGCAAACACTTTACAAAAAATTGAAATTAATTGTTTTTAATCTTTTAAAATGCCAGGATATAACACCCCGTCTTTTGGTGTAAAGTTAACTTCTAATATTTCAGCAACAATAGGTGCAATATCTTCAATATTCATTGTTTCAATGGTTTTGCTTTTTTGAATACCAGCTCCCCATGCCACAAATCCAGTTTCAATAGCTTTAAAGTTAGGAAAATATCCATGTGTTCCTCCCTTCCTAGGTTGAATAATGTCTCCTTTTGTAGATCCAGACATTGCTACCCCTGGAATAGGAGCAAGGGCCAAAACAGCTTCTTTTGAAGAACCTTCAGTCTGCAACTCTTCCTTAGAAACAACTCTAAATAACTTCTGTATATTTTTTGGTAAACTATTTAATTTATCTTTAACCATATTGAGTGTTTTAGTATCATCTGGATTTTTCAAAATTAAAAATGCAGAAGCTCCACTTGTATGAAAAATAGCTTTCCAATTTCCACTATTCTTAGAATCGTCTAACAACCCTAGATCTTTCAACCAAATATTAGGACTTATTGAACTATGAATATCGACAAAGCCATGATCTCCAGTGACAATAATTGTAAGTTTATCATCGATATTAGCTCTTTGAGCCGCCTCTCTAATTTTACCAATTGCTCTATCGGTTGCTGCTAGAGCTTTATATACTGTAGCTCCTTTTTTTCCTTCAGAATGTTGGAAGTGATCTGTTGCTATTAAATGTATTGACATGAAATTTGGCTTGTATGTTTCTAAAGTATATGCAGCCATTTCTCCGGTGCGGTCTTCTCTGTTTAGATAATCTCCGTTAAAATTATGCTCTGTTAAGACTCCAGTTGCAGCTTTTTCCAATTCTGCTAAAAATCCTTTTGGATTTTCATTTTTTCTGTTTTCAGCCATAAATTTGGAGTTTTTATCTAAGCTCCATACTTCAGGAATATTATAATCAATAGGAGCTCCAACACTAACAGGCCAAAAAAATGAAGCGCTTGTTAAATTAGCATCTCTAACCGCCTGCCATAATGTTTGAGATTTAATTAAATCTGCTTCCCAATACCATTTCCCGGTTTGCACTTCAGGCTCAAATGGTGCATTATAATATATCCCATGATTATAGGGTTTATCGCCTGTTATTAAAGTTGTATGGGAAGGATAGGTAACAGAGGGGAAAACCCCTCTGACACCTAATGCTTTTGTTCCTTGTTCAGCCATTTCTTTTAAGTTGGGTGCAGGCCATTCTTCTTCGAGATAAAAGTCAGGCCTAAATCCATCAATTGAAATCAATACAACATATTTATCTGATTGTGCATAAATTAAACATGTTACTAAAAAACTTAAAATTGTAAGAATATTTTTTTTCATAATAAAGTAAAATTAAAAAGAGTATCTAGCTCCTAGTTGTAAACGCCATGGAGTACCACCTATTGGAGTGGTTCCAGCTCCTGTTTGAACGTCGTAGTTATATCGTTGTGTATCTTGATTAAAACCGGTAATTTTCATAAAATCTCGGTTCCCAAATTCATGATTAGCTCCCCATTCTTTGCTTAATAAATTTGAAAGATTAAAAATATCAGCCGATAGTTGTAGTTTTTGATTTTTATAGAAGTTAAAATCTTTAGTTAAGCGCATATCTATAGTATAATAAAATGGATTTTCACCTCCATTTCTTTCAGCAAAACCACCAAAACTATTTTTTAAATAGTCTTTAAAACTTTGTGCTGTTGAGGGATCATTTAAAATTTGTTGATATGCGTCACTGATGTTTTGAGGTGTAGTTGGATCGTTTGGATCATAGATATATGCAATATCATTTCGGAGATTAAAATCTCCATTAGCACTTGTATTATCGTCTACCATAAGGCTATATCTAGAACCACCTGAACCTATTGCAGTAACTCCTAGCTTGAATCCTTTCCAAGATGGAGTAGCACCATTTAAGATAAACTTTGTTCCAAAATGATTATCTGAATAACCATAATTTAAATCTCTTGGATCGCCTTCAACAGGTAAAAAAGTTGAAGTATTTGCTACACAACAATTATAAGATGAATTATCTTTAGATTTATTAAAAGTTATACTTGTGTTAATATAACCATCTTTACCAATTGGAGCTCCAGCTTCAATTATTAAAGCAGCTTGATCTACGATACCATCTGATGTTAACAATAATGCTCTTCCAACTTTATCGGATTGTCTTGAATATTTCCAATCGATTACTCCATTCTCTGGAATTGTGTTTGCAGGAACAAAAACTTCTCTTCCTTCAGGAGTTACAAAATATGGTTCTGCAACAAGATTAGCTTCTTGATATACATAATTATTTTTTGTGTGGCTAATTAAAGCATTTACCCCAATGTTTATCCCATTCTCAAAAAAATGTGTATAACTTAGGTTTGCTTTATAAATAGTAGGAACTTCAAAGTCCTTACTCACAGCATTAATTGTTGAAAAAGGAACTTCTCCTTCTGGAATTCCAGGTGCAGTAGAAGGGTCATTTCTATAATCATTAAAATTTGGTGTTGGTACAGCCGTACCAGTAACGTCTATAGCTCCCAATAAAGTACCACTATTTTGTATATTATTTACCTGCGCATAATAATGAGGTTGAGATGTAAACATCCCTCCTCCAAGTCTTATAATATCTGAATCTTTTCCATTTACATTCCAAGTTAATTGTAATCTTGGCTGAATATTGTTCCAATCATTAGGTTTAACATCTGTACGAATTCCTAATTCTTCATCTACAACAGGATTATACTCTGCTCCATCTTGAAATGAAGTTGCATCCCACCTTAAACCCGCAACCACATTTAAATCTTTGTGTAAATAAAAATCAATTTCAGCAAATAACGATAAGTCTAATACAGTTTGTTTAACCAAAGGGGTTCCTTTAAGTGGAACTTCTCGTGCATATCTGCTAGGGTTTAGATTTTCAAAATCGTCTAATGAATCAAAGAAAAATCTTCCGTTCTGTTCGTTAGATAATAATGTTTCTAAATAAGTAATTGTATTGTCAGTTCCGAAGGTAAAATTAACATTATCTAAATTCCAATATGCAGTATTAGCAATATGCCATTGTTTTTCGAGGTTAGTTTCTGGAGAATATCTTTGCCCTCCTAATTGTACATCTCGTGCGCTTGTATTACCATTTGGTAGTACAGATTCTACTTCAACTATTGCTCTTGGAATGTTTGCATGAGGTAATTGTGGACTTGGATTGAAAGAGCGTTCTGCATATTGATATTGAATTTTGAATTCATTTGTCAATGAAGACGAAAAGTTAGACCTTAATGATAAAAGCGTACTATTCTCCTTTGATTTATAATCCGACCATGATTCTACTATTTCAATGTCGGAATTGTCACTCGAATTTAATGGACTATCCCAATCATTATATAAGTTTCTAATTGTAAGACGATGTTTATCATTTATTTGCCAATCTAAACGTGAAAAAAAGTTATTTGCAGTCGTTTTTCTATCAAACTGCCCTACTTGCTGTGAGTCACTTACTCCATATAGGTTTCTCGCGATACTTAAAAAACGATTTAAATTTTCTTCTGAAATACCCAATCTATTAGCGTCTGCATCACTTTGTATATCTGCTATACTTACAGGATCCCCAGCATCTTGGCGTTCATATGTAGTAAAAAAATGTAACTTATTTTTAATGATAGGTCCTCCAAGACTAAAACCATATTGAGAAGTATAAAAATCAGCATTCCGATCTTGTCCTGCAATATTATACTTGCTTTGTAATGCATCTGCTCTATGATAGAAAAAAGCACTACCATGAAGTTCATTTGTACCAGATTTGGTAACAATGTTTAACGCACCTCCCCCTTGACGACCTTGGGTTACACTATAATCATTTGTCGACACTTCAAACTCTCTTACAGCTTCTTGAGATAAAGTATATGGTCCACCACCAATTTCTCCAGCAGTAAGTGTATTTCTAGCATTTGCACCATCAATAGTTAAATTAGTTGAAGACCTACGTTGACCTCCAAGATTCAAAGATCCTCCTCCTTGTAGAGGAGACAAACTAGTTAGTCTCGTGAAATTTCTTCCTTCTGAAGGTAGATTTTCTATTTGAGCACTACTAATTTTTGTAGAAGAACCTATTTGATTAATCCTTTGAGTTAAGCTTTCTCCAGTTAATGTTATTTCTTCTAAATTGTTAATATTCTCTTGCATCACGATATTAAACTCAACAACATCACTTTGATTAAGTATAATATCATTTTTTACAACGGTAGAAAACCCTATATATGATGCAGAGAAATGATAGGGACCTCCTAAAGGTAATTGTTGAAAAATAAAATCTCCTTCTTCATTCGAAATTGCTCCAGTTTTAAAACCAGTAGAGGTGTTTTCAAGCATTATAGTAACCCCCATTAATGGTATTTCATTTGAATCTGTGAACTTCCCTCTTATGGAAGCATTTGTTGATTGAGCATTTAAGAAGTTGATTCCGCAAAGCATAATAATCAACAATAAATGTCTAATGTTAATTGTATTCATGTTTTTAGTGTTAGTTTTTATTTTGCAAAACTATTTTGAGTGAAAAAAAACATGATGTTAATTTTTAACATGTCGATAGACTTAACGTTATATTAATAAACCTCTTCAATCGTTAGAAATAAAATTCAAAATTGTTCTTTCAAAAACTCCCTATCTTTGCAAAAAAATAAGTGATGAGCAATATTCGTATTACCAAACAATTTAATTTCGAAACAGGTCATGCCCTATACGGTTACGACGGGAAATGCAAAAACGTTCACGGCCATAGTTACAAACTATCGGTTACTGTTATCGGGAAGCCAATTACCGATACTTCGCACGTAAAACTTGGTATGGTAATCGATTTTGGCGATTTAAAAAAAATCGTAAAGGAAGACATCGTCGATGTGTTTGACCACGCAACGGTTTTTAATAAAAACACACCGCACGTAGAGCTCGCACACGAACTCGAGCAAAGAGGGCACAATGTTATTTTGGTTAACTATCAACCAACTAGCGAAAACATGGTCATCGATTTTGCCGAAAAAATAAAAAACCGACTTCCAAATCACATTCAATTACATTCTTTAAAACTACAAGAAACCGAAACTTCTTTTGCCGAGTGGTATGCCTCCGATAATAATTAGAGCGTTCCCTTCGGGCGGGCTTCTTGCCTCCCGGCAGGCAGGTACGCGCTACACGGTAGCTTGCTCCAATCCCTAACGCAAAAAAAATTATCTTTACCATCAAAACAACAACTACATGATTATTCCTGAAGGAAAAAAAATATATTTCGCATCCGATAATCATTTGGGAGCTCCCACAAGAGCCGAAAGTGCCGAACGCGAAAAAAAATTTGTGGCATGGCTCGATATTGTTAAAAAAGACGCTGCCGCCATTTTTCTTTTAGGAGATTTATTCGATTTTTGGTTTGAATACAAAACAGTAATTCCAAAAGGTTTTACCCGTACTTTAGGAAAACTTGCCGAGATAACCGATTCGGGAATTCCTATCTACTATTTTGTTGGAAACCACGACTTATGGATGAATGGCTATTTTGAAGAAGAACTCAATATCCCTGTATACCATTCACCTAAAGAATTTACTTTTAACAACAAATCATTTTTTATTGGTCATGGCGACGGCTTAGGTCCTGGAGACAAAGGCTATAAGCGCATGAAAAAAGTGTTTACCAACCCCGTAGCCAAATGGTTTTTCAAATGGTTACATCCAGACTTTGGTGTAAAATTGGCACAATACCTCTCTGTAAAAAACAAATTGATTTCTGGAGATGAGGATATAAAATTCCTTGGCGAAGATAATGAATGGCTTGTGCAATATTGCCACCGAAAACTACAAGACAAACACCGAGATTATTTTGTGTTTGGCCACAGACATCTTCCGTTAGAAATTAAATTGCAAGACAACAGTACTTACATCAACCTTGGTGATTGGATACATTATTATACCTATGCCGAATTTGATGGCGATAAAATGCACTTAAAAAAGTATTAGTTAGCCATTATGCTGATGCGTTTTAAAACTCTCTTTTGCATTGGCTATAACATTCGCTACTTTCGCTTCATCGATTGCATAAACTTTTGCTATTTCTTTTGCGCTGAGCTTTCCAAATACACTTAAATCTACAATGCTAGAAACACACTCGGGTAATAAGTTGTAAAATCTTCCTACAGTTTCGCTGTCGGAATGATATATTTCGTTGTGTAAATTAAAATGATTAATCACCGCAGTATTGGCGCTCTCGTCAGTAAAAACCTCATCGAAATTACTTTGCTGATTTTTGTTGTATGAAATATCATCCAAATCTTTGTAAAGAATCGTTTCCTTATCGGCATCTACAAAAAATTCGATTTCCAACGATTGTAATTCGCCTTTTAAAAAATCGTCTGAGTTTTCGGTACTCGAATTTTCAAGCTCTTTGGCTAGGGTGCTTTTTAAAATTTCATCCACAGTCTTGAAGAGTAAAATTTTAATATCCGTATCGGTTTTCTGAAGGTTTTCTTCGTAAATTTTTAAAATAGCATCGTCTATAATTCCTGTAGAATTGTATAAGTTTTTAGGTAAAATTCCTTTGTTTTCAGCAACATGCAAACGATGTTTTACATACGGATGTAAATTCTCCATGTATGACAAAATACTTTTATCAAACTCATTCAAATTGCTTTTTCCTTCTAATTCATTTAAAGATTTCATGGTTGTTTTGTTTTAGTGTTTAATGCCATGCAAGTTGAGATCGTTCGTCCCAATATTTAGCACTTTTAATTTGATACGTTTTTAATGATTGCAATTCTTCTTCTGAAAGAGAAAAAGTATTGGCTTTTAAATTTTCTTCTAAATGAAAGATTGTCGACGCACCGCTAAGTACAATATTTGGCTGTAAGTTGTCCATACAAAACCGTAGTGCAACAGCATCAATCCCAACGTTATATTTAGTTGCCAATTGCTCTAAAGTTGTGTAAAGAGGCTGATATTCAGGATAGTTTTTATTTCTGAAAACACGTCCATTTGCCAAGGCTTCTTTTACGATGATGGTTTTATTGGCAGTTTTTACGTCTTCTAAAACAGCGTGAGTACTTTGCTCTAAAATATTATACGTTACCTGAAAACTATCAAACAATTCGGTGTTATTTATCTTAATTTTTAGAGCCTCTTCAATTACGGTTTGTTGTTGAGTTCCACTCGTTGTTAACCCAATTTTTACGCCGTAATTTTGCTTAATCTCGGCGAGCTTTTCCAACACTTCAATATTAGATAACACACCACTTTCTAGCGTAGCCGAATGTATTTGGTAATACGTAAGCTTGGGCAATAGCACTTTTGATATTTCCCACTGTTCTTCGAGTTTTGCCAGCGAATGTTCTTTTATCTCATGTTTTCCTTCGTATCCAAGTATCCAATTTGCAACATAAGTGTAGCCCCATTTTGTTCCGAAGAAAACATCTTTATTGTTTCTAGAATTGTTCCATTCGGTTAAAAATGCTTCTCCTTTTCCGTATGAGGGTGCTGTATCAAAATATAAAATCCCCCGCCGATACGCTTCGTCTAAAACTTTAAATGCGTTTTGTTTAAAGGTTTCTTCCGATTTATTTTCAGTAGCAGCACTGTTTACATTAATATATTCTGGACGCCCCAAAGCGGCCATTCCTAAGCCTATAATGGTGTTTTTCGCACTCATTAATCGTATTTAATTTGGCAAGTAGTACAGGTGTACGTGTTCTCGTCGATGATAATTCCGTTAATGTGTTTGGTAACAATTTCTTTTATAAAGCTATTGTATGTATCGTCTAACGGACTAATATTTTTGGCACGCATGAGCTCGTAAAAATGTCCGTCCCATTCCTGGCTTCCCCAACAATTTGGGCAAACTCCTTCTGGTGCTTTTCCTACGGTTTCGTTGTTTTCTTTCTTCTTAAAATAGGCTTTTACGCTTTCTACAATGTTAACTTTCATATCTATTTCAATTAAATTATACTTCTTCAGTTTCAATAATAACATCGCTTTGTAGGGTTCGATGCACGGGACATTTTGAGGCTATTTCTTTTAATTTGCTTTTTTGACTTTCATCTAAATTTCCAACAAACTTTAACTTCTTTGAAATATGGTCTATTCGTCCAGGTTTTTCCACATCCAACATCAAATCGTCGGTATGTTTTTTAGAGTGCGTTACATAAACAAACACTTCTTGTAAGTCCCAATTTTTACGTTCAGCATAAAGTTTCAAGGTCATGGTAGTACAAGCAGCGAGGCCAGCACTTAGATAGTCGTACGGACTCGGACCAAAATCGTCTCCTCCAAAACTTTCGGGTTCGTCGGCAATTAAACTGTGCTTTTTAGTTTGGATATTGGTTGTAAAATTATCTTCGGTAAGGTTGAGGTGAGCAACCAACTGCTCGCCTTCAGTTTTTAACATCTCGTGTGGTTTAAACTCAAAGTAACGAGCAACCCAAGTTCCAATCATATTCCCTGCATACACACTGTCTTTTGCGTTTGAAAGTAAATGATCGGCATCGTCTAAACTCACAAAACTTTTTGGGTGCATGGCTTTGTGGTAAAGGTCTTGGGCATTTTCAATACCAACAATTTTATCAAAAGGAGCGTGCATAATCAACAACGGGCGTCTCAACGATTTTACAATTTCAGGAAGATTGGTTTTATCAAAATCTTGCACAAATTCATTGTCAATATTAAAAGGACGACCACCAATGTTAACTTCTATATTCCCTTTGTTTTCGATATCTGAAATTTGGTGAGAAAACAAATGTTTAACGTGCGATACTGTTGCTGGCGCGCCAATGGTAGCTATGGCTTTGATATTATCCAACTTTGAAGCAGCTGCCAAAACAGCCGCACCGCCCAGCGAATGACCTATTAACAGCGAAGGCGCTTCGTAGTTTTCATCTAAAAAATTATTAACCGCCAATAAATCGTCTACATTGGCAGAAAAATGACTTTCGGCAAAACTCCCTTCACTTCTGCCTAAACCAGTGAAATCAAAACGCACTACACCAAATCCAAAATTGGTTAGCGACCTACTTATATTTTTTACAGCATCAAAAGTGCTGTTGCAGGTAAAACAGTGTGCAAAAATGGCGTAATAACTCGGTTTTTGATTTGCTGGAAGCTCCAAATAAGCCTGGAGTGTATGTCCTTTTTTATTGACGATTTGTAGTTTGGTGCTTTTCATTTTGGTTGGTATTGGTTATACATTTTTTAATTTTTCGCTGTCGGCATATTCAGAAAAATCGGTTAAAATCTTTTTTAACTTCGGATGGATATAACGCTCACAAAAAGGCTTTTCGGGGTTGTTGTAATAGTAGTTGTGAAACATTTCTTCGGAAGGTTTAAACTGCTTATACATCAAAACTTTGGTGATTATTGTTTCTGAAAAATCACCTTGCAAGGCTTCCAAAATTTTTTCTGCAACAATTTTTTGTGCTTCTGAAAACACATAAACTGCCGACTTATATTTGTCTCTCCAGCTATGGTTAACGGTGCATTTATGCGTATGAAGATGTATTTCAATGAGTGTTTTTAAGTCAATTACTTCTGGCTGAAAATGCACAATAATTGCTTCAGAAAACTCATCATCATCCGAGGATACAAAACCTTGCTCCACCAAATCTACTCCAATTAACGATTGATAAATGGCTTCCATACACCAATAACAGCTTCCACTCAATGCAACTTTCATCATCATTTACGCTTCTACAACTTCAACACCTTTCCAAAAGGCAACATAATCTTTTATCTCTCTTGCCAATTCCGATGGTGCTGGATAAAACCAAGCTGCATCTTCATTTACTTTTCCATCTACTTCAATCGAAAAATAAGATGCTTTTCCTTTCCACGGGCAAGTTGTATGTGTTCCGGTAGTTTTAAAAAACTGTTTCTTTATACTTTCTGGCGGAAAATATTTATTCCCTTCAACCTCTTTTGTTTCGCTACTTTCTGCGATTACTTGATTATTCCAAATAGCTTTGTATTTCATCTTAAATCGTTTTAGTTAACTCTTTTATTTTAAGGTCTAATCGTAATAAAGCGTTGTTGGGATCGGAGCCAAAAATAGATTGTAAAACAACACCATTTACATCAATTAAAATCCAATGTGGTGTTCCTCCCGCTTGATACGCTTTAAAAGTTGTTGCCTCGGGTTGGTCTCGATATACTGGAAACCGAATATGGAATTCTTCTTTTGCTTTTTCCAATTCGTCGTCGGAGTATACGCGTCCTTCAAACCGTGTATGAATTCCAACAACAGCAACTCCAACATCTTCATAAACAATTCTGTTTGCAAACGGAATTGCTCTGCCTTTGCATCCTGGGCAACCCATATAGAAAAATAAAATCAAAAGTGGTTTCTCCTGAAAATCATTTACGTTTGGTACTTCTTGATTTTCCGAGATTGGAAGCAACGTCCAATCTTGTAATTTTTCTCCTATATTCATTCCATTAAATGATTATTATCGAACTGTAGTTTTCGAATAATAACAGTTCGAAATGCGTAAATAATTAAAAATGTAATCCCAATAAACATTAAAATTGTACCCACATACAGCGTTATACTTGGTACACTCCACACCGAATCGTTCTCGTAAATTGCACCGATAATTCCAGAAAGCACATAACAACCTGTAGCGGTATACAAAAGGGTACTTGCCCTTGTTAAAAGTCCGAGTTGTTTAATCTTTTTTTGGGCTATGGTGTGTTGAAATGGCGAACATTTCTTTGAAACTAAAGCACCTATTTCACTACTTAATCCCATCATTTGCGTGGCCGTAGACAAAATTAACATGCCCAAACCTGGAAGTATCGTTATCGGGATATACCAATTCATTTTTATGATTTAAAAACAGGGGTTTCTCCTTGTGCTAATTTCAACCGTGTCCACACATTCATATTAATAACAATAGCTGCAATTTCCGCTATTTCTTCAGTTGAAAAATAGGGTGTTAATGCATCGTGATATTGCTGAAAATTCTTGTGAGTTCCTTCGGTTAAAATATCGGTGTATGCGAGTGCTACTTTTTCTTTTTCAGTAAATAAATCGCTATTCCACCAAGAAGAAATATTATCGGTTTTAGCTTCAGAAATTCCAACCTCTCTAGAAGTTTTAGCATGAAGAATTACGCAATAGGCGCATTCATTTTTTTGCGCCACACGCAACCTAAGTAATTGCGCCAAATGTTTGTCAACTTTAAGATTTGCAGTATATCCAAAAGCCGTTGCCATTTGTTTTGCCAGTTCTAAAAATGGGGTGATCGATGGGTCGAACCGTTTGTTTTCAAAAATAATATCATCCATAATTTATATTTTTTTATAGTTCATTAAAAAATGTATCACTTTGGCTTCTGGCATTTCACAGGGCTTCAAACTTTCTGCAGTTTGAGTGCTATAAAAATTCAGACTGATAAAGTCATTTCCGCCCAACTCTTCAGCATAAACTTTAATACTTTTTCCATTGTTAAAATCTGTTCTGGTAACGCCGTATTTTTTTTGCTGATACATCACTTCGGAATATCCAACGGGTAAATTTTGTATGCGTTCTAAAATCATTCGTTTGACAATGCTATTCCGCCCCAAACCACTGAAAACTTTCTACAATGAATTACTAACGATTGATAATCGGAAAGTTCTATATCCTTTGGGAGTTTGTATTTCTGCGCCCCTTTATTCGATTTCAATTCGGCTATAAATACGCCTCCTTCTTCATCAACAGCATCTCTATTGGCGATTTCATCTATAGCTTTTGGAGAGAGGTACAGTTTTAAATCGGGACCAGCAAGTGTGTAAAAGTTACTCCCGAGTACAAAATACATCTCGTCGTTTTCCAACTGTATTGCCCAATCTCCTTTAATGCTATACACCTTGTCTACCCACTCATTGCCCTTTTGCGCATTGGTATTAAAATATGTCATAACTAAAAGTACTAGTGTTACTACGGTTGTTTTCATAATTTTTGATTAAGAACTACACGACAGCATCGAACAGCCTACTTTATGGCGTGCCCATTCGGGGCGTTTTGCAAACCATTTTTCATTTGCTGGTTGCTCATCGTATGGTTGTTTTAACAACTTATATAACTCATCTACAAGCGAATAATTGCCTTTTTCCGCTTCATCAATAGCCAATTGTGCCATATAATTTCTCAAGACATACTTTGGGTTTACCTTATTCATCTGTTGCGCTCTTTCTTCATCTGTTGCCGTTTCTCTTTGCAATCTCAATTTATACGCATCAAACCAAGTGTTCCATTTTTCAAGTATTGCTCCTTGAATTTCTTCTTCAGCATAAAAAGCATCTTTTACAAAATCTATTCCTGCTTCGGAAGTTGCCTTCGGAAATTTACTTAATTTACGGAAAAAAATCGTCATATCAGTTTCAGATAGTTCTAAATTTTCTTCTAATTGCTGAATTAATTTTTCATCTTCTTCAGTTTCAGATTGTAATCCTAACTTTTGACGCATCATTTTTAAAGATTCTTTTTCAAATGAAGTTTTATAGTCATTTAAAATAGCTTCCAAAGGTTCAGCTTCATCAACAAGCGGATACAAGGCATTTGCCAACTGATATAAATTCCACAAACCAATATTCGGTTGATTTCCGAAGCGATATCTTTTATGAACAGCATCGGTGGTATTTGGTGTCCAACCAAAATCGAAACCTTCCAGCCAACCGTATGGGCCATAATCAATTGTTAACCCCAAAATGGACATGTTGTCGGTGTTTAAAACCCCGTGCACAAATCCCACGCGTTGCCAATGCACAACGGTAGTTAAAGTTCGCTGAGCAACTTCTTTAAAAAACTGGATATAGGTTTCTTTTGAAGGCGTTCCCAAATGCGGATAAAAGTGCTTGATGGTATAATCGGTTAGCTCTTTTAGTGTTTTGTGGTCGCCTCGAGCAGCAAAAATTTCGAAGTTTCCAAAACGGATAAAACTCGGTGCAACGCGACAAACAATTGCGCCTTGCTCAAAATCGGCATTTCCGTTATACAACATATCTCGAAGCACTTGATCTCCTGAAAGTGCAAGCGACAACGCTCTAGTTGTTGGCACTCCCAAATGGTGCATTGCTTCGCTACATAAATACTCCCGAATAGACGATCTCAGCACCGCCAAACCATCGGCAGAGCGAGAATAAGGAGTTTCTCCTGCGCCTTTAAGCTGAATTGCCCAACGCTGATTGTTATGCACTACTTCAGCTAAATTAATAGCACGACCGTCGCCCAATTGTCCAGCCCAATTCCCAAACTGATGTCCGCCATAACACATAGCGTAAGGCTTGGTATTTGGCAACACTTCGTTTCCTGTAAAAACGTTTAAAAAAGTCTCTGTTGACTTTACTTCTTCAGGAATTCCAAGAGTTTCCAACATTTCATCAGAAACATGTATAAGTTTTGGTGCCGATGTTTTTTTAGGCGAAACAAACGAAAAACAAGCTTCCTTTACTTGTCGGCGTGCCTTCCCTAAAACAGCATCTGCTGGGAGTTCTTCAGAAAAAGTATTGTCTATATTTAGGTTTAAATTCTTCAAAATATTAATGTTCTATTATTGATTTCCATTTATCACTTCGGCTAGCTACAGCTCGCACGTACGAGCAAACAGCAACAGCTTTGTAACCTTCTTCAGTAAGTTTTTCAAAAGTTTTTTCAACCAAAACTTTACCAATTCCTCTACCTCTTAATTGTACAGGCACTTCGGAATGTACTAAATACATTTTATCATTTTTAAGCTGATATTCAACTTTTGCTTTTTCACCGTTTATATCGAGTACAAACTGATGATTTTCTTTGTCGTGTTGTATTTCCAAAATAGAAGGTATTAGTTTGTTAATCCATTTATTAAGCTCATCGGTTCTGGGGTTTCGGAGCTTTTTTGTTCCGATGGTAATCGTTGGAAAATTTAATTTCCCAGATTCGTATAAACTCCGAAGTTCTTCTGCATAATTTTCATTTTCAATTACATCTAAAAAAGAAAAAGGAAGCCCTCGCGCTTCTAAAAATTCTTTGTAGAAGCGCGTTTTGTGGCAACCTTTTGCTCCGTATAATTTAATTATCGGATTTTTATCTTGCATTTACACAGTTTTTAAAAACGCAATAGCATTGTCAACATTTAAATGAAAATCTGCAAAAACTACATTGTCGTGTTTGTCAATAAAAATAAACCACGGTGTTCCGCCTGTTTGGTAATTGGTTAAAATTTTAGAACGATTGCCTGTAGAAGCATCTCCAGGGTCGTGCCCAAACGGAATCTTTAAATTGTATTTAGACTGTGTTTCTAACATTTTTTCATAGGTGTTGGCATCGTGCCCTTCAAAAACAGTTTGCACGGCTAAAAAAGCTACATCGTTTTTGTCTTTTAATGCGTCTACCATTTTTTGTAAAGCAGGCAACCCTTGACTATGACAGCCTGGACACCAACTCTGAAAACAGTAAACTACTTTAAATTTACCATTATAATCTGATAATTTTATAGGCGATGTTTCTTTTCCGTTGGCATCTACCCATTTTTCAACTTCAAATTCTGGAGCTTTAAAAACTTGTTTTTCTGTATGTTGCGTATTCATCAAATTTCCTTTCTGCTTAAAAAAAAGCATCTAAGATTATGTTCTTAGATGCTCATTGTGTTAACTAAGTAAATAATCTGGTACACAGTTATGAAACTGTTTTTTTCAATTTATCAGCGTGCATTTTTCTAAGTTTCGCCAATTTTGGGGTAATTACAGCACTGCAATACCCTTGTGCTTGATTGTTGTTGTAATAATCTTGATGGTAATCTTCCGCTTCGTAAAAAGTTTCGATCGGACTAATTTCTGTTACCACTGGATTTTCGTAATACGGATCGATTTGTTTGGTTACTTCTTCCGCTATTTTCTTTTGTTCTTCTGAATGGTAATAAATTACCGAGCGGTATTGCGAACCTACATCGGCACCTTGACGGTTTAATGTTGTAGGATCGTGACTCGTCATGAAAATAACAAGTAAATCTTCATACGAAATAACCGAAGGATCGAAGGTAACCTGTACTACTTCAGCATGTCCCGTAAGTCCCGAACACACTTCTCTATATGTTGGTTTTCCAGGAGCATTTCCGCCAGTATAACCCGATACCACTTTTTCAACTCCTGCAACTTCTTGAAAAATGGCTTCGATACACCAAAAGCATCCGCCACCTAAAGTTGCTAATTCAAAATTATTAGTTGTCATTTTCTACCCTTTCTAATTTAATTGATTCAGAATTTATACAATATCGTAACCCGCTTGGTGCTGGTCCATCTGGAAAAACATGTCCCAAATGCGCATCGCAAGTGTTACACATTACCTCTACACGCACCATCCCAAAAGCAGTATCTTTTTCATACTTAATTGCATTTTCTTTGATGGGTTGCGTAAAGCTTGGCCACCCCGAACTCGAGTCGTATTTAATAGTAGAATCGAACAGAGGCGTATCGCAACAAACACAACCGTATTTTCCGGCATCGTAAATAGAGCACAATGCCCCCGAATGCGCCATTTCGGTTCCTTTTAAACGTGTAATTCTATATTGTTCTGGGGTAAGCAGTTCTTTCCATTCTGCTTCTGTTTTTTCAACACGTCGGTCGGGAGTTGGGTTTCCTTTTACAGAAAAATTGATAACATCTTTCCAAGTTAACATAATGAATGTCCTTTCTGTTTTAGTTTATAATGAATTTTTAGATTTTCGTATCCAGAAATTGTGTGATACATTACAATAGTCGTAATTAATATCAATTCCTTACATTGATAAAAAAAATCTATTTCGGGAGGGAAGTACAAATGAAATATAAAAACTTTTACTGAAAGCAAAAAGAAAAACAGATTATTTTCGACAAAGTGTTTTTGTTGAACTACTGCTTAATATCTTTAAGTTTTAGCTGAAGATTAACCGAACCATTCCACTCATTTTCATCGATTGAATAAACTGCCGAGAACTGCTGTTGCTTTATCGTAGAAAGCCTATCTCCTAGATTAAATCCAATTCCATCTATAGTTTCATTTCCGCTTTGCGTTACACTTATTTTTAAGTGCGCATCTTCTTGCCCAACACATCGGCTTCTACCAGTATCTTTTAAATTTTGCGTTAAAAATACAGGCGACATGTTACTCGGGCCAAAAGGTGCAAATTGCTTTAATATTCTGTAGAATTTCGGAGTAATATCTTTTAAATCGATTTCTGCATCGACAACTATTTCTGGAGTCAACAATTTTTTATCGATGGTTGTTGCTACGGTATTTTCAAATTTCTTTTTAAACGCTTCGTACTGCGAAGGTTTTAACGTAAGTCCTGCTGCATATTTATGACCGCCAAATTGCTCCAAACAATCTTCGCAAGCTTCAATAGCATTGTACACATCAAAACCTTTAACCGAGCGTGCTGAAGCCGCCAATTTTTCGCCACTTTTGGTAAACACCAAAGTAGGCCTGTAATAGTTTTCAATCAATCGAGAAGCAACAATACCGATAACGCCTTTGTGCCAGTTTTCGTTGTAAACTACCGAAGTGTATTTTTCTTCTTCGTTATTATCTTTTATCTGCTGAAGAGCTTCTTCGGTAATTTCTTGATCTAAAGCTTTTCTATCAGTATTAAAATCATCTATTTCCGAAGCATAATCCTGTGCTGTTTTAAAATCTTTCTCGGTAAGCAATTGCACGGCATGGAGTCCGTGTTTCATCCTTCCAGCAGCATTAATTCGCGGAGCAATCACAAAAACAACATCGGTAATGGTGAGTTTCTTTTTGATGTGTTTTTTAATAATGGCTTTCATTCCCGCTCTTGGATGCTCGTTAATCACCTTGAGTCCATAGTATGCCAACACTCTATTCTCTCCAGTAATTGGGACGATATCTGCCCCGATGGCTGTTGCCACCAAATCGAGATACGGCAGAAAATCGGAAATTGTTTTTCCTTGCTTCGTTCCTAGCGCTTGTATGAGTTTAAAGCCAACGCCACAACCACAAAGCTCATCGTAAGGATAGTTACAATCGGTTTGTTTTGGATCTAAAATAGCCACTGCATCTGGAATTGTTTCTCCAGGGCGGTGATGATCGCAAATGATAAAATCGATTCCTTTTTCCTTAGCATACGCAATTTTATCAACTGCTTTGATTCCGCAATCGAGCGCAATAATGAGTGAAAATCCGTTGTCATCAGCAAAATCAATTCCTTGATACGAAACACCGTAACCTTCCTCATAGCGGTCTGGAATATATGTAGCAATACTTGGATATTGCTCCAACAAATAAGATGACATTAAAGATACCGCAGTTGTTCCATCAACGTCATAATCGCCATATACCAATATATTTTCATTATTAGCAAAAGCAGTTTCGATACGCGCTACCGCTTTTGCCATGTCTTTCATCAAAAAAGGATCGTGCAAATCGTCTAGCGATGGTCGGAAAAACTTTTTAGCTTCTTCAAAATTGGTAATTCCCCGTTGCAAAAGCAATACAGCAATGGTTGGATGCACTCCTAAAGAATTAGCAAGCGCATCGATATCTTCTTTTTTGGGCAAAGCTTTTACAGTCCAACGTGTCATGAACGAAATTCTATATTTGTATTCTTCTAAATAATTTTTATTGCTGAATTTACGCCGAATGGTAAATTGTTTCGATTTCAACCTCTGCAAATCGACGGAACATTTCCATTACTCCGCAATATTTTTCTACGGAAAGATCTACGGCACGATCTAATTTTTTTTCATCCAACTGCGCACCATAAAAATGATATGACACTTTTACTGAATGGTAATATTTTGGATGCTCATCGGTAAGCTCGGCAGTGATATCAATTTTAAAATCGTCAACCTCTAATTTCATTTTTTTAATTAACGAAGCAACGTCTAAACCAGAACATCCAGCCAAAGCCGAAAGCATTAACGCCTTAGGACGAAGTCCGTCGCCATCGCCACCATCTTCTGGACTTGCATCGATTAACAATTCGCCTGCAGGATTGGTAGAATGAAATTGCATATTTTTTTTCCAAGTGGTAATAACTGTATTTGTAGCTCCCATATTTTTTGAGTTTTAGTTTAAAATGAAGTCAAACGAACAGGGGTAAAATATACCGCAATTCGTAGTTTTCAAAAATAAGCATTCTGTTTTATAAAAAATCGATTTTAGCAAAGCTGTTTTCTAGTTCCTCTTTCGATTTAATTATGTGTTATGACAATTCTAATATTTCTTTCACCTGCTGTTGCAACACTGGAATTACATCCATTTCAAACCATTTGTTTTTAGCCATCCAAAACCTGTTGGTTGGTGAAGGATGCGGAATAGGAAGGTATTTTGGCAAGTATTCATAGTAGTTTTTTACCGTTTCGGTTAAATTTTTCTTAGCAGAATTTTCTAAATAACTCTTTTGCGCATACTGCCCAATTAAAATAGTAAGTTGCACATTGGGCATTTTTGACAATAATTGCTGATGCCATTGCGGTTTGCATTCGGATCGTGGTGGTAAATCGCCCGTTTTTGCTTTTCCTGGATAACAAAACCCCATCGGGATAACACCAAAATTATCGGAATTATAAAACACCTCATCTGTAACGCCCAACCAAGTTCTTAACTTTTTACCACTTTGATCGTCCCAATCAACACCAGTTGTATGCACTTTTAATCCTGGCGCCTGTCCGATAATTAATATTTTAGAGTGTTTAGAGGCTCGTAAAACAGGTCTTGGTCCTAACGGAAGGAACTCTGCACACACTTGACATTGACTTATTTCGTGTAATAATTTTTGCATTGACAGGAAGATTGTTTGCGTAAATTTACTACATAAAGATAAGGAAGTTTTTTGGTTACTTAACAAAGAAACAAATTCGAGTTTTGACGGTAATGTTGAAAAATACTAAAGAAAAACAGCTAAGGTTTTTAAAACCACGGATTTGTGACTTGACTTTTATTTAGAATTCTGTCAAACCGAGCGGAGTCGAGGTTTCACAGTAATTTATATAGTCGTAAAGAAAAGATAGGTGATAGGCAATGTCTTTAACAACATTCACTCATTTTCTTTTTATCTCATAAACTACCTTCAACAATTAAACACTTCATATTTAACTCATTGACATCAATTACATCAACTATACTTATTCTTAAACCAAACCTTTTTCCACTCGCGTTTAAGTACCAAAAAGGTAACAGCCTCAGATAGTTTTACTACATCGCTTCCGTCGAGCGACTTTATTTGTTCTTCTGAAACATCAATGATGTACAGAAAGTTTAAATAATCGGCAAAACGTTCATTTATCAGTAAAAAAATAGCTTCGTGAAGATCTCTTTTTAGCTTTTCAGGAGTAATAGAAACATTAAATTCGTGTTCTAAATTGGCCAATTTTAAATCTTTATTTAGCTGAAGAATAAGCTTTTTGTATAACTTTTCTTCGGAAGCTACTTGCAAAAGCTCTTGACTGTTGGTAAAATTGAAGGTCATTTTTTTATACGTGCTTCATTTTGTTTTACAAATGCTGCCCATCCAGAATAACTTTTTCCACTAACCACTTTTCCGCTGTTGTAAAAATGGCAAACTGCGGCCGCCAAACCATCGGTAGCATCTAAATTATCGGGTAATGTTTTAAGTTTTAAGAGGCTTTGTAACATTTTTGCCACTTGTTCTTTACTTGCATTTCCGCTTCCTGTAATGGCCATTTTTATTTTTTTGGGAGAATATTCGGTAATTGATATTTCTCTTGATAAACCTGCGGCCATTGCCACTCCTTGCGCTCTTCCGAGTTTCAACATGGACTGTACATTTTTTCCAAAGAAAGGCGCTTCAATGGCTATTTCATCTGGATGATAGGCATCGATAATCCCAATAGTATGCTCAAAAATTTTCTGTAATTTTAGGTAATGATCGGTGTATTTTTTCAGAATCAATTCATCCAATTGAATAAGTTCCATTTGTTGACCTACACATTTTATCAATCCAAAACCCATAATGGTAGTTCCGGGATCTATTCCTAATATGATGCGTTCTTTTTTAGACAATTTTTATTTTATTGAAGTGTGGTATTCAGTCTTACAAAGCTAACGAATTCTATTTGCTAAACACCTACATTGTATGTTATTCTACCTTTAAAATAATGGGGAGTTGTATTTTTATATTTACCGGAATATCACGTTTTAAAGCAGGGTATACACGGGGTAGGGTTTCAACACTATTTGCAATGAGGGTGTCGATTTCGGGGATTTCGTTGGCAATGTTTTTATTTTTTTTAATCTGAAGAATGGTCACATTTCCTTCTTTACCAATGAGCAGTTGCACATTAATAGTATCGTTTAAATTTTTATGCGTCACTAACTGATTTTTACTTAGTGTTGCTAAAAAATGTTGTGTGAATGTTTCCTGAAAACAACTGCGTTGTAGATCTCTAGAAGCGGTTTCATCGCAATTTTCAAATAAAGGGTATTGATCGACATCGTTCCAATTGATACTTTGTCGTTCTTTTTCTAGAATTTCTTGTTTCGCTTTTTCATCCGAAGTAAAAAGCTCACAAGAAACTAAAAACAAGCAAAAAATAATAACCCCAAACTTTTGCATGAAAATACTTTAAAGCCGAAAATTACAATTTTTTTAGGGTAATATGTAATAAATACATCGAAGTGAAAAATTTTTATTCGCTTGCCAGCAAATGAATTTCTTGTTTTAAAGCTGAAATTCGTTTTTTGGCATGTTCTGTAAAGACAGATTTATCAGGGAATTTAGTTACAAAATCTTCGTATAAATTAAGTTTGTATTTTGGGTCTTTGTAATATTCGTCGCTGTAAAAACAGATTTTATAAAGCGCAAAGTAGTTTTCTGGATTTTGCTCGTACGCCTTTTTAAAATAACCAATAGCAGTTTTTACATCTTTTTCTTCCAACGCAATATTTGCCAACGCATGGTACTCTGGAGTTAAATCTATTTTTTGAATTTCAATTGCAATGTTGTAGTTAATTTTTGCGCTGTCATATTGCTTTTCTTTGAAGTATATTTTTCCTAAACCTCTGTATCCTTCTGGGTCGCCATTGTCAATTTCTACGATTCGTTTATAGCACTCAAAAGCTTTTTCGTTTTCGTACATGAATTCATAACACTGTGCTAAACTTTTGTAGATATAGGTTTTTTCTTGATGTAATTCGATTAACTTTTCAAAGTACGGGATGGCTTCTTTTTTTTCGCCATAATTAAAATATGCCAAAGCCTTTAAATTGTTTAAATCGATTGAATTTGGAGCCATTTTTAAGCCAATTTCAGCATATTTATGAACCGAATCGTATTGCTTTTGTTGTAAATGATGCTTCCCTATTTGGTAGATGTTTTTAATATTGGTACTGTCAATTTTATAACTCATTTTAAACAAACCAATAGCTTGGTAAGGTTTCTTGGCAATGTTTTCTAACAGTCCGAGTTGGTAGTAGTAAAACGGATTTGGTTTGTTGTCGAAATTTGTAATGAGTTTGTAATAAACTTTTTTAGACTTTTCGAATTCAGAAATTTTAAAATACAATTTCCCTAATTCGTTTTGAGCAACGTATAAAGTAGGGTCTTGCTGAATCGTTTCGAGATACTGTTTTTCTGCTTTGTCGTAATTTCCCAAAGCCTGATAGGCGCGTGCTATTTGCAAATTTGCTTTTGGAGTTGGGTTTTGGGCATACAAATTTATTGCATCCACATAGTTGCCATTTTCATAGGCAGTAGTAGCATCAGAAAAAGTTGGAGCTTGCGCCCCAACCTTCATCATTGCTAATAACAAAATGGATGTAAAAAAAATTTTCATTGTTTTTTATTGCGAATTATTTGTATCGTCTGCGTTTAATTTAAACACTATAGGATATGCAAAAGTTACTGGTTTTGGTGTTCCCGATGCATCTTTACCTGGAATAAGCGTAGGTAAAGATTCTATAATTCGTCTTCCTTCAGCATCTAAAATAGGCGATGGAGCTCTAGTGTTTAAAATAGTAACCGAGCCGTCTGTGTTAATTCTGAAATTAATGTAAACCCTTCCTTGGATACCTGCGTCTTGTGCTTCTTCTGGGTATTTAAATGTAGCTCGAACATGCGCATCTAACTTTTCTTTAAAGCAGTTAAATTGTTCTTTTTCAGGCACGTTGTCACAGGCAGTAAATCTTGGTTTTTTGTTTATTACAGTAAAAGGAATGAACTCTTGTTTATCCAAGCGTTCCCCATCTTTTCCGTAACTATATTTTGGTAACGAACTCAAATATCTTTGTTCTTTTCCTTCTGGGCTGTTAGCAAAGTCTAAATATTCTTGATACGTTTTATTCTTAATTCTTTCAGCAGTTTCCTTTAAATTTTCTTGATCTTCTTTTTTAAAAGATTGGAAAACATGATACATCACGGCACTGCTTTTATAATATTCTTCTTTACTCTTGATGTCAATATTTTTTTGTTCATCTATTATTTCAGAAGAAATAGAATAGATACTTTCACCTTTATCTAACCTTTCCTGGATGAGGTCGTAATATTTATCGAAAAGGATGGTGTGTTCTTTACCTTCAATTGTATCATTTTCTGAATGTGATTCGCTTTCACACGAAGTGTAAAACAACATTCCTACAACAAGTGGTACGAGTAGTAAATACTTAAGTTGCCATACTTTTTTTGATTTTGATTTTTGTAACATAACGATTCGTTTTTTGAGTAATGAATGATTAAAAAATTGATTGACAAAAGAGATGTTTTCGGTTTGAAAGGCTTCTTGTAGCATTAACTGAAAATGCTCTTTTTTATGGTTTTTAACAGTCTTGGCATCGGCGATGAACTCGTGCAATTCTGTTACTCTTTTTTGATAGATATACACTAGCGGGTTGAACCAAAATACAATGCGTAGGATTTCGAAAAATATCAAATCCCATGAGTGTTTTTCTTTAATGTGTACCAATTCGTGCGCTATAATGTGGCGATGTTCTTTTTGTAATAAACTACTGCCTATAAAGATATTTTTAAAGAAGGAAAACGCTGTACTTTCTGTTGGTACTTCAATTTGAGTGTATTCTTTAAATCGGTTAATTTTTCCTTTACTTTTCAGTATAAATAACATGGATAATTTATACACAAACCAAGCAAAACTTAAGATGCATCCAAGGGTAAAAATCCATTGCCAAACATTCAAACTTGGTATGATTGTTTCCGATGCGGTTACAACTTGTTGTGTAGCATTTGCACTTACAGTTACTTCGGGTAATAAAAACACGTAATCTTGAGGGATGGTTGTTTTAAAGCGCTCTAATTTTATAAATGGTAATACTAACGAAAGTAGTGGTGTAGCCAATAAATAAGCGCGATTCCAATTAAAAAAGGTTTCTTTTTTTAAGAAGAAATCATAAATTACTAAAAACAGTAATTGGAAAGCGATGGTTTGGATAATGTACGACATGATTACTCTTTTTCGTGTTCTATTTCTTTTAAAATGGCTTCCATTTCTTGTAAACTGATGTCGTTTTTCTTCATAAAAAACGATACCATACTTTTAAAGGAACCCTGAAAATAACCGTCTACCAATTTGTTGATGGATTGATTACTGTACTCCGATTTTTTAAGAATAGGGAAGTATATGTAGCCTTTTCCTTCTTGCTCGTGGTCTACAAAACCTTTACTCTCTAAAATTCTAATAATGGTCGATATCGTATTGTAAGCAGGTTTCGGTTCGGGCAATTCTTTAATTACAGTTGCCACATTTGCACGTTCTAACTGCCATAAAATTTGCATAATTTCTTCTTCTGCTTTTGTAAGTTGTTTCATTTGATTTTTTATTGAACTAATTTGTTAGTTGAATTACTGATTGTAAATATAACTAAAATTTTAGTTTAAACTAATTTTTTAGTTAAAAAATATAATTTGTTGTTTGTTAAGAGGTTATTTCTTCGGAAGTAAAAAACTAAATAATTATAGGAATAGTACTGCTTTAAATATGTAACAAATAGTCCGTATCTTAGTCTGATAATTAAAAAAGGAAGATGGATATTGTATTGGTAATACTCGGTTTTGTATGTGTGCTTGTTGGAATTTTAGGAAGTTTTTTACCTGTTTTACCTGGTGCGCCTATTAGTTGGTTAGGACTTTTACTGCTTTATCTCACCAAAGCCATCCCGAATAATTGGTGGTTATTAGGAATTACACTGGTGGTTGCCATTGGCGTAGTTGTAGCCGATTATATTATCCCCGTTGCTGGGACCAAACGTTTTGGGGGCAGTAAATACGGTATGATAGGTACTACTGTTGGGTTAGTGGTGTCGATTGTTTTTCCTATTCTTGGTTTACTGGGGATTGTAATTTGGCCTTTTGTAGGTGCTTTTGTGGGAGAATTGTTTAACAAAGCCGATAATAAAACGGCCTTAAAAGCAGCTTTTGGTTCGTTTTTGGGCTTCTTAACAGGTACATTTTTAAAATTTGTAGTAGCAATTATTTTTCTAGGAATTTACCTTGCCAAGGTTTGGGAGTTTAGAAGTGTGTTGTTTTTAACGTAAGTTCGACATCAGAATGATGAATATTTGATAAAATTGACCTATTTAAAAAGTATTAAAAATCAAGGAAGCAGTGTTGGACGAAAGATAAAAAGCTGTTTGAGCGTAGCGAGTTCTTTTCATCTGTGGAGGGTGTTTCCGTAGATTTTCTCATGCTTTTTAAATCAGTCTTGACTTTCCTGCCTTCCGCAGGCAGGTTTGTTTCGTTTTTGTGTCAAGACAAAAATGAAAGTATAACTAAATTATTGAAAAACAGTTATTTAAAACTTTTCTGTATTGACATTTATATCGAACTGAGATTAAACAAGTTACAATCAATTAACAACTTTACATTGATAAAATAGCACTTTTGCTTCTTAACAGATATATGCTTAAATTCGCTACAAATCAATTGTATGGGATTATTAATTTTATTCGCCCTCGTGTCGATATTTTTTTCGTTTTTATGTTCGGTTTTAGAGGCTGTTTTTTTAAGTGTTACACCAACATTTATCAACGTTAAAAAACAAGAAGGCAAAGCATATGCTTTTACTTTAGAAAGCTTAAAGCAAAATGTAGATGCGCCACTTATTGCCATCCTTACCATCAATACCATAGCGCATACAGTAGGTGCTATTTTGGTAGGTGTTCAAGCAGAAAAACTCCCATACAAAATAGATATTTTAGGCTTTAATATCGTTGGGGTTGTATCGGCAATTATGACCATTTTAATTTTGGTTGTTTCAGAAATTATCCCAAAAACCATTGGAGCCACTTACTGGCGAAGACTTGCCAATTTTACAGCGAAAACTTTAACTATTATTATTTTTCCGCTGAAGTGGACAGGAATCATTTGGTTGCTTCAACTTACAACAAAACTCATTGGAGGGAAAAGTGCTCATGGCTCGGTTTTCAGTAGAGAAGACTTTACCGCTATGGCAGATATTGCACAAGAAGAAGGTGTTTTCCAAGAGTCGGAATCGACTATGCTTAAAAACCTACTGCGTTTTGACCAAGTACTCGCCAAAGATATTATGACGCCAAGAACGGTTATGAAAACTGCTTCTGAAGATACTACCATTGAGACTTTCTTTCAGCAGAATCCAAAATTGCGATTTTCTAGAATTCCAGTGTATAAAAACAGTGCCGACAATATTACGGGCTTCGTTTTAAAAGACCAAGTACTCGAAGCCATGATTAATGGCGAAGGAAAGGAAAAATTGAGTACGTTACGCAGAGATATTTTAATTGCTAAACGTAACATTCCGCTCCCAGAGTTGTTTGAAAAGTTTATAGGTAACCAAGACCATATTTCGTTGGTTGTAGATGAATACGGTTCGGTAAGCGGACTTGTAACTATGGAAGATATTATCGAAACCATTCTCGGACTAGAGATTGTTGATGAGAGTGATAATGTGGAAGATTTACAACTTTTAGCTCGAAGAAATTGGCAAATGCGCGCCGAAAGAATGGGCATTTTTGAAAAGCCTCAAACCGACGAGCCAGATGAAACAAGCAATCATTAAAACTCCACTAGGCAACACTAAAATAGTTGGCGATGAAAACGGCGTTAGCGCCATTACTGTTTTAGACGAAGAAACTCCAATTTCAGAACATATCCCTTTAGAACTGCAAGAAGCCACCGAGCAACTTAATGCGTATTTTAATGGTGATTTAAAAAAGTTTCAGTTTAAAATCAACCCACAAGGAACCGATTTTCAACAAAGAGTTTGGAAAGCATTATTAGAAATTCCCTTCGGAAAAACAACATCCTATTTAGAACTCTCTAAAACTTTAGGCGATGTAAAAGCCATTCGTGCAGTGGCATCTGCCAATAGTAAAAATCCGCTTTGGATTGTTGTTCCCTGCCATCGTGTAATTGGTAGCGACGGTTCACTCACAGGTTATGCAGGAGGTTTATGGCGAAAAAAATGGCTTTTAGAACACGAAAGTCCGTCGCCACAACAAAAGCTTTTTTAAATAGAAAATTCACTATATTTAATAGAATTCTTAAACTGATAAAAGATGCTTTACAAAGTAACTTTAGAGAATATCCTTTTTTTAGATATTGAAACCGTTCCAGAATTTTCTCAATTTGAAGAATTATCGGAAGAGAAAAAAGAACTTTGGGCACATAAAACGCAATACCAACGCAAAGAAGATTTTACTCCAGAAGAGTTTTATGACCGTGCAGGCATCTGGGCAGAATTCGGAATTATTGTTTGTATTTCGGTTGGCTATTTTACATTTAAAGGAGACCAACGTACGTTTAGAGTTACCTCAATTCACGGAGACGAAAAAGCTATTTTAACTGAATTTAAAACACTATTAGAAACTCATTACTACGAGTCGTACAAATTGCTATGCGGACATAACGCAAAAGAATTTGACTTTCCATTTATTGCAAGAAGAATGATTATTCATGGGATAAAATTACCTTCAAAACTAAATTTATTCGGAAAAAAACCATGGGAAATTCCTCATTTAGACACCATGGAACTATGGAAGTTTGGCGACTACAAACACTTTACTTCGCTCAAACTTTTAACCAATATCTTGAATATCCCATCGCCAAAAGACGATATAGACGGAAGCATGGTTTATCAGACGTTTTATATTGAAAAAGATATTGATAAAATTATTACCTACTGCGAAAAAGATGTTGTTGCTGTAGCCCAAATATTTTTACGTTTACGTGGTGAAGAACTACTAGAAGATTCCGAAATTAAGCATGTTTGATTTTTTAATAGAAAGAGTTAGAACTTTATCTGAAATGAGTAAAGAAGATAAAAAGCTAAAGTGTAAATCTAAATGGTCATAACTAGCGAAGTCGAGACATAGCATACTGTTTAACTGTTGAATCGGTTAACTGTTGAAGAAACTAAATGAGTTCAAATCGTGGGTTTACGATTTATTTCTTATTGTATTTAGAATATTGTGAAACCTCGACTCCGCTCGGTTTGACGGTATTTCCTGCAAAGTATCAAGGAAAAAAGAGGTAATGCTTACAACAAACCTTTTTCCTTACCTTTTTTACTCATTAACTTTCACCAGTAATCAATCAACCATATCTAAAGCAGTTTCCATAATTGGCAAAGACGACCATTTTTGAGCTTTTGCTTCTTGATAAATCGCAACAATTCGCGTTTTATAATCGGTTAATAACTGGTGCTGAATAGAAAACTTAACAGCTTCTTCAAACGACTTTGCCATGCTTTTATAAAATGCTTCGCTTTTAACGGCTTTTTCTTGATTGAATGTTTGCGCAATTTCAATAGTAAACCACATGACATCGGCTGTTAAAACAGGGTTCACTCCTAATTCAATAAAATGTTTAATGTGCTTTTGCGCTATAGACCTTCGCGCTTTTGGTTTGCGTCTGTTTATTGGGAAATATTCGTTGGCAATTTTAGTTTTTGCTACTTCAACAAGTTTGTCTTCTTTTGGATTGAAAACAAAATCGTAGAACTCCTTTACATTTTTAAACCGTGTGTATAAATCTAGAATTTGAGCTTCTAATTCTTCTTTTTCTAAGGATGTTAGATATTTTTTTAAATCGCGTTTAGACATTTAATTCATCTAAAAAATTGAAAGTTTACACACTAAAATTATAAATATTAGAATTACATCTAAATGATAAAACTAACTACATCCACAATTTCCATCGCCACAGTCTTTGCTATTTTTATTTCCGAAAAGAGCTTGGAGTTTTTTAGGGAACATAAATTTAAGCACTAGATAGACTACTGCCAAAATTAATATGATATAAACAAGAATACTTTGAAAGTCCATAGTATTAATTTATTTTTTTTAGTGTCTTGTTGAGACAATTATTTCTCGACTTCGCCTGAAACGACAAAGGTTCAAAATTGCTAAGACTCAAAGCAACAGAGTTAAAACTATATAAATTTCAACGATTAACCACTTTAACATTTAAACAATTTAAAATCATGAGATTTCTCACTGCACCTGTCTACCGACAGAGGCAGATTCGAAATGACAGCACGATCATATTCACTAATAAATATACTCTTTTAAATTATTTTATCAATTGATACGCAATAAGTGCAACCACATACGCAAAACCACTCATAAAAACTAGCTGTGCGGTAGGCCACATCCAACTATTTGTTTCTCGTTTAACAATCGCCAACGTACTCATACACTGCATTGCAAATGCATAAAATAATAAAAGCGAAATCCCAGATGCTAAATTAAACAATGGCGCTCCCGTTTCTGGGTTTCTTTCTGCTGCCATTCTGTTTTTTATAGTTTCTTCTTCATCACTTCCAACGCTATAAATAGTTGCCAAGGTTCCCACAAAAACTTCACGAGCAGCAAACGAACTTATCACCGCAATTCCGATTTTCCAATCGTATCCTAAAGGAGAAATTATTGGTTCGATAGCTTTTCCTGCGATTCCGATGTACGAATGTTGCAGTCTATACGAAGCTATTTTAGTTGATAATTCTTCTTCTGAAAGATTTTGAGATGATGGTTGTGCCATTACTGCTTCTTCAGCTAAATGAAAATTATCTGACGGTCCGTTTGAAGCCAAAAACCACAATACAATTGATATCGCTAATATGATTTTTCCTGCTCCAAAAACAAAACTCTTGGTCTTTTCAACAACGGTAATAAAAACATTTTTTAAAAGCGGAAGTTTATAGCTTGGCATTTCAACTACAAAAAACGTTTTACTTTTAATTTTCAATATTTTATTCAATATCCATGCTGAAAAAACAGCCATTCCGAAACCGAGTAAATACAGAAGCATTAGGGTAATTCCTTGTAAATTCATCCCAAAAAAACGTTCGTTTGGAATGACTAATGCAATAATGATAAGGTACACTGGTAGTCGTGCCGAACAAGTGGTAAAAGGAGTTACCAAAATGGTAATGAGGCGTTCTTTCCAGTTTTCGATATTTCGAGTTGCCATAACAGCTGGAATTGCACATGCAGTACCAGAAATTAGCGGTACAACACTTTTTCCGCTCAAGCCAAATTTTCGCATAATTCTGTCCATTAAAAACACTACGCGACTCATATAACCCGATTCTTCAAGAATAGAAATAAAGAGAAATAAAAAGGCAATTTGCGGAATGAAAATTACAATTCCGCCAAGTCCAGGCACAATTCCTTCAGCAATTAAATTGGTCAGCATTCCGTCTGGTAAAACCTCTTTTGTCCATTCACTTAAAAAAGCAAAAGTTTCGTCGATTAAATCCATTGGGTAGCTACTCCAATCGTAAATAGCCTGAAAAATGATTAATAAAATGAAGAAGAAAATAACATATCCCCACACTTTATGCGTTAAAATTCGGTCTAAAGAAGCTCTAAAACCTTTAGCAGCATTCACGTCAACTTTGTAGGCTTCTTTTAAAACTCCGTTAATAAATTGATAACGCAACACCGTTTCTTTGTGTTGCATTTTTTTTAATTCTGATAACGATTTGGTTGAAAATTGAGAAGTATCTTCAACTAACTTTCTATCTAAATTTACAAAATTAGCGTCTTGTGTAATCACCAACCACAACTTGTAAATATCTTGTGCAGGAAAAGCCGATTTTAATTTATCGAAATATTCTGGGTCGATAACCGTAGCGTCTACACAAGGTTTTGTAGAAATGGTTTTATAGTTAGCAATTAAATCTTTCAAGGTATCAATACCAAGTTTTTTACGAGTACTCACCACCGCCACTTTGGTATGAAGTCTTTTTTCAAGCGCTTCTACATCTAGCGAAATCCCTCTGCGTTCCATTCTATCAGCCATGTTGACTACTAAAATGGTTGGAATTTTTAAATCTTTTATCTGTGTAAAAAGAAGTAAGTTTCGCTTTAAATTCTCCACATCGGTAACAACTACCGCCACATCTGGAAAATCTTTGTCGTTTTTATTCAGCAATAATTCAATAACCACATTCTCGTCGAGCGAGTTGGCATTTAAACTATAGGTTCCTGGCAAATCTATGATATGCGCTTTTACGCCACGCGGAAGTTTACAAACTCCTTCTTTCTTTTCTACGGTAATCCCTGGGTAATTCCCTACTTTTTGGTTTAATCCTGTAAGCTGATTAAAAACCGATGTTTTCCCTGTGTTTGGGTTCCCTATGAGGGCAACATTTATTTGCTTACTCATATAGCAGTATTTTCTAGGATATCTATTTCTATTTGAAGCGCAGTTTCTCTACGAATTGCTAAATACGAACCATTAATATTTAAATACAATGGATCTCTAAAAGGTGCAATTTGCAACAACTCTACTTGGTTTCCAGGCAAACACCCCATTTCTAAAAGTTTTATAGGAATGATGTCTGTGGAAAATTCTTTGATGATGGCTCGCTGGCCTCTTTTTAAATCTGCAATCGTCAACTTCAAAATCTTATTTAGATTGATTTTAAGTAAGCAAAAATAAGATAAATATTAGGTTTGATGAAATATTAACAGCTATTTATGATATGTTTTAATTGGAGGAAATGTTAAATTAAAGAGGCTAACTTTTATCTCATTAACTCATTTTATTTAGAGCAATGTGAAACCGAGCGAAGTCAAAAAGAATAAACCGCTAAGGTTTCTAAAACCTTAGCGGTTATATTTTTAATTCATTAACTTTCTTCAACAATTAACCGATTCAACAGTTTATCAGTTTTAACTCTTCTCTAGCTTTGGTTTTTCTTTTGGGATTAAATCGATTTCCAATGCTTTGTAGTCGAGTTTCCAACCAATTGCTTGTACCATATTTTCAATCATCAATACAGCATCGAGGGCTTCTTTTTTAGCAGATTCTAAAAGTCCGCTTTCTGGAATCTTCTTTAAAATATGCTCTTTCGCTTCGTTGTGAAGCGTCGATAGGTCGTCGGTTTTAAACCAATTAAAAAGTCCTTCTTTAATATCGTAATACTTTACATCTGGCTCAACACTTAACACTTCGGGCTCTGGAAATGCAGTGAGAATTATTTTTTTAGCATCGGCATCGGCGTGCATTTCAATTTTCTTTAAATCGAAGCCAACATTCACTTTTGCGTTAATAACAAGTAGAGCTTTCTTTTTACTGCTGATGAGTTTCATAAAGTGCTCACGAACATTTTCATACTGATAAATCTCGGCAAATTCTCCTTCAACAGTAATTAGTTTATATACATTTCTGATTTTCTCCAATAAAATTATCGATTGCTCCTGAGTGTTTTCAGTAGAACGTTTTTTCCAAAAAATAGAAACCAGCCAATAAGTCCCTAAAATTCCTAATAATAAACCTAAAAGTATTTGAACAATGTCACTCATCAATTTAAAATTTTATATAAAATAGGTTTGCTGGGGGAGGCATCGTTTACAAACGAAGCAATTTGGAGGTTTAAAAAATACAGTCCGTCTGTAACCAAATTGGGTACAAAAATAAACTCTGTAATGGTAGCATCCAACCGCATTTGCGTGTTAAAATTCCAAAACGCTTTGTGTGCCAACAATTTCCCGTCGTCTTTTTCTTTATCAACCGATGGTAAATCAATCAGCAAATGTTTAATACCACTAGCTTGTATAAATATAGCAGTTTCTTCGGAAAGATACGGCGGATTGGTATGCGAGTATTGTTTGGTTAGTTTTTCTTCGGAATTTGGAAGTGTACGAATAACAAGTGCTTCTGCCGTTGTATTTTTTAAAACCAACTCCAACTGATGCTTTTGAATTATAAAATCGTCTCCCACTTTTTCGGGAGTTATAGAAACAACTTCAGCTAAAAAGAAAAACTGTTTTAAAACATCATTTATACTGTAAAACTCTTTGGTAATATGCCCCACACATTCGGTATGGGTTCCGTGGGCGTGTGGGTTAAAATTTATGTTGTTAAAGTTGGTAGAAGCGCCAGCTTTAACGCTTCCAACAAAGTTTTCGGCAGTAACAGGTTTAATTTCTGGTGATGGAACATACCACGCATTTGGATTAGTCTTATCGCCTTTTAACGGAATTGAAATATCGATAGGTTTTGATAAATCTATCAAATACGTATTGCCTTTATGCTCAATGTTTGTTTTCATTATTTTTATTCAATCACAAACAAATCGGAAGCTATTCCGTCTGCTAAAAATTTTCCTTTTTGAGTAGTTTTCAATGTCTGTTTTGTGCCGTTTTCTACAAGCGTTAAAAGTTCTTTTTCTAAGTATTTTTCTGCTTGTTTTAAGAGGTAAGCTACGTATTTTTCGCCAAATTCAAACTTTATTTTTTCAAGAGAAACCCCCCATACAGTTCGAAGTCCGGTCATGACACTCTCATTATAACGGTCGTTTATTGAGAGTTCTTCCACTTCATTTGGGATGTTATCTTCAGAAATTGCTTTTATGTATTTGGAGTTGTTATTGATGTTCCAACTTCTGTTTTTTCCGTCAAAACTATGTGCCGATGGACCAATACCTAGATATTTTCTACCGAGCCAATATGCGGTGTTATTTCTGCTAAAAAAACCTTCTTTTCCAAAGTTTGACAATTCGTAATGTATAAAATTATGTTGCTGAAGTGTTTCTGTTAAGATATCAAAATGTTGCTGTGCAAGCGCATCGTCTACATCGTCTAAAGTTCCTTTTTCGATAAATTTTGCTAAAGCTGTTTTGGGTTCTACCGTAAGTGCGTAGCTCGAGATATGCGGAATGTTAAACGACAGTGCCGTAGCTATATTTTCTTGCCATTTTTCAACAGACATATGTTGTATTCCGTAAATTAAATCGATCGAAATATTACTGAAATATTGCGTAGCCGTTTCTAAACACTGTATTGCTTCTTTTGCGTTGTGCGCACGGTTCATCAGTTTTAAATCATCTTCAAAAAAAGATTGTATCCCGATGCTTAAACGGTTTATTGGTGTTTGCGCTAAGGCGATAATCTTCTCCTTACTCAAATCGTCGGGATTGGCTTCGAGTGTAATTTCGGGGTTTTCAGCAACCGTAAAATGATGATACACCGCATCGATCATAGTGTTAATTTCTTCCGTAGAAAGAACACTTGGCGTACCGCCTCCAAAGTAAATAGTTTCGACAGGTGTTTGTAATTCATCCTTCCGCAGAAACAATTCTTTAGTAATGGCATTTATCATTTCGGATTTCTTTTTCATGGAGGTAGAAAAATGAAAATCGCAATAATGACATGCTTGTTTACAAAACGGGATATGGATATAAATTCCTGCCATAGTGCAAAGGTATTATTTAGCGTGTTAGATTTGCTTGTTGTTGTGAGATATAATTAATTTTATGCGATAAAAAAAGCCCAGAAAACTCTGGGCTTATACTAAACTAAATTTAGTTCGACATTAATTCACAAATAAATTGTAGCCGGGGGGAGTGAGTATAGCTCACCAAAAATCTTAGTTAGTTTTTATTTTTTCAATTTTTAAGTTATAAAAATGTAAGAATATTTACGATAAATTTATATAAAATATTTTACAAATATAGCGTTTATTCTATTAAAGTTTGAATTCTAGCCATAGAATTATTCAAAATCAGTAGTTTATACAAAAAAATATAATCAATATAGCTCGTTAGAAATTGAAATAGTGTATATTTGCACCCGCTTTAGCCACATGGCGAGCGATTTTATTATTAATAATTGGGGTCGAGAACCTCGCTAATTAATGGATTATGCCAGTAAAAATTAGATTACAAAGACACGGTAAAAAAGGAAAACCTTTTTATTGGGTAGTAGCGGCAGATGCTCGCGCAAAAAGAGATGGTAAATTTCTTGAGAAATTAGGAACTTACAATCCAAACACAAATCCAGCTCAAATCGACTTAAACGTTGATAGTTCTGTAAAGTGGCTTCAAAATGGTGCACAACCAACTGATACTGCTAAAAGAATTTTATCTTACAAAGGAGTGTTATTAAAACACCACTTATTAGGAGGAGTTGCAAAAGGTGCTTTAACTGAAGACGAAGCTCAAAAGAAATTTGATGCTTGGGTTGAAGAAAAATCAGGAAAAGTAGAAGCTAAAAAAGGTGAATTAAGCAAAGCTAAAGAAGAAGCTAAAGCTAAAGCACTTGAGGCTGAAAAAGAAATTAATGAAAAACGTATGGCAGCAGCTGCAGAAGCAGAAGCTCCAGCGGAAGAAGAAACTGCTCCTGAGGCAGAAGCAGAAGCAACAGCTGAAGAGCCTGCTGCTGAAGCACAGGAAGAAGATAAAGCAGACGCTTAATAAAAACTTTTTATGAGAAAAGAAGATTGCTTCTATCTCGGAAAAATAGTTAAAAAGTACGGCTTTAAGGGAGAGTTGCTAGCAAAGCTAGATACCGACGAACCTGAACTCTACAAAAATTTGGAATCAGTATTTATTGCTCATGGCAGTAATCTGGTTCCTTTTTTTATAGAAAAATCTTCACTCCATAAATCGCAATTATTGCGTATGAAATTGGAAGATGTAGATACCGAAGCCGAGGCCGATTCTATTTTAAAGAGTGAATTGTACTTACCCCTATCTTTTTTGCCAAAACTTACTGGGAATCAATTTTATTTCCACGAAATTATTGGCTTTAAGATGAAAGATAAAACATATGGAGAAGTAGGAATTATAACTTCTGTGAACGATAATACTGCGCAAGCTTTATTTGAAGTTGAAAACAACGGAAAGCAAATTTTAATTCCGATGAATGATGAGTTTATTGTAAAAGTAGACCGTCAGCAAAAAGAAATTATTGTGAGTACTCCAGAAGGACTCATCGATTTGTATTTGTAATAAAACAGCAATGGCTCAAAAACCTTTTCAGTTTAAACAGTTTACAGTTCAACAAGATCGCTGTGCCATGAAAATTGGTACAGATGGGGTTTTATTGGGAGCGTGGACACCTACGGAAAGTAATCCGTTTTCGGTACTAGATATTGGCGCAGGTACAGGAGTGCTGTCGTTAATGATGGCGCAACGCACCAATGCCGAACTCATAGATGCTATTGAAGTAGACGACGAGGCTTATGAGCAATGTGTCGAAAATTTTGAGGCTTCTCCATGGGGAGATCGGCTGTTTTGTTATCATGCAGGTTTTGATGAGTTTGTAGATGAAATAGACGATCAATACGAATTGATACTTTCCAATCCGCCTTTTTATGCTGAAGATTATACCACCAATAACAAACAGCGAGATTTGGCGCGTTTTAATTTTTCACTTCCTTTTGAAGAATTAGTTGCGGGCGTTGGTAAATTACTAACTCCAAACGGAATCTTCAGTGTGATACTTCCGTCTAAAGAAGAAGAAAATTTTATTGCGCTCGCCAAAGAAGCAAAACTCTTCCCTTTTAAAATAACACATGTTAAAGGAAATCCTACTTCAGAAGTAAAAAGAGTTTTGATAGCCTTTTCTTTTCAGGAAAAAACAGCATCTATTTCTGAATTAATTATCGAAAAAGAAAGGCATCAATACACAGATGCGTATAAAGAAATTACCAAAGATTTCTACTTAAATTTTTAGAATTGTTTACGGGTGTTTAGTTTTTTTTGAATATTTTTAGAGAATCGATAAAAAATACCGATTACTAACTAAACTTAACTCAAACAATGTCCTTTCAAATTAAAGAAGCCTCCAAGGTTTACGATGTTATTGTTGTAGGCTCTGGAGCAGGTGGCGGAATGGCCACAAAAGTACTTTCCGAAGCAGGTTTTAAAATTGCTTTGCTTGAAGCAGGACCAAATTTTGACCCTGCAAACCCCGAACAACAAACACAGTTTAAATGGCCATACGAGTCGCCACGAAGAGGCGCTGGAACAACCCGCGCTTTTGGAGATTTTGACATGGCTTATGGAGGTTGGGAGCTCGACGGAGAACCTTACACTCATAAAAACGGCACCAAATTCGATTGGTTTAGATCTCGAATGGTTGGTGGACGAACAAACCACTGGGGGCGAATTTCGTTACGTTTTGGTCCGTTAGATTTTAAACGAAAAGACTTTGATGGAAAAGGAGACAATTGGCCTATTGGCTATGAAGATGTAAAACCATATTACGATAAAGTTGATAAACTTATTGGTGTTTTTGGTAGTAAAGAAAACATTCCAAACGAGCCAGACGGTTACTTTTTACCACCTCCAAAACCGCGTTTACACGAATTGTATCTTAAAAAAGCGGGACAAAAATTAAATATGCCTGTAATTCCAGCACGTTTATCAATCTTAACAAAACGAGTTGACAACCGTCGTGGTGCTTGTTTTTATTGTAGTCAATGTTCACGCTCGTGTAGTATTTACGGAGATTTTTCTTCTTCGTCTGTACTTGTAAAGCCTGCGTTAGAATACGATAATGTGGACTTGTATGTAAATGCAATGGTTCGAGAAGTTCTCACTGATAGCGAAGGAAAAGCGACTGGAGTTTCATATGTTAATAAATACGACAATCAAGAATATACGGTAAAAGCCAAAGTGGTTATTTTGGCAGCGAGTGCTTGTGGATCTGCTCGAATTCTTCTTAATTCTAAATCTGAAAAATTCCCGAACGGTTTAGCAAATTCAAGTGGTGTAGTGGGTAAATATCTTCACGATTCTACAGGAGCTGGCCGATCTGCAATTATCCCAGAATTAATGGATAGAAAACGTTACAATGAAGATGGTGTTGGAGGAATGCACTTGTATGTTCCGTGGTGGTTAAACGATAAAAAAGACCTTGGTTTTAGCCGAGGATATCATATAGAATTTTGGGGCGGAATGGGAATGCCTTCCTATGGTGCTGGTATGGGAATCCAAAACCTCAACGCACAATTTGGCGGTAGAAAACGCGCAGGTGGTTATGGTGTTGGATTGAAAGAAGACGTTCATAAATTTTACGGTGCCATGGTAGGAATGGCTGGACGTGGTGAAAGTATTCCGCAGGAAGATAACTACTGTGAAATAGACCCTAATGTAGTCGATAAATACGGAATTCCTGTACTTCGATTTAATTATAATTGGACCGACGATGAAGTAAAACAAGCCAAACATATGCAAGATACTTTTGAAGAATTGTATCATAATATGGGAGCAATTCCGCTAGGTGAAAAACCAGGAAAAGAAAGTAATTACGGACTTGAAGCTCCTGGTAGAATTATACACGAAGTAGGAACAACGCGTATGGGGAACGACCCTAAAAAATCGGTTTTAAACAAATATAGCCAAGCGCACGATGTACCAAACTTGTTTGTTGTTGATGGAGGTGGATTTGTTTCGCAAGCGGATAAAAACCCAACATGGACAATTTTAGCATTGGCGTGGAGAGCATCCGATTACCTGACGCAAGAAATGAAAAAAATGAACATTTAAAACATATATCATGGATAGAAGAAAAAGTTTAAAGGCAATGGTAGCCGGAACCGTAACTTCCGGATTTATGTTTTCGTCTTGCCTTACCGATACCGAAGAAACTTCGGTAGCAAATGTTGAAACTCCAACAGAAGGCGATAATAATTACGATACTACACGTACAAAAGAAGAGTTGGCATACGAAAAAGAATTACGTGCCAAAGATGCTTTTTTTACAGAGCACGAATTGGCTACACTAACTATTTTGGCCGATATTATTATTCCTGCGGAAGGCGAGTACAGCGCTGCAAGTCAAGTTGGAGTGATTGAGTTTATTTCGTTTATTGTGCTCGATATGCCACATCATCAATTGCCGTTACGAGGCGGACTCATGTGGCTTGACCATGAAAGTAACAGACGTTTTAATAAGGTGTTCAAGGATGTTTCTTCGGAACAACAAATCGAAATTATCGAAGATATTGCGTATCCTGAAGAAGTAAAACCTGAACACACACAAGGCGAACGATTCTTTTCACGTTTGAGAGATTTGGTTTCAACAGGTTATTTTACCAGTGAAGAAGGAATTAAATATTTAGGATATGTTGGTAACACTCCAAACGTTTGGGACGGCGTTCCAGCCGATGTTTTAGCACAATACAATATGGAATACGACCAACGTACTTTAGACATTTGCATCAAACCCGAAGAAAGAAATGAAATTGCCAATTGGGATAATTACGAAGTGTAGTTACACTTAAAGTGTATATAAAGCAATTTTAAAAGGCTGTTTAAAAAGTAAATTTTGTCGAGCTGATATTTTTCAAAAAGACGATTTTACCACTTTTTTAAACAGCTTTTTTTATTTTTCTGCTGAAAAACAGAATAAACAAATTGTTGATTTTGAAACAATAGTACGTTGCAATGTTATATTTCTTTAATTATATTTGAGAGAATCAATTCTTATAAAAGAAGCATATGAAACCAGACCTTTTTGAAGCACCCGATTATTATAATATAGACGACCTTCTTTCCGAAGAACATAAACTTGTAAGAGATGCTGCCCGAGCATGGGTAAAAAAAGAAGTCTCGCCCATTATTGAGACTTATGCCCAAAAATCAGAATTTCCGAAGCAAATTATAAAGGGATTGGCCGATATCGGAGCTTTCGGCCCTTACATTCCTGAAATGTATGGGGGTGCAGGTCTCGACCAAATAAGTTATGGGTTGATTATGCAAGAAATTGAACGTGGCGACAGTGGTGTTCGCTCTACTGCATCTGTACAGTCGTCTTTGGTAATGTTTCCTATTTGGAAATACGGCACAGAAGCGCAACGCAAAAAATACCTTCCGAAGTTAGCTTCAGGAGAAATGATGGGTTGCTTCGGACTTACAGAACCAAACCATGGGTCGAATCCTGGCGGAATGGAAACAAAATTTAAAGATGCAGGAGATTATTTTATTCTGAATGGCGCAAAACTTTGGATATCAAATGCTCCTTTTGCAGACATTGCCGTGGTTTGGGCAAAAAATGAAGAAGGTCGCATTCACGGACTAATCGTTGAGCGTGGCATGGAAGGTTTTTCAACTCCCGAAACACATAATAAATGGTCGCTACGTGCCTCGGCTACTGGAGAGCTCATTTTTGATAATGTAAAAGTTCCGAAAGAAAATTTATTGCCTGAAAAAAATGGTTTGGGAGCCCCGCTTGGGTGTTTAGATTCTGCTAGATACGGAATTGCTTGGGGAGCTATTGGCGCTGCAATGGACTGCTACGATACTGCACTGCGATATGCAAAAGAGCGAATTCAGTTTGGAAAACCAATTGCAGCAACACAACTTCAGCAGAAAAAATTAGCAGAAATGCTAACAGAAATCACTAAAGCACAATTACTGGCACTTCGTTTAGGACAATTAAAAAATGAAGAAAAAGCTACAACTGCACAAATCTCGATGGCAAAACGCAACAATGTAGCAATGGCGTTGGATATTGCTCGAGAAGCACGACAAATTCTTGGAGCGATGGGAATAACTGGCGAGTACAGTATCATGCGCCATATGATGAATTTAGAAAGTGTTATTACATACGAAGGAACTCACGACATACACTTGTTAATTACGGGTGCTGACATCACTGGAGAACAAGCATTTAAATAATTTTTTTGAGTATAAATATTTAGTAAATATTTAAGAATTTAAAGTTAATAGTATTACTATTAATATAGTATATTTGTCAATATATGAGATAAATATTAACAATTAAATTATTTGAAGATGAAAAAAGGATTATTTTTTGCGGCATTCTCATTTTTAGCATTTACAGTAAGTGCTCAAGATAAAGAAGTAAAAGTAGGTGATGTTTTAAAAATTAACAGCACTTCAGAAAGTACATATCAACATATTGATTTGCCTAGAAAAAACATTATTATTAAACGTGGTGGTGTTCCAAATTACAAATCGGTTGCCAACAATGAAGTAGTGGTTACTCGATTAGAAACCAACAAAAATGGCGAGCAAATTGCCGTACTAAAGCGCACAGACGGAAGGAAGTTTTTTAATAGTTTTCCAGTCGTTAAAGCAAATGTTTCAGATGCGTTGGCAAGTAACGAGCTTACTTTTTAAATTTTTCTAAAGCCTTTTTGGTAAATTCAGAAAGCACCAATTTTCCTGAGGTTTCAGCTCTTTCGGTTAGGAGAGTTTCCCAATGATTGGTGTTTTCCCAAAGGGCTTTTTTCATAGCATTTAATGCTTCAGGGTTGTATGCGGCTAATTTGTTCGTTAGCAAATCGATTTCAACATCCACTTCGGTAATTGTTTCAAAAACTTTAGCATACAACCCTTTTTCTTTTGCCCAATAGGCATTTTTCCATTCGGTTGCTGCAATGGTAAGTTCTGCCAAAGCGCCAACGCCCATTTTTCGTTCTACAGCGGGAGCAATAACAAATGGCCCAATCCCGATAGTAAATTCCGATAATTTTATAGCAGCAGCTTCAGTGGCAATAGCATAATCACAAGCAGCAATTAATCCTACACCGCCACCAACGGCTTTTCCTTGAATTCTTCCGATGATAAGTTTTGAGCATTTCCGCATGGCGTTTAGCACCTTTCCGAAACCACTAAAAAAAGCTTTTCCTTCTTCTAAACTTGAAACAGCTATCAATTCGTCAAATGAAGCACCTGCACAAAAGGCTTTTTTGCCTTCGCTTTTTAATACAATTATATGCACTTCGTTATTTGAAGACAGTTTATCAAATTCAGCAGATAAGCGCTCTAACAACACAGATGGAAATGAGTTACTTGCTGGATGTCCAAATTCTACCGTTGCAATGTGGTTTTCAATTTTAGTATAAAGGCTTCCGTCAACTCTATCTGTTCCCATTTATATGCTGTTTAATTACTGAAATTTTAATTTTTCTTCTGAAAAAAAGATACTCAAAAATACATAATATAGACGACTTTAGAATGTTAGGTTATTTTTGAATTGAAGTAAAACTAATTTGAATATCCGACATGTATTATATCAATTGTAAAATGTCAGGTCGAGCCTGCCTTTGCCGGCAGACAGGCGTAGTCGAGACCCTATTTAAAAAACCTCTCGACTACGCTCGAGGTGACAGTGCATTATAAAAGATTGCGGACAATCATAAAGCTAAATACTTCCTCCTGAATTTAATCACTAAAGCAGCAGCTCTGATAAACATCCAAACGAAAAAAGCAATCCAAATAGCTTTCAATTTAAACCCTATAAAATCGAAAAACAACAATGTTGGTGCAAAGCCTAAAAACGTAGCTGCAAGCAATACATTCCGAAGATATTTTGCCTCACCTAATCCCTTAAAAATTCCGTCGTACATAAAAGCAATCGCATTGATAGGTTGCATTAATAATACCATCCAAAATACGGAAGCGAACAGTGTTAAAACGGTTTCTTCTTTATTAAATAACAGTCCGATATCAGTATAAAAAACACCACAAACAACTATTAAAATACACGAAATAATGATGGCGTATTTAGAAATATCAATAGTGAGTAGCCATAATCGTTTATAATCTTTTGCTCCTAATAATTTACCAGAAATTGCATTTCCAGCATTGGCATAACCATCAATAAAAAATGAGAAAAACAGCCAAATATTCATCAAAATTGTTTGCGCTGCGATATAGTTTTTACCATAATCTGTAGCATACGAATTGGCGAGATAAATAGCATAATTTAATGCGGCAGTCCGTACAAATAGGTTTGCGCTCATAATTAAGAGCTTTTTCATCTGCGGATTTATATGCAAGCTTAGTTTAAAATTAAAAGGCGTTTTACGAACAAAAAAGTAAACTGCCATTAACAACATTACCAATTGTGCAATAACGCTTGCATAACCTGCGCCTTTCAAATGCATTGGTGGGATAACGCCTTCAATACCGTACACCAAAACATAATCTAAAACTATGTTTACTACGGCGCCTGTTAAACTACACATCATCGCCCAAAGTGTATTTTGCATTCCTCTAAAAACACCAAAAATTCCGAACGTCACTAAAGTGAGCGGGTAACCAATCGCTCTAATTTGGTAATAAGAAGTAGTGTATTCCAGAATGAGTCCGTCGGCATTGTATAAATTAAAAATTTGAGTAGCAAAAAAAGCTGTAGAAAAATATATAAACAGACTAAAAAGAAAGTTAAAAGCCAAAGCTTGTGGCACCAATGTTTTAACCGCGTGCAACCTATTGGCTCCCAAATGCTGTGAGATTATCGAGGAAATTGCAGTTTTGGTTTGCGCTACAATCCAAATAATTGCAGAAAGAAACGAACCTACAAGTCCCGCTGCAGCAAGTGCTTCTACAGGGTTTTTATCGACATTACCGATAATAGCAATATCGGTTAGCGAAATAAGAGGTTCTGCAATACCAGCTATAATAGCAGGAATTGCAAGTTTATTTATTTCTTTGAATGTTATTTTTGTAGTACTCAAACCATGTAAGTTCTCGCAAAAATGCACGATTTTATACTTTTTATCAAAAGAATTTTCTTTTTTTATTTTAATGAAAAAAATAGCATATTTTTGAGCTGCGTATAAGACTATGAATTGTTAATTTATAATCGCGAATAAAATATGTGACGCGGGGCATTAGCTCAGCTGGCTAGAGCGCTACACTGGCAGTGTAGAGGTCATCGGTTCGACTCCGATATGCTCCACAAAAAGCAACGTTTTAGAACGTTGCTTTTTTATTTCCCTTCATTTTAAGAAAACAATAACGAGCAGGTTTTTTTATAGCGCGATTTTGATTTTATCTTTATAAAAAAATATCAAAATGGACTTAAAAGGAAAAGTAGCCTATATTACAGGTGGAACAAAAGGAATTGGCTATGGTGTAGCCGAAGCGTTGCTGAAAGCTGGAATGAAAGTAGCTATAAGCGGACGTAAATTGGAAGATGCGCAAAAAGCCGCTGCTAGTTTAAGTAACGACAGTAGTTTAGTTTTAGGTATATCTTCAGATGTTACAAAACTGAAAGACGAAGAACAAGCCATCAAAAGCATTGAAGAAAAATGGGGACAGGTAGATGTAGTTTTGGCAAATGCGGGTGTTGGACATTTTGCTCCAATTGATGAATTGGAAGACGAGCAGTGGCACCAAATGATAAATACCAATCTAAATGGAGTTTACCATACACTTAAAGCTTCTGTTGACGCATTAAAACAATCTAAAGGATACTACATTACCTTAGCGAGTTTGGCGGGAACTAACTTTTTCCCAACGGCCGCGGGTTATAATGCGACTAAGTTTGGAGTAGTTGGTTTTACGCAAGCTGCGATGCTAGATTTACGCCAATATGATATTAAAGTTTCTACGATTATGCCAGGTTCGGTGGCTTCTCATTTTAACGACCACACGCCTTCGGAAAATGATGCTTGGAAAATTCAACCAGAAGACATTGGGCAGTTAGTACTCGATTTACTTAAAATGCACCCACGTACGTTGCCAAGTAAAATAGAGGTACGCCCTACGCGACCAGACAAGAAATAAACAAAATACTTCCTGAAGAGGATTTATTAAAAACTAATAGAAGCTTCTACAACTTGTTGCATATGTTGTGGAAGCTTTTTTTCTTCCCACGGGTGCTGACCTCCAAAAACATGGTCGGCTTCTTCTATAACGAGTAAATTACTCTCAGGATTCCATTGATGTAATGCTTGTGCTTCTTCCAAAATAACCGTTGGGTCGTTTGTTCCATGAATAATTAGCCAAGGAATATTAATTTTTTCTGCTGAATTTTTAATGGTAAACCTCGTTTCGTTTGCAATAAAATCTTCGTAAAACTGATAAAAATGAGGTAATTGCTGTTTGGTTCGACTGTTTTCAATATAAATTACACCCTGTTGTTTCCAATAGGCTCTTGCTTTTTCATCGGCAAAGCGTGCTTTAAAATCGCTTACACTTGCCCAAGTTATCAGCTTTGTAATGCGTGTGTCTTCTGCAGCTTTAATAATTGAAATACCTCCGCCACGCGAATGACCTATCAATGTTATAGATGAAGTATTTAATTCAGCAGAAAAAGAATTTTCAGCACTATAAATCCAATTTAGAACTTCATCGATGTCATCCAATTCAATTGAAAAATTATTGTTTCCAAAACCATCCAAGTCGGTAAAATCGGTTGGCTTTTCAATATCGATTCCGTTATGCGATAAATTAAATTTCACAAACACATATCCTTTTGCTACAAACGTTTCGGCAACAATTTCCCAAAAACCCCAATCTTTAAAACCTTTGTATCCGTGGCAAAAAAGCGCCACTGGCTTTGCTGTTTGCGTTTCGTTAAAATAGATGTCGGTATAAATTGGTTTTACGTGCTTACCCTTAATGGCAATGTTTTTATGAATTTGCATGTGTTGGAATTTCTTTTTCTGTGAACGGAATTTTTTTGTTTGTAATTTCGAGGATTAATTGGTCCAATTGAGTTTTAAATTCATCTAAAACAGCAAGATTTATAACCTGATTTGAGATTTTACCATTTTTAAATCCAAATTTTAATAGCCCACTTTTTAGGTTTTTAAAAGATATTATTCCGCCTTCAAACTCGTTATATATTGTAGTATTTTGCATCATGTAGGCGTAGCACAATATTTGAAAAGCTTTACTGTATTTATAATCGTCTCCCAATGTTTCCCATTCCGTTATTTCAACATTATTCTTTTCGACTTTTCCTGTTTTATAATCAATAATTCGTATCACACCGTCCTCTTCCTCCATGCGGTCTACTTTTCCTTTTAAAAACACAGGAAATTCTATTCCCGGAATAGTGAGCGGGATTTTAGTATTACTTTCAATTTGAAGTATTTTTATCTGTTTCCCTTCTCTTAGTCGGTTTTCTTCAAAGGTTAAAAAGTTCTCTATGTAGCGCTTTGCTACATGGTACGATATGAGGTTTTTCCCTTTAAGATTTTTAATATCTGTATAGGTTTTGGTATAATGAAACTGCACTTGCTTATCGAGATTTTTACGCATTTCCTTGATATGTTCCAAAGAAAGGTAACTGCCTTCAAGGGGCTTGTAAAATGTTTCGAGCGTGTCGTGTACAATAGTTCCCAATGTGTTTGCCGCAATGGTTTCTTCCACTTCTTCTACCTCTTTAATTCCCAACACAGATTGGGTGTAAAAGTTAAGCGGATTTCGAATGTAGTTTGTTAAGGACGAAGGCGAAAATCCGTTGGCAGCAATTTCTTTTAATCGATTTAAAACAGCCTCGTCTTTTTTGATAACCGAAAGGCTTACCGAATTATTCTTGATAATCGGACTCGCAATCATCTCTTTTATTTGATGATTCGGTTCTTTCAGCATCGTTAATTGATGCAACAATCTACTTTTTTCACCGCCTTCTAAACTATCAGGCTCTGTATTATAAAGCAAATACACATTTTTAGCACGCTGTATAAGTCTGTAAAAGTGATACGAATAGATGGAATCTTTTTCTTTATATGTTGGAAGTCCAAATACGCGTTTTAAATCAAAAGGAATAAATGAATTGTTGGACTTTCCAGAAGGTAAAATTCCCTCATTCACAGAAGTTAGAATTACGGTTTCGAAATCTAAATTTCTACTTTCAAGCATCCCCATTATCTGAAGTCCCTCTAAAGGTTCTCCTCTAAAATCGATGGTTTCTGAAACGAGCAATTCAATATAAATCTTTTTTAAAATTTGAATACTTGTAATGGTGTTGTATTCGGTATTAAATGTTTTTAACTGATTAAAAATTTCGTAAAAACGGTATAGGTATTCTAAAAAAAGGGGATTGTTAAACTGCTTGCTACTATACGCTTTTTTTAGTGCTAATGTTAGTTGAATACAATTTTCAATAACATCAGAATTTGTGTGCGATTTTGTGTTTAAAAATAATTTAGCTGATGCTGGATTGACGTGTTCAGCATCGCTTTGCGTTACATAAATTAAATTTTCCTCATTAATTTTATCTAATAAGGCTTCGATATTTTTATCTGAAGAAAATGTAAGCGCATGTGTAATGGGGTTCGAAAGTACTGCAATTACATCTTGGTAATACCACAATTGCTCTTTGCTTTTCTCCCAAACATCAAACAAAGTTTCGAAAAACGATGCAAACGGCGATAGATTCAGCGGAAATCCACTTGTAATATTGGCTTTTGTAATTTGGCTAGGAACCGAATTTAAAACCGCAGGAAGTAAGTCTTCATTTCCTAAAACAACCGCAGTATTTTCAATAGTTCCCTCTATACTATCTAGCAGGTTTCCTACGTATTTTGCTTGCCCAATACTTTTTGGAACTCCAATAATATTTATATTTTTTTCTTCTGAAAAATGATGACTGATTACATTAAAATCATTCGTTTTAAAGTATGGCCATTCCTTTATATAATTCCGAAGAAACAAACCAGCGTCGTGCTCTTTATTTTCAAGAAATGTTTTATCTACATCCCAATATATTTCTGCATTGGTACTACTTAAAAACTCTTGAATAATGTTTTTTTCAGCATTATTAAGTGCGTTAAAACCAATAAAAATATGCTTACTCGCTGTGCTGTTTTGGATGTAATATTCAACATTATCATTAGCTTCTCGATAAATCATTCCTTGATAGCCAATTCCTTTTTTACTTAGGTGCTCATTGAAGCTTTGATAATATAATGCTAAGCGCTTCCAAAAGTTTAAATAGTTTTCTTGTAGACTAGTTTTCTCCTCAAGATTAGTCCAATGAAACTGATCGATTTCTTTGATATTAAACAAGTGTGAAAAGAAAGATTCTGGATCAACCAGATATCTATCTATTTCATTAAAATCTTGTAAAATGGTTTGTGCCCAGGAAGTAAAAGCATAAAAATCTTCTTGTTCGTTTTCTGGGGTGAGCTTACGATACACTTCATAAAACTCAAAAGTAAGTTGAATATTTGTAGCAACTTTTAGGTTTGCTAACTGCTGAACAAAATCTTCAATACTTAAAATTTGCGGAGCGATTGTAGCTTGATCGGCAATTTTTAAAAGTTCGTTTTTTAGAAAAACTACTGCACGTTTACTCGGAAGAATGATAGTAAGCGTAGCTAAATTACTTTTATGAGCTTGGTATATTTTGGTGGCAATTTGTGCCAAGAATGATTCCATGAAGCGTGTTTTACTCGATAATCGAGAATTAATACCCCGAGACTTCCCTCGAAATAAATCTCTTGTTACTTATAAAATGTCTCGTAATTATACCGAAACAATATGCTTCACTAAAGTACCAAAATATAAAGTATTATAAATAAAAAAACGCTCCGAATTTCGGAGCGTTTCTCTTATATGATTTGAATTAATTCAGTTAAAATTATTTAACTAAGTTAATCTCAACTCTTCTGTTTTGAGCTCTACCATCTCTAGTAGCGTTCGAAGCGATTGGTCTTGTTTCACCGTAACCAGCAGAAGATAATCTGAATCCGTCAATTCCGTGAGATACTAAGTATTCTTTTACAGAAAGTGCTCTAGACTCAGAAAGTCTTTGGTTAAGTGAATCACTACCAGTACTATCAGTGTGACCGTCTACAGTAAATTTAGCATTAGGGTATTTGTTTAAGATACCGATAATGTCAGCTAATACTTGTTGAGACTGAGGCTTGATAGTTGATTTTCCTGTATCGAATAAGATAGTTTTAGCATAGTTGTTTAATGCTGTTTGAACTTCTTTAGATAATTCAGGACAACCGTTGTTTGCTACAGTTCCAGGAGTTTCAGGACACTTGTCATCTTTGTCAAGTACACCGTCACCATCTTTATCTGGACATCCGTTAGTAGCTGCAGGACCTGCAACATCTGGACACTGATCATCTTTGTCAGCAACACCGTCACCGTCAGAATCAGGACAACCGTTTAATTCTTTAAGACCTGGAGTGTTAGGACAAGCATCTACATTGTCAGCAACACCATCTCCGTCAGAATCAGGACATCCGTTCATGTCAGCAGTACCAGCTTGGTTTGGACAAGCATCTTTAGAATCTTCGATACCATCTCCATCAGAATCAGGACAACCGTTGAAAGCTTTTAAACCAGGTACTTCTGGACAAGCGTCATCTTTGTCATAAACACCATCACCATCTGAATCGTTACCACCAAATTTGATAGCAAGACCAGCTAAGTGTTGGAAATGTGGAGTGTTGTAATCTTCGAATACGTGCTTGTATCCAGTTTGTACAGTAAGACCAAGGTTTTCAGTAAACCATACGTTGAAACCTACACCTCCGTTAAGAGTTCCAGCTCCAATCTCGTCTAACCAAGTATAACCCCCACCGATTTCGATGAAAGGATCGAATACGTGACCTTGAGTGAAGTTGTACTTAACAGTACCGTCAACTCCGTAGTATGATAAATCATCTACACTTGTGTCACCAAGGTTTTCAATTTTGTTAAGAGATCCACGAACTCCTAAAGAGATTCCGCTACCTACGTACTTAGAAACAGATACGTAAGAAATAGAAGGAAGGATGTTCCAGTGATCACTTGCGTTGAAATACTCGTCGAACCATGCTTCTGAAGCATATGGCCTATCTGAGTTTGTTGGGTAAGCATCAACTGCGTTTACCCCAAAAGCGATTTGCCATGGATTGTTCTGGTCTTGAGCATTCATGTTGCTAATTCCTACAAAAAGGAACGCAGCAACTAGTAATTTGCTAAGATGTTTCATGTTCAATTATTTAATTTTAAGTGTTAATTTAAAGACAAATGTAAGTCGTTACAACTTATTAACAAAAACAAATATATAATTTTTTAGTTAAAAAGTAAAGTAGCCTCTACGAAACTACCCCTAAATTCTTACCTACTTCGGTAAATGCTCTAATAGCTCGATCTAAGTGTTCACGGGTGTGCGCAGCCGATAACTGTACTCTAATTCTTGCTTTTTCCTTAGGTACAACTGGGTAGAAAAATCCTATAACATATATTCCTTTTTTTAACAGCTCATCGGCCATAGTCTGCGATAATTTGGCGTCATAAAGCATCACTGGTACGATTGCAGAGTCTCCATCAATGATGTCAAAACCTGCTTTTTTCATACCTTCCTTGAAATATTTTGTGTTTTCTTCTAACTTATCGCGAAGCTCTGTACTTTTCGAAATCATATCGAAAACTTTAATAGAAGCACCAACTATATTCGGCGCAAGAGAATTAGAGAATAAATACGGTCTCGAACGCTGACGTAATATTTCTATAATTTCTTTTTTTCCAGTTGTATATCCACCCATGGCTCCACCAAGTGCTTTTCCTAAAGTACCTGTAATGATGTCTATTCTTCCTAAAACACCTTTTTCTTCGAGTGTTCCTATTCCTGTTTCTCCAATAAATCCTGCTGCATGACATTCGTCTATCATTACTAGTGCATCGTATTTATCGGCTAAATCACAAATTTTATCAAGTGGTGCAACTAAACCATCCATAGAAAAAACTCCGTCTGTAACAATAATTTTAAAACGCGCACCATCTTTATTAGCTTGTTGCAATTGCAATTCTAAATCGGCCATATCATTGTTTTGATAACGGTAGCGTTTTGCTTTACAAAGACGAACTCCATCAATTATCGATGCGTGATTTAACGAGTCTGAAATAATAGCATCTTCCGCTGTTAGTAAGGGCTCAAATACACCTCCGTTTGCATCAAAGGCTGCTGCGTAAAGAATAGTGTCTTCCGTGCCGTAAAAATCGGCTATTTTCTCTTCTAACTCTTTATGAATGTCTTGTGTTCCGCAAATAAAACGTACCGACGACATTCCGAAGCCATGTGTATCTAAAGCGTCTTTGGCAGCTTGAATTACTTCTGGATGCGATGATAATCCTAAATAGTTATTTGCACAAAAGTTAATTACCGTTTCCCCAGTGCTAATGGTAATTTCGGCTCCTTGAGGTGAAGTAATTATTCGCTCTTTTTTGTACAGTCCAGCCTCCTTAATATCGGCTAATTCTTGCTGTAAGTGTTCTTTTATTTTTCCGTACATGTTGTTCTGTTTTTTACAAAGTTATAGGATTATTAAAATTAAGCCTTTATAATTTGGATATTCTCATTTATAAACACCAAAAGTTTTTCTTCAATGGTATAACCTATTGTGGCCAAATTTTCTGCATAGTTATTTATTTGATGAATATAATCTTCTGAAGGTGACCCTGTTTTGTAATCAATAATTGTTAATTGATTGTTCTTTACCACAAATCTATCAGGACGAATAAATGCCCCATCAGCAGTAATAATTTCTCTTTCATTATAAATAGTGTATTCCGTAGAAAAATATTTTTTTAGCGCATCGTGTTGCGTTAGGTTTTCGAGATATTGTGTGTAGGTTGCTGTAGCTTCCTTCGGAATTACACCATTTGAAACAGCTTCTTCAATAACAGGAAGCACATCATCAGCATAGAAAATTTTTGAGAGTAAATAGTGGTACACATTTCCTTTATCGATAGCTTCTTTTTGTTTGGTATCCCAAAGCGAACCACTTTTGGTTACGAGCTCAAAGGTGTTGCCAAAAGAACTGTTGGAGATAAATGGAATGTTTGTTGTAATGATTTTTTGCTCTTTCTTTTTAGTCGGTTTTTTTTCTGGATTTCCAATTGTATAATGATGCTGACTATCGCTCCACAGCTGGCGTGCCTTGAGGTAATTAATAAACATCCCAGCAAAAGTTTTGGTGTTTTCAACTCCTTTTGCGGTAATATCTTTTTTACAGATAATGAACAGTTGCTCCACCGCACGCGTCAATGTAACATATAACAAATTGATGTTGTCTAGCTCCTGCTGTTCCTTGTGCTCGTCAATAAACTGCTTCCCTGTTTGATTAATGTTTTCCAATACACTTTTACTGCTGAAAAGCGCATAATCAATCCCGAAAAGTTCTTTGGCTACCGGGAACCACATATTAAATTCTCTTTCGTAATAAATATCGGTGTCGGCATAAGGGTAAATAACCACAGGGAACTCGAGCCCCTTAGATTTGTGAATGGTCATAATCTGCACAGCATCCGACGATGAAGGCGCAACAATACTCAGTTTGTCTTTTTTCTGCTCCCAATAACTTATAAAACTGCTTATACTGTTGTTGTTATTTTGGCTGAATGCCATAATTTCATCCAAGAAAAATTGTAAATACGCTTCGTCTTCATCCACCAAATTAAAAGCGTTTATTGCATATTCAATGGCGTTGTAGAGTGGGAGTTGTAAAAAGTAATTTGCGTTAAAGTTTTCTGCTGAAAAAACATCGTTTAGATGATGTATTCCTTCTGAAAAATAGGCGTGTCTGTTTTCAATTTTGTTTCTTTCGGCTAAGAATTCTAAAATTTTCAGATGAATTTCTGCATCTGCTGGCTGATTAAAATGCGCTAGCAAATCGCATAGAAATGCTACTTTTTTGTCATTTTTCAGCAATAAGGTCTCCGAAGAAATTATAGGAATCTCTCTTTCTACCAAATAATTAGCAATGCTTACACCATTTTTTCGACTGCGAGTAATAATACAAATATCACCGTATTTAAAGCCTCTTCCGACTGACTTTACGATGTTTTGGTAAGTCTCGTAGCAATACAAATCTTCTTCGCTTTGCTTGTTGTCTTTCGGGTCGATAAACGTAAGGTCAATATATCCGCCAGGCTTGTTGTTGAGTTCTTGTTTGCTGTATTTTGCAAAGAGTTCTTGGTAGGTTGGATTGTTTAAAAACTGAGCAATGTGGTTAAAAAAACTATTGTTGAAACCGACAATCTCGTTAAAACTACGATAGTTTTTCGGGAGGTTTTCAACATTTAGAAGCGCTTGAAACGGATTCTTCTCATTATATAAATCGATAAATTGCTCGGCTTTACCACCGCGCCAACGGTAAATGGCCTGCTTGGCATCACCAACAATCATTAAGCTTCCGGTTTTTCCACTTGGTAATTCGGCTTCAAGTGCATTCGAAATAAGCGGATGCATATTATTCCATTGCATAGTAGAAGTATCTTGAAACTCATCGATAAAATAGTATTTGTATTTTTCGCCAATTCGCTCGTAAATAAAAGGAGCTGGTTGGTTTGCAATAGCCGACGAAATAAGTCTGTTAAACTCCGAAATCAATAATAAATTTCGGTCTTTTTTAAGTTTGTTGAGTTCAATATTTATAGTGCTTAAAAGCGATAAGGGAACTAAGTTTTTATAAAAGTTATTAAGGAAATTTAACTGAAATATGGATTCTTTTATCTTTATAAAATCAAAAGAAATTCTTGATTGTAACTCGTCAATAATAGACGCCTGCGCAGGTTTCTTTTTTAATAGACTATCAGTATATAATGGGTCTGATTCAATCTTCAAGAACCAACCTGATTCCCAACTGTGAGTGTATTTTTTATTTGAAATACTAACTAATCTATCATATAACCACCCACTTTTAAAATCTAATCGCTCTAAGCCTTTTTTTACGAATAAGTCAAGTAGGTCTTCAGCAGATTTTTGAATCTCAGCATCAAGCTCGGTAATCATTGTTTTCAACTGCTTTCCAAGCGCCTTAAAATCGTCTAAAGATTTATTTTCGAGTTGTTGAATGTGCAGTGCATACTCTTCTTTCGGAAGAAGTTTTGCAATTTTATTTAGGTCTCTAGCAATGTCCCAACTTCGATCGTCGTCAGTTTTTTCAAGCGCAAAATCAATAAGAGTTTTGGTGAGCAGTTTGTTTTCTCCAGCTTGATAAATAACGTTGTTTACCGCTTCACTCAACAGCGCATCTTCATCTAAAGAAACTTCAAAATTGGTTGGTAATTTTAAATCAAAAGAAAAGGTTCGGATAAGCCGATGGTTAAATTTATCAATCGTAACGATATCAAAAAAAGCATAATTGTGTAAAATTCGAGTAAGCACTTTTTTTGCTCGTTGGTGTAAAACCTCAGGAGAAATATTAAGTTCTTCAGCTAAAACAGAAAAAATATCGGAAGGTTCTTCTAAAATTCTTTCTTCTGAAAATTCATGCAAATTACTCAGAACGCGCCCCTTCATTTCGTTTACAGCTTTATTGGTAAAAGTAATCGCCAAAATTTGCTTAAACGTATCCTGTTGATTGTTTGAAAGTAAAATACTTAAGTAGTTTTTTACTAGCGTAAACGTTTTTCCAGAGCCCGCAGAAGCATTGTAAATTTGAAAAGGTGCCGAGTTTAACATAAAAAGTTTATTGCAAAATAAGGAAACTCTATGAGGTATTAACAAATTATTACCAACATTTAGGAAGCTTTTTTATAAATTTGAAGAACTAATATTATTAACTAAAAATAGATACAAATGGCTTTTGAATTACCAAAATTACCGTACGCATACGACGCACTAGAACCACATATTGATGCAAGAACAATGGAAATCCACCATACAAAGCATCATCAAGGATATACAAGTAAGTTAAACGACGCTATTAAAGGAACTGAGTTAGAAGGAAAATCTATCGAAGAAATTCTTACAAACTTAGACATGAATAATGGCGCTGTTAGAAACAACGGAGGAGGATTTTTTAACCACAGTCTTTTTTGGGAAGTAATGTCGCCAAACGGTGGTGGAGCTCCTTCTGGAGAATTAGCAGAAGCTATTGATAGCGCTTTTGGTTCTTTCGAAAAATTTAAAGAAGCATTTACAGCTGCTGCAGGAACTCGTTTTGGTTCTGGATGGGCTTGGCTATGTGTGCACAAAGGAGGAAAAGTTGAGGTATGCTCTACACCAAACCAAGACAACTCGTTAATGCCAGGAGTTGGTTGTGGTGGATATCCAATTTTAGGATTAGATGTTTGGGAGCACGCTTACTACTTAAACTACCAAAACAAGCGTCCAGACTATATCTCTGCATTTTTTAATGTTATCAACTGGGATAAAGTAGCTGAATTATACGCTGCTAACAAATAAAATTTTTGGCATTTATTGCCTTTAAAATATATCGCTTTTATTGCGATTTTAGACAAAGCTATCCGTTTGGGTAGCTTTTGTTTTTTACAAAGTTAAAGTCCTATTTTTTGCTGAAGATTATTCATTTTCTCCAACACTTTTTTAAAGTGAATTTTATGACTTTTATTGTAAGGAAGAAGACTGTTTACAGACGAAAATAACTTCAGAAGAAAAAGAAAAAATGACAAAAAATATATTGCAAAACATCGATTTTTCGGTGCTCGATTTAGTGCCTGTTCCACAAGGAAAACAACATATAGAAGCTATACAGAATAGTTTAGATTTGGCGCAACACACCGAAAAGTACGGATACAAACGCTTTTGGGTTTCTGAACATCACAATATGGAGAGTATTGTAAGCTCGGCAACGGTGGTGCTTTTGGGGTATTTAGCACAGGGGACTTCAAGCATCCGCATAGGATCTGGCGGGGTTATGTTGCCCAACCACGCGCCTTTAATTGTTGCTGAACAGTTTGGCACACTTGCAACTTTATACCCTAACAGAATAGATTTGGGCTTGGGAAGAGCTCCAGGTACCGATCAACTTACAGCACAGGCATTACGTAGAGGAAAACAAGAAAGTGTACAAGATTTTCCAAATGATATTGATGAGCTACAAACGTATTTTTCAGTAGAAAATCAGGATGCGCAAGTACGTGCAATTCCTGGTGAAGGACTCAACATCCCGATGTATTTGTTGGGTTCTAGTACATTTAGTGCTCAACTGGCGGCGTCAAAAGGACTTCCATACGCTTTTGCGAGTCATTTTGCACCAGCGCAACTTTTTAATGCTCTCGATATTTACACTGAAAATTATAAACCTTCGGCAGCGTATCCAACACCATATCCCATGGCGTGTGTAAATGTCATTGCTGCAGAAACTGATGAAGAAGCACAACGACTGGCTACAAGTTTATATCAGTTTGCAATGGGAATAATTACCAACACACGAAGACCTTTACCACCACCTATTGACACGATGGAGGGCGTTTGGACAATGGAACAAGAAGCAATGATCAAAAACATGATGTATTTTACATTTATCGGGAGCAAAGAAACTATTACAAACGAACTTTCAAAGTTTGTAGAAAGTACGGGGATAAAGGAACTTATTGTAGTTTCTCATATTTACGACCATCAAGCTAGATTGAAGTCGTATGAAATATTGAGTGATATTTTTTCTGCTGAATAGATTTTGAAAAATAGAGAGTGGAAGTAAATGAGTTAAAGCTATATTGTGATGTCTCGACTCCGCTCGGTATGACGGCTTCGATTGACTCCTAACTTCTTCACTCATTAACTATCAATTTTTACAATTAACCAATCCAACAATTAAACAGCATAAAAACCTTAACTCATTTTCTAATTAACTCTTTAACTTCTACCTCAACTTACAATTTGTAATTCATATTAAATATATTTGTTTGTATTTAAAACATTTAAGATGAAGTTTACTAATGAAACCATAGAGATAGACGGAATTGACAAAGAAATTCTAAGATTTTTAATGGAAGATGCCAGGAAGCCTATTTTAGAAATTGCTCGTAAAATTGGAATTTCGGGAGCGGCAATTCATCAACGGTTACGAAAGTTGGAAAACTCCGGACTTATTTCGGGCTCTAAATTTGTTATCAATCCGCGATTATTGGGCTACCATACCATGGCATTTATCGGTATTTATTTGGACAAAGCCATGCGAAATCCAGAAGCCGTAAAACAGTTAAAAGAAATCCCCGAAGTTTTAGAATGTCATTACACCACAGGAAACTGGTCTATTTTAATCAAAATACTGTGTAAAGACAACGAGCATTTAATGAATGTTTTAAATCATAAAATCCAGTCGATTGAGGGTGTTTCGCGTACTGAAACCTTTATTTCTTTAAATCAACAAATCGATAGGCAGATAAGTATTTAAGTTTACACAAACTGAAAATCGGCAAACTTTTGCTCTACTTCATTAAAAGTGGCAAAAACATCGGCAGCATCATCGCTGGTAACCATTTTCATTCGGTATTCTTTAAAATGAGGAATGCCTTTAAAATAGTTGGTATAATGCCTACGTGTTTCAAAAACACCTAGCTTTTCACCTTTCCAATCGATAGACATTTCTAAATGCCTACGAGCAGCATCTACACGCTCTTGAATAGTTGGAGGCGCTAAATGTTCACCTGTTTTAAAAAAGTGTTTTACTTCTTTAAAAAACCATGGATATCCAATACTTGCTCTCCCAATCATGGCACCATCCAGTCCAAATTCATCACGCATTTTAACCGCCATTTCTGGTGTGTCTACATCGCCATTTCCAAAAACAGGAATGTGCATGCGTTGGTTGTTTTTCACTTCAGCAATTGGTCTCCAATCGGCTTGTCCTTTGTACATCTGCACACGAGTACGTCCGTGAATAGAAATAGCCTTTATTCCAACGTCTTGTAGACGCTCTGCTACTTCAACAATTTTAATAGAATCGGCATCCCAACCCAAACGAGTTTTTACGGTGATAGGCAAATTGGTGCGTTTTACCATTTCTTCGGTAAGTTTTACCATAAGCGGAATGTTTTTCAAAATTCCCGCTCCCGCATTTTTGCTCACTACTTTTTTTACAGGACAACCAAAATTGATATCGATAATATCTGGATTTGATTTTTCTACAATGTCTATGGCTTGAAGCATCGAATCGAGTTCGGCTCCAAAAATTTGAATCCCAACAGGACGCTCTTTTTCGTAGATATCTAACTTCTGTACACTCTTAGCCGCATCGCGAATAAGTCCTTCCGAAGAAATAAATTCTGTATACACCACATCGGCTCCCTGTTCTTTACATAACGTTCTAAATGGAGGATCGCTAACGTCTTCCATTGGTGCTAATAAAAGTGGAAATTCTCCTACATCTATAGATCCTATCTTTGCCACAACATTTTGTTTTTTACCCTAATCGAGAGGGTGATTTTAATTTGCAAAGATAAGGATTTTAAGCAAGTTCCGTAAGGGCTTTATTACGACTTAAAAAATGTCTTTTTTGTTTAAATATTGGAGTCCGTTTGTATGCTGATTTAAAATGCGTTTGGTACGCAAATAGCGGTTGTAATTATACGCATCGTAATTTGGTGCGTTTTTATCCATACTACTGATGTGCACACTTCCTGCGGAATGAATAAACTCGTTGTTGCCAATCCACATACCCACATGAATAACACGTTCTTTGCTAGTATCGGTTGCTTTTTTTCCGAAGAAAAGTAAATCTCCAGGAATAAGTTTGCTAAAGTCTTTGGTATCGTCTACCAAAATACCTTCATGAATTTGTTGTGAGGCATCACGCGGAATAACCATTCCGTTTAAAAAGTAAATAGTTTTGGTAAAACCACTACAATCTACTCCTTTTGGCGATGTTCCTCCCCACAAATACGGCAATCCCATAAGTGTTTTAGACGTTTGCACAAGCTCTTCTTTTGATAGAGATAAAGTTTCGAGCCAGCTTTTATAAGGTTTAGCTTCTTCTTTTTTAAGATATGCAATGCGTCCGTCGGGATACTTTACTTGGTAAAAATCACCTTCTTCAGCAGTTAAGATTAAAATATTCCCTGCAACTACATCCGAAACCACTTGGCTATCGGAGTTGGCATTGCTATACGAACTTCCTGCTGTTGCGGTATAAATTACTTTTTCTGAAGTTTTCCACGCCTCAAAATCTTTATTTTCCATAGGAATTACACCGCCACCGTCAACCCAAGAAATGTATTTGTCGGGTGTTTGAATAAGGTACCAACCGTTTTCTTCTTTAAAAATATTTACAGGCATCCCAAGTGTTCCTTGCGTTACCAATTCGGCTGAATGTTTTGGGGCGCCACGCAAATTTGCTGCAGAAATGGCAATAATTCCGTGTGTTTTTCCTTCTAATTCTTCAGACGGTAGCAGTTCGATACTATCGATAAACTTGATGTTTTGCGCTGTTAGTTTTTCCTGAAAACTAGTTACCGCATCTGGTAAGTTTGAGCTTCCTTTGAGCACATATCCGTTGGGTGTTTCTGTCGCTTCAACATCAAAAAGAGCAACACGTTTGTCGGGTGCAAAATGCTGTTTAACTTCAGTGATAATAGGTGTAACTTTATTATTTTCAGCAGAAGTAGATTTTTCACACGAAGTGAAAATAGTAGCAATTCCAAAAAGAAAAATAAAGTAAGCGCGTATATGAGTCATAAAAAAGTGGTTCTAGAATGTTTGTTCAGGTTTCCTTCAGCAAAAAACCTTTAACACTACAAAGTAACAAAGTTTTTAAAACTGAACTGTTAAAATTCGGCTTCTTCTTTTAATCGTTCTTCCTCTTTTAGGTCGATACTTCGTTTGTTGTCTGCCAATCTAAAGTTTCCAAATTTATAGATAAAACCAACTGTAAACGTACGTTTTTCGGGTTTTGCCGTGTATCCGTTATCTTGGTTTAAATAGCGGGAAGTAAAGGGCACATTAAAGGTATTGAACACATCGTTTAGTGTAACGTTTAGACTTGCTCTACCGTCCCAAAGTTTTTTTCGGAGTCCGATGTTGGTTTTAAAACGGTCTTTTAACACGTAATTTCCATTTAAAAATCGCGATACATATTCGAGATACACATCGGCCGCCAACGATTTTTCTTTTGAAATGGTGAAAGAATTGTACAGCTGACCAAAATATCCAAAGGTGTTTTGTGTTTGTAAAACATCGTTGCTTTCGTAGGCAGTGAAGGAAAGTTCGTAAAAATAAGCCGACATATACGTGCTTAAAAACCACCATTTTGTAACGGGTCTGTAATGCACAAAATCTAAGCTGTACTGAAACGATTCTTCGATGTTGAAAATAGCATTGTACATAAATTGCTCTTCATTTTGCTGAAAAGTTAAATTGCTTAAATCGTTGTTTTCATGCTGATAATACAACTCAAAAATATAGTTTCCGTTGTAGGTATAATCTAAAGAAATTTTGTTTTCAATTGAAGGTTGCAAATATGGATTTCCTGCTACAAAATTGTTTTCATTTAAATAATAACGAAACGGATTTAAACTTTGGTAACGCGGGCGTTCTATGGCACGTTTGTAACTCACGCCAACTTCGTGTTTTTCTGCAAGTTGATGATGCAAACTAAAGGTTGGAAAAAGCTCAAAATAGCTTTGTTTGTTGATGTCGCCAAGCGTTACAGAATTTCCTAAAGCATCTGTGTACTCACCGCGGAGACCAGCTTCCAACGACCACTTTTCCCATTCTCTCGATAAGTTTCCGTAGAAAGCCCAGATAGATTCGTCGTAATCAAAAACATCGTTTTGCGAATAGTCTGGCGTGTAATCGCCAGTAAACACAACTTTACTATTGCTTTGAATACCCGAATATTTTGCGCCAAACTCAAGCAAGCTTTCTTGCCAAGGAGTTTCGAAATCTATTTGCCCAGTAAAAATGTTGTTTTTTTGATGAGCGTCGGTGTCAAAAGCATTGGTGTATTGGTAGTTGTTATTTTCATCAAAATAATCGGTGTCGAGCATTTGCAATTGCGAATCCTTATAATACACATAATTAGTTTGAATGCTTAAATTACTTCCGTTTTCGCCAATACTTCTGTCGTAAGTAGCATTTAAAATAAGGTTGGTGTTGTCGTTATCGATGTGGCTGTTCGAATCAAAACTTCCCAAGTCTGTATTTTCAGCAGAAAAAATATCGGTATCAACTGTATTGTCTATTGTTTTATCTGGATTAAAAGTAAGGTTTGAAGTAAAACTCAGGGTGCTTTTTTCGTCCAGCGTAAAATCTAAAATAGCATTGATGTTGTGCGCCTTAGAACGCGTTGTTTTGTACAATGCAGTTTCCCATTGGTCGCTCGGCAAATCGTTGTCGAAAAAATTAATATAACTGTCGCTTCGTTTATAATCTTTACGCGGACTAAAAGAATATCCAGCATACAAATCGAGGAAATTGTTTTTGTAATAATGACTCGTTCCTATGTTGTATTTCGGAAAAATAGCTTCTTCCCATTTTCCGTTGATATCTCCTTTGTAGCCTATCGAAATATTTTTTGAAGTAACAATGTTTAAAACTGCACCGCCTTCGGCATCGTATTTTGCTGAAGGATTTGTAATCACTTCAATAGAGCCGATATTATTTCCGGAGAAATTTTCTAGTAAATCTTTTAATTCGGCATCGTCAAGGTACACTCGTTTGTCGTTAATATAAACCGTTGTGTTTAAATTTTTTACTGAAATTTTATCGTTCATCGAAATAACTCCAGGCGTACGCTGAAGAATCTCGTAAGTAGTTAAAGATGAAAGCGTAGAATTTTCTACTTTGAAAACAAGACGACCGCCGTGTTTTTCCAATCGAGGTTGTTGGTGCGTAAGGGTTATTTCCTCTAAATTTTGTACATTTTGTTGTAATGTAATATTGTTTAGTGAAATATTAGAATTTACTTCAACATTTTGATAATGATATTGATGCCCAATATAGGATGTTTTAAGGATGTAATTTCCTGGCTGAATTTTTTTAAAATGAAAAGTTCCATCGTCTTCCGTAGCAGTCCCAGCAACCGATGTAGAGTCGGAAGCTTCGAGCAACATTATATTTACAAATGATAAAACTTGTTGATTAGCATCGGTAACTTTTCCAGTTATTTCATACGCTTGGGCGAGCGCAAAATTGCTGGATGCAAGTAAGAAAATTAATGACAATAATCGGTGGTTAGGCATAAAATAGGTTAATTTAGGGCTATAAATATAGAGTTTTTTTTAAAAATTGCTATTTTTATTTTAACACTTTCGATTTGCTCGATAATCGAGATTGAAATCCTCCAAGGTAGTTTGCTAAAATATATTCTTTCCAATTATATATAATAACTTATCCGAACGTGTTAAAATAGTGTATATTTGCTGATTGAAAATTTGCATTGACAACGGCTATGAAGCACATTAGAAATTTTTGTATTATCGCGCATATCGACCACGGGAAAAGTACTTTGGCAGATAGATTGTTAGACTTTACAGGGTCGGTTACAGAGCGTGAAAAACAAGATCAACTTTTAGATAATATGGATTTGGAGCGTGAGCGTGGTATCACCATTAAAAGTCACGCTATCCAAATGGAATATACATACAAAGGCGAACAATATATTTTAAACCTAATTGATACTCCTGGACACGTAGATTTTTCATACGAAGTTTCCCGTTCCATTGCTGCTTGTGAAGGTGCTTTGTTGGTTGTAGATGCCGCGCAGAGTATTCAAGCACAAACAATTTCTAACCTTTATTTAGCGTTGGAAAACGATTTGGAAATTATCCCTGTACTTAATAAGGTAGATTTACCAAGTGCAAATCCAGAAGAAGTTACTGATGATATTGTAGATTTATTAGGTTGCGATGCTGAAGATGTAATTCCTGCAAGTGCAAAAACAGGTATCGGGATTGAAGAAATATTGGAAGCTATTATTGAGCGTGTACCTGCGCCAAAAGGAGATCCAGACGACTCGCTGCAAGCATTAATTTTTGACTCTGTTTACAACCCATTTAGAGGGGTAGAAACTTATTTTAGAGTTATTAATGGAGAGATTAAAAAAGGACAAAAAATAAAGTTCTTAGCAACAGGAAAAACCTATGATGCCGACGAAGTTGGTACGCTTAAATTGGTGCAACATCCAAAAAGTGTAATTAAAACTGGAGATGTAGGATATTTAATTACAGGAATAAAAGATGCACGTGAGGTAAAAGTTGGAGATACCATTACAGATGCTGCCAATCCAACAAAAAACATGATTGAAGGTTTTGAAAATGTAAAACCGATGGTTTTTGCTGGGATTTACCCTGTAGATACCGAAGATTATGAAGAATTACGCGGTGCTATGGAAAAGCTTCAATTGAATGATGCTTCTTTGGTATTTGCGCCAGAAAGTTCGGCAGCCTTAGGATTTGGTTTCCGTTGTGGATTTTTAGGGATGCTTCACCTCGAAATTATTCAGGAGCGTTTAGAGCGTGAGTTTGATATGACGGTAATTACTACGGTTCCAAACGTAAGTTACCATGCCTATACCAAGAAAAATCCAGACGAACAGATTATTGTAAATAACCCTTCCGACCTTCCAGATCCGTCAAGTATGGACCGTGTTGAGGAACCATTTATAAAAGCATCGATTATTACAAAAGCCGATTTTGTTGGACCAGTAATGTCGCTTTGTATTGAAAAAAGAGGTGTTATTACCAATCAAACATACTTAACGCCAGAACGTGTAGAGTTGTCGTTTGATATGCCTTTGGCAGAAATTGTATTCGATTTTTACGACAGGTTAAAAACAGTTTCAAAAGGGTATGCGTCTTTTGACTATTCGCCTATCGGAATGCGAGCTTCAAAATTGGTAAGAGTAGATGTTTTGATCAACGCCAATTCTGTAGATGCACTTTCTGCATTAATTCATGCAGATAATGCGTATACCATTGGTAAAAAAATGGTAGAAAAGTTAAAAGAATTAATCCCGAGACAGCAATTTGATATTCCAATTCAGGCGGCTATCGGAGCAAAAATTATCGCTAGAGAAACTGTAAAAGCACTTCGAAAAGATGTAACTGCAAAATGTTACGGAGGAGATATTTCTCGTAAGCGAAAACTACTTGAAAAGCAGAAAAAAGGTAAAAAACGTATGCGCCAAGTTGGTAACGTAGAAATACCACAACAAGCGTTTATGGCTGTTTTAAAGCTGAACGATTAAATATAGAAAAGTCTGAAAAGTGTAAATTTTTCAGACTTTTTTTTATACTTTCTTAATATAATAATCTCCAATTTTATCAACGATAAATTCGTAATCCAAATATTTTTCTTCGGAAGGATTATGGAAACTTACCGAAAAAACAATTTGATTTTCAGTGGAAGCTACTTCGTTTAATTGAAACGCTTGCATATAAGATGCGGCTAATGCAGTATTGTCTTCCGTAGGGAAAGAATCTTTTTCAATTCGTTGTTTAAAAATAAGTTTGTCCTCAAAATACACAAACACATCGGAGTGGAAATCTTTGTAAACCGTTTTATGAATAGCTCCCGCATTTGGTTTTTCGACTTTTAAAATTGTTTCATCAACTGAATGAAACTTGGTGCTCACCATAAATTTATTGCTAAGCGTAGAATCGGTTTTAATCTCTGCATAACCTTCAGGAATTACTTCCGTAGAAAACTCCGTTGACACACTGTATTTGTTGATATTGAACTGCTTTTTGTTTTTGTTAAACAGTGTAAAACCAGTATCGGTTACTCCAATAACAAAGGCAATTGCTATGCATAATTTTACTAAGAGTTTTTTCATCTTAATTTGTTTCTGCTGAGGTAGCTTTTTCTTCCTCTTTATCTGTTTTAACATCCATTACATCCATTGGTTTTCCGAGGTAAACAAGTTTGTCGTCCTCTTTAATTTCCATGTTATTGGTGTACGATGCGATGATGTGAAGCTCTCCGTTGCCATCTTTGATGAAAATCGGAATAGCATCTTTTTCGTTATTGAGTTTTTGAATTTCTTCTAAAAAGTGTTGTTTCGATTGTAATTTAATCTCGTTGATTTTCGGATAATCACGCGCTACTTCACTTAAATTAATATAATCGTCTTTTTTAGAAAAGAGCAGTTCTACCATTTCTAAATTAGGACTTTTCATTTCTTCAGGAGTAATTAATCTAAAGGCACCGTTTTCTCCCAATTGGTCTTTAAAACGTTCGATGGCGTGTTTGTTAACTTCTTCACTTGCCGTTAAAGCCATTAAATATCCAATGTCGTTTAACTCGATATTGTTGGTTAAATCGTCTGAGAAAATATTAGCTTCTTCAGCATCCAAATCCATACCGCGCGCTCTTTCAACATTTTCTTTGTTACTATCGATAAGCACTACATGGCGCCCATTTTTCTGTAAATATTTGGCAATAATTCTAGAAACTTGCGACGCACCAACTATTAAAATTCCTGTAGATTCTTTCAAGAAAACTCCCGAAATTTTTGCAAACATTCTTGCGGTTGTTGCGTTTAAAAGTACTGTTCCTAACACAATCATAAACACCAGTGGCGTAATGTATTCGGCTCCTGGTTCTCCTTCTAAAACAAGGCGCCCACCAAAAAGCGAAGCAATACCTGCGGCTACAATACCACGAGGGCCAACCCAACTAATAAAGGCTTTTTCGTTGGTTTGCAATCCAGAATTTATCGTACTCAACATAACGCCAAGTGGCCTTATCAAGAAAACAACACATCCAAAAAGTATAAGCGTATTCCAGTTGTATAATAAATACAAGTCTTGCATATTGATGTTTGCCGAAAGTAAAATAAAGAGGATGGAGATGAGTAACACACTCAACGACTCTTTAAAGTAGAGCAATTCTTTTAAGTTTGGTAGGTCGATATTTCCTAAAACCATCCCCATAACTACTACAGAAAGTAAGCCCGACTCGTGTGCAAACTGTTCTGAAAGTACATAAACTCCGATAACAAAAGATAGCGAAACCACATTCATTAAAAAGTGAGGAATGGCGTTTTTCTTGATGGCAAAATACAATGCGTAGGCAAACGAAAATCCGATTGAAAACCCAACCACAACTGTTTTTCCAAACTCGATTAATGCCTGCTGTGTATACTCGGTTCCTTTTCCGATAGAAATAAATTCAAAAACTAATACTGCTGCTACTGCACCGATAGGGTCGATTAAAATTCCTTCCCATTTTAAAACGGCAGAAATATCTTTTTTAAGTGGAATATTCCTCAAAATAGGAGTAATTACCGTAGGTCCCGTAACAATAATTAATGCTGAAAATAAAAACGAAATTGGCCAGCTTAAATTGAATAAAAAATGTGCTGCCAAACCTGCTCCCATAAAGGTAACTACGGTTCCAATGGTTATCAGTTTAAAGATAACAGGCCCCACATTTAAAACCTCGTTTCTTTTTAAAGTTAATCCACCTTCAAAAAGAATAACACTAATTGCCAACGACACAAAATGGAAGAGTCCTTCTCCTGGAAAAAGACCTTTTTCTAGTTCTGGGTTCCATATTGGTTCTATGAGTTTTGTACCGTCTTCGGTAAACATAGTCGATATAGGCCCTACAAACATTCCTATCAAGATAAGGGGTAAAATAGCAGGAATTTTAAACCTCCATGCTACCCATTGTGCAATAATCCCCAATATTACAATTCCAGCAAGCTCTATCATATATTTTTGATTGTTCAGCGAATATAACTTCAATAATAGTAAAAAAATGTTAAAAAACATTTAATAAAACAGTGGTTTATCTCGAATGTTATTCCCTTTTCTTAATTTGCGGCTTGTTATTCTTATAACATATTTCATGAAGTTGTATACCGTTGAAACAGGGAATTTTAAGTTAGATGGAGGAGCTATGTTTGGTGTAGTGCCAAAATCTTTGTGGAACAAAACAAACCCTGCCGATAAAAATAATATGATTGATATTGCTGCGCGCTCTTTGTTGATAGAAGATGGCGATCGGCTGATATTAATAGATACTGGTTTAGGCAACAAACAGTCGGATAAATTTTTTGGGTATTATTATTTATGGGGAAACGACAACCTAGACAATTCGTTGCAACAACACGGTTTCCATAGAGACGATATCACCGATGTTTTTTTAACACATCTTCATTTTGATCACTGCGGAGGCTGCATTCAATGGAATAATAACAAAACGGGCTATGAACCTGCTTTTAAAAACGCTCGATTTTGGACCAACAAAAACCATTGGGAATGGGCAACCAAACCTAACGCTCGCGAAAAAGCTTCTTTTTTATCCGAAAATATTCTTCCGATTCAGGAAAGCGGACAATTAAACTTTCTGCCTGTTCCTGAAAACGATTTTTTAGCAAATGCCGAACTTGGTTTTGATGTGCTTTTTGTAAACGGACATACAGATAAACAAATGATTCCGCATATAAAATACCAAGATAAAACATTGGTTTTTATGGCCGATTTACTTCCAACCGTGGGGCATATTCCGCTTCCATACGTAATGGGGTACGATACAAGGCCTTTGCTAACTTTAACCGAAAAAGAAAAATTTTTAAATATTGCTGCTGAAAATAATTATCACTTATTGCTGCAGCACGATGCACACAACCAAGTGTGTACCCTACAAAAAACAGAAAAAGGTGTTCGACTCAAAGAAACCTTTTTATTTAACGAATTATTTATTTAAATACTTAACAATGACTATTAAAAAATCCGTTGCATATTGTGCCATCGCAACATCATTACTTGTAGGATGTGGATCTCCTGCTATTGTTTTAACTCCAGAAGAAAATATCGATTCGGTAGTTCTAAAAGTGGACCCACTTACCGATACGCAGTTAAAAGATTGGGGACATAAAGATTTGCTTACCGATACAATCCCTGGGATGAGTGTAGACAAAGCATACGCCGATATTTTTAATAAAGTGAAAGATTTAAATCCGACTACTGTTATTGTTGGAGTGTTAGATTCTGGTGTTGATATCGAGCACCCAGACCTTAAAAATGTAATTTGGACGAATGAAGATGAAATAGCTGGAAATGGTATCGACGACGATAATAATGGTTTTGTAGATGATATTCACGGATGGAATTTCTTAGGAGAAGCAAACAACGAGCAATTGGAGTTTGTGCGTATTCTAGCCAAAGGAGACGACGGTTCTGAGCTTTATAAAAAAGCAGCAGCAGAATACGATAAAAAATACAACGAAGCACTTCAGAATAAAACACGTTACGAGCAAATTCTTACTTCTGTAAATGAAGCCGATGCGTTTATTCAGAAAGAAATAGGAAAAGAAGTTTACACAAAAGAAGATTTAGAAGCTTACAAAGCAGCAACGCCACAAGCACAAGCTGGAAAAGCAATGATGTTACAAATGTTTGAATTTGAAGATTCTGTAGCAGATGTAAAAAAAGAGTTAGGTGAAGGGATTGAGTACTTTACAGACCAATTAAATTACAACCTAAACAAAGATTTCGACGGAAGAAGTATCGTTGGAGATAATCCAGAAGATATTACCGATGTTGACTACGGAAACAACGATGTTATTGGTGATAAAGAGCATGCAAAACACGGTACACACGTTGCGGGAATTATTGCTGCAGAACGCAACAATAAAGTTGGAATGAACGGGGTTGCAGACCACGTAAAAATTATGGCAGTTCGTACTGTTCCAAACGGAGATGAGTACGATAAAGACGTTGCTTTGGCAATTCGTTATGCTGTAGATAATGGAGCAAAAGTTATCAACGGTAGTTTTGGTAAATACTACTCTCCACACAAAGAGTGGGTTTGGGATGCTATTAAATATGCAGCTTCAAAAGATGTTTTAATTATCAAAGCAGCAGGAAACGAGTCGTTAGATTTGGATGAAAACAACGTATATCCAAACGATAATGAAAACAATACTGCAGAAATTGCAGACAACTTTTTAACTGTTGGAGCTTTAAATTACAAATACGGACCAGAAATGGTGGCTACTTTTTCTAACTTCGGAAAAGACAATGTGGATGTATTTGCACCTGGAACAAAAATTTGGGCAACTACGCCAAACAATGGTTACGAATATTTACAAGGAACTTCAATGGCAGCACCAGCAGTAGCAGGAGTTGCAGCTTTAATTAGAGCTTATTACCCTTCATTAAAAGCAGCAGAAGTAAAACAAATTATAATGCAATCTGGACTTACTTCAACAGCAAATGTAATTTTAGGAGGAAATCCTAACTACAAAAAGCCTTTTAAAGAAGCTTCAAAATCTGGAAAAATGGTGAATTTATACAACGCTATGATTCTTGCAGATAAAGTTTCAAAAGGGCAGGTAAAGTTGTAATTCAGCATAAAAAATAGCTTTTTTAAAACTGATGTAAAACTTCAGTATAAAACTTAAAAAGGCCAAAAACATAAAGTCGAAAGGTATAATTCCTCAAAAAGTTATATTTTTCGACTTTGTTTTAAACAAACTAAAACTCAAAATACTAACAGATGAAACCGACTTGAAACTGTATAAAAAGTATTTAAAACCGTCATTTTATTTCAGAAATTATGAGAAACTGAGTCAAGCTCAGTTTGACGTAAAACAACTCTTTTTAGACAGCTTCAACAAAGGTTCCATGTGACCAATGTAAAACATTAAAAACGAACACATGAAACGAACATTTATTACAGCAATAGGTTTAAGTGTTGCAATGCTCACACAAACTTTTGCAACCCCTACACCAACAAAAAACAATTCGCAAGCTGTAGAACAACCAAATTCTACTACGTATTGGCAACAACATGTTGATTACACCATGGATGTAAATATGGATGTAAAAACATATCAATATACAGGAACTCAAAAATTAAAATACACTAATAATTCGCCAGACACGTTACAAACGGTTTTTTACCATTTGTTTTTTAATGCTTTTCAGCCAGGAAGCGAAATGGACGTGAGAAGTCGTACCATTCAAGACCCAGACAAAAGAGTTGGCGATAGAATTAGCAAATTGTCTCCTTCAGAAATAGGGTATTTAAGAGTTAGTAGTTTAAAACAAGACGGAACAAATATTGAGTACAACGAAGAAGGAACTATTCTTGAAGTTACACTGAACAAGCCTATTTTACCTGGGCAGACTGTTACTTTCGATATGGATTTTAATGGGCAAGTGCCACAGCAAATCCGAAGAAGTGGAAGAAATAATGCTGAAGGTGTTGCGCTTTCTATGACGCAGTGGTATCCTAAATTGGCAGAATACGATTTTGAAGGATGGCATCCAGACCCATACATTGGACGCGAGTTTCAAGGTGTTTGGGGTGATTTTGATGTGAAATTAACACTAGACAAAGACTATGTTGTTGGTGGAACAGGATATTTGCAAAACCCAGAGGAAGTAGGTCACGGATATCTTAAAGAAGGACAAACTCAGAAAAAAGTAAAAGGAAAAACTCTTACTTGGCATTTTGTAGCGCCAATGGTTCACGATTTTGCTTGGGGTGCCGATCCAGAATTTATTCACGATACTTTAGAAACTCCTAGCGGAACTACACTTCATTTTTTCTACAAAGACAATGAAGCTATCAAAGAAAACTGGAAAAACTTACAGCCTAAAACTGCTGAGATGCTTGCGTTTTACAACAAAAATGTAGGTAAATATCCATACAAACAATACTCAGTTATTCAAGGTGGTGACGGCGGAATGGAGTATGCAATGTGTACTTTAATTACAGGTGAGCGTAAATTTGGAAGCCTTGTAGGTGTTACGGCGCACGAGTTCGCACATTCTTGGTTTCAGCATTTATTAGCTTCAAATGAATCGAAGCACGAGTGGATGGACGAAGGTTTTACTTCATTTATTTCTGATTTATGTATGAATGAAATCATGGATGAAAACAAAGCGAATCCGTTTGAAGGAGCTTACAAAGGGTATCTTTATTTAGCAAATTCTGGACAAGAGCAACCGCAAACAACTCATGCGGATAGATATCACTACAACAGATCTTACAGTATTTCGGCATATAGCAAAGGAGAAGTTTTCTTAGCGCAATTAGGATATGTTATTGGTCAAGAAAATGTAATGAAAACACTTCAGAAGTATTACAACGACTTTAAATTTAAGCATCCAACGCCAAACGATATTAAGCGTAGTGCAGAGAAAGTTTCTGGAATGCAGTTAGATTGGTATTTAACCGACTGGACAAAAACTACAAATAAAATTGACTACGCTATTAAAAATGTTTCAGAAGAAAAAGGAAAAACAACCGTAGAGATGGAGCGCAAAGGAATGATGCCAATGCCGATAGATGTAATGGTACTTTTTAATGACGGTTCGTCTAAATATTACTACGCGCCTTTACAAATGATGCACGGAGAAAAAGAAAACCCATATCAAGGTGTAGAAAGAGTTTTATTACCAGATTGGGCTTGGGCATATCCAACGTATACGTTTACAATTGATGCGCCACAAAGTAGCATTAAGGGAATTGTTATCGATCCTTCTGGGCTTATGGCCGATGTTGATCGTTCGAACAACACTTACCAAAAGTAAACAACTCGTAACTCGAGAAGCATATTCGTTAAACAAAAGTTTGCTAAAGTAGTTTTAACCAACTATCAATATAGCTTTGGCAAACTTAGTTTAACATTTTCTTGTTGAAGCTTAACGAGAATAAATCAAAAGCCAAGGTGTTAAAGCCTTGGCTTTTGATTTTATTTCTAACTCACCAAATAATGTTCATTTACCAAGTCTTGACGTGTGGTGACAATCTTTGTATGTCCGTTTTTTAACAAATACAAATCGTCGCATAAATTAATGACATGTTCGTAAAGATGATCGGTAATTATGATTCCTTTTCGCGACTTTTCGAAGTTTATAATGTCCATTATTTTTTCAATATACAAAGGAGCGATATGCGAAAAAGGTTCGTCTAGCAAAACAAACTTAGCTTCTGTTTTTAAGGTAAGATAGGTTTCTATAACACGTAACTCACCGCCAGAAACTTCTTTAGGTTTTGACTTTTTATAGTTTTCAAATTTTGGAAAAATCTTTATAAAATCGCTCCAACTTACAGTCGATAAGAAAAAGGCATCTTCAATTTTTAAATTATCAGGTAAGAGCTGGTGTTGTGGTAAATAACTAACCAATCCGGTTTTGTAAAATGCTTTGAGAACGGGTTTTTCATCCAAACGAAGAAGCTTGTATTTTGGTTGTAAGCTTCCGAAGATAATTTTCAGCAAACTACTTTTTCCACATCCATTTCGTCCTAAAACCCCTGTGATTTTTCCTATTTCATTTTTAAAATAAATTCCTGCTAATATTTTTTTATCAGCATAAGAAAGCTCAATATTATCGATTTCTAATTTCAAAAGAAGGGAATTAAAGTGGTGTATAAAACATAGCTGATAATGAAATCGAAAACTAAAACGCCAACAAAAAGTTGGGTTACAGAAACCGATAAATTTTGATAGTAAACAAACTTGTTATGATTGCCAATTTTAAGCGAACTGAAAAATACACCTCCAAACAGCAACACTTTTGTAAGTAAAATACCCAAGAGCGGAAAGTTGATAAATAGTAAAACTAACTCGATGCAAACCGAAATTAGCAGGTAGCTTTTGTAAAAATTGAAAATTAAAAACAAGCGTCTCATCTTTATAAATGTATTGTTTTTTATGGTGGTTTGATAAAATCCTATCAAATTTTAACTCAATATTATCAAACTATAAAATCATGAAAAATAATCGTAAATTTGCAATTCGAATTAGAGAAGATTATGTTAGATAAACTGAATATTGTAAAACAACGTTTTGATGAGGTTTCGGATTTGATTATTCAGCCCGATGTAATTGCCGATCAGAAACGTTATGTGCAATTAAATAAAGAGTATAAAGACCTTAACGAGCTTGTAAAAAAGCGCGAAGAATATGTTGAGGTAACTGGAAATATAGAAGAGGCTGAAGAAATTATTGCCGACGGAAGCGATGCTGAAATGGTGGAAATGGCAAAAATGCAATTGGAAGAAGCCAAAGAAAAATTAGGTCCTCTTGAAGAAGAAATTAAATTTTTACTGATTCCAAAAGATCCTGAAGACGCTAAAAACGTAATGATGGAAATTAGAGCTGGTACTGGTGGAGATGAAGCGAGTATTTTTGCGGGCGATTTACAACGTATGTACACCAAATATTGTGAAAGCAAAGGATGGAAAGTAAACGTAGTAGATTTTAACGAAGGAACTTCTGGGGGATACAAAGAGATTATCTTTGAGGTAAACGGTGAAAATGTTTACGGTACGCTTAAATTCGAATCTGGGGTGCACCGTGTGCAACGTGTGCCGCAAACCGAAACGCAAGGGCGTGTACACACATCGGCGGCAACAGTTATGGTACTTCCAGAAGCTGAAGAGTTTGATGTAGAATTGGATATGAGTGATGTAAAAATCATCAGAACCACCTCAACAGGTCCTGGTGGACAGTCGGTAAACACCACGTATTCGGCAATTCAATTACAACATATTCCTACAGGAATTGAGGTGCGTTGTCAAGATGAAAAGTCGCAACATAAAAACTTAGAGAAAGCTATTAAGGTACTTCGTTCTCGTTTGTATGAACGTGAATTAGCCAAAAAGCAAGAAGAAGATTCTGCAAGGCGTAAAAGTATGGTTTCTAGTGGTGATAGAAGTGCAAAAATTAGAACTTACAACTACCCGCAAGGGCGTGTTACCGACCATAGAATTGGACTCACTTTATACGATTTGTCGAATATTGTAAATGGAGATATTGACAAAATAATTGAAGAACTTAAGTTAGCTGAAAATACCGAAAAACTTAAAGAAGCTAGCGAAACAATGTAGTTTACGGTTGTAAATAGGTATTGGGTGTTGGGTTTTGGATGTTGTCCTGAACGTCACTTCGAGCATAGTCGAGAAGTCGTTAAGAGAAAAATTATACTTTGAACAAATGCTTGAATTTCAAAACCTAACACCCAAAAACCCATCACCATTTACCCAATACCCAACACCCATATTCAAAACAAATGCAAACAGAACAACTCATATCCCAAATCAGAAGTAAAAAATCATTTTTATGTATTGGTTTGGATGTCGATATAGATAAAATTCCGAGTCATTTACTCGAAACAACCGATCCTATTTTTGAATTTAATAAAGCAATTATCGATGCGACACACCTATTGGCAGTGGCATATAAACCAAATATTGCTTTTTATGAAGCCTATGGAATTAAAGGTTGGGAATCGTTGAAAAAAACTATAACGTACATTAATGATAATTACCCAGAGTTGTTCACCATTGCCGATGCTAAACGTGGTGATATCGGGAATACATCCACGATGTACGCAAAAGCATTTTTCGAAGATATGGCATTCGACTCGGTTACGATAGCGCCTTATATGGGGAAAGATTCTGTGGAGCCATTTTTGGCGTTTAAAGACAAACACACCATATTGTTGGCATTAACTTCAAACGAAGGAGCTTTTGATTTTCAAACGCTAAATGTTGGTGAAAAGCCACTCTATCAGCAAGTGTTAGAAACATCTAAAACGTATAAAAATGCTGAAAACTTAATGTATGTAGTGGGTGCAACCAAGGCTGAATATTTAAAAGTAATTAGACAAATTGTTCCTGAAAGCTTTTTATTGGTGCCTGGTGTTGGAGCGCAAGGCGGAAGTTTAGAAGACGTTTGTAAATACGGAATGACCGACAACATTGGTTTGTTGATTAATTCTTCTAGAGGAATTATTTATGCCTCCAACGGAAAAGACTTTGCCGAGAAAGCAAAAGAAAAAGCAATGCAACTTCAACAACAAATGGCAACATTTTTATAGTTTTTGAAAGATCAGTTAGGGAGACATATAAACCTTAAAAACACACCACAAAGAATAATTTCGTTAGTGCCATCGCAAACCGAGTTGCTATTCGATTTAGGTTTAGAAAAGAGCATTGTTGGTGTTACGAAGTTTTGTGTACACCCATCAGAAGCTCTTAAAACAAAAACAATTGTTGGCGGTACAAAAGATGTAAAATACGACCGAATTAAAGCATTACAACCCGATATAATTTTGTGTAATAAAGAAGAAAACACAAAAGAAATTGTCGAAACATTATCTGAAATAGCACCTGTACATGTTTCTGATATTTTCGATTTACAAGATGCTTTGGAACTGATACAACAGTACGGAAGTATCTTTTCAGTGGAAGAAAAAGCAACTGTTTTAGTAAATGAAATTCTAGTAGCTCGAGACAATTTTCAAGCTTCAGTAAAAAATAAAACAGGTAAAAAAGTAGCTTATTTTATTTGGCGTAAACCTTGGATGGTGGCAGGAAAAAATACATTTATAGATTTTTTGCTGAAAGAAAATAAGTTTGAAAACGTAATTGAAAATAAGCGTTATCCTGTTATAACACTTTCAGATTTACAGAAAATTCCCGATTTAGATTTTATCTTTTTGTCGTCAGAACCTTATCCTTTTCAGCAAAAACATATCGAAGAAATTCAATCGGAATTACCTTCAGTAAAAATTATTTTGGTAGATGGCGAATACTTTTCTTGGTATGGCTCGCGACTAAAATATGCCTATACGTACTTCACAGAGTTACAGTTAGAAAATGGTTTAAAATAAAAAAACCGATTCGGTAAAATCGGCTTTTCTAAACTAACTAACTGCTAACTCAAACTATTCAGTATGAAACTTATCTGGTGCAAATCTCTTAATACTATTTGTAAGTTGTGTTAACTCTAAATTACCAAAGTATTAAGTTGACGGAAACTTGTTTTTGTTTGAGCGTTTTTTAAAATATTAATTTAGAAATCAGCTAAAAATGATAGTTTTATTATTAAAAACCATTGTTTTTCTATCAATATGAAGCTTTATACCTCTCGCTAAAACAATCTTTTCTAAATCACGACCTTTCATTACCATATCGTCTATCGAGTGCGCATGTGTTACGCGAGCTACATCTTGTTCGATAATCGGACCCGCATCCAATTCTTCAGTAACATAATGACTGGTGGCTCCAATAATTTTCACACCGCGTTTGTAGGCAGAATGGTAAGGTTTTGCTCCAACAAAAGCAGGTAAAAACGAATGATGAATATTGATGATTTTATTTTGATATTTCGCAATGAGCTTGTCTGATATAATTTGCATATATCGCGCCAACACAATAAAATCGACACCGTGTTCTTCTAGTAATTTTAATTGTTGTTGCTCGGCGGTTTCCTTAGTTGTTTTGGAAACTGGAATATGGTAAAACGGAATTTTAAAACTATCGGCAATGTGTTTTAAATCGGCGTGATTACTAATGATAAATGGAATTTTCACGTTGAGTTCTCCAGCGTTATACCGACCTAAAATATCGTACAAGCAGTGGTCGTATTTCGATACAAAAATTGCCATCTTTGGTTGGTAATCATCCGTGTAAGCTTGCCACTCCATTTCATATTTTTCAGCAATAAGATCATCAAAAGCCGACTTGAAATTTTCGTAATGAAATGTTCTTGGGTTGAATTCACTTTCGCATCGCATAAAAAAAGTAGTGTTTTGCCTATCAACATGCTGGTCGATATACACTATATTCCCATGGTTTTTATGGATGAAATTGGTCACTGAAGCTATAATTCCAGAAGTGTCTTTACAGTGAATGAGGAGTGTTATTTTTGCCATATTAAACAGCTGTTTTGGTTGTAAGGTGTTGATTATCTTCATTCAAAAATAATAGCTTTTGTTGTAATTATCGAGGTGTTCGGTAAGTTTTATGCTTTCAAATTCTTTAAAAATGTTATAAAAGTTTGCTCATACTTTTATGATATTTTTTATAAACTGATTTCAGAACAAAAACCCATTAACTTATTCTTAAAATATCTCCCTTTTTTATGCAAATTCTGTAAATTGCACACGTATAAAATACATCTTATTAAAAATGAAGCAATCAAACTCATATACACCAAAAAATAAAATACGAATTGTTACTGCTGCCTCACTTTTTGACGGTCACGATGCTACCATCAATATTATGCGAAGAATTATTCAAGCTACAGGCGTTGAGGTAATCCATTTGGGGCACGACAGAAGTGTTGAAGAAGTTGTAAATACGGCAATTCAAGAAGATGCCAATGCCATTGCACTAACTTCTTACCAAGGCGGACACACAGAGTATTTTAAGTATATGTACGATTTGCTTCAAGAACGTGGCGCTACCAATATTAAAATTTTTGGTGGCGGTGGCGGTGTAATTCTTCCAGAAGAAATAGAAGAATTGATGGCCTACGGAATTACAAAAATATACTCGCCAGACGATGGAAGAGCTTTCGGACTACAAGGAATGATAGATCATTTGGTTGAAAATTCTGATTATGCAATCCCATCTTTAACACTTCCAGAAGGTCAAAATATTACGGAAGCTTTACAAGAAAAAAATGTAAATGTAATAGCGCGTTTAATTTCTTTAGCTGAAAATAATCACGACGTTTTTGTAAAAGAATTTGAAAAGGTGGATAATTCCTCCCCTTCGGGGAGGTCAGGAGGGGCTGTACCCGTTTTAGGGATTACAGGTACAGGCGGTGCTGGAAAAAGTAGTTTGGTAGATGAAGTTGTACGTCGTTTTTTAAACGATTTTGAAGATAAAACAATCGGAATTATTTCTGTGGATCCATCCAAAAGAAAAACAGGAGGCGCTTTATTGGGCGACCGTATTCGGATGAATGCCATTAACAATCCGCGTGTGTATATGCGTAGTTTGGCAACGCGTCAGTCTAACTTGGCTTTGTCAAAACACGTAGCCGAAGCAGTTGAGGTTTTAAAAGCTGCGCAATACGATTTGATTATTTTAGAAACTTCAGGAATTGGGCAAAGCGATACCGAAATTTTAGAACATTCAGATGTTTCTTTATACGTAATGACGCCCGAATTTGGTGCAGCAACACAGCTGGAAAAAATCGATATGCTTGATTTTGCCGATTTGGTAGCCATCAATAAATTTGATAAAAGAGGTGCTCTTGATGCGCTTCGGGATGTAAAAAAACAATATCAACGTAATCACGGAATGTGGGAAGCAAAAGCAGAAGATATTCCTGTTTTCGGAACCATCGCTGCGCAGTTTAACGACCCAGGGATGAATACGTTGTACAAAGAAATTATGCATAAAATTGAAGAAAAAACGAAATCCGATTTAAAATCGAGTTTTGAAATTTCTTCTGAAATGAGTGAGAAAGTTTTTGTAATTCCACCAAATAGAACTCGTTATTTAGCTGAAATTGCAGAAAATAACAGAGCTTACGATAAAAAGGTAAATGAACAGGTTGAAGTTGCTCAAAAACTTTATGGAATATACCAAACGCTTTGTAGTGTTACCAATTCAAAACTAGATGTATCAAAACACGGAGTCGAAGTTTCTTTGGAAAATAATGAGTTTGTAAAACTTTTGGTTGCTGAATTTGACCGTGTGAAATTAAATTTAGATCCGCATCATTGGGAAACTATTTTGCAATGGGATGAAAAAGTAGCAAAATACAAAGCACCATTATACACTTTTAAAGTACGAAATAAAGAAATTAGTATGCAAACGCATACAGAGTCGCTTTCGCATACGCAAATTCCGAAAGTTGCTCTGCCAAAATACCAAGCATGGGGCGATGTTTTACGATGGATTTTACAAGAAAATGTACCAGGCGAGTTTCCTTACACTTCAGGTTTGTACCCGTTTAAACGCACAGGAGAAGATCCAACCAGAATGTTTGCTGGCGAAGGTGGTCCCGAACGTACCAACAGACGTTTTCATTATGTGAGTTTAGGGATGCCTGCCAAACGTTTGTCTACTGCATTCGATTCGGTTACCCTCTACGGAAACGACCCAGATTACCGTCCAGATATTTACGGAAAAATTGGAAATGCAGGGGTTTCTATTTGCTGTTTAGACGACGCCAAAAAATTGTACTCTGGTTTCAATTTGGCCGATCCTATGACATCGGTTAGTATGACAATTAATGGCCCTGCACCAATGTTACTTGGGTTTTTCATGAATGCAGCCATCGATCAGCAGTGTGAAATTTACATCAAAGAAAACGGTTTAGAGGACGAGGTAAAAGCAAAAATCAAAGCTATTTATCAGCAAAAAAATAGTGAACCACCAACATATCAAAGTTTCTCTAGAGATGAAAGCGAGGCCAATGAAACTTTGCCAGAAGGCAACGACGGACTAGGGTTGATGCTGCTTGGAGTTACTGGAGATATGGTACTTCCAAATGAAGTGTATCAAGAAATAAAAGCCAAAACAATTGCGCAAGTTCGTGGAACTGTACAGGCAGATATTTTAAAAGAAGACCAAGCACAGAATACGTGTATTTTTTCAACTGAATTCGCATTGCGTTTAATGGGCGATGTACAAGAGTATTTTATTGAAAATACTGTGCGAAACTTCTACTCGGTTTCTATTTCTGGATACCATATTGCAGAAGCTGGCGCCAACCCAATTACGCAATTGGCATTTACATTGGCAAACGGATTTACCTATGTGGAGTATTACTTGAGTCGCGGAATGGACATTAATAAATTCGGGCCTAATTTATCTTTCTTTTTCTCTAACGGAGTTGATCCAGAATACGCTGTTATTGGTCGTGTTGCTCGTAAAATATGGGCGAAAGCTTTAAAAGAAAAATACGGCGCCGATGCACGTTCGCAAATGTTGAAGTATCACATTCAGACTTCAGGAAGGTCGTTGCATGCACAAGAAATCGATTTTAACGATATCCGTACAACGCTTCAAGCTTTATACGCCATCTACGACAATTGTAATTCGTTGCACACCAATGCGTACGACGAGGCAATTACTACGCCTACCGAAGATTCGGTGCGTCGTGCAATGGCAATTCAGCTAATAATCAATAAAGAGTTAGGCTTAGCTAAAAATGAAAATCCTATTCAAGGAAGTTTTATTATTGAAGAATTAACCGACTTGGTGGAAGAAGCTGTTTTACAAGAATTCGACCGAATTACAGAGCGCGGAGGAGTATTGGGAGCTATGGAAACGATGTATCAGCGTTCTAAAATTCAAGAAGAAAGTTTGTATTACGAAACTTTAAAACACACAGGAGAATATCCAATTATTGGGGTGAATACTTTTTTAAGCAGTAAAGGTTCACCTACGGTTATTCCTTCGGAAGTAATTCGTGCTACGGAAACTGAAAAGCAACTGCAAATTGCAACTTTAGAAAAACTTCATAGTGTTTATAAAGAAGAATCAGCTGAAGCTATTACAAAAGTTCAAGAAGCGGCAATTCAGAATAAAAACATTTTCGAAACTCTAATGGAGGCCACCAAGGTTTGTTCGTTAGGGCAAATTACACAAGCCCTTTTTGAAGTTGGCGGACAGTACCGTAGAAATATGTAGTTTAAAGTTGAATTTGGAATTACGAAGTATAAATATAAAGCCAAGGTGTTAAAGCCTTGGCTTTATATTTTATGCCCAAAGTCGGGACTTTGCCTTAAGATTAGGTTTATTTTCAGCTTAAAATTACACGCCATTTCAAAAAAATCATATAAAAAATAAATTTACGTAACCAGTTACGGTAATATTTTATACATTTGCGTAACTAGTTACGAATAATAAGTATGGATTTTTTATCAGAAATAGGACTTGCGGGTTTAAACAGTAGAATAAAAAGATTAAGTGATGAGCTGCTATACAGCACCAGAGAATATTATAAAACTGTGGGGCTAGATATAGAACCAAATTGGCATTTAATCTTTTTACTACTCGAAAAACATCAATCAATGACAATTACCGATATCTCTCAAGAGCTTCGAATGTCGCATCCTGCATGTGTGAAAATCGTCAATAAAATGAAAAAAAAGGGGTATATCGATAGTACAACAGATCCAGAGGATTCAAGAAAGCAACTGTTGGAATTGTCAGAAAAATCAAAAGAAAAACTCCCCGACTTTCATAAACATTGGGATGCATGTATTAAAACCACGCAAAATTTTCTAGACAAGAGTCCGAGGTTTATTGAAGAATTAAATACACTTGAGACATTAGTAGCCGAAAAAAGCTATATGGAACGAACACTTGAACATTTTACTAACAACTAATAATTAAAAAATCTACATGAGAGATTGAACACTTAAAAATGAATTGGATTGCTGAAATTTTAGGGTATTTGGCAATTGCAACAGGCTTTTTTGCAATTACCAAAAAAGAAATGGGAGCCTTTAGGTTATGGCACTTAATTTCTAGTTTTTTCTACATTATCTACGGGCTATTTTTAAAATCAAGTCCGTTAATTATTGCAGGAATTATCTTCTGTATAATTCATATTTATCATTTAAGAAAACTTAAAAAGAATCAAAACAACAAAACACAATTGTCATGATTAAAGTATTTATAACAGGCGGTACAGGTTGGGCAGGTTCAGCATTAGGAAAAGGAGTTTTTAACCATCCAAACATGCAGCTTGTTGGAGCGTTATCGCGTACACATAAAGGCAAAGATTTAGCCACTTTTCTTGATATTGAAGCTGAAGAAATCCCGATTTTTCAAACTATCGAAACAGCTTTAGATACAGTCGATTTTGATGTTTTAGTTGAATATACAAAGCCAAACATTGCGAAAAAGAATGTTATTTCGGCACTTAAAAAAGGAAAGAAAGTTGTTAACGGAACCTCAGGATTAACAAATGATGATTATTCAGAAATAGAAAAAATCGCTACTGAAAATAACACATCTGTGCTGGCGGTTGGAAATTTTGCAATTACGGTGGTATTACTTCAAAAATTTTCTGAAATGGCAGCAAAGTACATTCCAAACTTTGAAATAATCGATTATACTCATGAAGATAAAATAGATGCTCCAAGCGGAACAGCAAGGGAGTTGGCATATCGATTATCGAAAATTCAGAAACCAAATAAATTTGTAACTGAAGATGAATTGCTTGGAGAAAAGTCAAGTAGAGGAGCAAGTTTAAACGATGTTCAAGTGCATTCTGTAAGACTTCCAGGACACGTGATTTCTATAGAATCTATCTTCGGATTAAAAGACGAAAAACTATCCATTCGTCACGACTCTGGTGCGAGTGCAGCGCCGTATGTGCAAGGCGGACTCTTAGCAATCGAAAAGGTGTCGACTTTTAAAGGATTGCGACGAGGATTAGACAGTGTTATGGATTTTTAAGGCTTATCGTTTTACATCTTAATATTTTATTTGACTCGATAAATAAATCTATTATCTTATCTTTGCACCTGTCTAAAAAACAAGAAAAATGACTACAAATTTAGTAGAAGAATTACGATGGAGAGGCATGGTGCACGACATGATGCCAGGAACTGAAGAACAACTCAATAAAGAAATGACAACGGCATATATTGGTTTCGACCCAACGTCCGATTCGCTTCATATCGGGAGTTTGGTACCTATTATCTTGTTGGTTCATTTGTATAAAGCGGGGCATAGACCTATCGCTTTAGTAGGTGGTGCAACCGGAATGATTGGTGATCCTTCAGGAAAATCAGACGAGCGTAACCTACTAGACGAAGCTACACTTGCAAAAAATGTGGCGGGAATTAAAGGAGTGCTTTCTAGATTTTTAGATTTCGATGCTACAACCGAAAACGCACCAAAACTAGTTAACAATTACGATTGGATGAAAGATTTTTCATTCATCGAGTTTGCTAGAGATGTAGGAAAACGCATCACTGTAAATTATATGATGTCGAAAGATTCTGTAAAGAAACGTTTGAGCGCCGATTCTGGTGTTGGAATGTCTTTTACTGAATTTACATACCAACTTATTCAAGGCTACGATTTTTACCATTTACACAAAGCAGAAGGCTGTATGTTGCAAATGGGTGGAAGCGACCAGTGGGGTAATATTACTACCGGAACCGAATTGGTGCGCCGTATGAATGTTGATGCTGAAGGAAACGAACCTGCAAAAGCATTTGCACTTACTTGTCCGCTTATCACCAAAGCCGATGGTTCTAAATTCGGAAAATCTGAAGGAGGAAACGTTTGGCTTGATGCCGAAAAAACATCACCTTATAAATTTTACCAATTTTGGTTGAATACTTCGGATGAAGATGCCGAAAAATATATCAAAATCTTTACTTTTTTAGATAAAGCTACTATTGATAATTTAATTGCTGAACATCAAGAAGCGCCACATATGCGTTTATTACAAAAGCGTTTAGCTGAAGAAGTAACCACATTTGTGCACTCAAAAGAAGAATATGAAAATGCTGTAAAGGCTTCAAATATTTTATTTGGTGGTGGGGCTGAAGATTTAAAGCAACTCAACGAGAAAACGTTTTTAGATGTTTTTGAAGGTGTTCCGCAAGCTGAGGTAAACAGTAGTGATATCGAAGCTGGATTGGATATTATTGCTGCTCTAGCTGCAAATACAGGATTTTTAAAATCGAATGGAGAGGCTAGACGTGCACTTAAAGAAAATTCTATTTCGGTAAACAAAGAAAAGGTAAAAGAAGATTACCAAATCACCTCTACCGATTTGATAAATAACAAATTTGTACTCTTACAACGCGGAAAGAAAAACTACTTTTTAATTCGTGTAGTTTAAGACTTTAGAGTTTATTTTGAACGAAGTTGAGGAATTTTTTATAGAATTTCTCAACTTCGTTTTAATTTATACAGTTTTAGAGGGACAAAGGTTCAAAGTAAAAACATTGACCCATAACTAGTTCACTTATTAACTCTGAATTCAACAATTACTCGATTTAAATGTTGAATTGAAGTTAAAAAGATAAAAACGTTCAAATCCAAGGTTTTGAAAACCTTGGATTTGATTCTTAAACAACTAAAAATCTACAATTTCAAAAAGTAAAAACTGATTGATTTGCGGACTCATTACATTAAAATTATTATCAGAAATTAAAATCAATGTTTTATTTCCGTTTGGCAATGTTGGTCCGTAGCAAATTCCTTCGATATTATCAATGGTTTGTAGTTGCAGTTTTTTACGGATAGTTTCTAAATCGAATGCTAGTTTTTTACTAACAGGTTTTAATTTTTTTTCAGCTAAATTATGTGTGTCCAAAGTATTTTCAGTAGCTGTAGCTTCCACTTCATAAATCTTTAATCCGTTGGCTTCTTTTCCCCAACCAGACGAATAGGAGCGCTCTAACACTAAGAATTTCTTTTCGCCTACGGCAAATAAATCAGAAAGTCCATTTACAGCAAAATCTTCTTTCGGAGCTTTTTCAATTTTATCAAGCGGATAAATAAACTGATCACTTGGAGTTTCGTTTTCCCAATTGTAATACGTTATTCTCACTGGCGAGTAACTTTCTGTAGTTGTTGGTTCTTCGCCATCTGTTACTAGCGGAAGCTCTGTTCCAACCCAAAAACCACTGTCGTTATAACTACGTGTAAGTCCTTCAAAAAGTCCGTTATGACGTGGTTTGTATTCACTTTCAGCATAAAAATAAGAAGGGATTTCGTAGCTATTTACAAAATCTCCCGAAGGGGAAATATTAAAAATTGAAGGATCTCTTTTGTTGTTGATGCTTCCTTCACTCGAAACTAAAATTTGTTGTTTTGTTGGTCGGTACAAAATAGATTCTAGATCGAGAAAAGTGTTTTCTAAAAACGGATCTTCTAAAGAAAAGAAAATTACATCTTTAAAAATAACGGTGTCTATCTTGCTGTTTTCAACATTGATTTCCGCTGTGTAAATTCGCGGATTTTTAGAATCGTCGCAAACAATAATATAGCCGTCATTATAATTGTCTATCCCCGATAAACCTCCAATTTCGGTGTCTTGTAATTTCCATTGAGAAGGAAAAATATATTCGTCTAAAAATTTAAGTTTTGTGTCGGCCGTAGGTTTGTTTTTCACAGCAGAACAACTACTTAAAACCACTGCGAAACTAACGAGGATTAAGTTTTTAATTTTCATCTTTTTCTAAATTGCTTTTGCGATGCAAGTTAATAGAATTTCGTTAGATGGCGGTTAACTTTTTGTTTTCTAACGTACTTCCAAAATAAAACCTAGCCTATCCAGCTACATTATTTGGGTTGTAACCGTTGTAGGGCACTTCTTTTTCAGTAAAAATAATTCCATAATTTTCTAAAGCCGACAAAACAGGTTCGTAAATTTCTTTTAAAATAGGAATTACAACCCCCGAAACTTTAAATTCGTTATTTAAAATTTTTAATGCTGAAATTCCTAACGGAAGCCCAACTGTTTTAGACATTGCCGTATACGTTTTGTCTTGTCCAAGCGTAACCATACTCGCGTCTATTTGATAGTTTTTACCCTGAAGCGTATACCCAAATTTATGATACATCACAATCATATCTTTATCGGTTTCATCAAGTAGCCAATGATCTTCCAAAATAGTCTGAAGCGCTTGCGCAGGTGTAGCATTTTTAATGCCTATTTTTTTTGAATTATCGAACAAATCGAGCTCTACGAGTTTGTCCCACATAATATCATCTTGATCGATTTTTAAGTAATGGCGCAGTTTTAGCTCTACAGAATCGGTTGGCGAATACGGTAAAAAAGCATTTACAAATTCGCGATACGTCATGTTTTCAGAATCTTCTAAAGTAAAAGTATCGTCGGTCATTCCAAGTTGTACAAACATATTCCAAGCCTTCGAAAAACCAACCCTCCGCATTGTACCACGATATAACGTAAGCACATCGTCGAGCCCGTAAGCACTGCGGTACTTTAAAGAATCTCGGTTGGCGTAGGCTTCAAACTTTCCGTAACCATCTATTTCTAAAAATTCGGTTCTTCTAAAAAGTTTATGATACGGAATGTATTTGTAATTTCCTTCCTGAATAAATTTGGCAACCCCGCCTTGCCCAGCTACAACCACATTTCTAGGATTCCACGTAAATTTATAGTTCCACAAATTTGTATCGCTTTCGGGAGCTACAAGTCCGCCAGTAAACGACTCAAACAAAATCATTTTTCCGCCTTTGTTTCTAATCGCATCAATCACTTTCATGGCGCTCATGTGGTCTATACCTGGATCTACTCCTATTTCATTTAAAAAAATAAGTCCTTTTGCTTTTACCTCAGCATCTAGCGCTTCCATTTCTGGACTTACGTAGGAGGCAGTGACTAAGTTTTTTCCGAAGAAAAGACAATCTTTTGCCACTTCAATATGAAAACGAGCAGGTAACATCGAAATTACTAAATCTGCTTTTTTAATAGCATTTTTACGTGCTTCTTCCTCAAAAATATCTAATTTTATAGCGGTGCAATTTGGTCGTTGCTGAAGTAATTTTTGAGCATTTTCAAGCTGAATATCTCCAACAATCACATGAAGTTGTTCGCTTTCTGCCTTGTCTAACAAAAACTTGAGTAAGTGCGAAGTAGATTTTCCAGCACCAATTAATAAAATAGTACGCATTAGAGTTGTGTTTGGTTATGTAACACTAATGTATTAAAATGTTATAAATACAACAATTAAATTGAAGAAATTATGCATAAAGGAATATTAATTACAGGCGCTGTTTTAGGTTGTTTAGCAGTTATTTTTGGTGCTTTTGGAGCACATGCGCTAAAAAACGCATTGGATGCAGAAGCAATAAAAACTTTTGAAACAGGTGTAAAATACCAAATGTACCATGCGCTCTTATTACTTTTTGTAGGAAGTTCTTCCGTACTAACTACCGGAACAAAAAATACAATTATGTATTTGGTAATTGCTGGTGTGATTTTATTTTCGGGTTCTATTTACGGACTTTCAACCAATGCACTTACCGCATTCGACTTCAAAAAAATAGGATTTGTAACTCCAATTGGCGGAACACTTCTTATCGTTTCATGGGGAATTTTGATTTTTAAATTCATCAGTATCAAATCAAATTAAACATTTGTAAAAGTTCATTTTAACACATAAAACTCACTTTTTGTGTAAAAAAATCGAAGCGCAAACGTTGTAGTTCGATATTTTTCATACATTTGCTTCGCTACTAACAACAACAATATTAAAAATGACGGTGGACAAAACACTAGTTACGCAAACGATTTCGTTAAAAAAATACGGAATTGTAAATGCAACGGTTAATTATCAATTAAGTCCTGAAGAATTACACCAAATTACTTTAGAAAAAGGAATGGGAAAAGAAGCTTCATCTGGAGCTTTAGCCGTAAACACAGGTACATTTACAGGACGCTCTCCAAAAGATAGATTTATTGTAAAAGATGAAATTACTGCCAACAAAGTTTGGTGGGGAGACATTAACTTACCTTTTGATACAGCAAAATTTGATGCGCTCGAGAAAAAGGTTTTAAATTATTTAGATGAAAAAGAACTGTACGTACGCGATTGCTTTGCGTGTGCAGACAAAGATTATCGTTTAAACATACGTGTAATAAACGAATATCCGTGGAGCAACTTATTTGCTTACAATATGTTTATCAATCCAACTGAAGAAGAATTAGAAAATTTTGAAGAAGAGTGGGTTGTAATTAACGCGCCAGGTTTTAAGGCAAACCCAGAAACCGACGGAACGCGCCAAGAAAATTTTGCAATACTAAACTTTACTAAAAAAACAGTTCTAATTGGAGGAACTGGATACACCGGAGAAATTAAAAAAAGTATTTTCTCAGCATTAAATTTCTTATTACCAGTATACCAAAACACTTTACCAATGCACTGTAGTGCAAATGTTGGAGAAAAGGGGGACACTTCTATTTTCTTCGGCTTATCGGGAACAGGAAAAACAACACTTTCTGCCGATCCTAGTCGTAAACTTATTGGAGACGACGAACATGGGTGGACCAACCAAAACAGTGTTTTTAACTTTGAAGGTGGATGTTACGCCAAGGTTATTAACCTTTCCGAAGAAAACGAACCCGATATTTTTGGTGCTATTAAAAAAGGAGCACTATTAGAAAATGTTATTATGGATACCAATGGTGTGGTAGATTTTACCGACACCTCAATTACACAAAACACCCGTGTAAGTTATCCTATAGAACACATTAAAAACATCCAAAAACCTTCTATTGGGAAAAACCCAAAGAATATATTTTTCTTAACTGCCGATGCTTTTGGAGTGTTGCCTCCAATTTCAAAATTAACACCAGGACAGGCTGCTTATCACTTTATTTCGGGATATACAGCTAAAGTTGCAGGAACCGAAGCAGGAGTTGACGAACCAGTACCTTCGTTCTCTGCGTGCTTTGGAGCGCCTTTTATGCCTTTACACCCTACGGAATATGCAGAAATGCTTAGCAAGAAAATGAAGGAAGCTAACGTAAATGTATGGCTTGTAAACACAGGATGGACAGGTGGTCCTTACGGTGTTGGTAAACGTATGGCTTTAAAATACACAAGAGCTATGATTACCGCAGCCACGAACGACGAGTTAGGAAAAGAGATTACAAAAGAAGATTATCATATCCATTCTGTATTCGGACTGGCACAACCAAGAAAATGCCCGAACGTACCAGATGATATTTTAAGTTCTAGAAAAACATGGAATAACGATGAGGGGTATTACAAAAAAGCTCATCAACTAGCAGAAGCATTTAAAAATAACTTCGAGAAGTTTGCTTCGTATGCTAATAACGAAACAAAGGACGGCGGTCCTTTGGTCTGATTTTAATTTTTAGGGAGAGGCACTACTCTTCCAAGCTTGCCAAATAGTTAGTAGAAAAGCCTCTGGAAATCCAGAGGCTTTTTGTTATTTGTAAGTTGATTAATCACAAGGAATATCAACAAATAGTATGCTTACTTTTTATTTACCTGAGCAATATACTTCTCAAGTGCCATTGTCATAGAAGGTGTTTCTGGTGTTGGTGCTTCGATATCGATGCGCAACCCTGCCTCTGTAGCAGCTTTCACAGTAGTGTTTCCGAAAACGGCAATTCTAGTATCGTTTTGTTGAAAGTCTGGGAAATTCTTCAATAACGACTCAATTCCAGAAGGACTAAAGAATACCAAAATATCGTAATAAACATCTCTTAAATCTGAAAGGTCGCTAATAACGGTTTTGTATAAAATAGCTCGTTTCCAATCGATTTTTAATTCGTTTAGCGTTTCAGGAATTAAAGGCTTTAATACATCCGAAGAAGGTAATAAAAACTTCTCGTCTTTGTATTTTTTAATAAGCGGTGCTAATTCTGGGAAGGTACGTTTACCAACATAAATTTTACGCTTTCTGTACACAACATACTTTTGCAAATAGTAAGCTACAGCTTCTGATTGACAAAAATACTTCATGCTGTCTGGAACTTTAAATCGCATTTCTTCGGCGATTCTGAAGAAGTGATCTACAGCGTTTCTACTTGTTAAAATAATTGCTGTAAACTGGGTTAAGTCAATTTTTTGCTGTCTTACATCTCTCGCATTAACTCCTTCTACATGTATAAAGGGTCTAAAATCTACCTTTATTTTTTGCTTTTCCACCAACCTTAAATATGGAGAATTTTCCACTTTTGGCTCAGGTTGTGAAACTAAGATTGTCTTAACTTTCATAAATATCCATTAGTTTGAAGCCTTATCAATAAAATAAAATTTTATTAGTATCAAATAAGGGGCTATTTCTAGCGCGCAAAGATACAAAATAAAATAAAATAAATATTTTCCTATTAATTTTTGATGATTTCTTAATGTAAGTACCATTGAAATAACATTAAAAGAAATAAACACTAGTAATATTACATAAAACACAATGTTACTTTGTAAATTACTGTAAATGAATAAACTAATTAACGGCAACAAAAGTAATGCAGTGAGGTTTCGATAGGTAACTTTATGAAAATGGAAGCTTTCTACGAACGGAATTATATCAAAAATTGTAGCTATTATTTTCTCTAAATAGAACTTAAAAAGGATAAATAAGAACAAAAATGGGAGAATTAAGTAAGGATTTAAACTTACAGAAAGACTCATATTTTCTGTAAGAAGCCAGACAATTAGTGAAAAACAAACTAACTGAGGAACAAATAAAAAGAAGTTAAACAAACTCGTAGTTTGGTTAGGCTCTTTACTGTAAATTTTTAAATATTTATAATTTACAAACAAAGCAATAAAAGCATGAAACTTTTGCTCGTTTACATACTTTGCAAGCGCCAAACTGAGTAAGGCAACAAACAACAAAATTGTTTCTGTTGTATGGTAATTGGTATGTCTTAAAATTTCATTCACTAGTTGGAAAGCTTAATCATTTCTCCTTGAAAACCTGGATAAACCCCGTTATTTACAATTCCCATTCTAAAATAAGACACTTCTGGAATCTGTACTGTATCTGGAATTTTTACTTGTAATTGTATGGTTTCACTATTTTTAATAGTACGCGATGCTGTTTCAACAATCAACGGAAATACTTTTATATCCCTTTTATGCTGATTGAAAAACATCCCCGCATAATGCAAAGAATCGGTTTGAATAGTTTCTGGGTAAGGGTTGTAAAGAGAAGCTTCAAATGTTAATGGAATGCTGTTGCTAGAAAAATCTTCCGCAGCAACATCTAACTTCATCTTCTTATATGTTTTAAATTTATTGATAAATGTTCCTCTAATTTTATGATTCTTAAACTCCCTAATTACAGAAATTGTAGAATCTATCAAATAGTTGTGATTTCCTGTGAGGTAAGCAACTTTTTGATTTCTCACTTTAAATTCAGAATCATCCAAATCAAATTGGTTTTCTCTGGCATCCAAGTCGTTTGAAGAAAAAACCAAATCAGTATCAGCATAAAAACCATACATACCAGCATCTCTATACGAGTTATGAAAAACAACAGGAGCACCGTTTACTTTTTCTTTAAGTTCTGTAACCCATTTTTTATTTCCGTAGGCTTCATAACTTATAGGTGAAATAGGTTGATATATAAGCGCCACTCTTAAATATAAAATTAATACCACCGAAAAAACACTTATTCTGAATAACCATGTTCTGTATTTTTCAAACTGATAGGCGTATCGTACACTGAAAATAATTAAAGGTATAACCATCAATATTACCCATTGCGCTTGTGTTTTCCTTGAAAAACTTGAAAATAAGAAGAATATAAAAACACCGTAGCCCAAAAATTTCAACGCCTTATCAAATTTATTTTCAGCAGAAAATTTATAAAACGCCCAATACGTTAAAGGAAAACAAAGTCCGATAATAGCGATGCAGTTTACCAAATAATCTAAGGTGAATTTAATTCTGTATGCGCTGTTAGCACGATCGAACAAATGGTACTTTAAAGGAGCATAATCTACCGTTTGCAACCAAACTAAATGCGGAGCATAAAGCAATAAAGAAACCACAACTGCTACCCAAAATTTCCCTTTTCGTAAAAGCTGTAAATTAGAGAGTAATACAAAAACAATAAGTAAAACCCCATGGTATTTACTGTACATTACCAACGCCATGCTTATACCTAAAAGCACTACCGAGAAACTGTTATTTTGGGTAATAAAGCGTTTGTAAGCCCACATAAAAAGCAAGCTACTCGTTAAAAGAGCTGTGTCGGGTAAAATCATAAATCCGTAGGCAACCATTAACCCAATGCTACTTATAAACGCAACAAACAACCAAGTATATTGGTGTTTATTTTTATCGTCTATTAAAGCCCATAAGAGTAAAATATTGGCAGCGTATAAAAATGGCGACAACAAGCGTACGCCCAATTCGCCATCAAATAAATGGTTTCCTATATACACCAAAAGTGCAACCATTGGCGGATGATCGAAATATCCCCAGCTTAAATTTTGAGCAAAATACCAATAGTACGCTTCGTCAAAAATAAGTCCTGTAAAAGCACTTTGTATTAGATTTATAACCACCGTTATACAAACAAATAGCAGAATTATTTTAGTAGACTTTTTAGCGTCGATCATAATTATTTTCTAAATCGTTAGTTAATTCTCTTCTCTATAGCGGTGCAAAATTCCTTAAAATCAACTTAAAAAACTAAAAGATAGTAAAATTACTTTTTATAAATGCTATTTTTGTGGCTTCAAGAAAGATCACATGCAATCAGATAGTCTCGTTATTATCCCTACATACAACGAAATAGAAAATGTAGAGGCCATAATTAATGCTGTTTTTGAGCTGAAAAAATCTTTTCACGTGCTAATTGTGGACGACAATTCTCCAGATGGCACTGCCCAAAAAGTAACTGCTTTACAAGAAAAGTTTCCGCAAAGATTACATTTGGAAGTTCGAAAAGAAAAATCAGGTTTAGGAACTGCCTATATTCACGGTTTTAAATGGGCCTTGCAACACCATTACGAATATATTTTTGAAATGGATGCCGATTTTTCGCATAATCCTCGAGACCTCATCCGTATTTACAACGCATGTGTACAAGAAAACGCAAGTGTAGCCGTAGGTTCGCGCTATGTAAACGGTGTAAATGTAGTAAACTGGCCCTTGCGCCGTATTTTACTTTCCTACGGAGCTTCCGTGTATGTAAAACTTATTACAGGCATGAAAATTCACGATCCAACAGCTGGATTTATGTGCTATAAAAGAGAAGTTATAGAGCGTATCGACCTTGATAATATTAAATTTATAGGCTATGCTTTTCAGATAGAAATGAAATTTAAAGCACATCTCCATCAGTTTAAAATTATAGAAGTGCCTATTATTTTTAAAGATCGAGAACTTGGAAAATCTAAAATGAGCGGAAAAATTATCAACGAAGCCGTATTTGGAGTACTTTCTTTAAAATGGAACAGTTTGTTTAAAAAATCAGCTTAAATAACCCTTTGAAATAGAATCAGAAGCAATGAAAAAAACACTTATAAAAAACGCAACTATTGTAAACGAATTCAAAACTTTTGAAGGCGATGTGCTTATCGAAGGAGAATTTATTAAAAAAATAGGAACCGACATTTCTGATGATACTGCAACAGTTATTGATGCAAAAGGGAAACTTTTAATGCCTGGAGTTATAGACGACCAAGTGCATTTTAGAGAGCCTGGACTTACACATAAAGGAAATATTGCTTCGGAAAGTAGAGCCGCCATTGCAGGGGGAGTTACTACTTTTGTTGAGCAACCCAACACCAATCCGCAAACGGTTACCATCGAAAAGCTAGAAGAAAAAATGGAAATTGGTAAGCAAACTTCTTTTGCCAATTACTCGTTTATGTTTGGCGGTACCAACGATAATTTAGAAGAATTAAAACGCCTCGACAAAAACGCTTGTGCGGGAGTTAAACTCTTTTTAGGGTCTTCAACAGGAAATATGTTGGTAGACAATGAAGAAGTTATCGAAAAGATTTTTTCGAATACCGAAATGGTTATTTCGGCGCATTGCGAAGATGAAACCACTATTAAAAACAATCTCGAAAAGTACAAAGCTGAGTTTGGCGATGATATTCCGATTAAGTATCACCCAATTATCAGAAGTGAAGAAGCTTGTTATTTATCTTCTTCAAGAGCTATCGAACTCGCTAAAAAAACCAATGCACGACTGCACGTTTTCCATGTTTCAACAGCCAAGGAAACAAATCTTTTCAGAAATGATATTCCGTTAGAAGAAAAAAGAATTACTGCGGAAGTTTGTACACATCATCTTTGGTTTTCGGATGCCGATTATGCACAAAAAGGAACTTTTATAAAATGGAATCCTGCTGTAAAAACTGCTGAAGATAGAGCTGGACTTTGGGAAGCCTTACTCGATGATCGAATTGATGTTTTGGCAACAGACCACGCACCACACACGCTCGAAGAAAAACAAAATATTTACACCAGTGCACCATCGGGTGGACCGTTGGTACAACACACCTTGGCTGCGCTTTTGGCTAAGGTAAAAGAAGGGAAAATTTCTTTGGAAAAACTTATCCAAAAAATGTGTCACAACCCAGCAATTTTATTTAATATCGAAAAAAGAGGCTTTATAAGAGAAGGTTATTTTGCTGATTTGGTTTTGGTAGACACACAACAAAATTGGACAGTCGATAAAAGTAATATTTTGTACAAATGTGGTTGGTCTCCTTTTGAAGGAACCACGTTTAACTCCAAAGTAACTCACACATTTGTAAACGGAAATTTAGCCTTTGAAAACGGAAACTTTTCTAAAGAAAGAAACGTAAAAAGACTTACTTTTAACAGAGATTAATTTGATAAAATGAAGCAAGTAGTATTTCTTTTTTTTGTTTTTATACTGATTGTAGGATGTAAAGAAACAATAGTTGATAAGCCAGAAAACATTTTGGACAAAGACGTTATGACCAATATTTATTATGATATTGCTGTTTTAAATGCTGCAAAATCGACTGCTGCGAAAAATTTAGAAACGTACAATTTCGACCCTGAAGAATACATCTACAGAAAATACAATATCGATAGTGCACAATTATCTCAAAACAGTATTTACTACACTTCAAACCCAAATTTACAGTCGGAAATGTTTACCGAAGTTGAAAAAAGATTGCAAAAATTAAAAGATACGGTAGACAGTAAACTTGAAAAACAACAAACTGAAAAAGTTAAGAAAGCTCCTGCTAAAAAGGCGCCAGCCAAAAAAGCACCAGTGAAAAAGACAAAGTAATACTTTTACACTTCTCTACGGTATGAAGCCGAAATTCGATGAATTGTTTTTTGAATTGGCGTGAAGTCAATTTCTAATTTATCTTTAATTTTTTGATTGCTGTAACGCGTTGTCGTAATTAAAGAATGTGCAGTGTTTTTGGTAAGTTTTCTGCTTCTCCACGGGAACAAAGCCAAAAACCAATCAAGGCGCCATAACATATTTAAATGCCATGGCTTTAAAGCTTTTTTTGGAGCAGGCATATCCAATGTTTCAGCAATTGTATTTAAAACTTCTCGATAACTTGCATTGGTTCCTACGGCAATAAATCGTTCGTTTTGAATAGTTGTTTTCATTCCTTTTATCAATGCTGAAACAACATCTTTTACATCAACAAAAGCAGTTCCTCCAGGAGGATAATATGAAAGTCCGTTTTGAATCAGTTTAAAAAATTTATTACTCGGAGCATCTTTAAAACCTTCACCTAAAACAACTCCAGGATTTAGAATTACCACAGGAAGCCCTTCTTGCGTAGCGCGCCAAACTTCCATTTCTGCACCATATTTTGTAATTGCATACACATTGTTTGCAGCCTCTGGATTCCAATACGTGGTTTCGTCAATTGGCGTTTCTGTAATTTTAGTTCCCAACGTTGCTATGGAGCTTATGTAGCACAACTTTTGAACCGCATTTGCAATACATAAATTTACGATGTTGGCCGTGCCTTCGATATTTGTTTTACGGAGTTGTTGATATTCAGAAGGGTTAAACGAAATTAAACCTGCGCAGTGGTACACTTGAGTTACATCTCTAAACGCTGCTTCTAATGCTGGAACATCTGTAATATCCGCCTGAATCCATTCTATTTTTAAAAAGAAATCTTTAGCTCCTTCCGAAGTAAAAAAAGCTTCCACAGCGCTTATTTTAGCTTTGGTTCGATAAATCGCACGGATATGCGCTTCCTGTTTTGAAAGCTCTAAAAGCAAATGTGCTCCAATAAGTCCAGTTCCTCCAGTAACTAATACCATACCGCTAAAATACAATTCTTGTTTGAGAAGTAATGTTTTTACATCTATCTTATTCTTTTATCTTTCGTCCAACACTGCTTCCTTGATTTTTAATACTTTCTAAATAGGTCAATTTTATCAAATATTCATCATTCTTGTGTCGAACTCACGTTATATAATGTGCCAAATTAAGATTAAAAAGTCAGTTCGAGCCTGCCTTTGTCGGCAGACAGGCGTATTGGAGATCCTATTTAAAACTTACCAACCTACATATTTAGGTGGTTTAATAGCGTTGAGGTTTAGGTATACAATTAATTGTCCGCGGTGGTGGGTAACATGGTCTTGAAGAAGGTTGAGTATTTGCAACTTTGTTTTTTCACCAGCAAAGAAATCTACTTTGTTTTTTAAGTTTTCTTCTGAAGTATTTTGGACAGCAGTGTTAACTGCATCGAAAGAATTTGAAATCGACGCTAATAATTCTTCTTTGCTGAGAGGTTTTGTTGTTTCAGTATTGATTTCAGCATTAAAATATGTTTTTCCGAGCCAGTTTATATTCTGTTGGATATGTAATAATTGTTCTTTAAAACTCATTTCGCGTTCGGTAGGACGAAAGTCGTAATTTTCTTCGGGCATCAATTGGGCAATGTTTAGCAAATAAGTCTTTGAGTTTTCCCATTTTTCAGTAAAAGCTGTAATAGGGGTTTCTTGTGCTTTTATACTGAAAGAAATCAGCAAACAAAGAGCGAAGAATAGTTTTTTCATGAGATAAAATAATATGAGAATTTAAAGATGACAACTAATTATCAAAAATAAACTATTTGTTTTATAATTTATTGGTGTAAAAAAAGCCTTAAAAACTAAGTGTTGATAAGGCTTTTGAATGTTGTTAGCTATTTATGTTACTATCAATACAATAACAAATAGATTAATTTTCTGTAAACTCAATTACTTGTCCAGAAGCATAAACGTGATACATTCTGATAAATGGAAATGCCGAGTGCTTTATTTCAACAGTTTGGTTGATAATTGCTTTAGAAGCACCTTCAAGCTTAGCTTTTCTAAACATTTCTGCTTTCGCTTCATTTACCATTCCTTTTTTAGAAATTCCACCAATTCCTAATACATACATTGCTTCTGCATCTCCAGTTACAGTGCCTAGTACTTTGTAATTACTTTTTGAAAGAATTACACTGGTATCGGTGTTGTTAACGTTTGTAGTTAATCCGTTGTGAACAGAACAACTTGTTAAAAATAGTGAGCAAATTAGGGCTGTTACTCCAATTTTTTTCATACTAATAGGTTTTAAATTTTGAGTTGGCGAAACTAAGATTACAAAATGAATCAGCCTTACGGATATCCGTAAGGCTGATTGTTTTTTTATTTCCAGAAAAATCTATATCACTCCCAAATCTTTGGCGATTGAGATTAAATGGGTGGTGTTTTTTGCTTTAAAAGTGTTACGTAAATTATTGATACGCTTTTCGATGGTGCTTAAGCTACACGGACTAACACCTTCTGATTTGAATTTTGTTTTGATTTCGTTTTGTGAATTCCCTTGCGAAAGTGCTTCAAGTAGTAAAACGTCGTAATTTTCAATCTCGATATTTCTAGTTTCGCGAAGCCCAAATTTTAAATGCTCAGGAATGTATGTGTTGGTATTGTAAACTTGCTTTACAGCTGTAACCATTTCTTTTGCGCTGTTTCTGCCTTTGCACACATAACCGTTTATACCAATATTATCGAAAAACGATTTAATTACATGCGGTCTGTCTTCAATAGAATATATAATTACGGCAATATTAGGTTGTTCCAATTTTACTTTTCCTGCAAGTTTATCACCCGAAGCAATGTTGCATTTTCGGTGGTCTTGCTTAAACGATAAATCGGTAATTAATAAATCATACGGGGTGTTTTTTTGGATAGCACTTTTGATTTTTAAATATGCATCATCGCAATATTTTGCATGATCAATTTCTACATTGTAAGCTTCTTTAAGCGTATTTACAAGTCCGATGTTGATACTATCGATGTCTTCTGCAATTAATATTTTTTTAAACATGATTTATGCGGGTATTACAATGGAGGCTTTAAAGCCCTTTAATGGTGTAGAGTCAAAAGTAAAACTTCCACCAATGCTTTCAATACGGTTTTCCACATTCAGAAGGCCGTTGGTCTTAAATCTTCTCGTAATTTCTACACCACGTCCGTTGTCGGAATACGAAATAGTAATTTTTTTCTTTTCTGAAGTAAAACGAAGTACCACAATAGTTGCTTCGCTGTGTTTTTTCATATTTACCAAAAGCTCTTGTAAGGTTCGGTACATGGCGCGTTGGTTTTCCTCAGGAATATGTAACTCTGCTAATTGGGCTAATCCTTGACAAATAATGTTTACTTGTTCATTTTGATATCCATTGATGAGCGCTTGTAGGTTGTCTGTAATTGGAATTGAAAAATCGATTTTTCCGTTGGATCTAGAAATATCTCTAGCCTTTGTATATACACTTTCGAGCTCGGTTAAAAGTTGCTTTTTTGAAACATCTTCTATGGTGGTATTTTCAGTAAACGAAATAATATTGAAAATATCGTTGGCAAGTTCGTCGTGTATTTTTTTAGAAATTTTCATCTCCGTTTGGTACGCTTCATTGGCTTTTTCTCGTTGGTATTTGGCTTTGTTGTATCGCGTTAATAAATACCAAAATAAAATGATGATAAGTAGAATTATGGTTAACAATATGTTTCTACTTCGTTGCTTGTCGAGTTGAAGTTGTTTAATTTTTGTTTCGTTGGAGAGTTTTATGTTTTCGGCTCTAGTTTTCTCGCTGTCATATTTAATTTTTGCAAACGCATTTTTTAAGCGGTCTTGTGTAGTTTGGATACTATCGGTAAGGTGTAAGTATGTTTGTGCATATTTTTTTGGGTTGGAGGTATTATTAATTAAAAGAGCCAATGCTTCTAAAATATCATCGGTGCTATTGCTTTCTTTTGCGAGTGCCAGTGCTTGTGTAGCCATTTGCTGTGCTGTATATGCCTGCCGATTGTTAGAATAGTAGGTTGCTAAATGCAAATAGCTAGTGGTTTGTCCGCTTTCGTCTTTAAGTTCTTTTTTTAAATTTAGCGCTTGTAAAAGTTCTTTTTCTGCATCGGGGAGGCCTAAATAACTAGCGGAAAATGCTTTGTTGTCGAGATTTCTTGCAAACAATTCTTGGTCGTTTTGTATTTGCGAGTTTTTTTGCAAACTGTCTAACAAAGTGTAAGCTGTTAGGTAATCGCCTTGGTGTAAATAAGTCACAGCAATGTTACTACTTATTTTAATTTTTGAAAGACTATCGGATGCTCTAAGCAATGCTTTTTGGTACCAATGCAAAGCTTCTGGATATATTTTTTGTTGTTTGGATGCAATTGCTAAAGCGTTGTATGCCCCTGCGATGTATTTATTTTGAGACGAATTTTCGAGATATTGCAATGCTTTTACACCTGTTTGTTCCGCCTCATTATAGTTTCCTATGGCATTAAATATGTTGGACAAATTCACGAGTTTTTTTCCGGCTTCTATAGTGTCTTTTATTGCTTCGAAAGTTTTAACGCTTTGGTAATAATTATAAATTGACTCTTCAATATTTTGATACGATCGATGGTAAAAACCGAGTCTGAAAAATGCATCTGCTATGCCAACACTGTCTTTTTTTTCTTGCTGAAGCGACAAAAACTTATCAGCATAAAAAAGGGTGCTATCCTCTAAATCTTTATAATAAGATAAGGTTATTTTTTGTTTTAAAATTTCTGCTTGTATAGTGTCTGCATACAAGTGGTATGTGTTTATGAGCTTCTGATTTAAAAGAAGTGCGCTGTCTAGGTTTGACTTCCGTAGGGTGTTAATTATTTTCAGTTGATTTTCTACTGAATTTGGAGCGGTATTAATAGTTGTAGTCTTGCTTTTTTCAGCAGAAAAATTACAGGCATAAAGGCATATCAAAACACCCAAAAAATAGGGGAATGGTAGTAGTAGTTTTTTCATTCCCCTAAAATAAAAATTATTTAAACTTAATCATTGTTTTTTGTGGTTTCTGGTTCGTCGGGTTCGTGTGGAACTTCATTTATTTCTTCATCTTCAGAAGCTTGTAAGTCGTATAAAGTATCTGTACTTGCTACACTTTCTTTGGTGCACGATTGTAAAGCTGCATTTAATGAGATAACCGTAAGTGCTAAAAATATTTTTTTCATAATAATATGTTTTAAAAATTAGACAATGGTGTTGCTGCCCGTATGAAACAGGACGTTTTTACAACTAAATTGGTAAGGAGATGATCCTTATTGTTGGGAAGTGGAGACCTAAATACGATACTTAATAGCAGCTTCCCATATGCTATTGTTCTCGTATTTTAGATTTCCGTAGGAAAAGTTGTTGCGCTTTGGAAGTGTTAGCTTTACACGACCTCAACCCTTCTTGCCGACAAAGAAAGGGAGGCATTGCATAAAAATTCTAGACAAACTATGGAAAAGAATGTCCGACATTTATGTCTGACTTTTGTCTAAATATTTTTACTTTTAAAGTCCTGAATTTATTACTACTATGAATTATTTACATAAGAAATTGGTAAAACGTGTTTTTGAAGAAGCTCAAGTAAAAAGCGGCAAAAATTCTAAAAGCGGGCAAGCCGAATACCTATCGAATCAATTTGAGGAATTGGGCCACCAAATTACAAGCAGAACCTTTACCAGTATTTACAATAAATACGTTTTGGGTAATGAAGCTCGTGCCGTAACTTTAAAACCCGAACTGTTAGAGTTTATGGCAAAATACATTGGTTACGATAGCTATGAAGATTTTGTTACAAACAATACTACGCCATCAGAGAAACAGCAAAACCCTGTTAAAACTAAATCGAAGTACTTTAACCTAGAGCGCATTGTGTTGTACTCGTTGTTAGCTGTTATTTTAGGTGGTTTGTGTTATTCTTTTTTTCTGAAGAAAGAGCCTAAATGTATGACATGGAATGGAGAGAAATATGAAGTAGTTTCGTGTGATATTTCTGAAGTAGAGGTACCAAATGATATTATTATTTATGATGCTACAATTTATAAAAAGCAGCACAAGCTTTCTTTATCAGAAGTAAAGGTGGGAATGTCTTATTATTGTAAAATGAATAAAGGAGCTATTGAGTTTTATGCTTATTTTGGGAAACACCCAGTAACGAAAGAGCATTTAAAACCTGTTACTCCATATATGTTTAACAAATATGTAAAACCAAATTTAGAATAAAAAAGCCGTTCTGAATAATTTCAAAACGGCTGTGTTGGTTAATGAGTCATCATTGCTTAATGATTGAATGCTAGTATTGAGCGTAAAATTATATTTTGTTGATTTGGTTTCCTTACGGTTTTCCTTAAGGCGAATGTTAAAATTTGGAAAATAATGGCTTATAGTTTATTAGAAGTGTAAAGTAAAATAGATTATTTAGCCCCCTAATCAGCCCCTAGAAAAGAAAAAGCCTCTTAAACATTAATGTTTAAGAGGCTTTTATGTGGTCCCACATGGGCTCGAACCATGGACCCCCTGATTATGAGTCAGTGAAAATTATTTTCTTTTAATTTCTTTTAGTTTCTAAATCTAAGAAAATCAATTAGTTGTAAAATATTATTTTTCCTAAAGTTTCTTTTGATTACATTTATCTCATCAAATGTTGTACATATGTTGTACTGATAATAAAAGAATATGGCTAGTATAAAAACTGTATTAAGAAAAACGCAACTGTCTGATGGTAAATATCCTATCTGTTTAAGGGTTACTAAAGATAGAAAATCTAAATTTTTTAAAACAATTTATAATGCTAGTACAAAGGAATGGAATAAAAATGAAGGTAGATTTAATTCAAAGAAAAAAGATTATCTGAAGCACAATGAATTTTTAAGTGGTTTTGAAAATAGAGCTGCAAAAATATTAGGTGATTTGGATCTTAACAAAGAGAATTACACGCTTGATGATTTTGAAAAGGAGTTAAGGGTTAATACAAATCCTTTAAATAAAAATATTTTCAAATTATGGGATGAATTAATTAATGAAATGGAACTTGCAGGTAGAATGGGAAATGCTCGGGCTTATAAAGACACCTATAATTCAGTTATGTTATTTAATAATAAATCTAAAAATTTATCTTTTGATGATGTTACACCTGCTTTTCTTTCTAAGTATGAAGCTTTTCTTAGGTCTAGAGGAGGTACCGATGGGGGGATAGGAGTTAAGATGAGAGAGATTCGAGCACTATATAATAAAGCTATTGAAAGAGGAATAGAAAAGAAAGAGAACTATCCTTTTAGTAAGTATAAAATATCTCGTTTAAAGGGGAAGGGAATAAAACGAGCATTGGGATTAAAAGAGGTACAAAAAATAATTAATATAGACCTCTCTAATCATCCCCACTTAGTAAATAGTAGAAATTACTTTGTTTTTAGTTTTTATACTAGAGGTATGAATTTTGCAGATATGATGAAGCTACGATTTGAAGATATATCAGAAGATCGAATATATTATGTGCGCTCCAAGACTAATGGTAATTTCATTGTAAAAATATTACCTCCAGTTAAAGAGATTATTTCATATTACCAGAAAAGAAGAATAAATAAATATCTTTTTCCTATCCTTTTAAAAGAGAATTTAACACCACAACAGCTAGAAAATAGAAAGAAAAAAGCATTAAAAAAGTATAATAAAGACTTGAAAGAAATAGCTAAACTTTGTAAAATCCAAAAGTCGATTACAAGCTATGTAGCAAGACATAGTTACGCCAATTGCTTAAAAGAAAAGGGTGTTGCTACAGATATTATTAGTGAATCAATGGGACATCAAGATTTAGCAACAACAAAGGCTTATCTAAAAGAACTTGATAGTTCTTTGTTAGATCAGGCAAGTGAATTGTTGTTATGATGTTTTATAATCATACATCAGCTTCTGGTTTTAATTAATTCAAATTTTACAAATTATAATATGGGTAATAAATTAAAATATAATGGGTTTATTGGTAGTGTAGAATACAGTGAGGAAGATGAAGTTTATTATGGAAAACTTGAAGGGATTTCAGATTTAGTTTTATTCGAAGGTAAGACAAAAGAATTACTCAAAAAAAATTTTGAATTAGCTGTTAAGAATTATACTAATTTGCCGTATTAATTCACGGTATTAGCTTGTAAAGTTAGATGTTTAATTTCAAAAACTAAAGTAGTTTTTGTTTCCGTAAAGTGGTTTTTTCTTCCGCAAAGTGGTTTTTGTTTCCGCAAAGTGGTTTTTGTATTGTTTCAACCCTGTTTGTTAAATAGAATACTATGGAAGTGGTTCAGCAGGGGTAAAATAAAAACCCTTTGACGGGTCTTTATAGGGTTTGTTTTATAAGGAGCAGGTGTATAGGATATTTCATTTATTAAGATAAATATTCTTTAACTAATTATAAATCAATAATTTTTTTATTACTATTATCTCATACATTAGCTTTTAAGGATTATACTTCTTATAATTCTCAGCCTGCTCAAAGATTTCTTTATACACTTCATCACGTTCTACTGGTGGGTAGCCGTGTTCGTCTAAAAGTAAAATTAAGCCAACTTTTAATGCTGATTTAATATCATCCCTTTTGTTCCAATCTGGAAACTTAGCTTGACCATCAACCAAACCTTTTACAGCACGAGCTAGTTCGATTAATTTATCTTCAGGGTATGAGAAATCATATTTTACGCAAAGCTCTTTTAAAATATCGTAAAATGCTTTTTCTTCAAAATCAATTCCCAAATTATCCCCTGCTTTGAATTCTTTATAAACATCCCAAATTAAGTCCGTTAATTGATCTGCCATTTCTTCGTACACCTCACTTCTGAGGACGTCATTTTCATCACGTTGATTGTATTTTTGAACTAAGGATTCCATTTTTCTACTAAAGTCAACCCCCTTAACTTTATTGACTTTTTTCATTTCACCAATAGCCTTCGCTAATAATTGTTGTAATAGCTTAATCTTTGTGTTAGGTAGTTTTATTTTATCAATTTTGGATAAATAATCTTCATCAAATATGTCTTGTTCTTTTTCAGAACCATCCCCCATTTTAAATATTTCATCTATACCATCACTCTGTAGCGCATTTTTAATCATTTCCCTTACCTTAGCATTCATTTGTGCTGTATCAGGCGCATCGCCTTTGGTTAGTTTAAATACAATTGAGCGTACTGCTAGGTAGAAATGTGTGTAATCTCTTTCTTCTTGCGTCAATTCTTCACTTCCTGCACATATATCATACGCAGCTTTTAAGCGTTTTACCAAGCCCATATATCGGGTTTCTAACTCCTTAGTCAGCTGAACATACTCTGCTGCCATATTCAGTGTATTCAATTGATCTAGTGCGCTACCATTGAAATATTTTGAGTTATCAAATTTGTGTAATAGTTTAGCCAGTAAGTCTAAATGATTTCGAACAACAACTAGCGACTGTTGAATATCTTCAAAATTATCATTTTCGTTTTCAGAATACTTTTTAAGCGCAAGGTTCATTTGTTTTTTAATGCCAATATAATCGACAACTAAACCTTTATTTTTTCCTTTAAACTTACGGTTAACACGAGAAATTGTTTGTATTAAATTATGTTGCTGTATGGGTTTGTCTATGTAAATTGTATCTAGAAAAGGAACGTCAAAACCAGTCAACCACATATCTACAACGATGGCAATTTTAAAATTGGATTTTTCGTTTTTAAATTGCCTATCCAATTCTTTACGGTATTCTTTGGTACCCAATAAATCGTAGAGCTCTTTTGGGTCGTCTTTTCCACGCGTCATTATCATTTTGATGCGCTCCATGGGTTTTATTTCTTTCTTATCCTTATCCGTTAAAACAGCGCCATCTTCTGCGATTTTCACTTCATTCCATTCTGGTCTTAGTTCAATAACGTTTTTATAAAATTCATAGGCAATGTTACGAGAACTGCTTACAAACATTGCTTTTCCTTTTACTGATGCTCCTTCTGAAACTCTATTTTCGTAATGTTCTATGAAGTCAGCAGCCAATTCTTTTAATCTATTTGGATCGCCAAGTATGGCATTCATGTTTGCAGATTGCTTTTTGCTTTCTTCTATTTGGTATTCATTTGCGCCAGCTTCAGCAGCTTCTTCATAATACTTTTCAATTTTTTCTAATTCCGTATTTTGTAAGGCAATTTTAGCAGCTCTACCTTCATAAACAATACGTACCGTAATTTCATCTATTACAGATTCCGTCATGGTGTAAGCATCAACTACATTTCCAAACACATCTAAAGTAGCATCTACAGGCGTACCTGTAAAACCAACATAAGTAGCATTTGGTAAAGAGTCGTGTAAATACTTGGCAAAACCATACGATTTTTTTACCCCTGCTTCGGTTATGCGTACTTTTTGGTCTAGGTTGGTTTGACTTCGGTGCGCTTCATCTGAAATACAAATTACATTGGTACGCTCAGACAACAGCTCAACATCTTCTGTAAACTTATGAATGGTAGTTAAAAATACTCCTCCACTGGCACGACCTTGTAAAAGGGATCTTAATTCTGCTCTGCATTCAACACTTGTAATAGTATTATCGCCAATAAATGTTTTTGCATTGGTAAACTGTCCTGAAAGTTGATCATCTAAATCGGTTCGATCTGTAATTAGAATAATGGTAGGGCTTTCAAAAGCTTTACTCTTCATCAATACTCTTGTTAGGTATAGCATTGTATAGCTTTTACCACTTCCAGTTGCGCCAAAGTAGGTTCCACCTTTACCATCTCCATTAGGCTTTTGTGCTTTTTTAATGTTTTCATATAAAGCATTTACGGCGTAGTATTGCGGATAACGACACACTATTTTTTCGTCTTTTTTGGACGTGTCTGGGATATAAATAAAGTTTTGAATTATATCGTTCAATCTATCTTGATTAAACATTCCTTGGATAAGGGTGTACATGCTATCTATACCATCTACATCTTTAGCAGTTCCAGAAATTCTTCGCCAGGCATAGAAAAATTCGTAAGGAGCAAAAAACGATCCTGCTTTATTGTTCACGCCATCACTAATTACACAAAAAGCATTGTATTTAAATAGTGCAGGAATATCTCTTTTGTATCGAGTAGTTAATTGAACATACGCATCATTAATGGTACAGTTTTCTTGAATGGATGTTTTAAATTCAAATACAACAACGGGAATTCCATTAATGTAAATTATTCCATCTGGGATACGTTTTTCTGTACCTATTATTTCAAGTTGGTTAACAAACTTATACGTGTTATTTTCTTTGTTTGTATAGTCGATTAAATAAATCCAGATATCTTTTTGGTTTCTATCATCTCGTTTAAAGCTAAAACCATCGGATAGCCATTGGATTATTTTTTTGTTGGTTTCATAAAGGTCAGAAGCAGGTAGGTTTTTAAGTTGCAATACAATAGATTTTGCTTCCGTAAGGGTAAGCCCTTCCTTTTTGTATTGTGTTAATAGAAAATCGATTAAATCGTCCTCTATAAGTACATCTTCAGGAGCACGATTTATACTATTACCCAAACAATGCGGATAACCCTCATTACCTAATAACTGTGTAAATACTTCTTCTAATTTGGCTTCTGTAAATTTCATTCCTTGGTAATTATTTTCCAATACCCTGTACGGTCACTTCCTACACGCTCTATTATATCTTTCTCTTTTAGGGTTTTAATGTTATTGTCTATTGCAGTGGTACTTATACCAATACTTTCTGCCATTTCCCTTTTACTAATTTTAGGGTTATTCAGTATTAATTGGATAATTTTTTGTTGACTTTCTGCCAACCCATCTACCAACCTATCTACCAACCTATCTGCCAACCCTTCCTTGGTAGATTCTTTATCTTCTTCTTTATTGACTGGTTCTGCCGATGGAAAGACCATACGCAGGAAATTAGCAGAGAACTGAAAGCATTCTTTACCATAGGTTTCCAGTATTCTTGGTATGCCTGAACCTAATTGTTCTACTAAATCCACATCCTTAAAAACCCGCATTAATTCTTTGTTTCTGGGAACGGAATAACCTTCAAAAAACTCAGATTCGCTCAAGCCTTCAGGTAAAGCACCAACCGAAGTAATTTCTATACGGTCCTGGAATATTTCAAACTTGGGAGCTATTTCTCGGGTATAGTCGTTATGCACAAAAGCATTGATAATAGCTTCACGTAAAGCAATACCATTCCAAAGCTGTTTTTCTAAACGCTCCTTACTGGTAATTTGGGTAAGGGTACGGTTTTCCAGTTCTATTTTATTGAGTACGCTTTTGGTAGCTTTAATCAGTGAACCATAACCGTATTCATTGCTTTCGGCTAAGTCTGCACGGGTAGTGCCTTTATATTTGGCTACTTTTACCGATACGTTATTTTCATCTGCCAACAAATACCCTGCATAATTAATATCTCCCTGTGGGGTAAGCAGCTCTAAATTCTTTTTGAATTGTTGGTTGAGTGGTTTGCGTTTTTCTTCGTAATAAATACGCAGTTGCGCAAAACTAAGGTCTTGTCTGTTAGCCTTTATTTTACCGATAGAATTACGGGTACGAGAAGCAAACAATTCCTCAATCATTTTTTGAGGCATAGGCTCTGCCGCTGTGCCAATACGTAAGTAACAGCCTTTTTCGGTCATTCCGTATTTTTTCTTGAAATAGGGTTTTTCGCTACCGCTGGCCACAATGATTTTAATGATAGGCTGACCTTCTTTTTCTTCTGCCACCACATCAAATAAGCCCATAGCCGAAGGAGCAATGTTGTTTTTAATGCGGTCTTTTATTTTAAGCATATCGGCATCCAGGTCTGCTACACCAAGTGTGTTGCCGTTTTTATCGATACCGATATATACCAAACCGCCCTCGTGGTAGTTTAAAAAGGCTACCACTTCTTTTTCCAAATCTAAATCTTTGGTGAGTTGTGCTTTGTATTCTATGCGGTTGGTTTCTGTCATAACTGCTTAATTTTTATTATTCAACCATTCACTAATAGGCACAACTTTATCATTGCCATTAATCGATGGAAATACAACGTATGTTCCTTCTGTCCTATAATTTCCTTTGAAATATTGATAATAATCAACGTTGTAGATGTAAGGATATATTTCTAAATACTCACTACCCGAAAAATCTGAATAATCTTTTTTAATTGGTAAAATTGCAATGTGGTTAATATACTTTGCTGCATCTCCTAAACCTAACTCCCAATTACACCATTTAGAGCTTATTGCCCCCTCCGTTGCTAAAAGAATAAATTTATGATTATCCTTAATTTTTTGTTTTATTCTATCTGCGGTCCTTCTTGATGTTGTTTTAGGCATTCCATCATCTAACCAATCAACATAAACGTCTACACCATAAGATTTTAAAAATGAAATAGCCCCTTCCAAATACTCTCTTTCATCGTGTTTATGAGAAAGGAAAATTTTAGTTTTAAAAAGACTACTTTCTCCTTTAAAACTGTTTAGGCTTTCATTTAAGGTCATATAGTAGGATTTTGATGACCTTCTTTGGTTTCTAAGTTCGGATTCGGTTATAAAACTCATAGATTATTTAATAGTTTTTACAATGTTAAAATCATCCTTCTTATCGCGTAACTCTATTGCCTTGTCAATATATTTTGTAGGATTTGCTATAAAATCAGACCACTTAACAGATTGAATATAGGAGCTGTCTCCAGAGTAAACCCAACTATTATTGCAAACTCTTCTGTCGGGTTCTTTAACATTAAACATATTATCGCGTATTATTTGAAACAGAATAGGAGTGTTTAACGACCTGCAATTACATTCACCATCACGTGTTATATAGTATTCATAACTTCCGTTTTCATCTGGAAGTATAACAGCTATAACACCATTAGTACTACTTGACCTATCTGATCTTGTCTGCTTTTTTAAAGAATATGAAACTTCCCAAGGTATCCACTGGTCTCTCTCAGAGGTAAATGGTTCCTTCATCCCTTTAGAAATCAAAACTATAGTGACACTACTATCAAAAATCTTGTCTCCTAATCTTGAACTGATAGAAGAGTCTGCCAAATTCTCCATACTTTCATCATCATTTTCGCCTTTATAAATATGGTCATCACCTATCAAATGCTCTGAAATTTCATCTACATAATGTCTTGCAGTTGTAGTTATTTTTAATTTACCCAAAAAAGAATCTTGATATATACCTAAATCTTGTACTAATGAGTCAGAATATTTATATGAAACGAATACTTTTCTTGCCATACTTTTAAATTTTATCCATTAGAAATTTTTGAAACAAAGACATATACCCGTAATCCTTTTCGAATCTTAAGTTTTTAAGGTCTTCTGGGAATAAATTATCATATACTATTTTGGTTGCAGCACCTGTGCTAGCAATTGGAAGTAATATTGCAGCTGGGTGAAATTCTTTGAACATATTATACTCAATTTCAATCCCGTCCATTCCGCCGATAAAAACTGCTGCTGAAAACTCAAACTCACCTAACATTCTATTTCGCATATGAAGTAGCGATTTATCTCTGTCATTATCAATAATATCAGTTAATATTATATTGTTGAATCTGTTATTATCCTTAGGGAAAAACTTTTCAAAAAGTTTTGATTGATATATTGTTACATGTTCCTGGATGTTCATATCCATTTTTTGCATTACATAATAAATCAAAGGGGTTATCGAAGGATGACCACCCCATATTATTCTGTGATGTGGTAATACTAATGTTGCTAAAGCGATTACTGCATCACGAATTGCAATAATGTCTGCTGTGTCTATATACTTTGCATCTCTACTAGGCAGGGGAATACTAGCAGATAAGAATATATTCCTTATGCTTTCTGTAGCCATAACTCAAAATCTCGTTTTTTTAATGTTTTTATGTCCTTTTTAAAATTGTCATTTAACCAATCTAAATGATTCAACCATTTGTCACGTATTCTCAAATCATCATAGATTAAACGTATAGAGACATTATCATAACCCATTAATTCCTTTTTAATTTCCGCAGATTGACAGCTTGATGATTGAGGAATTCCAATAGTTGGAATGTATATAATGTGTTCACCATTTGGCAAGTCTTCAGTTAAAATCTTTTCAGGTTGAACTGTTACAGTTCGTTTATGTTTTTCAGCAATATTTCTGAATTCAGTAATTAAATTATCTTGTCTTGCTGCCAAATTTCTTGCACGTACAGCTTCAACCTCAGTAATAACTAGTTTTACCTTTGAATGAACTAATCGTTTTTTCTTGTCTAATAATTCTTTACTTGCAAAATCATCATCTTTTAATTGTATTGGATAACTGATATATGAAGATTTATCAATATCCTCAATTTGATGATTTGGCCAAACTAGCTGTACAATCCCAATTTGTTTTGCACTCGCTTCTGCAAACTCTTCTTTACACCAATGACTTTCTAAAAATCCTGGTGTATTCAGAAGTACAATAACATCGCAATCTGTCATACGATGCCACAATTCATCTTGAAAAGGTTCTCCTTTTTGAATTGAATGCGTATCGAGAAACACATCAAAATTATAACCTTCTAAAGCTTCATATAATTGTATGGCTACATCTGTAGATTCAGCTCTTCTATAACTTATAAACACCTTTCTTGTATCACGTAATAGTTCAAATGACTCTAAAACTACATTAGCTATTTTATGAACTTCACTATGACTATACTGTGTAGCGTTTTGATTTGATAGTATGCAGGGTATATCACTATTAAAGTTGTCATAATATATTGGTAATATCATCGTGCCATCTTTCAGGAGTTTTTGAGTAACACCTAAATCTTTAAAATCACCACTGGTGTCCCCAAAATAAAGCGCAAACGCAGGTTGATTACCTTTATATTCCGCTTCAAAACATGATGCTGGAATGACTTTGATAAACTCTTCAGGCAATTTAAGATTCCTTAATTCCGCTTTTACTTGGTCAATCACTATTTTCTTTTCAGGAACGTTTGACCCCAGTATTATGAGCTGATATTTATATTTCATTGTTTACTTCTTTTGGAGTTCTCTCTTTAACCTTACTCATCTTACTTAACAAAACGGATTGAAGTTTGGTGAGGGTTTTGCTTTCTATATTTCTTTCATTTAAAACTTTATCGATACTAATCACTTTATTTTCAAATTCATTAATAATTTCCGCTTTCGGTATGACAATGGGAAAGGATTCTAAATTATACATTGGTAATTTAGCCTGTACAGCACCAACATTTCTTATTTTTATCTCTTCCTTACCTTCTTTAGAGACTAAGTAATGATATAGGTATGAAGATGTAATTCTCTTTAGTTTAGTTATCTTCATACAATTTTCGGTTAAGTTTGCTCCATTTAGAGATTCACCTACAATTTTTACCACTCCAATTGTTCCCACAATAGAAATAACTACATCATCTTTGTGAGTGATATATCTAGATATTTTTGGAGCAACCTCAGAAGGAACATATTCAAAGGTATTATCAAGTTGAACATATTTTGATGTGCCTAAATCAGCTACTTTTATATAAACAGAATCAGTTTGTTCTTTGATTAATTTTGAGCCAGAAGGCATTCTTTTACCTCCTTTAATAGTTGAATAGTTGCCTAAATAGCTAAATTCCCACCCAACAGGAATCTCCTTATCCAGTTCTTCATTAAAGACCATTTCACCGCCAGACGATTTATAAGGTTTGCCTTCTTCATTAGGAAACTCAAAATCCACAAACCAATGCTTATACAAGGCTTGTGCTGTTTCTTCCAGTTTTTGGTTGAGTTGTTCGTTGAGCTTAATGCGGTTGGTAACAGTGTTGTATTCGTTTACAATTTCTTGTTGTTTTTCTATCGAGGGGATAGGGAGTTCTACTTCGCACATTTCATCCCAATCAAAGGTTTCTCTTGCAGAGCCGTGAGATTTAAAACGAGCATAACGGTCAAACTCGGGTCTGCGAAACCACATCATTAAATATTCTGGGTGTAATTTACTTATATCAATTACTTCAAAAACGGTATATGCTTGTGAAATGATTGCTTCATCAAACTCTTGCAGCAATGCAATAGAAATTTTATCTCCATTTCTTGATGTAACGGGACCGTAAGCAAACTGATTTTTTTTAATAACCTTATAGGTTTTCATATTCGTGCCCACAGTATTAGCTATAGAAGGCATTAAGATTTTTTGAATACTTACGCCCAGAAGCGTTTTCACTTGTAAATCTCTATTACGTTCATTTAAAGGCCGGATGTAATCACCAAGTTTTTTATAATTTGAGCTCATAACCTAATTCTTTAAACACCTTTAATAATTCGGTTTTGCTTTCGGCTTCTTGTTGTAGCAAGTCACTTAACTCAGTTTGAAGAGCAGTCATTTTCTCATCGAAATCGATGTTTTCATCACGGTTTATAAACTCGATATATTTACTTGGTACTAAAGAGAAGTCTTTTTTAGCAACTTCTTCTAAACTGGCACTGTAGCAATATTCTGGAACATCTTGATAATCGGTATTTTTTTGTTGCCATTGGTGGTAGGTACTGGCTATTTCTTGAATATGCTTTTCAGAAAATTGAGTGTACTTTTTCTCAAACGGTTCGCCTATTTGGCGTAAATCCATAAACAAAATTTCCTGCTCACGGTTTCGGTAATTACGGGTTATATCGGGTAATTCAACCTTCCTTTCCGTTTTATTTTTGTTCAATATCCAAAGCGTTACGCTGATATCCGTGGTATAAAACATATTACGCGGTAAAATTACAATTGCTTCTATCAAGTTGTTTTCTATCAGCTTTCTTCGAATTTTATATTCTTCTCCACCACCAGATAAAGCTCCATTTGCCAAAATGAAACCTGCCACACCATTTTCGGACAATTTACTTGTCATGTTTAAAATCCAACCATAGTTGGCATTACTCTTAGGCGGCACCTCATATCCCTTCCAACGAGGGTCGTCTATTAGTTCATCTGCACCTCTCCAGTCTTTTTGATTGAATGGAGGATTAGCCATAATAAAATCAGCTTTTAAATCTTTATGTTGGTCTTGTGCAAAAGTGTCGGCTGCTTTATCGCCTAGATTAGCTGCTATTCCACGAATAGCAAGATTCATTTTTGCCAATTTGTATGTTGTATTGGTGTATTCTTGTCCGTAAATAGAAACTTCTTTTTTATTTCCATGGTGGCTTTCAATAAACTTGATACTTTGAACAAACATACCACCAGAACCACATGCAGGGTCATAAATAATCCCTTTATAGGGTTCTATCATTTCTGCAATGAGGTTAACAATACTTTTTGGAGTGTAAAATTCACCTTTTCCTTTTCCTTCTTTTAAAGCAAAGTTTGCTAAGAAATATTCGTAAACTCTCCCTACAATATCTTGACCTTCATTTTGTAGTGTGTCTATCTCGTTTATTTTATCGAGAAGCGATGCTAATTTTGATTTGTCTAAACCAAGGCGTGAAAAGTAGTTATCGGGTAATGCGCCTTTTAATGAAGGGTTGTTTTTTTCAATGGTGTGTAATGCCGTATCAATTTTAATAGCAATATCGTCTTGCTTTGCATTTTTACTGATGTACGACCAACGTGAAACTTCTTCTAAAAAGAAGACGTTTTTCATATTGTAGAAATCTTTCATTTCTACATATTTTTCTTTGCCTTCAGCAATTAACTCTTCTTTGCGTTGTTTGAATTTATCGCTAGTAAACTTCAAGAAAATTAACCCTAATACTACGTGTTTATATTCTGAAGGCTCTACAGAACCTCGAAGTTTATCGCAGGCTTGCCAAAGGGTTTCTTCTATTGATTTTGTGTTTTCAATTTTGCTTTTGGACATTTATATTTTGCTATTTAATAGAATTTTGTAAAACTGATAAGTAAACAGTAAATATAAACAATAGCAACTAAATGCAAATAAGGAATTCCTCAATTATATACATCTATAGTTATATAAATGTGTAACCAAAACCATTAACCATGATCTACTTTTGAAGGTATTGTTGTAAAATAATAAAGAGGTATAAAGCTACAACTCAAAATACTTATCCCTTTTGAAGTTTGTATGTTCGTTGTAATACACATAACCAAGTTGGTTTGAAACAACTTTTGTACCGTTGACTTCAATTTCAGGTAACACTCTATGGTTATGTCCATAAATCCAGTAATCGATATTAGAATTAGCTATAAAGTCTGTTTTGTCAACACAAAAAGCATCATTGTATTTGCTGTCTTTATGTTCAGGAGCATTGCACAGCACACTAGGGAGGTGGTGTGTTACAACAACTTTTTTAATATCTTCTTCAACCTCTTTCTCTATAAATTCAAAGCATTTGTTGTGTAAATGATTATAGGCATCAATAGTAAATGGTTTCTCTTGGTATTTTATATATGCAAAGTCCCGAAGTCCCTTTTTTATTGCTTCTTTGTTGTTTTCTATTTTTGACCACATAGTTGAAAAAATGAATTTCACATCATTTTCATAAACTACGTCATTATGTATGAGCTTTACGTTACTAAGTAGATCTACATTTATTTTTCGTTCACTTACATAGGCATCATACGTTCCATAGTATTCATGGTTTCCAGGTACAATATATGTTTGGCGAAAATTATTTGATAATGTTTTAAATAAAGGGAGGTTTTTGTAATCTTCATTTAAATAAAAAACATCACCTGCTATAATCAAAATATCTCCAACAGGAATTAATGGATTATCCATCATCCATAAAGCATTATAAGTCATTTCATAATGTATGTCGGAACAATATTGAATTTTCATTTGTGCTCTTTTATTTTTCGGGGTCAATATAAATCGATTTTATTTATAATGAGTTATTTACTAATAAATTAGTTCGGGTGCAAAAGTGGAATATTGATGTTTTTGAGTTTAGAAGTGGAAAATATCGGGTGCAAAAGTGGAATATTGATGTTTTTGAGTGCAATAAAGCTAAAGTGCAACAATAGTTAAGAAACTTTATTTTGAGATTTTATTAAACAATCAAATTATTACACAGTATTACTTTAATTTTGTTACTCTATATTTTTAGTCCATGTATGCTTTAATTGATTGTAATAATTTTTACGCTTCCTGTGAGCGTGCATTTAATCCAACGTTAAACGGAAAGCCTATTGTAGTACTTTCTAATAACGATGGCTGTGTTATTGCAAGGAGTAATGAGGCAAAAGTTCATGTGCCAATGGGTGCAGTAGCCTTTAAATATAACGAGGTCTTTAAGCAATATAATATAGCAGTGTTTTCTTCCAACTATGCCTTATATGGTGATATGAGTCAGCGCGTCATGAACATTTTAAGTGGATACACGCCAGACATTGAAGTATATTCAATTGATGAAGCATTTCTACAGTTTAAAGGGTTTGATAATTGGGATTTACAGGCATATGGTTTACAAATAAAAAATAAAGTAAAGCAATTCACTCAAATTCCAATTAGTATTGGATTTGCACCTACAAAAGCATTATCTAAAATAGCCAATAAAATAGCTAAGAAGTTTTCAGATCGTACGAATGGAGTTTATAGTATTGATACTGAAGAGAAAAGAATTAAAGCTTTAAAATGGACTAAAATAGAGGATGTTTGGGGGATAGGCAGACGAATTTCTAAAAAGCTTCAAGCTATAGGAGTTTGCAATGCATACCAATATACACAATTACCAGATGATTATGTAAGAAAGCATTTTTCGGTTGTAGGTTTAAGATTAAAACACGAATTAGAAGGGAAGTGTGTATTACAGTTAGAGGAAGTTAAAAGTAAAAAGAACATTGCCACAACTCGAAGTTTTGCTAACAATATAAAAGAGCTCCCTACTTTAAAAGAACGTGTAAGCACCTTTGCGAGTAGTTGTGCAGAAAAGTTAAGAAAACAACAGTCTGCTTGTAATGCAATTATGGTGTTTATTCATACTAATGGGCATAAAAAGGAACAAGCACAGTACAGTAAAAATATTGTAGTTAAATTACCTTATGCAAGCAACTCTGATATTACGTTGAGTAGCTATGCAATTAAAGCATTAGAAGCGATCTACAAGCAAGGTTATGCTTTTAAAAAAGCAGGGGTAATTGTAATGGGGATTGTTCCAGAAAATACTATTCAGCAGAGTTTATTTTACCAAGAAAACCCGAAGCACAAAAGTTTAATGCAAACTATTGATCGGATAAATAGTAAATTAGACAGAAAGAAAGTTAAGTTAGCGAGTCAGAACATTTCCAAAACATGGGTAATGCGACAAGAAAATTTATCTAAAAAATACACCACCGACTGGAATGAATTATTAGAAGTACAATGAAGATAATTAATTTGCCAAAATTCAGTAAAGAGCTTATCAATCTTCCTTTCAGAATAGAAGATCAAAAAGTATATGTAAAGTATTACGAAGAAGGTGTTCAGGCTGGCTTTCCTAGTCCTGCGGAAGATTTTAAAGAAGTGCCTTTAAGTTTAGATGAAAAGTATTTACAAAATCCAGAAGCTACATATTTAATAAAAGTAGTAGGAAATTCAATGTTTCCAACACTTCAAATTGGAGATATATTAATTGTGAAATCCGACAAACCATTAATAGACGATAGTATTGCAATAGTTTCGGTCAACCATACAGATTTTACAGTGAAGAGGTTTGATAAAAATTCTAAAACATTGATTGCTGATAACGAAGAGTTTCAAAACATGCCGATTCAAGAAGATGATACACTGATATGTTTGGGGATTGTAAAACATTTAATTAGAGATTTGTAATGTGTTTTCATAGTAAACAAAGTAAAAAGGCGCAACAAGTAGAGAAAAGGTTTAAAGCTAAATTTAAAAATGAGCAAGAATTTTCTCCAACGCGACACTATAACGGGTTTAACTTTCCAAAAACTCCAATAATTACCCGACAAGATGTAGATACTATCGAGATGGTACAATGGGGTTTAGTGCCAGAATGGGCAAATAATGATTGGAATAAAACCTACACGTTAAATGCTAGGTTAGAAACCATTAATGAAAAGCCCGCCTTTAAAGATAGCCTTGAAAACAGATGTATTATTTTGGTTGATGGCTTTTATGAATGGCAACATAGAGGTAGTCAAAAAATAAAGTATGAAATTGGGTTTAATGATGAGTTATTTGCTTTTGCTGGATTGTATTCGGAGTTTGAAAATAATAAGTCATATACAATACTTACTACAGAAGCAATGGGTGTTATGAGAGAAATACATAACTCAAAACTTAGGATGCCCGTAGCGCTTAAAACAGATATCGAATTAAAGGATTGGTTGGAAAACAGCAAACTAAATCCTAGAGCAGATTTTTCTACCAATCCTTTAGACTTTATTCAGCCAACATTGTTTTAGATGTTGTTCTGATATACAATTAATTAAGAGGGTTTTTAAACATACTTTTTATAATTTCTTGAATGTGTCTAGGTTCATTTTCAATAGGTTCATTAGTTACTGTAACAATATCTTCAATTGGAGTAATAGAAATCCAAATATTACCATTTTCCTTAGGCCAAACACTATATACGTGTTTAGTATATGCCTTTAAAACAACATCTTCTTTGAAAGTAGCTATACCACTATATAAAGGGTCAAACTCATTAGTGCTATAGTTTTTTTTTAGCCTCATGCTAAGTCTATCCCATTCAAATCGTTTTTCATTTTCAACTGTAGGTTCATAATTTAAATGGTTGTTTTGTAAAATAGGAAGGAGTTCTTCAGAAAAGTGAAAATCTTTAACACTTTTGTCTCTTTTACGCTCAATATATACTAAGTTTAATTTTTCAAGAGAATTAGTAATTTGCCAGCCTCTATTGAAATCATCATTAAACACTTGGGAAAAAATTTTGTTACGATTATTAATCATACAAATTTTTAGAAGAAAATTAAACTGCTCATTATCCAAGAGTTTCCAAGACTCATTTATAATACCTTTTTCAAGCGTTTTATTGATTTCTTCTGTTAGAAGTTCTTTATGTTTTAATTCAGTTTCATAACGAAGTTTTTGTATTCTTTCTCTTCGAATTCTCTCGTTTACCTTAATTTCTTCTTCACACGATTTGCAATTATGTTTTTTTTTAATATTCCTTAAATACGCAACTTGTGATTTTACTTCAATTACGTCCTCATTATGGCAGCTCTTGCAATCGAAATATAATTTCATAATTGCATGCTTTGCAGCAATAGCAGGAATTTGGTATGTTTTAAAATTGAACTCCTTTGCAATTATAGATGGTTTGTTTACAAAAACTGTATTGTCTAGCTCCCAATATCTAGATATGATATCTCTTTCTTGGGTTGTACATTCATCTGATACACTAAACTCAGTGTTCTTGATCGATCCATTTTTCATATTCTTCTTTAATTTTAGGTTTATGGTTTATAAATTTTGAGAAATGTGTAATTACTTCGTTTCTCCCTTTTTCGTAGGCATTTTGTTGAATAGTAGGTGTTTGTTTGAAATAATATACAGCATGAGCAACAGTACTGATGCAAATAAGAATTGAAATACTGTAGAGCCAGATATAAGATTTTGGGATAATTTTATGTGCTTTCTGAGCGCTTTCTAGAGATGCAATTTTTTCATTTTGTACTTTAATATTTGATAATATATTATTGAATTGATTGTTCATGTAGCTATTTAAATGCGTGAAATCAACTTTCAATTTTGTACTTTTAGATATGTTATTGATTGATTCAAGTTTATCTACTGATTTCTTAAAATCAGCTATTTCTTCGATCAGTAATTCTGTAATTTGTTCTATTTTTTTCATAATTATAAATTGTTTTCAATTGTCTTTTTTAAAACTTTACTAGCGGAGTTGAGTATAATGCTTTGAATGATGTTGGGGTTTAATTGCAGAACTTTTCCAAGCAGTTGTATACTCTTTTCACCTTTCTTCAAAAAACTATTTGAATTATTAGAGATAGAGATTGCAATTTTCCCACCCGACATAGACCGATGAACTTCACTCCCTTTAAGGTTGATGTTTTTATAACTAAAACGGAAACCTTGAAGTTGATTTGATTTGTTAATACTTGGAATAACTTTAACTCCATAGTTTGCCATGCGGTTGATATACTGATCGAAAGATTTGGGTTTGTATTTAAAAATTACGTGTTCATGGATTTTTTTAATATCAGCTTGAATGTTTTTAAGCGGCTCAAGCTTTTCAAGTTGAATATCTTTCACAGTTTTAAACCCAAGTGTTTTAGCTGTATTTGCAGCTGCTAATTGACTTTTTTTTCCAATGAAATTATCTTTATAAGCCTTTCCTCTAAAATCAATTCGATTAACGTATAAATGAATATGAGTGTGGGCTTTATCTCTATGTACAAAAGCGATACCTTGTCTACTTTCTAACTTCATTTTTTTTATAAATTGCCTGGTAATTTCCCTTAATTGATTTGTAGAAATATTTGTTCCATCTTCAATAGTTGGACTTATTACAAAACTCAAAGTGTTTTTGTGGCATTTTTCATTTAGTTGTTGAATGAGTTTGAACTCTTTCGTTAATTCATTTGGATTTACTCCAACAAGGTGTTGTCTGTATACAATGTCAGCTCCTTTTTCTTCATTCCATCCATATAGCATTGAAGCTTGTGTATGTGCTATGGATTTTCCTTTACCAATCATTTTTTAAAGTTTGATAAATGTGATTTAATTTGATTAGCAAGTAGCTTAACTTCAGATGCTAATTTTGGATCCTTTTTATTAAACAAATTACTTATGGCGATAAAGTTGTTATGAAATTTTGTGAGTGTTTGATACATCGTAATTTGTTCATCTGTTAGACGTTCAATAATTTTCGCATTAGTTGCAGATTTTAATAAAAATTCACTGAGTGTTAAGCCTGCGCTTTTAGCTTTTATTTTGAGTATTTTCTTCTCATATAAAGAACATCTAAATTGTATAAATTCTTTTTTCATATTTTCTAAAACCTTTTGCGACCATGGGGAGAAAAAGCGAGATTGTCATGACAATGACACATCTCGAAATACCTACCCATTGTCATTTTTTAAATTTAGACATCCACCATTCATTTAGGTCATTATATCCGTTATATAGTAAAGACATATCAATACATTTAGAACTTAGATTTAATAGTGAATGAGTTGCTTTTTTTCCTGCTGAATCTCTATCTAAATACAATTCAATACAGTGGTAATTTTGAATGTATTTCTCTGCTTTTTCAATAAAAGAGATTGAGTTTAAAATCAATAAATCAGCATTTGAGATCGCGTTTTTTTTGTAACAATTGTATGTGAGTAAATCGAACATTCCTTCACAGATAACCAAGTTTTTATTTTGGTTTTTAATTAGCGTTATGTCTTTTGGTGAAGAGCTGTTTTTATAAATTTTGTTTCTAAGTTCATAACCACCGCTATTATTTTTCAATCCAATTGCGAAGTAATTTTTACTGTTAAATGAATAGTGAATTTGTTTACAGAATTCATTTGCAACGGATAATTTGATATTCCTATTCGATAAATATTGAATTAAAGCAGGATGCTGAATTCTTATTTCTTTTTCAATTACAATTTTGTTTTCAACCTTATTTGAAATAGTAGGCTGTTGAAAAGAAAAAGAAATATTTGTGTTACTTAAATGTGCTAAAGCTTCTCCGACTGTACATCGCTTTAATTTCACAATTAAATCAATTACATTTCCGCCAATTCCTGCTCCATGATCGTACCATCTATTTAGTTTCAAGTTTACTTTAAAAGATGCTTCTTTTTCTTCTCTAAAAGGACTTAAAAACCATACGTTATTTCCGATCTCTTTTTTAGGTGTGTAGCCAAGTGAATATAATGTTTCTAGACAGCTAATTGTTTTTGCAGTATGGCATGATATTATTTTTCTTTTCATGATTATTCTGTTTTTTGTGATTTTCACTTACCATCTTACCAAAGCCGCTCTATATAAGGGTTTGATGCTTCGGTAGGTTGAAAAATCATCTTACCCAAGTTACCCATTCTGGTAAGTAAGGTAAGATGAATCAAAATCATCTTACCATAAATTTTCTCAGTAATAGTAGGTGATTAGAGAGTTCTGGTAACTTGGGTAAGTTGTTTTTAATTAATTATGTTAGGTAATTCAATCTCCCATGGCGAATTTTTAAATTTTGGTTTAGCCAGGTATCCATAAACACCAGTTTTTGGATCTTTTACGCGTTGATAGTTATATCCAGATAATGCCTTGCCAATATTGACTTTATTAATTCGCATATTTAATGGAGATAGTTTAATTTCTACATCAGAAGCAGTCATAAAATCTACCATGTCATCCGACTTTGTAAAATACTTAGCGATTAGCTCTTGTTCTGTGGTAAGTGATGTATACTTTTTATTCCGTTCTTCATTTTCTTTAATGTCGTTTATAGTTAATTCAGGATTAAAGTTTGGACTATGATATGCTAAATAATAAGCTTGAGACCATACATTATCGATATTTATATCTTTTGAATATGAAAAATCGATAGTGTCAACGAGTTCAAAGCATAGCCATCTCACAGAGCCAGTTTCGTCATTTAAAAAAGTTGTCATATTAGTGGAGCCTATAAAAGAGCATATTCTAGGTAGATTAGTGTTCTTGCGGTCGTACGGAAGCCTCTCATTTATGAAAGTTTTCGAAAAGAAGGACTTTAAAGCATTTACTTCTTTTTTAGATAGCACAGCAAGTTCATCTAAATTATAAAGGAAGTTTTTGCAAAGTTGAATTCTGGCATCTTTGTCATTATTAATATCTTCTGCCATATACTCAGCAAGAATTGGTGGACAAATAAATCTGCACCATGTTGTTTTTCCAGAACTTTGTCCTTTATGACTAATAATAAAAGCTTGTTTATTAAAATAACTTGGCTCTAACGCGCATCTAACGGTTCTGACTAACCATTTTTTAAAATGATAGTAAAATATCTCATTTTCATATGTTGGAACATATGATGTAAGTTTATTGATATAATCTACACCATCCCATTTTGGTAACGAATTAAAGTAGTTCGCAATTGGGTTTTGCTTTGGAATCATGTTAGATTTCAAGAATATTTCTAATTTGTGTGAACTTATATCAATATCTGCCTTAGATAATTCAATTAGTAATGAGTTAATATTTAAGTATTGCCAGGTATTTTTGTGTTTAATAGAGATTTGAAAATCATGCGAAATCTCATTGTAATAAATGTCATATTTATTAAAGAGATACTTATAGGTTTTATCATATATCGTAGATTTAGTATCCGCATTGTTGACATACAGTTTTTGACTATTTTTCTCCATAACCAAATAGTATTTAGTGAGAAAACCGTATATTTGTAATACGATTTTCTCGGTTAGAAAATAAATGTTTAAAGTCTAAAAGGGTTGAGGTCTTTTAGGCTTTTTTGTTTTTTAAAAGTTGTAAATTGAGTTGGTTCTCCAAATCCTCATTATTCTCGGACTCTTCATATCCCATCAACCATTCTTCTATCACTTCGCGATCAAAGAATTTTTGTCGGATATCTTTATTGTTTCCTGTGGGAATCTTTTTGAGGTGAGTAAGATCATAGATTTTACTTTTTGATAGACCTGTGTAAGAAGCAAGGTCTTCTACATTAAATACCTTTTTGTTTAAGAATAGTAATCTCTTAATTTCTTTAAGTAGATTAACTACGTTTTCCGAATCATTCATACTTATAATTTTTAATGTTAATTATGAGTAGATGGCCACCTACTTTTGATTGAATTCGGAAACTAATGTAGCTAGAAGAAAGCTATTGGAGTACCTAGAAATGGACTGTCTACGTAAAAAAATTATTTGTCTACCATAAAAGGCGTGAAAATTGAATCAAGATTAGAATTAATTTCATTTATTTTTTTTTCCTTCGGCTTCTTCGCTTTTCTTAATGCACCATCTCTTAATTGCCCATTATTGCTATGAAAATGTGATGAGCTTTCAACAGAAATCAAAGTCAAACTCGGATTTAATTTTCTAAATCTTTCGATTACTAATTTTACACCTCTATTAGACAAATTAAAATAAATAATGGAATCATGCGAATTAAATGGTAATGTTAAAACATTAATAAAATCTTGAACAGAAGTTCTTTCTTCATCAATGTAATTGTGTTTACCAAATAATAAATAAAACCTTTCATAGATTAAATTACTATCTAAAAAGATACCTTTTGGCTTAGTTTTCTTTTCAGAGATTCGTTTAGCCTCATGTATTTTTTCTTTAGTATCAATATTTAAATGATGCCAAAAAAATACAGAGATAAATAAAAGGTATGTTAGTGCTATGAAAAATACTGTAAAGCCCATATTCTCTCTAAAGCTAATCAGAGTAAAAATTATTGGAATAGAAAAGGTAATGATAAATAATTTTGTGACTTTTAAAAACACATTTTCTCCTTTAGAGATATAATTTGATACTTTATTTTCTGATTTAGATTTTAAATTTTGAAAGTAAAGGTAACTTTGAGCTAAAAAAGTTGAAATTTTATCCATTGAAATTAAGTTTTATAGACTTAAATATATAAACAAATAAAACTAAAAGGAAATTGAATTGTTGTACATATGTTGTACTCATGGAAAATAAAAAAAGCCTCTCGATTTCTCGAAAGGCTTGATTTAACTAGTGTGGTCCCACCTGGGCTCGAACCAGGGACCCCCTGATTATGAGTCAGGTGCTCTAACCAGCTGAGCTATAGGACCCGCAAATTGCGGATGCAATATTACTACATATTTTTAAGCTCTGCAAGACTATTTGTGTGTTTTTGACTGTTTTGTGTAGCGATAATCTTTTTTATTCGTTTTTATCAATTTCTTGGCACAATTCCACCAAAACACCATTAGTAGTTTTTGGATGTAAAAAAACCACCCATTTATTGTCGGCTCCTCGCTTTGGAGTTTCATTCAAAATCGTAAAACCTTCATCTTTCAATCGCTCAACTTCTGCTTGTATATCGCCAACTTCAAAAGCAATATGATGAATTCCTTCGCCTTTTTTGTCTATAAATTTTGCAATGGTACTATCGTTTGTTGTGGCTTCTAAAAGTTCTATTTTACTTTCTCCAGTTTTAAAAAATGAGGTTTTAACACCTTCCGAAGCTACTTCTTCCGTTTTGTAGGGTGCAACACCGAGGAGTTTTTCAAACAATGTGTTTGATACCTCTAAGTTTTTTACTGCAATTCCCAAATGTTCTATTTTATTCATGCGGATATTTTTCAGTTAAAACACCTGCGATAGCGTTTCATCAAAAATAATACTTTAAATTGTATTTATTATTCTTGTATTTTTGCACTATGGAAACAAACAGACAGAAAAAGATTGGTGGCGTTATTCAACGCGATTTGGCAGAAATTTTACAAAGAGCAGCAAAAGAAGGAGGCATGTCTGGAACCCTTATAAGTGTTACCAAAGTTAATGTAACTACCGATTTGTCGATGGCAAAAGTTTACGTAAGTATTTTTCCTGTTGATAAATCTAAAGAACTTATCGAAGGCATTCGTTCTAACCAACCGCTTATCAAGCACGAGTTGGCACAGCGCACTAAAAATCAGTTGAGAAGAGTGCCAGAGTTGGAGTTTTTTATAGACGATTCTTTGGAGTATATCGACCGAATTGATAAATCGCTAAAAGGTAACGACAACCCTATTGCAAACCCAGATTTGTTAGCAAAAAGAAAGAAGTCTTAGTTTTTTGAATATTGCCCTATACATAGCAAAAAGGTATCTGGTTTCTAAAAGCAGTCAGAATGCGGTAAACATTATCAATTTTGTAACGTTTTTGGTAATTGTTATTGGAGCAGCTTCTTTATTTGTGGTGCTTTCGGCTTTTGCTGGACTAAAAACATTGAGCCTTTCCTTTTCAAATTCATTCGACCCCGATTTAAAAGCGGTTTCTGCGGAAGGGAAATATTTTGAATTTACCGAAAACGATCAACAAAACCTCGATAGTATTGTTGGAATTGAAGCTTTTTCAAAAGAAATAGAAGAGCGTGTTTTTCTCACTTTCAAACAAAAAAATCATATTGCATACATAAAGGCTGTCGATAGTAATTATACCCGTGTTACAGGTATCGATAGCATGATGTACTACGGAAGTTGGCTTGGGAAAGACCCCTACCAAGTGGTTACAGGAATGGGGATTGCCAATTTACTCGGACTCGGAATTAACGATTACCGTAATCCACTCGAAATTTTAGCACCAAAACCAGGGAAAGGAAGTTTAACAAGAGGGCTTTCGGGGACTCAAAAGCCTTATAACGAACTCTCTGCTACACTTTCGGGCGTGTACGCCATTAACGACGATTTGGATAAAAAGTATGTTTTTTCACGACTTTCAACAGTGCAACCGCTGTTAGAAAAAAAGGAAAATCAAATTACGGGCATCAACTTTAAAATTAAAAAAGGAGCATCCGTGGCTAGTGTCAGTGCTAGTATCGAGCAAGCCCTTCAGCATAAAGTGTCGCTTAAAACAAGAGCGCAGCTTAACGATTCGCTTTATAAAATGCTCAATACCGAAAATTTAGTATTGTACCTCATTTTTACACTCGTACTTATCATTGCACTTTTTAATGTAGTCGGCGCCATTATCATGATGATTCTCGATAAACGCCACAATGCCGCAACTCTTTACAGTATGGGGGTTTCGATTAAAGAGCTTAAAAAAATATTTTTCCTACAAGGATTACTCGTAACCGTTGTTGGAGGTGTGGTAGGTGTGCTCATTGCATCACTTTTGGTATGGTCGCAAATCCATTTTCGTTGGATTATGTTGAGTCCGTCACTAGCTTACCCAGTCGAATACCAACCCATCAACATTCTTATCGTATTGGCAACAATTTTTGTGCTAGGGTATATAGCTTCAAAAATAGCTGCTAGCCGAATCAACAAACAACTTATTCAGTTTAATTAGCACATTCAAGAAGTACTTCCAATCAAATTTGTAAGGAATCCGTAGAAATCATAACAAATCTCTATAATTGGATATAATATAATAATATGATTATGTATGGTAAATCGTGTTGAATATCTTATTTTTGTAAACTATTTTGAAAGAACGAATTAATTATGATAAAAGTTTCTGAAACAGCAAAAAAGAAAATTGCAGAGCTTATGTCGGACGATGGGTTTGATGTGGCTCAAGATTTTGTACGTGTAGGAGTTAAGAGTGGCGGTTGTAGCGGATTATCATATGAATTGAAATTTGATAAAAGCAAAGCAGATGAAGATAAAATGTTTGAAGACAACAATGTAAAAATTGTAGTTGATAAAAAAAGCTTTTTATACCTCGTCGGGACAACTTTAGAATACTCTGGCGGACTCAACGGAAAAGGATTTGTATTTAACAATCCAAACGCACAACGCACTTGCGGATGTGGTGAAAGTTTTTCGTTGTAGAAAAAAATAAAAGAGTTGAGAAATTGAAAATATTATAGAAGAGATTAAAGAATTAAAATTGAAAGTTTAATAGCGAGATGAAAATTTAAACTATAAACTTTCAACTTTTAAACAAGAGTATATGGCATACACCGAAGAAGAATTAAAAAAGGAACTCGAAACAAAAGAATACGAGTATGGGTTTTACACCGACATTGAGTCGGATACCCTACCTGTGGGATTAAATGAAGATATTGTTCGAGCGATTTCTAAAAAGAAGAATGAGCCAGAATGGATGACCGAGTGGCGCTTGGAAGCTTTTAGAGTATGGATAGAAATGGAAGAGCCAGAGTGGGCAAATGTTACGTATAAAAAGCCAGATTTTCAGGCAATTTCGTACTACTCGGCACCAATGAAAAAGCCAAAATACAACAGTTTGGATGAGGTTGACCCAGAGTTACTCGACACCTTTAAAAAATTAGGGATTTCTGTAGACGAACAGAAAAAACTAGCGGGTGTTGCTGTTGATATTGTGATGGACTCGGTTTCTGTTGCAACAACTTTTAAGAAAACACTAGCTGAAAAAGGAATTATTTTCTGTTCTATTTCTGAAGCTATTCAAGAGCACCCAGAATTGGTAAAAAAATATTTAGGAACTGTAGTTCCGCAGAAAGATAACTTCTATGCAGCTTTAAATTCTGCAGTATTTTCAGATGGTTCTTTCTGTTATATTCCAAAAGGCGTTCGTTGCCCAATGGAATTATCTACTTATTTCCGAATAAACCAAGCAGGAACGGGACAGTTTGAGCGTACTTTGGTTATTGCTGATGAAAGTAGCTACGTAAGTTATTTGGAAGGTTGTACCGCACCAATGCGCGACGAAAATCAGTTGCACGCTGCAGTGGTTGAGTTGATTGCGTTAGACGATGCCGAAATTAAATATTCAACAGTTCAAAACTGGTTCCCTGGAGATAAAGAAGGAAAAGGTGGGGTTTTTAACTTTGTGACCAAAAGAGGATTGTGCGAGAAAAACGCAAAAATAAGTTGGACACAGGTAGAAACAGGTTCTGCTGTTACATGGAAATACCCTTCATGTGTATTGAAAGGAGATAATTCGGTTGGGGAGTTTTACTCCATTGCAGTTACCAATAACTTCCAACAAGCCGATACAGGTACGAAAATGATTCACCTCGGAAAAAACACTAAGAGTACGATCATTTCAAAAGGAATTTCCGCAGGAAAATCGCAAAACAGTTACCGCGGATTGGTACAAGTTCAAGGACGTGCCGAAAATGCGCGTAACTTTTCGCAGTGCGATAGTTTATTGATGGGGAATGAATGTGGAGCACACACATTTCCGTACATCGAAACTAAAAATAAAACTGCACAGATAGAACACGAAGCAACTACAAGTAAAATAGGGGAAGACCAAATATTTTACTGTAACCAACGTGGTATCGATACCGAAAAAGCAATTGCGCTTATCGTAAACGGATTTAGTAAAGAGGTATTAAATAAGCTTCCTATGGAATTTGCTGTAGAGGCTCAAAAATTATTGGAAATTTCATTAGAAGGTTCCGTAGGATAAATAAAATTAATGATTGTTTATTTCAGAATAACATCATGAATTCATTTTTAGCTTTTTGTATTAAACCGAAAATGAAGTGAAATTAGCATAGATGAGGCACTTTTTGAAAGGCATAGCATCGCTACGGATAAGAAAAGTAACGAAATATAGGTTAATTTCAGTCATTTTTTAGGAAATAGAAAAAGTTGAAATGAATTCAATAACAATATAATTGAAAAGAGAATGTTAAAGATTGAAAATTTACACGCAAGCGTAGAAGATAAAGAAATTTTAAAAGGAATAAATCTGGAGGTAAAACCAGGAGAAGTACACGCTATTATGGGGCCAAATGGTTCTGGAAAAAGTACTTTGTCTTCGGTAATTGCAGGAAATGAAGATTTTGAAGTAACCGAAGGAAACATTACTTTTTTAGGAGAAGATATTGCTGAGTTAGCTCCAGAAGAGCGTTCGCATAAAGGTATTTTCTTATCGTTTCAATACCCAGTAGAAATTCCTGGAGTTACGGTAACCAATTTCATGAAAACAGCTATAAACGAAAGTCGTAGAGCACAAGGATTGGAAGAAATGCCAGCCAATGAAATGCTTAAGAAAATTCGTGAAAAGTCTGAATTGTTAGAAATCGACCGTAAGTTTTTATCGCGTTCTTTAAACGAAGGGTTTTCTGGAGGAGAGAAAAAGCGTAACGAAATTTTCCAAATGGCAATGCTAGAACCTAAACTTGCTATTTTGGATGAAACCGACTCTGGATTGGATATCGATGCACTTCGTATTGTTTCAAACGGAGTTAACAAATTAAAAACTAAAGACAATGCCGTGGTGGTTATTACACACTACCAACGTTTGTTAGAATACATCGTACCAGATTACGTACACGTTTTATTAAACGGAAAGATTGTAAAATCTGGAGGAAAAGAACTTGCGCTAGAGCTTGAAGAAAAAGGATACGATTGGATTAAGCAAGAAGTTGCAGTTTAGTCATTATTTGTTTGAGGTACCTCGATATTAACGATTAATTTTTGAGTTACTTTTTATAAAAATCTACTTGAGTCTTTATTTAAAGATTGTTGTTTCGTTTTAGAAATACAAAGTAGAATCATAAATATATAATTGAAATAGGAGTAGTTAAGTTTTTGATAAACCAGAAACAAGGAACTGGAAACAAGGAATCAAAAACTAAAAACTAGAAACCATCATAATAAAATGGAATTAAAAGATAAATTACTATCATCGTTTATGGCTTTTGAAAATCGTGTGGATGTAGAGCATCCTATTCACGATATTCGTACAGAGGCGATTAAAATCTTTGAAGAAAAAGGTTTTCCAACTAAGAAAGACGAGGCTTGGAAGTACACTTCTTTAAACGCATTATTGAAAAACGATTATAGTGTTTTTCCGAAAGAAGAAACTGCTATCGAATTTAAAGATGTAAAGAAGTATTTTATACACGATATCGATAGTTATAAAATTGTTTTTATAGACGGAATTTACAGCTCGCATCTTTCGCAAACTTCACACGAAGGATTAGATGCTTGCCTAATGAGTTCAGCTTTAACAAAGCCAAAATACCGTTTAATTATCGAAAACTATTTTAATAAAATAGCTAAAAAAGACGATAGTTTAACGTCCTTAAATACTGCTTTTTCACGTGAGGGAGCTTTTATCAATATCCCAAAAGGGAAGGTGGTAGACAAGCCAATTCAAATTATTCATTTAGCAACTGGTAAAGAGTCTTCTTTACTATTGCAACCTCGTAATTTGGTAGTTGTTGGCGAAAACGCACATGTGCAAATCATTGAGCGTCATCAAAGTTTAACTCAAAACCCTGTGCTTACAAATTCGGTTACCGAAATTTATACGCACAAACGTGGAATTGTAGATTACTACAAAATTCAAAACGATACGCAAGAGGCTTCGTTAGTCGATAATACGTACATTTCTCAGCAACAAAATAGTCATGCGTCTGTGCATACATTTTCGTTTGGAGGGAAACTTACAAGAAACAATTTACAGTTCATACACAAGGGAGAGTACATCAATTCTACTTTAAAAGGAATTACAATTACTGAAGACAAACAGCATGTAGACCACAGTACATTGGTGCACCACGCAACGCCAAATTGCGAAAGTCACCAAGACTATAAAGGTATTTATGCCGACAGTAGTACGGGTGTTTTTAATGGTCGAATTATTGTTGAAAAAGAAGCGCAGAAAACAAACGGATTTCAGCAGAATAACAACATCTTAATTGATGATAAAGCAACGGTAAATGCAAAACCACAGCTCGAAATTTTTGCTGATGATGTAAGATGTTCGCACGGTTGTACAATTGGACAACTAGATGAGGAGGCTTTGTTTTACCTTCAAGCACGTGGTATTCCTAAGAAAGAAGCACGAGCACTGCTTATGTATGCCTTTGCAAATAACGTGTTGGAAAGTGTTAAAATTCCAGAAGTAAAAGCAAGAATCAACAAATTAATTGCCATGAAATTGGGCGTTAATGTTGGATTTGATTTATAAGAAATCACGCTTACAAACAATATTTAAAAACTCGAATTGCATTACGCTTTTCGAGTTTTTTTATGGATTTATTATTTTCTGAAACCTTTTAGGAAGCTCGTCAGTTAAAAGTAATTTTTCATTCGTAAACGGATGGATAAACTCCAAAGAATACGCATGAAGATACAAGCCTTTTTTATGTAACACAAGACCTTCAATTCCGTAGTCTTTATCACCTAAAATCGGATTCCCAATATGAGCCATATGCTTCCGAAGTTGATGTTTCCTTCCTGTTTTTGGATGTAATTTTACCAAGTTTAAAACCTCGTATTTTTTGGATGCAACCGATTTGATTACCGTGAATTCAGAAACAGCATTCTTTCCATCTACAGGGGTTGTAATAACACCTTCCGAATTCATTTTCCCAATGGTAATGGCATAATAAGTTTTTATGAGTTGTTTGTCCTCGAAGAGTTTGTTGAGTTTTCGAATACTCTCATGTGTTTTTCCAGCGAGTAAAATTCCTGTAGTAGGATAATCAAGCCGATGTACAGGTTGTGGTTTTGCTACATCTGGAAGTTTACTTTTTTGTAAATTCTGCGGAAGTGCTTGCGCAATCGTTTTAAAATGATTCCCACTTACCAATATTCCTGCGGGTTTGTGCACAGCGCATAAATAATCATCTTCAAACAAAATCGTTAAAGGAAAGATCAGTTTTTTGTGTGCATTGTTTTCTTCCGAAGCAACTAACGAAATTGTTTCTCCACCGCGAATATAAGTTGCTGTTTTGCCAACTTTATTGTTTACCAAAACCTGTTCTTTTTTAATCGCTTTTTTTAATGCTGATTTGGTGGGGATGGTATTAAATATTCCAACGCCATAATCTTGTAATCTAACGGGGTTTGGCAACACAGGAACAATATGTTCTTCGAGCAATTCCAAAGCTTAATAAATAGCGTTGGTTATACCGCTTAAAAACCAATTAAAATCGAAAGCATCTCCAGAGGCCAGTCCCATACGAACAACTACAAGGTCTTTGCTCGGAACAATGTACACGCGTTGTCCTTGGAAACCATCGGCATAGTAGGTATCTAAAGGTGCGTCGGGTAATTTGGTTTTGGTATTTAACCAAAAGTGTGCCCCGTATAAATTGTCTGAATTTGGTGCAGGCGTGGTTACATAATCCACCCAGTTTTTGTCAAAAAGTTGGTCGCCATTCCAATTACCGTTGTGCAGGTATAGCAATCCAAATTTTGCCCAGTCGCGCGTGGTTGCCCATCCGTAGGAAGAACCAACAAAAGTTCCAGAAGCATCGGTTTCTATCAACATGCTTTTCATCCCGATGCGGTCAATAAGTTTTCGATACGGAAAGTTGAGGTATTCGGTTTCGTTATTAAATTCTTTCCGCAGTAATCCAGCAAGTAAATTACTTGTTCCAGAAGAATAATTCCACACAGTATTTGGGGAAGCGATGGCTTCTTTTTCAGCCTGAACACTACTCATGTCGTCGGTTAAAAAGAGCATTTTTGTAACATCCGAAATGGTGGCGTAATCTTCTTCCCAAGCTAAGCCACTATTCATGTGTAGTAAATCACTATACGTAATTTTTGCTCGTGCATCGTTTTGCCAAGAAGCTACTTTTGCAGGGGAATCTACAGAGAGTTTTCCTTCGTGTTGTAAAATTCCGTACAAAGTAGCCATCACACTTTTGGTCATGGACCAACCGAGGAGTTTAGAATCTTGCGTTAGCGAATCGGCATATTTTTCAGCAATAATTTGGTCTTTATAAACCACCAAAACCGAGCGTGTTTTTTGAATATCGTTGTTGTGAAAAGAGGCGCTTACAATCTCGTCTATCAATTCGTAATTTACATTTTCAAAAAGTGTGTCTTTTTGAGGAGCGTCTCCGTATGGGTAAGGTAGTAAATTCGCTTTCGTAGTACGCACAGGCGATGGCATTTTTTTCAATGTATTCACGTCCATATCCGTTGGAACAAGCACACATCCTAGTCCGCTTCTGTATACTGCAGTACGTGCTTTTAGTCCGTAAACCGTAGCTGTTGCAGTTTTGTTTTGGTTATTGATGTTGTTCTTAGCTAAGTTGACAGGAGCAAAGTTGTTATCTTGATTTTTGGTGAGCGCCTGACTCCTCCCGTCGTTAAAAACGCACGAACACATATTTTTTGCTGAAAATCCACTGATGATATTTAACTTCGGATAATTGGTTGTTACTGCTACACCAAATGCCAAACAAATAAGGATTACGGTAAACAGCGCGAAACGTTTAAAATTTTTCAAGACAACAATTTTTTGAATTGATGTTTTAAAGATAGTAAAAAGTTGGAAGCTTGAAATGTAGTATAACTAGATATCAATAACACCCCTATAATCCCCTCAAGGGGATAAAAATTCCCCTTCGAAGAGGGTTAGGGGGATGTGAAAAAAATTGGAAAACAAAATCTTAAACTTGAAACTTCAAGAAAAAAATAAATCGATAAACGAAAACTTTTTAGGCTTAGAACTTTGCTGTATTTTTGTAAGAACATTGCAGAAAGAGAACTTATGATTGAGCTACAAAAAATCCGTGAAGATTTTCCAATTCTTAAAAGAGAAGTAAACGGATGCCCGCTAGTATATTTTGATAATGCCGCAACTTCGCAAACCCCGCAGCAAGTGATTGATTGTATTGTAGATTATTACAGCAATTACAATGCAAACATTCATCGAGGGGTGCATACGTTATCTCAAGAAGCAACCGATAAGTACGAGCAGGCTCGAAAGAAAATCCAAACGCATTTCAACGCCAAAAAAACGCATGAAATCATTTTTACTTCTGGTACAACACACGGAATAAATTTGGTTGCCAATGGTTTTTCAACACTTTTACAAAAGGGAGATGAGTTGATTGTTTCTGCTTTAGAGCATCATTCAAATATTGTACCTTGGCAAATGCTTTGCGAGCGTACTGGAGCGGTTTTAAAGGTAATTCCGATGAATGAAAACGGCGAATTACAAATGGACGCTTACGAAGCATTACTTTCAGCCAAAACAAAATTGGTGTTTTGTAATCATATCTCAAATGCATTGGGTGTTATCAATCCTATTGAAGAAATTATCGAAAAAGCGCATCAAGTAGGAGCTGCGGTTTTGATAGACGGAGCGCAGGCTTGTCCGCATTTAAAACCCGATGTGCAAGCGTTGGATGTAGATTTCTATGTGGCTTCTGCTCATAAAATGTGCGGGCCAACAGGTGTGGGGATGCTGTACGGAAAAACAGAATGGCTTGAAAAATTACCACCTTACCAAGGGGGAGGTGAAATGATTGCTGAAGTAACTTTCGAAAAAACAACCTATGCCGATTTGCCTCATAAATTTGAAGCTGGAACGCCAAATATCTGTGGAGGTATTGCTTTTGGTGCTGCTATCGATTATATGAACGCCATTGGTTTTGACAATATTTTGGCTTACGAAAACGAATTACTTGCCTACGGAACCGAAAAATTAAGCGAGATAGAAGGACTCAAAATTTATGGGACTTCCGCTAAAAAAGCGTCTGTAATATCTTTTAATATTGAAGGAATTCACCCGTATGATATAGGAACTATTGTAGATAAATTAGGAATTGCTGTGAGAACAGGACACCACTGTGCGCAACCTGTTATGGATTATTTTAAAATCCCAGGAACCGTTCGTGCGAGTTTTGCATTTTACAACACCAAAGAAGAGGTCGATGCCTTGGTGTCGGCGGTCAAGAAAGCTAAAATGATGTTGTCTTAAAGACTTTGAGCGATGAGCCATAAGGGATAAGGGATAAGCAAAACGAACAACAAATTCCCCCTTTGAAGGGGGCTAGGGGGATGTAAAAAAAACCACAGGCAAAAATAAAAAATACTAAAATCGTCATTCTGAACTCGATTCAGAATCTCATCATGCTAGTGCGAACCTGAATCAAGTTCAGGTTGACGAAAAGTTGTTGGAGCGTAGCGAGTTCTTTTAATTTGGGAGGATGTTTCCGTAAATTTTCTTTACTGCTGAAATACCTTCGGAGGTTCAGTAAATATCAATCATCAAGAATCGTTATACAGCCATCTATAAAAACAGTTGAATAGCCCATTTTCTTGTTGTATTTTTGTTGAAAATTAAACCTATGACAATTCAAGAAATTCAAAATGAGATTGTTGAAGAATTTTCGATGTTCGACGATTGGATGCAACGTTACGAATACATGATTGAACTTGGAAAATCGTTACCTCTTATTGAAGATCAATATAAAACCGACGATAATATCATTAAAGGATGTCAAAGTAAAGTGTGGGTACATGCGGAGCTTAATGAGGACAAACTACTCTTTACTGCCGATAGCGATGCCATTATTACCAAAGGGATTATTGCTATTTTGGTGAGAGCCTTTTCAAACCAACATCCAAAAGATATTATTGAAGCCAATACCGATTTTATTGACGAAATTGGTTTAAAAGAGCATTTATCGCCTACCAGAGCCAACGGTTTAGTTAGCATGATAAAGCAATTAAAACTGTATGCCATTGCATACCAAACACAATTAAATTAAAACAACATGAGCGATACCATAGATACTACCGAATTAGGAGAAAAAATAGTACGTGTTTTAAAAACTATTTACGATCCAGAAATTCCTGTTGATATTTACGAACTCGGCCTTATTTACGATGTTTTTGTAAATGAAGATTCTGAAGTTAAAATATTAATGACGCTTACAACGCCAAACTGTCCTGTTGCAGAGACGCTTCCTGTGGAGGTTGAAGAAAAAATTAAAACTATCGACGACGTAAAAGATGCCGAAGTTGAAATAACCTTCGATCCGCCGTGGAGTCAAGATTTAATGAGTGAAGAGGCTAAGTTAGAGTTAGGATTGCTGTAGTAATTTCAGCAGAAATAAAATTCTAACACATAAAAAAGCTTAATTTTTATGGAAGAAATAGTAAACAGAGTTGCGCAGAGTAAGCTGGAAACTTTTAATTTAGAAGATTATTGTCCAGTTGGCGAGCGTGTACTTTTTGATATTAAAGATTGGCTTTTTGAAGGTTTTATTCTGAAAGAAAAAGATTTTCGAACATTTGCCAAAGACCATCAATGGGAACAATACAACAATAGTTATGTAGCATTAACTTGCTCGACAGATGCTATTGTTCCTGCTTGGGCGTATATGTTGTTAAGCACCTATTTACAGCCTTTTGCAAAGAAAGTTGTTGTAGGAACATTAGAAGATTTAGAAACTTCTATCTATCAAGAAATCATCCCAACAATCGATTTGTCAGCGTATACAGACAAGCCTGTTATTGTAAAAGGTTGCGCAAAAAAACCAGTCCCACAAAACGCATATATTTTCATTACAAACAGGTTGCTTAATATTGCCAAAAGTGTAATGTATGGCGAAGCTTGCTCTTCAGTTCCGCTATTCAAGAGAAAATAATTTGTATTTTTCCCTCCAATATCTACAATATGTATTAGTTTTGCACGAATTTTAAAAAACAAAAAACTTAAAATTGAAATCTATGAAAAAACTATTAGTAATAGGTGCTCTTTTATTGGGAGTAACATCTTTTGCACAGGAAGTTGATGCAGACGATGCTCCAAAACAAGGGTGGACCAAAGGAGGAACATTTACATTTTTATTAAATCAATCGGCTTTTAGTAACTGGGTAGCAGGAGGTGAAAACAACGTTTCTGGAACACTTGGTGTAAATTATAACTTTAATTACTTAAGTGGAGATTGGTCTTGGGATAACAAAGTATTAGCTTCTTACGGTCTTAACAGAATTAAAGGTGAAGACACTAAGAAAACCGACGACCGTTTTGAGTACAACTCATTAGTAGGTAAAAACGCTTTTGGAAACTGGAACTACTCATTCTTCTTAAACTTTAGAACTCAGTTTACCGATGGTTATGATTACGATAACGACGATAATGGAGATTTTAATACTTCAGGATTGTTTAGTCCAGCTTACTTAACTTTTGGTCCAGGTATGGAGTGGAAAAAGAGCGATAACTTTAAAGTGAATTTAGCACCTCTTACTTCTAAAATGACTTTTATTAGTGACGATTTATGGGTGTACGATGAAGATTCAGACACTTTTGTTGAGCATAGCGGACCAACAAACGTAAATAACTTACAAGCTTTTGGTATCGATCCAGGAGAAACGTTTCGTTACGAGCTAGGTTTTTATGCATCTGCATATTACAAATTTAATGTGATGGAAAATGTTTCTATGGAAAACACATTGAATTTATATTCAAACTATCTAGAAGATCCACAAAATGTAGATATCGATTATACCATGAATGTAGTAATGAAAATTAACAACTACTTATCTACAAACTTAACTTTACAAATGGTTTACGATGATAATGCTGTAAGTGCATTACAGTTACGTGAAGTATTTGGTGTAGGGTTAAACTTTGGTTTTTAATCTGAAACACATTTAGGTTACCATATACAAAAAGGGTTCTCAATGATGTTGAGAACCCTTTTTTGTTTTTGTATTTATCCTTTTTGAATTAGTCTTGACTTTCCTGCCTTCCGGTAGGCAGGTTTGTTTCGTTTTTGTGTCAAGACAAAAATGCAAGTATTTAAAATTCATTCTATAATGGCATTTATCTCGAACTGTGGTTAAAACGTCATTCTAGATTTAATTCAGAATCTCATTGTATTAGTTTGTCGTTAGGATGAGAAACTGAGTCAAGCTCAGTTTGACACGTATTATTAAACTTTTCAGAGTATTTCTTTCTCCTTTAAAGCCCTTCCTCGTAATCTTGATATAAAAAGCTGTTGTACGGAAAACGCGTTACATGTATTTCTCTAACCGAATCGTATACTTTTTTTCTGAATTCTTCTAAATTTTCTTTATTCAAAGCAGAGATAAAAAGTACATCTTTACTGTCTAATCTGTTCATCCAAGTTTGTTTCCACTCGTCGAGTGTAAAATGTTTGGTGGTTTTTTCGGTTACCAAATCGTCGTCTTCAATAGTTTCGTGCTCGTAATTATCAATTTTATTAAAAACCATAATTGTTGGTTTGTCGGCACTTTTAATTTCATCTAAAATCTGATTTACAGAAGCGATGTGCTCTTCAAAATTAGGATGCGAAATATCTACAACGTGCAATAATAAATCGGCTTCACGTACTTCATCGAGCGTACTTTTAAACGATTCTACCAATTGCGTAGGTAGTTTTCTTATAAACCCAACAGTGTCGCTCAATAAAAAAGGCAGGTTTCCAATTACTACTTTTCGTACGGTGGTATCGAGGGTTGCAAAGAGTTTGTTTTCAGCAAAAACATCACTTTTACTAATAACATTCATTAAAGTCGATTTTCCTACGTTGGTGTACCCAATAAGCGCAACGCGTACCAAAGCACCACGATTTCCGCGTTGGGTTTCCATCTGTTTGTCAATCTTTTCCAATTTCTTTTTCAGTAAAGCAATACGGTCTCTAACAATACGTCTATCGGTTTCGATTTCGGTTTCTCCAGGTCCACGCATTCCAATTCCACCTCGTTGACGCTCTAAGTGAGTCCAAAGTCCGGTAAGTCGAGGTAATAAATATTGGTATTGCGCCAGCTCTACTTGTGTTCGCGCATAGCTTGTTTGTGCACGTTGTGCAAAAATGTCGAGAATTAAACTCGTACGGTCTAAAATTTTAGATTTTAATATTTTCTCGATGTTTTTCTGTTGCGCAGGGGTTAATTCGTCATCAAAAATTACAGTTCCAATTTCGTTGTCAGACACATACGTTCTAATCTCTTCTATTTTTCCTGTTCCGATAAACGTTTTTGGGTTCGGGATATCCACTTTTTGTGTAAATCTAGCAGTAACCTCCCCGCCAGCAGTATACGCCAAAAACTCTAATTCATCTAAATATTCTTTAGACTTTTCTTCATCTTGCTCTTGGTTAATAATTCCAACGAGCACCACTTTCTCATAATCTAAGGTTTTCTTTTCCAGCATAAATAATAGTGTAAAGTACAAAGGTACACAATTGATTTTTTTATTTTTACACCATGAGCGAGAACAATTTATATACCGTAGCATTTTATAATTTAGAGAATCTTTTTGATACCGTAAACGACCCTAATATTTTAGATGAAGATTTTACAGAAGAAGGCCGATTGCATTGGGATGAAGACAGATATGAAAATAAAATTCACAAACTCGGAAAAGCCATTTCGTATATTGGAGAGAAAAGCCACAGCGCTCCACCAGTTTTATTGGGCGTAGCCGAAGTTGAGAACAAAAAAGTTTTAAACGATTTAATTGCTACGGAAGCCCTTGCGGATGCCAATTACAAATACATACACTACAACTCTCCAGACGAGCGAGGTATTGATACTGCACTTTTATATCAAGAGGATGCTTTTGAGGTGATACGAAGTAAAGCTATTCCGCTTTTGGTATACAATGAAGAGGGTATTCGCGATTACACACGAGATATTTTACATGTTTTTGGAAAACTTAATGATGAAGAAGTTCATGTATTTGTAAACCACTGGCCATCGCGTAGGCAAGGCGCTGGCGAAACCGATTACAAGCGTATTGCTGCTGCTAAAACATTGCATACGGTAATCGACCAGATTAAGGTTCAAGAAGCAAATCCTAAGTTTATTATTATGGGTGATTTTAACGACGACCCAAACTCTACTAGTATAAAAGAACATTTGGTTACAGCCGATTTCTATAACCCTATGGAAAAACTTTTAATTCCAGATGAACGTGGAACTTTGGTGCATAAATTCAGTTGGAATGTTTTCGACCAAATTATTATATCGACTAACTTTTTTGACGCCTACAGAAGTAAACTTACTTTTTTAAAAGCAGATATTTTAGACGAACATTTTCTTACTGAATGGAATGACAAGTACAAAGGCTTTCCATTTCGCACCTATGTAGGACGAAAATATTTGGGCGGTTACAGCGATCATTTCCCTGTTTTTATTCAGCTGAAAAAATCTTAGCCATATTTTTCCTTTGTAAACTAGTTTTTGTAATCATGTTTTTTAGCGTTTAAATATCATTTTATCTATTAAGTGTAAAAAACATCGATAAACTACACAATCATATACAGAAAAATATTACAATAAAAGTAAGTGTAAGTTTGCAATTATTGATGAATTTTGCATTTGGTCGAATATATTTGTGTATTTCATCGAATAAATCGAACACTTTATCGGATAGATTTTACATAACTCCTACTTTAGTTATGCCAAATCAAAAGAACTATGAAATCTATCCTACAAAATTCAGTTTTCGCAAAAGTATGTCTTATTTGCTTCGTGTTAATTTCTACCGTGTCGAATGCTCAGCAAACATTTCAGAAAGCAGCATCGGTTGAGGAAGCAGAAAAAACACAATTGTTTTCGATTTCTAAAAAATTAAGAGCGAAAGCAAATTTCCAAAAAGCAGAAGCTCGTAAAATGGCACTTAGCAAAGGTTGGAATTTAGAGCGTAAATTGCCAAATGGAGGTTTTATGGAACTTAAGCAATTGGGCCCAGATGGGAGTCCAATTTACTACACAACTTTTAACGACAATGTGGTGTATGCTTCAAGATCGAATTCTTTGTACCGCACCGGAAATTTACATTTAGATGTTGACGGTTTAGGAATGCAAGTAGGTGTTTGGGATAGTGGAAATGCATTGATGACGCATCAAGAATTTTCAGGTCGTATTCAATCTGGTGATAATTCAAAACGTACAAGTGGGCATGCAACACATGTTTTAGGAACTATTATGGCTTCTGGTGTAGACACAAAGGCTAAAGGTGTTGCTTTTAATGCTGAAGGAGTTACTTTTGATTGGACAAATGATGAAGCTGAAGTTGCTGAAGCTGCAGCAAACGGTTTGCTACTGTCAAACCATTCATACGGAATTAGCGGAAAAACCATTCCAGATTGGTATTTTGGGGCATATATTTACCAAGCGCAAGAGTGGGACGAAATTATGTTCAACGCTCCTTATTATTTAATGGTTACTGCCGCTGGAAATACACAACAATATCAATACAACGAAGCGCCAAATGTAGGAACCGCTGCCGATGCTAACGATTTATTACTTGGTTATGCTGTTGCAAAAAACGGACTAACAGTTGCTGCTGCAGATAATGTTGTATTAGATGAAAACGAAAACTTATTAAGTGCCGATATTGCATCATTTAGCAATTTTGGACCTACCGACGACGGACGAATCAAACCGGATATTACAGGAGAAGGCGTAGATGTTTATTCAGCATATAGCAGTGATAACACAAGTTATTTGAGTCAGTCTGGAACTTCAATGGCTGCACCTGGTGTTACGGGTTCGCTATTGTTACTTCAGCAATATTACAAAGAAACGCATGGTACTTTTATGCGTGCGGCAACTTTAAAAGGACTAGCACTTCATACAGCCGACGAAGCTGGAGCGCATCCTGGGCCAGATTATAGATTTGGATGGGGAATTATCAATACACGTAAAGCTGCGGAAACAATCTCGAAAGCAGGTTTTGAGTCGGAAATTATCGAGGAAAAATTAAGCAACAAACAAGTGTATACTTTTGAAGTTGAAGCTCAAAAAGGAGAAACTTTAATGGCTTCTATTTCTTGGACTGATCTTGCAAATCCAACTAAAAACGAAGGAAAATTAAACGATTCTACACCAGTTTTAGTAAACGATTTGGATGTAGTAGTTACCAAAAAAGAAGACGGAACTCCTTTTTATCCTTGGAAATTGTCACTTAGTACAGCACAAAGTGGAGCTGAAAAGGGAGTTAATAATGTAGATCCTTTTGAGAAAGTTGAAATCCCAAATGCTTCCGGAACTTATATAGTAACGGTAACGCACAAAGGAGAATTGGCAACTGCTTCTCAAAACTTCTCATTAATTCTTTCAGGAATAAAAAGTAGCGATTGTACTTTAGAAACTCCTCAGCAATTAACAACTTCAGCAATTACTGAAACTGGTGCAACTTTAAAATGGAATACAGTTCCAGATGCGATTTACGAAGTAGCTTACCGTGTAGTTTCAGAAAATAAAAACACCACTACAACTTGGAATACCGAGTTGGTTACTGAAAATGAATTGACCATTAGTTCATTATCGCAAAACACCAATTATGAATTTAAAGTAAGGACTTTGTGTTCGGAGTTAGCCGAGTCGGCATACAGCGATGCATTTGCTTTTACAACCAAATTTGTTGATGTAGATGCGCCAACAAAAGTTGAGAAATTGATATTCTCTGGTGTTACTCAAAACGGATTTGATGTTACTTGGAATCCAGCTACCGACAATGTTGAGGTGGAAGGTTATGTGGTTTTTTTAGACGGAATAAAAATAGCAGAAACGACTGCTACAAGTTTAAAAATATCCGATTTACAGGCTTCTACTACCTATGAGGTGACAGTAGTTGCAAAAGATGCATCTAACAATATTAGTGAAATGAGTGAAGCGCTTAATGTTACAACCTTAACTGACGAGGCACTTGCTGAAGAACTTGCATTTAATGATTTTGAAAACGGAATAGGGAATTGGTTTGCGTCGGGAACTTGGGGTGCTAGCAAAGGAAAATACAGCATCAATAAATCGGTTGCAGCAAGTAGCAGACAAACGGGAATTGCTACAATTATCACTCCAATGATGAACAGTTTACCTTTTGAAAAATTAGAAATCGGATTTAATGTGTTGGCAACGGCTACAAAAAATAATGATAAAGTTGTTGTGTCTATAAATAATGGAAACGGATGGAATGTTTTGGATACCTATAGTGTGCTTGAAGAGTTAGAAAACGGATATTTCTACCGTGCTACGTTGTTGGTCTCTAACAAAGAAATAAAGTTTTCTGAAAACACTCAAGTGAAAATTGAAACGCAAATTTACAATGAAACTACAAGTGTTTATATTGACGATGTTAAGGTAACTGGATACACAAAGAGTGAAGGAAAGAGTAGTGTTTTGGATAGATTGGCAGCCATGGAAGCAAGTGATTTGTTGGCTACACAAAATGACATTAGAAGAATTTCTGTGTACCCAAATCCAACAGTAAACAACATTAAAATTAACGGACTTACAAAAACAAACGATGCGTACCAAATATTTAATGCCTCTGGAAATATGGTGGCTTCTGGTAACGGATTTGATAAAATGATTGACGTTTCTAACTTTCCTTCTGGATTGTATGTGGTTGCAGTAGAAGAAAACGGAAAAGTAACAGGAACTAAGTTTTTGAAGAATTAGTTGTTGACTAAGTAAGAGCCGAAATAATAAACGCAAAAGCCAAGGTTTTTAAGAATCTTGGCTTTTTGCGTTTATTTAATCATCAAAAAACATCATCCATTCTTTCCCTTTAATTACATTCAACTTTAATTATCTTTGCAGTATGATAGAAGATAAAAATCCACAGCGCACATCCATTTCAGAATTGGGAGAATTTGGTTTGATAGAACACCTAACCAAGCATTTCGAAATTAAACACTCGTCAACCATAAAAGGGATTGGAGATGATGCTGCGGTTGTAGATTTTAAAAACAAAAAGGCTATTGTTACCACCGACTTATTGGTTGAAAATGTACATTTTGACCTAAGTTATATGCCACTAAAACATTTAGGATATAAGTCGGTTATGGTCAATCTATCCGATGTGTATGCCATGAATGCCAAGGCAACACAAATCACAGTATCGATTGCTGTTTCCAATCGTTTTCCTTTGGAAGCTTTGGAAGAATTGTATGCAGGAATTAAACATGCTTGCGACTTGTATGAAGTTGACTTGATAGGTGGAGATACTACTTCTTCAAACAAAGGACTACTCATTACAGTGACAGCTTTAGGCGAAGCTAATGAAGAAGATATTGTGTATAGAAATACAGCTAAAGACAACGATTTATTAGTTGTTTCTGGAGATTTAGGAGGGGCTTATTTAGGACTTCAAATACTCGAAAGAGAAAAAGAAGTTTTTAAAGTGAATCCTCAAAATCAACCAGATTTAGACCAATATTCGTATATCATAGAACGACAATTAAAACCTGAAGCTCGAAGAGATATCCCTGAGTTGCTTAAAAAATTAGAAGTTAAACCAACTTCGATGATTGATATTAGCGACGGACTTTCTTCGGAAATTATTCATATTTGCAAACAATCTAACGTTGGTTGTAATTTATATGAAGACAAAATTCCATTAGATCCTCAGGTTATTTCTACTTCTGAAGAATTCAACATTAGTAGCACCACAGTAGCTTTGAGCGGTGGTGAAGATTACGAATTGTTGTTTACAATTTCACAAGAAGATTTTCCGAAGATAAAAGGAAATCCACACCTTTCTATTATTGGGCATATGACGCAAGCTAGTGAAGGCATGCATTTAGTAACACGTGCCAACACAAAAATACCGCTACAAGCTAGAGGGTGGAATTCTTTTCAAGAAAACGAAACAGCATAATTAAGCTACTTGCTCAACGGCATGCCTTTTTTGGTAAAGTTGTGCAAGAGTTTCGTTGATTTCTTTCCATTCGGGGGTTAAAATATCCAGATGTCCAGTTTCGGTAGTTGTAAGTTCGCACTTACACGTTTTACATTGGTATTCAGTAATGTGAGAAGTGATTTTTTTCGACACAACAAAGCGGTGTCCTACAACAGCGCATACGGCTTTTTTTAGCATAAAATTTGGGGTTTTCATAGGCTATATAATATTTGGGCGCTATGAACTTATATAATTTTTTAAAAAAAATCAAACGTTTTTCAAAAAATTACTGATATTATCGATGAATTGCGATTTGTTTTCAATAAAACTCATGTGTCCGTCTGGAAATATCACTGTTTCTACCTCAGTATCTTGTATTTGCGTCAACAGATTTTCGTAATTTAACACTGGGTCTTTCTTCCCGATAATCATCATTTTTTTAAAGGGGGTGAAGTGAAGTAAAATTTCTCTGTCGTTTCTAATTTTCATCCCTTCCAAAGCGGCAACAATACCTTGAAGCGGAGTTTTTAAAGCTTCTTTTTTTAGGGATTTTATTTCTTCAGTAAAAATTTTACGGTTTTTAGGACGGAAAAGATTAGCAATCCCCATTCTAACAAAACTTTTATGATTGTGCTTTACCATGGCAATGGCACGAGTTCTGTTTTTTTGTTTTTCTTCGGAATCGGCACTGGCAGTAGAGTTTACAAGTACCAAACCTTTTACATCGTCTGGGTGTGCTTCGGCAAATGCAAGGGCAACATAACCTCCCATTGAATGTCCTACCAAAGAAATACGTCTTAATTTTAAATGATCGAGTACAAATTTTACGGCTTCGGCCATCATTTCCATACTGTGTACATAGCCAATACAACCTGTTTTTCCGTGACCTAACAAATCGATTGAAATTACACGATGGCGTTTACTGAGTTCTTCTTCTAAAGGTTTCCAAATGGTTGAATTTTCTAAAAAACCATGAAGTAACACCACGGCAGAACCCTTCCCTGTGTCTTCATAAAAAATATCGGCTCCTTTAAAATTAAGTGTCATATTTCAGCAAAAAAAAGTGATAAACTAAAAAGGACGAAATCGCTATTCAGTTTATCACTTAAGTTTTAGATTTATTTGTTCATCCAGTCTTCAATTTCTTCAATTTCCAACGGAATGTTTTTCATTAAATTTAATGGTTCTCCAGCTTCTTGAATGACTACATCGTCTTCCAAACGGATTCCGAAACCTTCCGCAGGAATATAAATCCCTGGCTCTACGGTGAACACCATATTTGCTTGCATTGGCTTTTTAAGCGGGCCATAATCATGTGTGTCTAACCCCATATGGTGACTTGTACCGTGCATGAAGTATTTTTTGTATGCTGGCCAATCTGGATTTTCGTTTTGTACATCTGCCTTGTCAAGAAGTCCAAGCCCGAGTAATTCGCTTGTCATTAATTTTCCAACTTCTTCGTGGTATGCTTTCCACATGGTTCCTGGTACCAACATTTTGGTAGCTTCCTTTTTTACGCGAAGCACCGTATTGTAAACTTCTTTTTGACGAGCCGTGAATTTTCCGTTTACAGGAATAGTACGCGTCATATCACTTGCATAATTTGCATATTCTGCACCTGCATCTATCAGTAATAAATCGCCGTCTTTACATTGCATTTTGTTTTCGATATAATGAAGTACGTTGGCGTTATTTCCTGAAGCAATAATTGGAGTGTAGGCAAAGCCACGAGAGCGATTACGAGTAAATTCGTGGATAAACTCAGCCTCTACTTCGTATTCCCAAACACCAGGTTTTGTAAATTGTAATACACGCTTAAATGCTTTTTCGGTAATGTTACAAGCCTGTTGGATAAGTGCAATTTCTTGTGGCTCTTTTACGCCACGTAGCTCTTGCAAAATTTGGTTGCTTTTTTCCCATTTGTGTGCTGGGTATTTCTTTTTGCACCATTCAATAAAACGATCTTCGCGCGTTTGTGTTTCTACAGATTGACGGTAGTGTTCGTTGGTGTTAAAGTATACCGTATCGGCTTCGGTCATGATGTCGTAAAAAACCTTATCAAAATCGGTTAACCAATACGTAGTTTTAATTCCAGAAACTTCTAGCGCTTTTTCTTTGGTAAGTTTTTCACCTTCCCAAACTGCAATGTGCTCGTTGGTTTCTCTTACAAATAAAATTTCTCTATGTTTTGCTTCGTGCGCATCAGGAAAAAGCACTAAAATACTTTCTTCTTGGTCTACTCCACTTAAATAGAAAATATCTCTTGCCTGCTGAAAAGGCATTGTGCTATCGGAACCTATCGGATAAATATCATTAGAATTAAAAACCGCAATGCTATTTGGCTTCATTTGAGCCATAAATTTCTGACGGTTTTTTATGAAAAGATTATTGTCAATTAAATCGTACTTCATTTCTATTGTTTTTGAATTTCGTCAAAATTAATAAGAATAACTGCCTTTCGTGTTAAACTGAGTATAAAAGTTTTCGGGATTAAAAATTAACACGTATAAAAACTATTTTACTACATTTAGCCACGTATAACCCAAATTTTACATCATGAAAAAATTAGCCCTTATTTTTAGTGCTAGTCTATTGTTGTGGTCTTGTGCCGACGACGATATCGACGATACACTGATTACCAAAAACAACTTAATTGTAAAGATTAAATTTGACGAAAATCAAGAGCGTTTAGATAATTTAGGTAATCCTTCTGTTGTTGCTGAAGGAAATGCGACTCAAACACCAACAGTAAATACTTTTAGTGCGCATTACCTCGAATTGGCACCATCGGCAACTACACTTTTGGGAGACGGAAGTATTGTTTACAAAGGAGAAGAAACTAACAAAGGCGGAGAAACTGCTATCGATTTTTCAAAAGCTAAATTGGTTTCAAACAACGAAGTATTTCTTGAAATTCCACTTAGAGATATTCAAAAAGGGACTTACGAATGGGTGCGTATTTCTGCATCGTACCAAAACGGAACCGTAACTATTTTAAACAATCAGCAAGAATATCCTGCAACCATTGCGAGTTTTATTGGCTATAACAATTACATAGAAACTTTCGATTTAAACGGAAATATCATCGAAGTGAATCAAAATAAACTTCAAGGATTTTGGGGTTTTGAAGCTGAAGGATACACACTTACGGGACAAGCTCCAGAAGGTGCCGTAACAGTGCCAAACCCAATATTTGAAACTTCTCCAATTCCGCAGGGATCGTGTGTGCTTACTGGTAAGTTTGATAAAACACTGCAAATTACAGGAGAAGAAACTTCGGATATCACAATTACACTTTCCTTTTCAATTAACAATAGTTTTGAATGGACAGAAGTAAATTTTGACGGAAAATACGAACCTGCCGTTGACGAACAATTAACCGATATGGGACTTCGAGGTTTGAAGGTTGTAAACGGACAATGATAATTTAAAAAACACTGAAATATAACGTTTGCGATTTAATTTAAATCGATTTGCAACAATTACTTTAAATTCATTCTAAATTGGCACTAAAAGCGAATTGAAAGTTTGTTAATAACTTATCGGTACTGTATTTTTGTGCGTATTAAATAAATATTTACTAATGAGCGGAATGTTAAATTCATCAGTAGCGAGGAAAGTTGCCATGGCACTTTCGGCTATATTCTTATTAATTTTCCTTTTACAGCATTTTATTATCAACTTCACTTCTGTAATTAGCGAAAGTACTTTTAACGAACTATCACACTTTATGGGAACCAACTTTTTGGTTCAGTTTTTAATGCAACCAATTTTAATTTTTGCGGTTGTTTTTCATTTTGTGATGGGTTTTATTTTAGAAATCAGAAACAAAAAAGCAAGAAACATTAGCTACAAAAGCTACAATGCAGGTGCCAACAGTTCTTGGATGTCGAGAAACATGATTTATAGCGGTTTGGTTATTTTGGCTTTTATTGTATTGCATTTCATCGATTTTTGGTTTCCAGAAATCAACCATAAGTATATCGAGGTTGCTCCTGAAGATCCAACAAGATATTACCACGAGTTGGTAGAGAAGTTTCATAATCCGCTTCGTGTAGGGGCTTATGTTGTAGCATTTGTGCTATTGGCTTTGCACTTACTTCATGGGTTTCAATCGGCATTTCAATCGGTTGGATTTAACAACAAATTCACTCCAGCGCTTAAAACTTTTGGAAAGTATTTTGCGATCCTTATTCCGTTAGGATTTATTTTCATCGCGCTTTTCCATTTTTTTAACCAGTAAGATTTAAGTATTATGGCAATATTAGATTCAAGAATTCCACAAGGCGATTTAGCAGATAAGTGGACCAATCATAAAAATAAAATTAATCTTGTGAACCCAGCCAACAAGCGTAATATAGACGTTATTGTTGTTGGAACTGGACTTGCAGGAGGTTCTGCTGCAGCTACTTTAGCAGAATTAGGATATAACGTAAAAACTTTTTGCTACCAAGATTCACCACGTCGTGCGCACTCAATTGCGGCACAAGGGGGTATCAATGCAGCAAAAAATTATCAAGGTGATGGTGACTCTAACTACCGTTTGTTTTACGATACAGTAAAAGGAGGAGATTACCGCTCGCGTGAAGCCAATGTATATCGTTTGGCAGAAGTTTCAGCAAACATTATCGACCAATGTGTTGCGCAAGGAGTACCGTTTGCAAGAGAGTACGGCGGATTGCTTGACAACCGTTCGTTTGGAGGGGTGTTGGTTTCTAGAACTTTTTACGCAAAAGGGCAAACAGGACAACAGCTTTTATTAGGAGCTTATGCTGCTATGAACCGTCAAATTAATCGTGGAAAAATACAATCGTATAACCGCCACGAAATGTTAGACATTGTTATTGTAGACGGAAAAGCTCGTGGAATTATTGCTAGAAACTTAGTTACTGGAGAAATTGAGCGTCATTCTGCTCATGCGGTGGTGATTGCTTCTGGAGGATACGGAAACGTATTTTTCCTTTCGACAAATGCGATGGGAAGTAACGTTACTGCTTCATGGAAAATCCATAAAAAAGGAGCGTATTTTGCGAATCCTTGTTATACACAAATTCACCCAACTTGTATTCCAGTTTCGGGAGATCATCAGTCTAAATTAACATTGATGTCTGAGTCTTTACGTAATGATGGTAGAATTTGGGTTCCGAAGAAAAAAGAAGACGCAGAAGCTATTCGCCAAGGAAAATTAAAACCTACCGAATTAGCTGAAGAAGATAGAGATTATTACTTAGAAAGAAGATACCCATCGTTTGGTAACTTAGTACCACGTGACGTTGCATCGAGAGCTGCAAAAGAGCGTTGCGATGCTGGTTTTGGAGTAAATAAAACAGGAGAAGCTGTATTCTTAGATTTTGCCTCTGCTATTGAGCGCTACGGAAAAGAGCAAGCAGTTATCCACGGAAATCATAACCCAAGTAAAGAAGAGATTCGTGAGTTAGGAGAAAAGGTTGTTGAGAATAAATACGGAAACCTTTTCCAAATGTATGAGAAGATTGTAGATGAAAACCCATACAAAACTCCAATGAAAATTTATCCTGCGGTACACTATACCATGGGTGGAATTTGGGTTGATTATAACTTGATGACAACTATTCCTGGTTGTTACGCTGCAGGAGAAGCTAACTTCTCTGATCACGGAGCAAACAGACTTGGAGCTTCTGCATTGATGCAAGGGTTGGCAGATGGTTATTTTGTACTTCCGTACACCATTGGAGATTATTTAGCTAATGATATTAGAACTGGAAAAATCCCAACAGATTCTCCAGAGTTTGACGAGGCTGAGAAAAATGTAAAAGATCAGATTTCAAAACTGATAAACAATAACGGAAAACATTCTGTAGACCACTACCATAAGAAATTAGGTAAAATTATGTGGAACAAATGCGGAATGGCTCGTAACGCAAAAGGATTGGAAGAAGCAATTACCGAAATCCGTGAATTACGAGAAGATTTCCATAAAAATGTTTTAGTACCAGGAAGCGCTGAAACTAAAAACAGTGAGCTTGAAAAAGCATTGAGAGTAGCAGATTTCCTTGAATTAGGAGAATTGTTTGCCAAAGATGCTTTACACCGTAACGAATCTTGTGGAGGACACTTTAGAGAGGAATACCAAACTGAAGAAGGAGAAGCACAAAGAGACGACGAGAACTTTAAATATGTTGCAGCATGGGAGTACAAAGGAGCTCCTAGCGATGCCGTATTACATAAAGAAGAATTGGAATATAAAAACATTGAGCTTAAAACACGCTCGTATAAATAGATGCAAGTATTGAGATCCGAGATGTTAGATAAAACGCTCAATACTCAATACTCAATACTAAATTCTAAATAAGATGAATTTAAAACTAAAAATATGGCGTCAACAAGATGCCAACACCAAAGGAAAGATGGTAGATTATCCAATCTCTGGAGTAGATTCGGATATGTCTTTCTTAGAAATGCTAGATGTTTTAAATGAAGAACTTGTAGCAAAAGGAGAAGAACCAGTTGAATTTGATCACGATTGTCGTGAGGGTATTTGTGGAGCTTGTTCGTTACAAATTAACGGAGAGCCACACGGACCAGATAGAGGTGTTACTACATGTCAGTTACACATGCGTATGTTTAAAGATGGTGATACAATTACAATTGAGCCGTTTAGAGCATCTGCTTTTCCTGTAATTAAAGATTTAATTGTAGACCGTTCTTCTTTTGATAGAATTCAGCAAGCAGGTGGTTTTATCTCTGTAAACACATCTGGAAATACAATTGACGCCAATGCAATTCCAGTAAATAAAGATAATGCAGACGATTCATTCAACGCAGCAACTTGTATTGGTTGTGGTGCTTGTGTTGCAGCTTGTAAAAACGCAAGTGCAATGCTTTTCACTTCAGCAAAAGTATCGCAATTTGCATTGCTTCCTCAAGGTAGAGTAGAAGCTACAGATCGTGTTTTAAACATGGTTAGACAAATGGATGAAGAAGGTTTTGGTAACTGCTCAAACACTGGAGCTTGTGAGATTGAATGTCCGAAAGGAATTTCTCTTGAAAACATTGCTCGTATGAATAGAGAATATCTTTCAGCAAACTTGAAGAAATAATATTTTTCAATATATAAAAGTAAAGGGTTAGGCAGTTAATGTTTAGCCCTTTTTTTATGATTAAAACTTCAAAATATCATAATAAAATCAAACAAAAAAGGTGAGTTCAAACGGACTCACCTTTTTTAATCTTAGCAAAAACTAATGGGGGAAATGTTCTTTATTGGGGCATTAGAACATTAAAAGTTTTTTGGCTATCAACATTAAATTTTTAATTAATGTAATTGTTCCTCTTACATTGCTTCCAACTACATTAAGAATTGATTGGCTTGATTGGTTGTCTTCATAGGTTAAAGCATGGTCTTGCATAATCTTAATGGTTAAGTAGGTTAGTAATATTTTTTAAACTTTGGAACATGAAACTATAACACTTTCTTTAAAAAATCACATTTATGTTGTGAATTCTTTAAAACTTGTTGTCAAATTAAATTTATACGATGTTTCGTACAAATGTTAATTTTTAACGATTGCAAATCTAAAATAAAAAACGAATTATCGGTTAAAAGCAATATTAAAATCGATGAAATACACATATTTTTTAAAATTGCTTTTTTCATAAATAGCAGGCTTTCCGAAGCAATTATGTTAAAGTAGAAATGAGTTTATTGTAATAATCTTTAAATGAGTGTGATATGTTTTTTGATGCTGAAAAAATATTAAAAAACCATCTCTGGAACATCACCATTGATGATAAGTGTTCCTTCCGTAGCATTTTTAATTTCATCAACTGAAACACCCGGAGCTCTTTCAAGAAGTAAAAATCCGTTTGGAGTTACCTCTAAAACAGCCAAATTGGTAACGATTTTTTTAACACATTGTACTCCCGTAAGTGGTAAAGTACATTTTTGTAGTAGTTTCGATTCGCCGGCTCTGTTGGTGTGCATCATAGCTACAATGATATTTTCTGCGGAAGCCACCAAATCCATAGCGCCTCCCATACCTTTTACCATTTTCCCTGGAATCTTCCAATTTGCAATATCTCCATTTTGAGCAACTTCCATAGCGCCAAGAATAGTTAAATCTACATGTTGCCCACGAATCATTCCGAAGCTTAAAGCAGAATCAAAAAAAGAAGCACCTTTTAAAGTAGTAATGGTCTGTTTTCCTGCGTTGATAATATCGGCATCTTCTTCGCCTTCGTAAGGAAACGGTCCCATGCCTAGTACGCCGTTCTCGCTTTGAAATTCAACCGAAATATCGTCACGTACAAAGTTGGCTACCAGCGTAGGAATTCCTATCCCTAAGTTAACGTAATACCCGTCTTTTACTTCTTTTGCTATACGTTGTGCTATTTGTTCTTTTGATAAACTCATAATTGATTTGTTAATTCGTGAATTGTACTGTTGCTTTGTGTTTTCAAGTAGCGCTTACGGTTTAGTTCTTACCGTACGTTGCTCAATACGTTTTTCGTACTTTTCCCCTTGAAAAATGCGTTGTACAAAAATCCCAGGAATATGAATTTCATTTGGGTCTAAACTCCCAGCGGGTAACAATTCTTCGACTTCGGCAACTGTTATTTTGGCAGCGCCACACATAGCCGAATTAAAATTTCGGGCGGTACCTTTAAAAATTAAGTTTCCTGCTTCATCGCCTTTCCAAGCTTTCACAAAAGCAAAATCAGCTTCAAAAGCATGCTCTAAAATATGTGGCTTCCCATTAAATATTCTACTTTCTTTGCCTTCGCCAACTTCTGTACCATAACCTGCAGGTGTGTAGAAAGCAGGAATTCCAGCTTGTGCAGTACGACAACGTTCAGCTAAAGTACCTTGTGGAATAAGCTCCACATCGAGTTCGCCGCTCAACATTTGGCGTTCAAACTCTTCATTTTCGCCCACATAAGACGATATCATCTTTTTTATTTGATGTTTTTGTAAAAGAAGTCCCAAACCAAAATCGTCTACGCCTGCATTGTTTGAAATACAGGTGAGCTCTTTTATGTTGAGTTTTACAAGTTGTGCAATGCTATTTTCAGGAATACCACAAAGTCCAAAACCACCCAACATAAAAGTCATGCCGTTTTGAACACCTTCAAGTGCTTTTTCTACAGATGCAACCGTCTTATTAATCATTTCTCAAAATTTTAGCTGAAAATTACGAATATTTCAAGAAATTCAACAGTGATTTTATAGAATTGTTGATGTGATAATTTGAAAAAGTTCTCTGGGTAAAGAATTTATACTGAAGAACAAAAAGTCTGATGAAATAAATGCACTAAACCTCTTCCGAAGTAACCAATATACAACCAGCTTTTTCCATTTGTAGTAATGCTTTTTCAGCGTCGTTTGGTTCGAGGTTTACACCTCTAATAGCATCCGTAAGTACAAAAGTTTTAAATCCTGCTTTTAAGGCATCTAGTGCAGTTGAAAGCACACAATAATCTGTTGCAATGCCACTTACGTAGACTTCGGAAATTTGGTGTTCTTTTAACTTTTCAGCTAAATCAAAATTTGTAGCTTCAAAAGCCGAGTAGCCATCGTCTATGGTACCAGTGCCTTTGTATGCTATGTCATTTATAATTTCTGCATTTAAAGCGTTATGAAAGTCGGCACCATGCGTATCTTGAACACAATGCGGTGGCCACTTGTCAAAATGTTTTGTTTTTGGCGGGTGCCAGTCTTTTGAAGCAATTACATAGTTAAATTTTGAAGCGATTTTATTGATAACAGGCGCAACTTCTTCGCCACCTTTGGCAGCCAAGACTCCTCCTGTACAAAAATCGTTTTGAACATCTACTATTAAAAGTGCTTTCATCTGTTTGAAGTATTATGGAATGAAAAAATTAAAAATTTGAACACCCGTAATGTATCATACCAAGATTAAAATGTCAGGTCGATCCTGCCTTTGTCGGCAGACAGGCGTAGTCGAAACCCTATTTAAAGCTTGTTAAGTTAAATGACCTCTCGACTACGCTCGAGGTGACAGTATATTATGATAGATTGTGGACAATCATATTAAAAATCAATATCAATTCCTTCGTTATAATCGGTATCGGTAGCTTCTGGGTCTTGTTCTTCTGGTGTGCTACAATCCACACGAATACTTAAATCGCTAGGTACTTCGAAAGCGGCAGTAGAAACATCCAAATCTTCATCGGCATAACATTTTTTCATGTATACTCCCCAAATAGGTAATGCCATACTTGCACCTTGTCCGTATCTAGTACTTGCAAAGTGAGTCGCACGATCTTCTCCACCAACCCATACACCGGTTACTAAGTTGGGAACCATTCCCATAAACCAACCGTCACTATTGTTTTGTGTAGTTCCTGTTTTTCCAGCTATAGGGTTTTTAAAATCGTAAGGATATCCTGTAATAATTTCTTTATACATGGTCTGATTTTTTGCCCAAGTACCTCTTAAACGAGCTCCAGAACCAGATTGCGTAACTCCTTCCATTAATTTAACCGTTGTATAGGCAACTTCTCTACTTAATACATCGCGAGTTTCTGGTACCGATTCGTACAGAACGGTTCCGTTTTTGTCTTCTATACGGGTAATCATCACGGGTTTTACATAAACTCCTTGATTGGCAAAAGTACCAAAGGCACCAACCATTTCGTATACCGAGATATCTGGCGTTCCAAGTGCAATTGATGGTAGCGCAGGAATTTCTGATTCTACACCCATCCTTTTAATAAGATTTACCACTGGCTGCGGACCAACCTTGTCCATTAATCGAGCTGTAATGGTATTTACAGAATTTGCCAAGGCATGCTTAAGCGTGTACATATCTCCTGAATAACCTCCGTTTGAGTTTTTAGGACACCACGGCTGAATATTTCCGTACTTATTTGCTTCGATACACGTATAAATATCTGGAAACTCATCGCAAGGCGATAAATGCAATTGGTCTATTGCAGTAGCGTACACAAAAGGCTTAAATGTTGAACCTGCTTGACGCTTTCCTTGTTTTACTTGGTCGTATTGGAAGTGTTTGTAATTGATTCCTCCAACCCAAGCTTTTACATGCCCCGATTGTGGTTCCATAGACATCATTCCGGTACGTAAGAAGTATTTGTAATATTTTAAAGAATCGAGTGGCGACATGATGGTGTCAATTTCTCCGTTCCAAGAAAATACCTCCATTGGTATTTTCTTTTTAAAAGAAGCAACAATTTCGTCGTCCGATTTTTTTAGGTCGTATTTCATGTGTCTCCAACGTTCCGACTGACGCATTGAACGGTCGTATACTTTCTCGATTTCTTCAGGAGTTAAATCTAAAAATGGAGCTGTTGGATTGCGCTCGTCTGTATTTTGTACAAAAAACTCAGCTTGCAAACGCTTCATGTGTTCGCTAACAGCTTCCTCAGCATAAGCTTGCATACGAGAGTCTATCGTGGTAAATATTTTTAATCCGTCGAGGTAAATATTGTATTTTTCGCCATCTGGACGGTAATTATCTTCGTCTGATGTCCATTGCTTCAACCACTCTCTTAAATATTCTCTGAAATAGGTAGCAATTCCTTCACGATGCGATTCTGGGTGGTAATCTATTTCTAACGGAATTGCAGTTAGCGAATCGCGTTCTTGTTCATTTAAAAAATCGTTTTTATACATTTGGTTGAGCACCACATTACGTCGGTTTGAAACACCAACAGGGTTTCTACGTGGGTTGTAAAGCGATGAGTTTTTGAACATTCCTACCAACATAGCCGATTGTTCAACGTTGAGGTTTGAAGGTTCTTCACCAAAATAAATTCGTGCTGCAGAGCGGATTCCGTCAGCATTATTACCAAAATCGTAAATATTAAAATACATGGCAATAATTTCTTCTTTGGTGTATTGGCGTTCGAGCTGAATTGCAATAATCCACTCTTTTATTTTTTGTAAAATACGCTGTACAATATTGGTAGAAGCCACACCAGTAAACAGCTGTTTTGCGAGCTGTTGCGAAATGGTACTCGCTCCACCTTTGGTTCCCATGTAAGCAACTGCACGAAGTGTCCCCCAGGCATCAATACCAGAATGGTCGTAGTAGCGTTCGTCTTCCGTAGCAATTAAAGCATTTACCAAGTGGTCTGGAAGTTCTTCAAAAGCAACAGGTGTTCTGTTGTCGTTTAAGTAATATTTTCCAAGTGTTTTTCCGTCAGAAGAAATAATTTCTGAAGCTAAATTGGTTTGCGGATTCTCTAGAATTTCAAAAGAAGGTAGCGCTCCAAAAACACCCCAAGATGCTAGTAAAAAAATAAGAAATACAAAGATAACTCCGGCTGCGAAAAGTCGCCAAAACCACACGATATACTTTCTAAAACCGGTAGTGTTTCCTTTAGTTTTTTTGTTTGATACTTTTTTTGCCATTTTATTTTTCAGCTGATTTTTCTATACTTATACCTACGTCTGTAATACCCTCTAAGGACTTTACGCCTGTTACAGAACCATTTTTACGCATTGCGTGCGCCACTGTAATACGGTAGTTTCCCATGCTCGGAAAAATTACATTTTCTTTGTAAAAAAGTTTATTCTCTTTTAAAGAAGAAAATCCTTTTCCTAGCCATTCTCCATTGGGTTTTGCCATTTCGTATTCCAAGGTGTCTGCTATTGTTTTCCCGTTAGGAAAATCCATATTTACGATTAAAAATAAATTGCTAAACTTATAATCGTTGTCGTTTCTAATATTGATAAATAGGTTATACGCTTGCAATGTGTCTTTTGGTTGAAACTCAAAAGTTACTTCGGCATCTTTGGCCCAATTTTTATGTATTGCCGTATACTCGTTATATACACTTTTACTATCTGTACAAGCTACAAATAGGGTTGTAAAAAGACATAAAAAAACAAGTTGTTTATGCATTATTGGATTTTTTCCTTCTGTTATTGTTATGACGTCTTTTTTTGTTTTTATTACGAGATTTCGACGCTTTTGGTTTGTCAAAACGTGTTAAACTATCTTGACCTACAACGTTCTCAAACTCGGTTTTAGTATCGGCAGTTAAGTCGAGTGCATATTCCTCTAAACTAACTACGGGTTGTTTTTTCTTATTTAAACTGATAATTTCTTTTACTTGCTCGGTGGTAAGCACAAACCAATTTGCCCATTCGCCATCGTAGCAGTACCACATAAGTTGCTTGAAAATGTCTATTTTCTGACAAACAGCGTCTCCTTTTTGCGTTTTTAAGCGTTGGTCTTGACTTGGGAATTCTGTCAAAGCATCGAGGTAAGCGTCGAGCTCGTAGTTTAGACAGCATTTTAATTTTCCGCACTGTCCAGCCAGTTTTTGTGGATTGAGCGAAAGTTGTTGGTAGCGTGCCGATGCAGTGTTAACCGACCTAAAATCAGTAAGCCATGTAGAACAACAAAGTTCTCTTCCGCAGGAACCAATACCTCCCAATCGAGCCGCTTCTTGTCGGTAACCAATTTGGCGCATTTCGATACGGGTGCTAAATGCACGTGCCATATCTTTTATAAGCTGACGGAAATCTACACGGTCTTCAGCAGTATAATAAAAAGTAGCTTTAGAGCCATCGCCTTGAAATTCTACATCAGAAATTTTCATCTGAAGCTTTAAACTAATTGCAAGCTCACGCGATTTTTTCTGAACTTCGGCTTCTCTATCTCTAGCTTCTTGCCAAATATCGATATCTTTTTGTGAAGCTTTTCGGTATACTTTCGGCAGATTTTCATCGTTAAAGTCTACCTTTTTCTTCTTCATTTGTACTTTAACCAATTCTCCCACAAGGGTAACTACACCAACATCATGACCAGGGGAAGCCTCTGTGGCTACCACATCTCCAATAGAAAGGGTTAAATTTTCTGAATTTCTAAAAAATTCTTTTCTACTATTTTTGAATCTAACTTCTACACAATCAAAAGGCTTTTGCCCGTTTGGTAGCGACATATTAGAAAGCCAATCAAAAACAGTAAGTTTATTACAACCATCGGTTCCGCAAGTACCGTTATTCTTACACCCACGTGGTTGCCCATCCTTACCGGTTGAACAACTGCTACATCCCATAATTTTATATATTGAAGAGCATACTTAAAAAAATATTTTTCTCGATACGCTCGTATGGTTCATAAATATTTTCCTCACTTGGTGAGTTGAAACACTTCAACAAAAACTTTAAAGTGTTTTATTTTCTTCTGAAGCCTTATTTTTTAATGTAAAGCAACATATTTTCATCTAGCTTAAACTACATGAATACGTAAAGATACTATTTTTAGTCTTTTTAAAATTTCTTCTACTTAAAAATTGTAAACAGACCTTCTAGCAATTCTTTTTATACTGAAAAAGGAGCGTTAGTTTTTGAATATCCGTAATGTATCATGCCAAGATTAAAATGTCAGGTCGAGCCTGCCTTTGTCGGCAGACAGGCGTAGTCGAGACCCTATTTAAAGCTGTTAAGCCAAATAACCTCTCGACTACGCTCGAGGTGACAGTATATTTTAACAGATTACAGACAATCATTTTACAAACAATCATAATTAGTTTTTATACTTTAAAGCTTCCGACCTTCCTTTTTTAAAGATTAAATTACTTACCCCTTTACCCTTGCGTAAAGCTTTTTGCTCTTCATACGGAAGGGCAACAATATCCATACACTCGTTAGAGCAACATTGATTCATTTTTTCGGCACATTCTTCACACTGAATAAAAAGTAGGTGGCAAGCTTCATTGGCACAGTTTACATGTGTATCGCACGGCTTTCCACATTGATGACAATGAGAAATAATATCTTCACTAATTCTTTCTGAACGGCGCTCGTCGAATACAAAGTTCTTCCCAATAAATTTGTTTTCAAGTGCGTTTTCTTCAACTTGACGTACGTAATTTATAATACCGCCCTCGAGCTGAAAAACATTTTTAAACCCTTTGTGTTTGTAGTATGCACTTGCTTTTTCACAACGAATTCCGCCAGTACAATACATTACCAAGTTTTTATCTTCTTTGTGCTCTTTTAAATCTTCTTCAATAATTGGTAAAGAATCTCTAAAAGTATCAACATCTGGTGTGATGGCGTTTTTAAAATGCCCAATTTCGCTTTCGTAATGGTTACGCATATCTACCAAAATAGTATTTGGGTCGTCTATAAGCTCATTAAATTTTTGAGCATCTACATGTTCTCCTTTGTTGGTAACATCGAAAGTATCATCGTTTAGTCCGTCTGCTAAAATTTTAGAACGCACTTTTATTTTCAGTTTTAAAAAGGCAAAATTATCGTGTTCTAAAGCGATATTTAAACGAACGTTTTCTAAAAATGTAATCGAATCAAGGTGTGCCTTAAAAGCATTAAACATATCGGCAGGTACCGATAGTTGTGCGTTTATACCTTCGTGAGCCACGTAAATACGCCCGAGTACATCGAGTTCGTTCCACGCTATAAATAAGTGGTTTCTAAAAACTTCTGGATTTCCAATTTTTGCGTACTTGTAGAAAGATATAGTAAGGCGCTCTTTTCCAGCTTCTTCTATGAGTTTTGCTCTTTCTTCGGCGCTTAAGTTATTGTACAGTTGCATGCTATACTATATTTAAGTTAAAGAATATTTTTTGCAAAAGTACGGATTTTTTATTGCTTTGGAATTATTGTGTTAGAAGTAAGAATGTATGTTGATTGAATAAAAGTTAATGAGTAAAAAAATAGAACCAGTTAAGGTTTCTAAAACCTTAGCTGGTTTTTCTTTTCGACTTTGCTCGGTTTCATAGTATTCTAAATAAAATGAATGTCAAGTTAGAAACCCCAAGGTTTTTAAAAACTTCCTTACCTTTAGTTGCAATCCGATTATAAAAACGCAATGAACATTGAAGAACTCTACAACTATTGTCTTTCCAAAAAGGAAGTTACCGAAGACTTTCCGTTTGACAAACACACGCTAGTTTTTAAAGTCTGTGGAAAGATGTTTGCGCTCTGCGGACTCGAAAAATGGGAAGCTGGCGAGAGAAGCATCAATTTAAAATGCAATCCCGAATGGGCGTTAGAACTTCGTACTTCGTATGAAAGTATTCAACCAGGCTATCATATGAGCAAAAAACATTGGAATACAGTTTTTTTAAATTCTTCAGAAATAACAACTTCATTTTTAAAAGAACTAATCGACCACTCTTACGAAATGGTTGTAAAAGGACTTCCGAAGAAAGTGAGAGATCAATTAATCTAGTTTTATTTATCAGTGTAAATTCACTTTAAAATTCATTTAAAATAATAAAAGGGATAATATTTGCATAATTGTGGGTAACATCCTTGAAACAAACTTTTACATATTGCCATAGCTTTGTAGTAAACATAAATTATAAAGCAATGCAGGTACAATGGGAAGGCGTAATGCCAGCAGTTACAACAAAATTTAATGAGAATGATACTTTAGACTTACAAATGTTTGAAGTAAATATTAAAGCACAACTTGAAGCGGGTGTAAACGGAATTATTCTTGGAGGTACACTTGGAGAAGCAAGTACTTTAACCGATGAAGAAAAAGTGACTTTAATTAGAGAGACGGTAAGAATTGTTGATAATAAAATTCCTGTTATCATTAATGTAGCAGAACAAACTACCAAAGGCGCAATTAAAGCTGCTGCAATTGCAAAAGAAAATGGAGCAAGTGGATTGATGATGCTTCCGCCGATGCGTTACAAAGCAAACGATTTTGAAACTGTTACGTATTTTAAAGAAGTAGCCAACAGCACCGATTTGCCAATTATGGTTTACAACAACCCAGTTGATTACGGAATTGAAGTTACACTCGATATGTTTGAAGAATTGTTGGAATGCGAAAACATTCAAGCAGTAAAAGAGTCAACACGCGATATTTCGAATGTTACACGTATAAAAAACAGATTTGGAGACCGTTTAAAAGTCTTAACAGGTGTTGATACACTTGGTTTAGAAAGTATCTTTATGGGTGCCGACGGTTGGGTTGCAGGTTTAGTTTGTGCTTTTCCAGCAGAAACAGTTGCAATTTATGAATTGGCAAAAGCAGGAAAAAATCAAGAAGCACTTGCTATTTACCGCTGGTTTTTACCATTATTGGAGTTAGATATCAATCCGCAATTGGTACAAAATATTAAATTAGCAGAAGTAGCAACAGGTATCGGTACAGAAACTGTAAGAGCACCAAGATTACCATTGCAAGGAAAAGAGCGTGAGCGTGTTTTAAAAGTTATTGAAAACGGAATGAAAAACCGCCCAACTTTACCAGATTACAAAGCATTGAGAGTTGCTACTGTATAGCTTTCAAGATAAATTTGATTATTAGTTAACAGCATAACATAAAAATATTTCGACTTTAGTGTTGAGGTATTCTAAAGCTCACTTTGTGAGTAAAGTCATTATTCCAAAAGTGAATTTCAACTTTTGGAGTAATGGCTATTCATATTTTAAATGATAAATAAAAAAGGTTTTAAAATGATTACAGGAAAAAATTATATTGGCGAAAAACTAACTGCAACAGGTACTAAAACCTATAAAACATTCAATCCGAAAGAGAATAAAGAAACCGAATGGACTTTTCATGAAGCTACAGCCGACGAAATAGACACTGCTGTTTCTTTAGCTTCGGAAGCTTTTCAGGAGTATAAAAACTTTTCAGGAGCAAAAAAGGCAAGTTTTTTAAATGCTATTGCTGATGAAATTGAAGCGCTAGGCGATGAACTTATCCATGCGTACATGGCAGAATCTGGATTGCCTGAAGGAAGAGCACGCGGAGAACGCGGTCGTACAATGGGGCAATTACGTGCTTTTGCCACTTTATTAGAAGAAGGTTCGTGGGTAGAAGCTACCATCGACACAGCACAACCAGATAGAGAACCGCTACCAAAACCAGACATTCGAAAAATGCTTTTTCCAATTGGTCCCGTAGTAGTTTTTGGAGCGAGTAACTTTCCGTTAGCATTTTCAACAGCTGGAGGCGATACAGCAAGTGCGCTAGCAGCAGGGTGCCCAGTAATTGTAAAAAGTCACCCAATGCACGCAGCAACAGGCGAGCTTGTAGCATCGGCAATAATAAAAGCTGCTCAAAAAACAAATATGCCAAATGGTGTTTTTTCGAACGTAAACAGTAGCGGAATTGAAGTTGGGCAACAACTTGTAAAACATCCAAAAGTAAAAGCTGTTGGTTTTACAGGAAGTATAAAAGGAGGAACAGCACTTTACAAATTGGCAAACGAACGCACAGAGCCAATCCCTGTTTATGCTGAAATGGGAAGTATTAATCCAGTGGTTATTTTGCCATCGGCACTCGAAGAAAAAGGGAGCTTTTGGGCAAAACAATATGCGGGGTCAATTACCGTAGGTGCAGGACAATTTTGTACCAACCCAGGTTTGTTATTGGCAGTTAAGAGTAATGCTCTAGATAGTTTTATTGCTGAATTAGGAAATGAAATTGCACAAATTGAACCAACCGCTATGTTGCATCCTAATATTTGCAAAGCCTACCAAAACGGAATCGAAACTGCCGCTGCACAAAGCAATACCAATGTTGTTGCAAGTTTTGATAATGAAGCTTCGCCTAACTTCGGAAAACAAAAAGTGCTTACTGTAACGGGAAGTGAATTTTTGAAAAACCCAGTGTTACATCAAGAAGTTTTTGGTCCGTATTCCATCGTTGTACAATGTGAAAATGATAGCGAATTACAACAAATTTTAGAAGCTTTAGAAGGGCAACTCACAGGAACGGTTTTAGGAAATAGCGACGAACTTGTAAGTAAATCAGTAATTATAGAGGCTTTAAAAGAGCGTGTTGGACGCCTTATTTTAAATAGTGTTCCAACAGGAGTAGAGGTTTGTCCGTCTATGCATCACGGAGGGCCTTTTCCTGCAACTACTAATGGTAAATACACTTCGGTTGGTGTGAGTGCAATTACGCGTTGGGTACGTCCAGTTGCATACCAAAACTGGCCATTGGAACTGTTGCCAGAAGCTTTAAAAAATGACAATCCGTTGCAAATTATGCGATTGGTAGATAGTGAATATTCTAAAAAATCAATTTAAAATATGTTTAAAAACAGCATCAGTATATTAAATCTGGCACTTATTTTAAGCATCTTCTTGGTTTCGTGTAAAAGCAAAACGGAAGATGCTTCTGTGCAATTATCTAACATAATCGAGGAAGTCGATAATTTTAAAATTGAAGGACAAGAAAAACATCCTTTAGGAAATTACGACAGAGAGTTGTACAAAAAAGAAGCTGATTTTGCGCAACTGCAATTACAGAAGCTAGAAAATATTGATGCTGAATTACTCACAGAAACCGAAAGAATTTCTTCAGAATTATTAAAATTTAAACTGAAAGATCAAGTAGATTTCTATACGTATGAAATGTTTTTAAACCCCATTCAAGCAGATCAAGGCTTTCATCTTAACTTGAATTATCGTGTAAAACCGATTATGAGTTATAAAGATGCAAAACATTATTTAGATGTTCTTAACGATATTCCTCATTTTGTAGATCAAAATATTGCGTTAATAACAGAGGGACTTGAAAAAGGGGTTTCTCAGCCTAAAGTTATTTTTAACGGTTACGAGTCATCATACAACAAACATATTGTAGATAGTTATACCGACAGCTATTTCTATTCGCCTTTTCAAAAGCTTCCAAAAACGTTTACGCAGCACCAAAAGGATTCTGTTTTAAAAGAAGCTGAAATTGCAATTACCAAAAATGTAATTCCTTCATTTAAAAAGATAAAAACTTTTTTTGAAGAAGAATATATCCCAAAAACTCGTGAAGCTATTGGTGTTTCAGAAACTCCTGGCGGAAAAGAATTTTATCAGAATCGAATAAACTTTTACACCACGACAACGGCATACACTGCAGATGATATTCATGAAATTGGATTGCAAGAGGTGGCTAGAATTAAAACTGAAATGCAAAAAATTATTGCTGAAGTTGGCTTTGAAGGAAGCTTCCAAGAGTTCTTGACATTTTTACGTACTGATGAGCAATTTTATGTAACCACAGGAGATGATTTGTTGAAAGAAGCCAGAGATATTGCAAAGCGTATTGATGCTGAATTGCCTAAGTTTTTTAAAACACTTCCTAGAAAACCATACGGAGTTATAAAAGTTCCAGATGCTATTGCACCAAAATACACTGCAGGACGTTATTCTGGCAGTCAATCGGAGACCGAGCCTGGGCATTATTTGGTAAACACGTATAAACTTGAAAGTCGTTCGTTGTACAATTTACCTGCTTTAACAGCTCACGAGGCAGTGCCAGGGCATCATTTACAAATATCGCTTAATAAAGAGTTGGGAGACAGTATTCCTAGGTTTAGAAGAAATTTCTATCTATCGGCTTATGGCGAAGGATGGGCTTTGTACACCGAGTTTTTAGCGCAAGAAATGAGTGTTTATACAACTCCATACGAAGAGTTTGGTAAGCTTACCTATGAAATGTGGCGCGCATGTAGATTGGTAGTCGATACAGGAATTCACGCAAAGGGATGGACAAGAGATGAGGTTGTTACATATATGAAAAATAATACGGCTCTTTCGGAACACGAAATTAATACAGAAACTGATAGATATATTGGTTGGCCTGCACAAGCAATTTCGTATAAAATGGGAGAGTTAAAGATTAGAGAACTAAGAACGAAAGCTGAAAAAGAACTGGGAGCCGATTTTAATATTAGAGCATTCCATGAAGTTATTTTACAACAAGGTACAGTTACACTCCCAATTTTGGAAGAATTGGTGAATAGTTATATAGAAAAAACTAAAAAAACTCAGGGGTAAAAACTGAAGTTAATAAGTTAAGGTGTGCTTTTAGATTAAACTTTGTAACTGTCATGTCGAGCGGAGTCGAGACATCACATAATGTTAAAGTGTTGAATCGGTTAATTGTTTAAATGATAGTTAATAAGTAAAGAAGTTAAAAGAGTTAAGGTTTTTTTAGATTAAACTTTGCGCCTTTGCTACTTTGAATCTTTGCAATTGTCTGTCATGTCGAGCCTGCCTTTGTCGGCAGACAGGCGTAGTCGAGACATCACATATTGATTTTTATAAATAAACCCAAACGAAACCTGCTAGCCCCGATAGAGCCAACTACCGTGTAGTGGCGAAAGCGGGTAACAGCAATAAAAAGAAAGCGCTTTGAAAGTGCTTCTAAATAATAAAATATATGGCAAGAAAAACATTTTTTTGTGTAGATGCGCATACCTGCGGAAATCCGGTGCGTGTGATTGCTGGTGGTGGTCCGAACCTTGTAGGAAAGGACATGAGCGAGAAAAGACAGCATTTTTTAAGAGAATACGATTGGATTCGAAAAGGATTGATGTTTGAACCTCGCGGCCACGATATGATGAGTGGAAGTTTATTGTATCCGCCTATAAACCCTGAAAACGACTTCGGGATTATTTTTGTTGAAACTAGCGGTTGCCTTCCAATGTGCGGACATGGAACTATTGGGACTATTACCATTGCTATTGAAGAAGGTTTGATTACGCCAAAAGTTCCTGGGAAAATTAGGATGGAAGCGCCAGCCGGACTTATTGAAATTGAATACCAACAAACGGGAATTAAAGTAGATTGGGTAAAGCTTACCAACGTAAAATCGTATTTGGCGGCCACCGAACTTACCATTGATTGCGAAGAGTTGGGCGAGTTGGTTTTTGATGTTTCTTACGGAGGAAACTTTTACGCGATTGTAGATCCGCAGAGAAACTTTTCGGGAATACATAATTTTTCGGCAAGTAAGCTTATCAATTTTAGTCAGGAAGTACGCCAAAAAATTAACGTTAAGTACAAAGATATGTTTGTGCATCCAGAGAACGAAACGATTAATGGAGTGAGTCATATGCTGTGGACGGGAAATCCTATCAACCCGAAATCGACTGCTAGAAATGCTGTTTTTTATGGCGATAAAGCAATCGACCGTTCACCTTGCGGAACAGGAACTTCGGCGCGTATGGCGCAATGGCACGCAAAAGGGTTGCTAAAACCTGGAGATGAGTTTATACATGAAAGTTTTATAGGTTCGCAATTTATTGGTCGTATTGAAGAAGAAACTACATTGGCAGGGAAAACCGCCATTGTACCGAGTATTCAAGGTTGGGCAAAGGTGTATGGATACAACAATATTATTATTGACGATGACGACCCATACGCACACGGATTTCAGGTGATTTAAAGAGATATAAATTAGCTTTATTACAAAGACATGCAAAAAGACGTTGTTATAATTGGAGGTGGAATTATTGGGCTTTCTACCGCATATTACTTACAAAAATCGGGACATAAAGTTACAGTAATCGATAAAGGAAGTATTTCTGAAGGGGCTTCTTTTGTAAATGCAGGATACATTACGCCGAGTCATATTATTCCCCTGGCAACTCCGGGAATGATTGCCAAAGGAATCAAGTGGATGTTTAATTCGTCGAGTCCTTTCTATATGAAACCCCGTTTGGATATCAACTTTTTAAAGTGGTCGTGGTATTTTCATAAATCGTCTACCGATGAAAAAGTAGCTAAGGCGATTCCGGTAATTAAAGAAATTAATGTCCTTAGTAGAGAATTGTATAAAGATATTTTGAATTCTGATGACTTCGGAAGTTTTCATTTTCAGCATAACGGATTATTGATGTTGTATAAAACAGATGAAGCTGGTGCAGAAGAATTTGAAGTAGCTCGAAAAGCACAATTTGAAGGACTTGATGTACGTCATCTAGATAAAAAAGAATTAAACGAAATAGAGCCCGATGTTCAAATAGATGCCAAAGGTGCTATTTATTACGAGTGCGATGCTCACAGTACGCCAACCGAAATTATGCCTAAAATGTTGGCATATTTAAAAGCAAATGGGGTTGTAGTAAAAACTGATGAAACTGTACAAGATTTACAACTTACAAGCGGAAAAGTAACAAAGGTTATTACTGATAAAGCTACGTATCAACCCGATGAGGTTATTGTTGCAAGTGGTTCGTGGAGTGAAGAAATTGCCAATAAAATAGGTGCTAAAATTCCGCTTCAAGCAGGAAAAGGCTACCGAATAGATTTGCACAGAACTACCAATATTAAACTTCCTGCAATTTTAATGGAAGCCAAAGTAGCAATGACACCCATGAACGGTTTTACGCGTTTTGCAGGTACGATGGAATTTTCAGGAATTAATAATACCATCCGTAAAGAACGTGTAGAGGCTATTGCTCGTGCTTCAAAAGCATTTTATCCAGAAATCGAGGTTTCTTCCGAAGAAAAAGAACTCGCGCAAAGCGGTTTGCGTCCTGTTTCTCCAGACGGATTGCCGTATATTGGAAGAACTCAACACTGTAAAAATGTAATTTTTGCTACTGGTCACGCCATGATGGGTTGGAGTTTAGGTCCCGCAACAGGAAAATTGGTTACCGAAATTATCAACGAAGAAAAATTGTCGATGCCTATCGATGCTTTTCATCCCGATAGGAAGTTCTAAAATCAAGCTGTTTTTAGTTTTTTCGTTTTAAAAATTTAATTTCTGTACTTGTTTGTTTCCCAGACTATAGTGGGTTTCAAACTCAGTGTATTTAAATTTTATTGCTTTTTTAACAGCGTTTCTCGTTTATTTTGTTATAATGTAGATAGTACGAACATTAAAAACGACATATGTTAAAAACTGTAGTAAAAGAAGGAGAGAGTATTGAAAGAGCGTTAAAACGTTACAAGCGTAAATTTAGAAACACGAAAGTGCTTCAAGAGTTGCGTGACAGACAGCAATACACAAAACCTTCAGAAACAAAAAGACAAACAAAACAAAAAGCGGCATACAAGCAACAATATTTACGAAGCCTAGAAGAATAAACATTTTTTGGCTTACAGTTTAGAATATTTGGTTAGTTTTGGTAGGTGCACAAATCTGCTATGCAAAAATATTTTAAATGAAAAGTCCGCAAACGTATTATACTGAAGAGCTTAAGCTTTTTCAACAACAATTAAAAGCAGTCAAAAAAACACTTACCACACTTAGTGTTTTTAGGCTGCTTGTTTTTTTGGCATTATTGGCAATTCTTTATTTTTTCTGGGGAAATACAACGGTTATAATTCCTGTGTTACTGGTTGGAATTGTGCTGTTTATCTTTTTAGTTTCTAGGTATAGCGATGTAAAATATCAGAAGAATAAAATTTTAAAACGAATTGAAATCAATGAAACCGAACTGAAAGTTTTGCAAAAAGATTTTCAGTTTTTAGAAAATGGCAAACAATACGCCAATTACGAACACGATTTTAGTCATGACATCGACCTCTTCGGGAGAGGGAGTTTTTTTCAGTATAGCAATAGAACCGAAACCTTGGCTGGCGAACAATTTCTTGTTAAACTTTATACTGAAAATAGCACGGAGAACATCTCAGAAAAGCAAAAAGCCATTGAAGAATTGGCTAGTAAACCCGAGTGGCGACAAGACTTTAGTGCCACGGCATCACAGGTAAAAACCGAAGTTAGTGCAGCAACTGTTGTGCAATGGCTACAAACACATAAACCCATTATCCGAAAAAGTTGGTCGTGGTTACCGTATGTTTTTTCGGTATGTTCGTTCGTTGTTTTTGCATTGGCATACGCAAATGTTATTCCGAGTTCGATGGTGGTTTATTGGTTTATCTTCGGAATTATAGTAGCCGGAAGCAAGGTAAAAGAGGTCAATACTTTGTCGGAATACGCTTCTAAAACTCAAGAAACATTTCAGCAATATTACCAGTTAATTTCAAAACTAGAAGAAGCTACTTTTACAAGCGATTTGTTAAAAGAAAAGCAACAAATAGTGTTGAATGAAAGTGCTACAACTTCAAAAACCATTAAGCAATTTTCAAAAATGTTGGATGCCTTGGAGCAGCGAGCCAATTTGTTGATTTCGGTGCCAGGAAATGCATTTTTTCAGATGGATAGATACAATACACACCGCATTGAAAAGTGGATTGAAAAGCATAAAAATGAAGTGGAAAATTGGTTTGAGGTTATTGCTTTTTTTGATGCGTATAATTCGCTCGGAAACTTTGTCTTTAACCACCCTAAATTCGTTTTCCCGACAATCAACAACGATGCTACAACAATAAAAGCGACGCAGTTAGGACATCCATTAATTACTGAAAACAAATTGGTTTATAACGATTTAAAGATTGATAGAGAACACTTTTTTGTGATTACTGGAGCTAATATGGCTGGAAAAAGCACCTTTTTACGAACCGTTTCGCTACATATTGTTATGGCAAATTGTGGTTTGCCCGTTTGTGCTTCTGCTAGTGAATATACGCCGATTAAACTTATTACAAGTATGCGTACAGCCGATTCACTTACCGATGATGCTTCTTATTTTTATGCTGAATTAAAACGCTTGAAACTCATTGTAGAAAAGATTAAAACCGACACCTATTTTGTGGTTTTAGATGAGATTTTAAAAGGAACCAATAGTAAAGACAAAGCTATTGGGTCTCGTAAGTTTGTCGAGAAACTTTCCGCTTCGCATTCTACAGGAATTATTGCCACACACGATTTGAGTTTGTGTGAAGTAGCGAAAGAAAATAAGAAAGTCGAGAATTATTTTTTCGAAGCTTTTATCAACGATAAAGAACTAACTTTTGACTATAAATTTAAAAATGGAATTTGCGAAAACATGAATGCTTCCTTCCTTTTAGAAAATATGGGAATTGTTTAGGATATGGGAATTGCAAACCTCATTTTAATTTAAACACTTTAAAAATCAATGGACAAACAAATATGTGATTCTAAATTAAAATTTATGATTGTCTGCTATTTGTCATGATGCACTGTCACCTCGAGCGTAGTCGAGAGGTTATTTGGTTTAACAAGCTTTAAATAGGGTCTCGACTACGCCTGTCTGCCGACAAAGGCAGGCTCGACCTGATATTTTAATCTTGGTATGATACATTACGGATATTCAATTAAAATTCATATTTTGTTCTTTTAAATTTCAAACAATGAAAAAAATCTTTCTTGCTATAGTGTTGAGTTGTATTTCATTTATAAGTATTACAGCTCAAGAAAAACTTTCAGACATTAATAAGTCTGAAATTATGGATGTTTTTACAAAACAAGAAAATGCTTGGAATCGTGGTGATATTTCTGCTTTTATGGAAGGTTATTGGAAGTCAGATGATTTAGCTTTTGTGGGTAGTTCTGGTCCTATTTTTGGTTGGGAAGCAACCAAAGCACGGTATTTAAAAAGCTACCCAAACACAACAGCTATGGGAAAACTAACATTTGAGGTTATTAAATTGCAACAAGTAAAAGAGGATGTTGCTCAAATGATAGGTTCTTTTCATTTAAGTAGAACTGTAGGCGATTTAAGCGGTTATTTCACCTTGGTTTGGCGTAAGTTTGATGGCCAATGGCTCATTATTAGCGACCATACTTCTTCAGCAAAATAAAATTACCCTAAAGCTACGTCCAACGTCATCATCACAATAAAACCTCCAATAAATCCAAGTGTGGAAATATCGGTGTGGTTTGCTTGTTGCGACTCTGGAACCACTTCTTCTACAACTACAAATATCATTGCACCAGCGGCAAAACAAAGTGCGTATGGTAAAATGGGTTGAAAAGTAAGTACAGCCCAAGCACCTAGTACAGCTGCTACTGGCTCAACAATAGCTGATAATTGTCCGTAGTTAAAACTTTTCCATCTGCTTAATCCTAACCCGCGCAGTGGCATAGCAACAGCAAAACCTTCAGGGAAGTTTTGAATTCCAATTCCTAAAGCCAAGATAACAGCGCCTTCGATGGATGCTTCTGGAATACCTGCTGCAACGCCGCCAAACAAAACACCAATAGCCAAGCCTTCAGGGATGTTGTGCATGGTAATTGCCAATGTTAGTAAAACCGATTTATGCCAAGGAGTTTTAATTCCTTCTTTTTCACTCATTTTAAAGTTTACATGCAAGTGCGGCAAAACTTTATCCAAAGCAAAAATAAAAAGTGCACCCAAGGCAAACCCTGTAACTGCCGGGATAGTTTTTGCAAAACCTTCGCCAGAGCTCATTTCTATTCCTGGAGCTAGCAAACTCCAAAAACTTGCAGCAACCATTACACCCCCAGTAAAACCTAGTAAACCGTCAAAAAGACGACGATTCATTTTTTTAAAGAAAAACACTAAGGCAGCACCAAGTGCGGTCATTCCCCAAGTAAATAAAGTGGCGTAAAGTGCGGCTAAAGTTGGATCTATGTTTTTGAAATATTCTATAAGATTATCAAACATAATTACTTCGTTTTAAGGTAAATATTGTTGGCGGTTAATGCCGAAATGTTCAGTTCGGTAGTGTTTAATAAAATGGTCATGGAGTTGTCGAAAGGCTCTTTGCTTACTACCGTAATCTGTTCTCCAAGCGATATGTTGAGTTTGTTGAGGTATTTTAAAAATTCTGATGAAGAATCTTTTACACCCACTACAATACCTGTTTCTCCTTTTTTTACTGAAGAAAGTAAACTCTTTTCTAATTTTTTAATATGTCCGTTTTTATCTGGAATCGGGTCTCCGTGTGGGTCAACTCTTGGGAAATCTAAAAAAGCATCCAGTTTTTCGATAAGCTTTTCACTTTTAATGTGCTCTAATTCTTCAGCAATATCATGCACTTCATCCCACGAAAAGTTAAGCTTTTCAACCAAAAAGAATTCCCATAGTCGATGCTTCCTGATGATTTTTGCGGCATATACCTTTCCTTTATCCGTCAATCGAGCTCCTTGATATTTTTTATAATGAAGGATTTCTTTTTCTGCCAACTTTTTAATCATATCGGTTACAGACGATGCTTTTGTTTCCATTTGTGCTGCAATGGCATTGGTAGAAACCCCTTTTTGATCGTCTTTAGATAAATGATAAATCGCTTTTATATAATCTTCTTCTGAAAGTGTCATCTTACTATTTATACTTATGCAAAAATACATTTTTATTTTCAAAAACAAATTTTTAGTTTTGTCTAAAAATTATTTTAAACTAAAATGAAAATATTTCTAACTAGCTTATTATTCATGTTTTTTGTGGTTGATGAAGTAAAATCGCAGCAAATTTCTGGAACAGTATCCAATAATGGCGAACCGCTTCCGTATGCCAATATTGTAATAAAAGGAACTTCAAAAGGAACAATTACCGATGAAAATGGGAATTTTAAATTGGAGGGACTTCAGCAAAAAAAACATGTAGTTGTAGCTTCGTATACTGGTTTTGTTTCAGCAGTAAAAAATATAGAGTTAAAAAATGAAAACGTACAGATTCATTTTGATTTAAAAGAAAACTCATCACTCGATGAGGTGGTAGTTACAGGAACTTTAAAAGCTGTAAGTAGGATGGAAACACCTGTGCCAGTTGAAGTTTATAAACCTGCTTTTTTTAAAAAAAATCCTACTGCCAATGTGTTTGAAGCGCTTCAAAATATTAACGGCGTAAGGCCGCAACTCAATTGTAATATTTGTAATACGGGCGATATTCATATAAATGGATTGGAGGGACCTTATACAATGGTTTTGATAGATGGGATGCCAATTGTGAGCGGACTTTCAACGGTGTATGGACTTTCTGGAATTCCGAATTCGTTAATAGAGCGTATGGAAGTTGTAAAAGGACCTGCTTCTTCTTTGTACGGGAGTGAAGCTGTTGGCGGACTTATAAATATCATTACAAAAACGCCTTTGTATGCGCCAAAACTTTCTGTTGATGCCTTTGCAACATCTTGGGGAGAATACAATTTAGACCTTGGATACAAAGCACTTTTGAGCGATAAAGTTTCTTATTTATTGGGTGCTAATTATTTTAATTTTAACCAAACGATTGATAAAAATGAGGATAATTTTACGGATGTTGCATTGCAAAATAGAATATCAGTTTTTCAAAAATTAGATGTACAAAGGCCAGAAAACCGACTTTTTTCGGTTGCGATGCGATATTATTATGAAGACAGATGGGGTGGCGAAATGCAATGGACGCCAGCATACCGAGGAGGCGATGAGATTTATGGCGAAAGTATTTACACCTCGCGTTGGGAAGTGCTTGGGAAATATCAATTGCCAATAGATGCTCCTGTGGTTTTTACATTTTCTTATACCAATCATCATCAAAATTCGGTGTATGGCGACACTCCATTTTTGGCCGATCAGCAGATAGCTTTTGGACAGTTTACTTGGAATAAAACACTTTCCAACCATGATTTGCTTTTCGGAACCGCGCTTCGATACAATTATTACGACGATAATACGCCTGTAACAGCTTCCGAAGAAAATAACCGCCCAGATGAAGTGGCTATTCCAAGTGTTTTTGTGCAAGACGAAATTACTTTTAACAAAGCACACACATTGTTGCTTGGCGCTCGTTACGATTATGATAAACGACACGGTTCTATTTTTACGCCGAGAGTTGCTTATAAGTGGAGTTTTACTGAAAATGATATTTTTAGATTGAATGCAGGAACAGGTTTTAGAGTGGTAAATTTATTTACTGAAGATCATGCAGCGCTAACAGGAGCAAGAGATGTGGTAATTACAGAATCGCTAGAACCTGAGCAGTCTTATAATGTAAATCTTAACTATTTGAAGAAAATTTATACGGAAAATAATACGTTTATTGGAATAGATTTTTCTGCTTGGTACACCTATTTTTCGAACATGATTTTACCTGATTATGATACGAATCCCAACCAAATAATTTATGACAATTTGGAAGGGTATGCTGTTAGTAAAGGAATAAGCGTAAATGGCGATGTAGTTTTTAGTAATGGTATAAAAGTAAATGTTGGAGCCACTTTGATGGATGTTTCTCAAACTGAAAACGGACAAACAACTCGCCAGATACTTACCGAACAATTTTCTGGAACTTGGGGAGTGTCGTATAAAATTTTACTATGGAATTTAAATATCGATTACACCGGAAATGTATATGGACCGATGCGATTACCACTGTTAAGCGATTTAGATCCAAGACCTGAATATTCTCCATTTTGGAGTATTCAAAACATACAATTAACATACTCAAAACTGAAAAATTTTGAGATTTATGGAGGCGTGAAGAATTTATTAAACTGGACACCAAATAAGGGAGCTCCGTTTATAATTGCACGTGCCGATGATCCATTTGACAAAAATGTAGTTTTCGACGCTCAAGGAAATGCAGTATCCACTCCCGACAATCCGTACGCATTAACGTTTGACCCTTCGTATGTGTATGGTCCTAATCAAGGAATTAGAGGGTTTTTGGGATTAAGGTATGTATTGGATTAAACCTCCCGCCCCATTAACATATGTGCGAACGATTTTAAAATTTCTTTTTTAGAGGTTTCTAAAGACAAATCGTCAAGGATGTTTAAGGCTTTGTTGGTGTAGTTTTCAATGGCTTGTAGCGTAGCTTCGGCTGCTTTGCTTTGTACCATGAGCTCTTTTACCGCCTGTATTTTACTTGAAGTATCTGTTGGATTGATAGCGTAAAGATGCATTAATTGCGTGGCTTCTTCCGTAGAGAGTTGCTCCAAAGTTTTTAAATACAAATAGGTTTTTTTGTTTTCAATAATGTCGCCGCCAATTTGTTTTCCAAAGGTAGCTTCATCTCCAAATGCGTCTAAATAATCGTCTTTTAATTGAAAAGCAATTCCTAAATTCAGTCCGAAGTCATAAATAGCTTGGGCTTCTTTTTCGGGAGTTTTGCCAATTATAGCTCCCATTTTCATAGCAGCGCCCACCAAAACCGCAGTTTTGTATGTAATCATTTTTAGGTACTCTTTAATGGTAACATCGTCTCTAGTTTCAAAATCAACATCGTATTGCTGCCCCTCACAAACTTCGATGGCTGTTTTACTGAAAAGTTTTGCTAATTGCTGAAAAGTTTCAGCATCGTAATTTTCAAAAAATTGATACGCTACAATCAGCATAGCATCTCCAGAAAGTATCCCTGTGTTGATGTCCCATTTTTCATGAACGGTTGTTTTTCCTCTGCGTAGCGGCGCATCATCCATAATGTCGTCGTGTACTAACGAGAAGTTGTGAAACATCTCGATGGCCATAGCGGCATGCATTGCTTCTTTGTAGTTGCTTCCGAAAATATCTGCCGTCATTAACGTTAAAACCGGACGCAAACGTTTCCCTCCTAAATTTAAAATATAGTGGATGGGTTGGTATAAGTTTTTAGGTTCTTTAACAAGCGTCTCCTTTTCTAAATGCGCTAAAAATGCATCTCTGTAAGCGTCAATCGAAAGCATAAAGTCAATTTTTGGCTAAAATACCATATTTAAAAAATTTGTCAATTGCATTTTCATGTTAAATAATTGAAAATACTCTGGAAACTTTTATTGTTTTTAAAGTTTCCTACACTATATTTGCACCCGATATGAAAGAAAAAATACTTGATAAAGCAACAGAAATGTTTTTGAGCCTTGGGTTTAAAAGCGTTACGATGGATGATATTGCTGACGAGTTAGGGATGTCGAAAAAAACTATTTATCAGCATTTTAAAACCAAAACAGTTTTAGTTGAAGAAACAGCATTTTACATTTTTGAATCGATTTGTAGCGGGATAGAGTTTATTTGTGAAGCAGCGCATAATCCTATTGAAGAGTTGTTTCATATTAAAAAATTTGCCAGCGACTACATGAAAGATAAAAAATCGTCGGCGCAATTTCAACTAAAAAAATATTATCCAAGAATTTATGATAGGCTCATAGGGAAGCAATTTGAAGTGATGCGAGAAAGTGTTTCAGTAAATATTGGAAAAGGTATCGAAATGGGACTTTTCCGAGAAGAATTGGACATCGATTTTATCGCTCGAATTTATTTTAGCGGGATGGTTGGAATAAAAGACACCGAAATTTTCCCTAGCGAATTGTACAATCCCGACGATTTGGCAACAAAGTTTTTAGAATATCATATCCGCGGAATAGCCACCGATGAAGGGCTAAAAATTTTAAATGAATTTATTAACGAAAACAAAAACTAACCGATGAGAAAATTAGCAATCATCGCTATTTTATTAATCACAACCTTTGGGTTTTCTCAAGACAAAACATATAGTTTTTCGCTTGATGAGGCTATAAATTTTGCACTCGATAGTAGTTACACAGCTATTAATTCTAGGCGCGAAATTGCAAAATCGATTAAGAAAAAATGGGAAACTACAGCTGCAGGATTACCGCAAATTAACGGTGCTGTTGATTATCAAAATCAGCTAAAGCAGCCCGTAACATTACTTCCGGCCGAAATTGCTGGTGGGGAGCCAGGTACATTTACACCTGTTACTTTTGGTACTAAGCAAAGCATGACATTAACTGGAACTTTATCGCAACTTATTTTTGACGGTTCGTATTTGGTGGGCTTAAAAGCTGCGAAAGTTTTTGTTGATTACAATGAAAATGCCAACGAAAAAACACTTTTAGAAGTGCGTCGTGGTGTGATAAATGCCTACGGAAGTGTATTGTTAACGCAAGAGAGTATTTCAATTTTAGAGAAAAACTTAACAACGTTAAACGATAATTTAAATGAAGCAAAAGCGATGTACGAAAATGGTTTTGCTGAAGAAGAAGATGTTGAGCAATTGCAAATTACAACGGCTCAAATTCAAAATGAATTGAGCAATTCAAAACGTATGGAATCTATCGCAAAGCAAATGCTAAATTTAGCTTTGGGGATTCCAGTAGATGCTTCGGTAACACTTGAAGATAGTTTGGAATCTTTAACGATGGAGAGTGTTAGCGTTGCATTGACAGATAGCGAGTTTAGTTTTGAGAACAATGTAGATTATAGAATTGCTAAAAATTTAACCGAGCAAAGAGATTTAGAGTTGAAACTCGAAAAGAGTAAGGCGCTACCTTCTTTAAACGGATTTATAAATTACGGTACTGCTGCCTACGATAACGAGTTTATATTTTTTGATAGCGAGACTTCTTGGTTCCAATCTTCTATTTTTGGAGTGAGTATGAATGTGCCTATTTTTAGTTCGTTACAAAGAAGTGCTCGTACGCAACAAGCAAAAATCGCGTTGGAACAAGCTAAAACCGATTTTGTACAGACTACAGAACAAATAAATCTCGATTTACAAAGAGCAAAAAGTAACTATACGTTTGCAATTGAAAATTATCATACAGCAGACAGCAACTTGAAATTGGCCGAGCGTATCGAGAGTAAAAACTTAATTAAATACAGAGAAGGTATTACTACCAGCTTCGATTTGCGTCAGGCGCAAACGCAGTTGTACACCGCTCAGCAAGAATATATCAATTCGATGTTGGACGTAATCGATACCAAAGCAACACTCGAAACTGTGTTGAACACACCAAATCTTTCAAACAGAAATAATTCAGAAAATAACTAAAACAACTTCGGTTCCAGACCATTAAAAAACAATAAAAAGAGACATGAAAAACACATATTTATTAACAATACTAGCAGCCATTTTAGTTTCATGTGGTGGAGGTAATTCTTCTGTTGAAGATGTTATTGCGAGCGGAGATTTAGAAAAAATTAAAGCAAAACGCGAAGAGATAAATGCTGTGCACGACGAACTTGGTGCAGAGTTAAAAGCATTAAACGAAGCGGTTAAAAAGCTCGATACAGCAAAAAATTATGCTTTGGTAACTGCGTTAAAAGTTAAGGACACGTTGTTTAATCATTACATAGAATTGCGTGGAAATGTAAGCACCAAAGAAAACATTATTATTAATGCTGAATATTCTGGAGCGGTACAACAACTTTTAGTAAAAGAAGGACAAAGCGTTAAAAAAGGACAAGTATTGGCACGTATTGACGATGGAGGTTTGTCGGCACAAATAGCACAGTTAAAGGCGCAAGCAAACTTATCGGAAACTACTTTCGAACGTCAAAAGCGTTTATGGGACCAAAACATAGGTTCAGAAATACAATACTTACAAGCAAAAACACAATACGAGTCTAATAAAAGTGCTGTTGCGCAGTTGGAAAAACAATTGGCAAAAGCAACCGTAGTAGCACCATTTTCTGGAACGATTGAAGAAATTATGTCGGAGCAAGGAAGCAATGTTGCTATGGGAACGCCATTAATGCGAATTGTAAGTTTAAACAATATGTATATCGAGTCGGAAGTACCAGAGAAGTACTTGGCAAGTATTGATAAAGGAACACGTGTGATTGCAGATTTTCCTGTGATAAATAAAAAGATTGAAACTGAAGTTAGACAAGTAAGTAACTATATCAATCCGAGTAACCGTTCTTTTAAAATTGAAGTTGGAGTGCCAAACGAAAACGGATTGGTAAAACCAAATTTAACTGCCAAAGTTATTATTAACGACTATACAAGTGAGAATGCATTTTTAATTCCGCAGAGTGTAATTTCTGAAAATTCCGAAGGAAATCAATATGTGTACATCGCTACAAACATAAAAGATAGCGGAGAAGCAGAAGTGCATCAATCGGTTATTAAAACTGGAAAAACACAAGGAGATTTAGTAGAGGTTTTAGAAGGAGTTAAAACTGGAGATTTCATCATTAAAGAAGGAGCACGTAGCGTTCAAGAAGGGCAAAACGTTCAAATATTAAAGTAATAGTCCATGAGTAAAATAAATAAAAACGCCGATAAAGAATTTGGACTATCGTCCTGGGCTATCGAAAACAAAACAACCATCTATGTAATGATTGCGATTGTTTTGGTGTTAGGAGTCTCTGCCTATTTCGGGATGCCGCGAGAGTCTTTTCCGGAGGTAAAAGAAACAAAAATATACATCAGTACACCATATCCAGGAAATACTGCTGAAGATATTGAGCGACTTATCGTAGACCCGCTCGAAGACGAACTTAAAAATGTAAGTAACGTAGTGGAGATTCTTTCTACTTCGCAAGAGGACTACGGAATTATTACTGTTGAGTTTGACGAAGGAATTACGGTTGAAGCCGCTAAACAAAAAGTAAAAGACGAAGTAGATGCCGAAAAAGCAGGTGAAGATTGGCCTGTTTTTAACGGAGCAAAGGTGGAGCCAAATGTTTTTGACTTGAATCTTTCAGAAGAAATGCCAATTCTAAACATCAATATTCAAGGAGATTATCCTGTTGATAAATTAAAAGAATATGGTGAGTATCTCGAAGATAAAATTGAAGAACTCCCTGCAATTAAGCAAGTAGACATCCGCGGAGCACAAGAAAAAGAAGTGGAAGTTGCTGTAGATGTGTACAAAATGATGGCCGCACAAATTAGTTTTGACGATGTGTTGAACACCATTAGAAACGGAAACGTAACCATGTCGGCAGGAAACATGATTACAAGCGGACAAAGACGTACCATTAGGATTTTAGGAGAAGTTGAAGACCCAAAAGAGCTCGACAATTTTGTGGTAAAATCGCAAAACGGAGTGGTGTATTTAAGAGATATTGCGCAAGTAACTTTTAAAGAAGAAGATAAAACCACTTTTGCGAGAGAAAACGGAAAGAACGTGGTGATGCTCGATGTGAAAAAACGAGCAGGTAAAAACATGATTGAAGCTTCTGAGCATATTCAAGAAATTATTAAAACTGCAGAGAGAGAATATTTACCGCCAGATTTATCTATTTCGGTAGCCAACGACCAATCGTCGCAAACGCTTAATCAAGTAAATGATTTGGTGAACAATATCATCTTCGGAATTATATTGGTAGTAGGTGTTTTAATGTTCTTTTTAGGATTTAGAAATGCCTTGTTTGTTGGGTTTGCCATTCCTATGTCTATGTTTATGTCGTTCATGATATTGCAAACTTTAGGATATACGCTAAACACCATGATTCTCTTCGGACTTATTATGGGACTCGGGATGTTGGTGGACAACGGAATTGTGGTAGTAGAAAACGTTTATCGTTTGATGGACGAAGAAAAAATGTCGCGTATTGAAGCTGCTAAAAAAGGAATTGGAGAAATTGCGTTTCCAATTATCATTTCTACAGCAACTACAGTTGCGGCGTTTATTCCGCTAGGAATGTGGCCTGGAGTGATGGGAGAATTTATGAAGTTTTTCCCGATAACACTTTCAGTTGTATTAGGTTCGTCGTTGGTGGTAGCTATTTTCATGAACTCGATGTTAGTGTCAGAATTTATGGATACAGCCGAGAAAAGACTAACGCGTAAACAACTTATCAGACTGAGTATAATTTTGGGAGTTCCAGGACTTTTAATTTTGATATTTGGTGGTGCAATTCGCGGTATCGGAACCCTTATGATTTTTACAGCGATAATGTTTTGGGTATACCGTTATTGGTTAAAACGCGCAGCAGATTATTTCCAGACGCATATTTTAACGTGGATGGAAGACAAATACCAAAATGCACTTAAAGGTTCTTTAAAAGGATGGCGACCTGCTTTTTATGTTGGAGGAACTTTTGCTTTGTTAGTTGTAGTGTTTATGTTGTTTGGAGCATCGCTGGGAAGCGGACGTACTAATGTGGAGTTTTTCCCAGACAATAAGCCAAACCAAATTATTGTATATATCGAATATCCTCAAGGAACCGATATCGACAAAACCAATACCATTACAAAAGAAATAGAAAAGCGCGTGTATGCTGTTTTATATGCTGATGAATATATGGATGGCGATTATAACTTTATGGTAGAATCGGCAGTTTCTCAAGTTGGAGAAGGAGCTGGAAATCCGCAAACCGATGGTGGTTCTAGTGCCGAAATGCCTCATAAAGGAAAGATTACCGCTACCATGCGCGAGTATAAATTCCGTAGAGGAAAAGACAGTGAAGAGCTACGTAAAAAAGTTCAGGAAGCATTAAAAGGAATTTTCCCTGGAGTTGCTATTTCTGTTGAAAAAGATGCGGTTGGACCACCTGCTGGATATCCTATTAATATTGAATTGAGCGGAGAAGATTACGATGAGCTTATTGCAACTGCCGAAAAAATGAGAGATTATATCAATACTCGAAATGTTGCAGGAGTTGAAGAGTTAAAAATTGATGTAAACAAAGGAAAGCCTGCAATGGTAGTTGAGGTTGATCGTCAAAAAGCTGGAGAGCTTGGCGTAGCCGTAGGGCAAGTTGGAAACCAATTACGTCGTTCTATTTTTGGTGAGAAAGCAGGGATTTACAAAGAAGATGGAGACGATTATGATATTTATGTACGTTTCAACGAAGACTTAAGGTACAATCCAAGTGCGTTGTTCGATCAGAATATTATTTTTAGAGATCAAGCTTCTGGGCAAATCAAAGAAATTCCAGTTTCTGCAGTTGCAAAACAAAAAAATACATCTTCGTTTAGTGCGATTAAGCATCGCGATTTAAAACGCGTGGTAACTGTTTATTCTGGTTTAGCTCCAGGATATACCGATGCTGGTGCAATTGTTGGGAAAATTCAGAAGGAAATGAGCAATTTCGAGGTGCCACAATCAATTCATATCGATTATACGGGGCAGTTAGAAGAACAGCAAAAACAAATGAGTTTCTTAATGGGAGCTTTCTTCTCTGGATTAGGACTTATTATGCTGATTCTTATCTTCCAGTTTAGTTCAATTTCTAAACCAACTATCATTATGTTGGCAATTTTCTTAAGCTTTATTGGAGTTTTCGGAGGATTGATGGTTACAGGATGGTCGTTTGTTATTATGATGACGATGATGGGAATTATCTCTCTTGCGGGAATTGTGGTAAACAACGGAGTGGTACTACTCGATTATGCGCAAATTCTGATTGATAGAAGAAAATTAAAACTTGGACTTACGGAAGATAACGACATGCTTTCAAAAGAAGATATGAAAGAAGTTTTGGTAATGTCGGGTAGAGCAAGGTTACGTCCTGTATTACTTACGGCAATTACCACGATCTTAGGGTTAATTCCGTTGGCAATTGGATTAAACATTGACTTCTTCTCGCTGTTTACCAATTTCGATCCAGATATTTATATGGGTGGAGATAACGTAATTTTCTGGGGGCCATTAGCTTGGACTGTAATTTTCGGATTGATAATTGCAACCTTCCTTACGTTAATTATTGTACCATTGTTATTTTACATTGTGTACTTAATTAAAGTGAAATTTAGAAGTAAAAAAGAAGAAGTTGTAGAGCAATTGGAAGAGGTTTCTCCAGTGTAAACTGTAACTCAAACTTAAATATAAAACGGCTTTATGAAATTTCATAAAGCCGTTTTTTTTGGAATTAAATCAAGCAACAAACAGTTACATTATTTTTCACACTTATCGATTGCGTTTATAGGATTGCATCGGGCAACATCACCACCTGGGAGTTGAACATAATAAGGGGTTTTATATGGATTTCCTGGTTTGTAGAAGTCAGTAGAAATTACTTGAGCTCCACTTGAAAATGCAGCATTTGCACGTGTATAATCGTTTATTTTAGCTTCATAAGTTTCAATGTCAGATCGAGTTCTAACCATGTAGCCCAATTTTACATATTTCTTGATATCCTCTTGTCTTTTAATAGCATTATCTAATAGAAAGAAAGCAGCAAAATCATCTTCTTCGGTAGAACGCATAAACATTAATCTGCCTTCTAAGTTTGGACGGTTATTTGTATACGGAGAAGTTCTGTCTATACCTCCAGCAGAAGGTAATAATAGAAAGATGAATTTTCCTCTAGCTTCGTCTACAGTAGGCCAATTTTTATTTAGGACAGCTTCTTTAAGTGTATTGTAATTTCCTTTAATATCATCAGGAGTAATAACTTTATCTCTTCCTAAAACGTCGACAAATTCTTTATCTAACGCATCAAATGCTTCTTCTGTAAATGGTAATACTTCTGTTGCGTTTGGAAATAACGGCATACCACTGTCTTTTGCTTCTACTTGGATAAAAATAGGGATATGGTTTGGGTGAGAATCAGACCATTTTTTTAAATCTTCTAACCCTTGTTTTAGCGTTGGGTAGTGAGTTCTAAAATCCATATCGGCAATATGCATCATTTTAAAACCAGGTTTTTTTAGGTCTTCACTATTAAAAGGTAGTAAATCGGTAATACCTTGCTTTTTAAAAAACTCGTATGCTGCAGGTTGTGTGAATCTTCCACCTTCAGGGTCATAAAAAACGTCAATTTCTAAGTTTCTTAATCCTGCATCTAGTTGTTCAGGAAATGGAGGATGTTCGTAATTTAAACCATCAGCAAAAGAAATATCATTAGGGTGATTTTCTTTAAAACTTTCCATTTTTTCAGCTGGCATGTTCGCCATGAATTTTGGCATCATTTTGTCAATTGCTGCGCCTGCATATGAAAGTACTCGCGGATCTATTGGTTTTGAATAACTATTATGTGTGCCTAAAACTTGAATTTCGTTTATTTTTAAATCTTTAGGGATGTTACTAAATTCTTTTTCTTGAGCCTGTGTGCTTACCAATCCTGAAAATAGGAAAGTAGCTATAATGATGTTATTAATTTTCATTTTTATTGATTTATTATAATATTAAGGAGAGAATCAATCCTCCTTTTTTGAAGGATTGATTAAAATTTGTAATTCTATTTTAGAAGATGCTATACGTTAACCCAATTTGTCCTCTAAATGAAAAGTAAGACTCTTGCTCTACTCTACTAGAAACTCCGTGATAATATCTATTTGGTGCATTTGTAATGTTGTTTAGCTCTAGATATAATCTAAATTTATCAGATATGGCGTAAGAGGATGAAAAATCTACAGTGAAATTTTCGTCAAAATAGGCATAATGCTCTGGACCTGCACTCGACCTAATTTCGTTTAAGTATTTCCCTTTGTAATTTCCAGCAATTCGAGCCATAAATTTATTGCTTTCATAAAACAGTATAGCGTTAAAAATATGTTTAGCTTGCTTTGGAAGTGTAGTTTCAATCATAGTAACCTCTTCTCCTTGAAAGAAAGGAACATCAACTTTTGAGTCGATATAAGTATAATTACCTTCAATACCAAAGTGACTTAAGAAACCAGGCAGTTTGGTAAAACGTTTACTAATTCCGGTTTCAAATCCAAATAAAGTAGCCGATTCAAGATTTTCTGGACGAGACGATAAATAGTTTTCTCCGTTTAGTACTACTACATTTTGATCGTCATAGATAACATTGCTTAAATCTTTATAAAACACACCACCAGTTAAAATACCTACGTCACCAAAATAATGTTCAAACATTAAGTCGAAGTTGTTTGAAAATGTTGGTTTAAGATCTGTGTTTCCTTGTGTAATTTGTTGAGAGATTTCGTTTATAAATGTTCCAGGATTAAGGTCTCCAAAATCAGGACGAGCAAAAGATCTGGTATAGGCACCTCTTAGGATTGTATTTTCAGAAGGGCTAAACTTGAAATGAGCCATTGGTAAGAAGGCGTTGTAATTATTGTTTTGCGTAATATCTTGTACTTCTTGCCCATTTTCTGTATTTACAACTTCTTTACCGCTAAACGAAATTGCATTGTACTCATTTCTAAAACCTGCAACAAATTGCCATTTGTTATTTAATTTGTATGTTCCCATGAGGTATGAAGCATATACATTTTCAGTACCGCTATAAGAGCTAGTTAGATTTGAACTTGCATCGGGACCTTGTACTTGTAAAAGACTAGCATTTTGTTGAAACTCTGGAGTAAACATCTGGTCGATTTGATTGTCTGTAATTTGGTTTATAATTACATCATTGTATGGCTCATCTACCTCTGTTAGAAATCCTCCGTTGTATGGAAACTCTTCAGTTTCTAAATCATTAATTGTAGTTATAGGACTATTTGGAATTCCCAGTGCAGCTGTTGGCATCCAAACCAATACTTTTCTATCAACTTTTTTATATTTATTTACATACTTGAAGCCTCCTTTTAATGTTAAGCTACTACTAATTGTATTTGTAATATCAAACTGACCTCTATAATCTCTTTCTTCGTTATTATTTTGCGATAAGATAATTTGATTTAAATTCATCATTGATGGATCTAAAGCTGTTGTAACATGCGGTAATATCACATCTCCCGTATCTCCTATACCATCTGGAGCATCTGTGGCAAAATATTTTAACCCATCAGAAGATAAGTTTCCGTACTGCATTGGTTGTTTGAAATTTACAATTGGGTATCCTCTATCAGCATCATCTAAATTGTCTGGCGAATTAAATTTAAACGATGATTTATCGGTACTAACAGACCAATCAATTGTAAAAGCATCGTTTAGAATTGATTTTCCTCCGAGTTGTAAAGAGTATAAATCTGTTAAATAATCTGCATGCCTAGCCTGAGTTGTAACCGAATTTTGATTAAAAGTAAAATAGGTTTCTCTAACAGATTGTTGATCTAGATATTGACTATATAAGCCTTTAAAATAAACTTTATTGTTTTTGTTTATTTGATAATCAAGACCTAAGTTAAAACCGAGGGTACGGCGTTTGGCTAGATAATCTCTTAACTGTAATTCGTTTATCGAGAAAGATTGAATAGGGTCTGGGTTGTTGTAATCATATAAACCTCTAAACTGATCTAAACCTGTGGAACGATCCCAAATTACTGCAGAACTTATAAAGCTAAGTTTGTCTGTGATTTTATTTCCATATACAATTGATGCATTATAGGTAGGGTCTTCAGATTGGTCTACATATCCTCCCGCAATATTTGCAGTAAGGGTTTCAGAGTGTGGTGCAGATTTTGTTATAAAATCTACAGACCCACCAATAGCATCTCCATCCATATCTGGTGTGATAGCCTTAGAGAGTTTTACATACTGAATTAATTCTGAAGGGAAGATGTCCATTTGTACACCTCTGTTTTCATAATCTCCACTTGCGCTAGGCATCCTGTTTCCGTTTAATGTTGAAGAACTCCATTGAATAGGAGTACCTCTTACAGATACAAAACGTCCTTCACCCATATCTCTTTCAATAGAAACACCTTGAAGTCGTTGTACGGCTTCTGCAGCATTTCTATCTGGAAGCTTTCCAATTGCATCTGCAGCGAGAACTTCAGCAATTGCTAAAGAAGCTTTTTTAATATTTAAAGCTCTTGCTTGAGATGGTCTATAAGCACTCTTAACAACAACTTCATCTAGTAATTCTCCTTCAGAAAGAATTATATCTCCTAAATTTACATCACTGCTGTTTTCAATATTAAAACTTTTTTCTGCTGAAGTGTATCCTATATACGAAATTACAATAGTATAGCTTCCGTCATCTAAATTTGAGATTGTAAAATCTCCGTCAAAAGAAGTTGCAGTACCAATACTTTGACCTTTTACCGAAACGCTTGCTCCAGGTAGGGGGGTGTCTCCATCAAGAACTTTTCCTTTTACTTGACCCTGTCCGTAGCCAAGTGTAGATATTAAAACTGACATAAAAAATGCGAGTCTTAAAAGTAGATTCATTTTCATTTCTATTGATTATTAGTTTAAATTTTCGGCAAATGTATTCGGGAATGCTATTGAAGAAGTTTAAACAGTGCAGATTGAACTTTTTTGAAATGAAATAAGATGTAATTAGCTTTAAATCAAATACTTACACGTGGTTATTTAATTGTTATGCAAAAGTATCAAAAATGTTAAGTGTGATTTTTTAACTTGTTAATGAATCTTTAAATGCTTTTGGACTCATATTTTGATACTTTTTGAAGTATTTATAAAAGGTAGCTTTCGATTTAAATCCACTTTCATAAAACACATCTGTAATATTTTGATTGGGACTCTTTTTTAATATTTCGATAAAAGTATTTATGCGGTATTTGTTTACTAAGTCATAAAAATTTGTTTGAAGACCAATCGATATAGCTTCGGTTACTTGATGTCGAGAATAATTAATTTTAGAAGAAAAATCTCCTAAAGTTAAATTTTCATTTTGATGAAGTTTTTGAACTACAAATCCATTTTGAATGTCGTTACAAATTTTTTGAATCTCTTCTTCTGTAGTATTTGTAGAACTGTATTTTTCTTTTTTTGTTGAATTGTTTTCAGCAGAAACAAACTGTTGCGATTTTAAATGAATCATTACTATCAAAGCAAATTGTACTAAAAATAATGAAGAGTAGATTTGTCTAATAGTTTCTATATGTTTTTGGGTGAATGATGTATTTGTATAATATAAAATCATCATCGCAGTAACCGTCGAGAATATAAAATACAATAAGTATTTTGTGTACTCGATGTTTATTTTTTTTGAAAAGGAACCTTGTTTATTTATTTTGTAAATGCAAAAAATCAAGTAAGCTATCCAATAAAAAGGGTATATTATAAATAGTATTTTGTAAAACTCATAAAGTCTACTTAGCTCCATGTCAATTACAATTGAAATAAGTATACAAATGTTGAGAGTAAATGCAAAAATGAATGGAAGTGAGTGAAGGACTATTTTATTTTTAGATGTTTTTTTTGAAATGAAAAAGAAAAGTAACGGGCCTTTAATGTATCTAAAGCTACTAGGAATATCTGAAAGTATAGTGATATCACTATAATATTGATATAACAGAAATTCATGTACAAAATCTACCGTTATAACCAATAAATAAAGGTAGAGGTATTTTAATTGATGTTCTTTATTCTTGAAATTATAAATTAAGAAAATTGATAAAATACACTGAATAATTATAGTTATAAAAACGCTAGTCATTGTAATAGCCCAGAATTGATTTAAAGAGCAAAACTAACTATTAAATGACTTTTGATTTTTATTGAAACAAAACGTAACGTTAATTTAACTTGTATAGAGAGAGTCTGCTAAAACAAACTTGTTTGTCCGTTTGCGCTGTACTTCATTTTATGCCGTTGCATTTCAAATAAGCTATGATTGAGTGGTGGTAGTTGACTGTCTTTAAAATATTTTTGTCGCGCAACTTTTATTAAATTATGTATTTGTTCGGCAATTTTTCCTTCTCCAATTTTTCGAACGCCATACCTACTATCGTTTAAACTTCCTCCGTGGCATTCTGCTATTTGATGAAGTACTTTATCAGCTTTATCGGGTAAGGTTTTCTGTATCCAATCTGTGAAAATTTCTCCAATGGCGCCGTTTAGTCGCACAACTGTAAAAGCAATCGATTTAGCTCCGTTTTCTCTAGCCACTTTTGCAAGGTTTAAAATTTCATGACTGTTTATCCCTGGAATAATTGGCGCTATCATTACATTTACAGGAATGTTGTTTTCGGTGAGGATTTTAACCGTTTCTAGCCTTTTTTTAATACTTGCGGTACGCGGTTCTAACACGCTTCGAGTTTCTTCACTTAATGAAGTTATTGATATGTTTACGGCTATAAGTCCTTCAGAAGTTAAATTTTTTAAAATATCTAAATCGTTCTTTATAGATGCGTTTTTAGTAATAATGGCAACAGGATGTTTGTATTTTAAAAATACTTCTAAGCACTTTCTAGTGATTCTAAATTTTTGTTCTGCAGGTTGGTAGCAATCTGTATTTCCGGCTAGTACTATAGTTTTAGCTTTCCAATTTCTGCTTAAAAGTTTTTCTTCTAAAAGCTGAGCAGCGTTTCTTTTTACTAAAATCTTACGTTCAAAATCGAGTCCGGCGCTATATCCCCAATACTCGTGCGAGTTTCTTGCATAGCAATAAATACAGCCGTGTTCGCACCCTTGATACGGATTCATGGAATATGTCATTCCAACATCTGGACTACTTACTTTATTGACTATAGTTTTTGGAAATACTTCTAAGTAGCTAGTTTTATTTTTATCGGCTAGTTCGCCTTCGAGTCTGCAAAATTCTAGAAAATCACTGCGCATTTCATGAGATAACTCATCAAACTTGTTTGGAGCATTAATTTGAGCGCCTCGCCCTTTGAGATATTTTCTTTCGATGGTCATATTCCAAAATTATGGAAAAATTCCAATAAAATAAATTCTTATGGGAAACAATTTTTTACGTACCTTTTTTGATAAATTCTTATTAACTAACCTTAAAAAATATCAATATTAAAATGAAACGTAGAGATTTTGTTAAAAACACAATTGCGACTAGTACTGCTTTTTATATTGTACCATCGCATGTAATGGGCGGAATTCATACACCGCCAAGTGATACATTATACATGGCTGGTTTTGGTGTAGGAGGGCGTGGAGAGCAAGTGCTAAAAGAGCTCTATAATACTGGAAAAGTAAAATATGTAGCACTTTGTGATGTAGATGATAAAAGAGCCAAGAGTACCTTTGACACCTATCCTAACGCTAAAAAGTATAGCGACTTTAGAAAGGTATACGGCAAGCACTTAAAAGATATTGATGCAATAATGGTTGCAACTCCAGACCATAACCATGCAACGATTGCAGTACCATTTATGCGTGCTAAGAAGCATGCATATGTAGAAAAGCCATTAACCCATACAATTGAAGAAGCTCGTTTAATGACAAAAATTAGCAAAGAGCAAGGAATTGTTACCCAAATGGGAAATCAAGGAAGCTCGTCTGATGGTGTGCGTATAGCACAAGAATGGATAGAAGCTGGTGTGATAGGGAAAATCACTAAAGTTGACTGTTGGACAAATCGTCCTGTTTGGCCTCAAGGATTTAAAAGTAGCCCTGAGGGAGAGCCTATTCCAGATACTTTAGACTGGGATCAATGGCTTGGACCTGCTGTGTACCGTCCTTATAATTCGGCTTACCTGCCTTTTAAATGGCGAGGTTGGTGGGATTTTGGTACTGGAGCCCTAGGTGATATGGGATGTCATATTTTAGAAACACCTTTTAAAACTCTGAAATTAGGATATCCAACAGAAGCAGAAGCCAGTTGTACTACCGTTTGGTCTGGCGATTTTGTGGAAGCTAATTACAGTGAAGCATGTCCGCCTTCTTCAATTGTTCGATTGAAATTTGATACTGAAGCACATGGGGAAATAAATTTAAATTGGTACGATGGTGGGGTAATGCCAAAAATTCCTACCGAATTACAAGAAGGTGAAACGATCGGTGATTCTGGAGGAGGTTCTATATTTTATGGAGAAAAAGGTATTATAGTTACTGATACTTATTCTGAAAATCCACGTATATTAAATTACTTTAAAGATAAAGTAGGAGAATTGCCACGACCTTATTTAAAAAGAGTTAAAGGTGCTATTGGTGGTCATTATAGTAATTTTGTTGACGGTTGTTTGAATGGAGCAGAAACTACGTCCCCATTTTCGTATGCAGGACCGTTAACAGAAGCTGTTTTAATGGGGAATCTCGCTATTAAAGCTTATCAACATAAAGTTTTAAAGTCAGGAAAAAAAGTAGGTGATTGGGATCCGTATAATTATCCAGGAAGAAAGAAAATTAAGTGGGATGGTGAAAATATGGTGGTTACGAATTATCCTGAAGCTAATGAATGGGTGAAAAGTATTTATCGGAAAGGATGGGAACTAGGACTATAATAAAATAAAAAAGGTGGAAATAAATCCACCTTTTTTGCCCCAAATCTTACCATGAACTTAACCTACTTATGCTATGGTCCTACAAATGTAAGTTGAAACATCTGTTTGTAGGAAAAATATTAGGTGTAATACAGCTTTTTCGGATAAAGTGATTTTGCTTACGGAAGTAAGTAACTGCTTGTTTTAAAGTGAGTTGTGGTGTTGTTTTTTTTTGAAACCTTGTTGTTTCTACGTTTGTTTAATTCTAATTGATGAAATAACACGTTAAGAATGATGTAAGAATAGAATTTAATGTTTTCTGTAATTTATCAGTTGAAGCTTGAGTATTTTAGTTGAAATTTTAGATTCTTATCAAAAAGAAGAATGCTGTTGAGACGAATTTATAGAAAATAAAAAAGGTGGAAAGAATCCACCTTTTTTGCCCCAAATCTTACCATGAACTTAACCTACTTATGCTATGGTATTGTCAAAGATATGACATCTAAGCTATTTTTGAGTTAAGAATCAGTTAAATTGCACATTTTTACGTTAAAATGCACAGTTGGTTTTTTAATATGCTCTCCCTTGTACACCTTCGTAAAAGTTCATAAAAGAGCGGTTAACTACTCTGTTTCCGCCTGCTGTAGGGTAATTTCCTGTGAAATACCAGTCTCCTAAATTCTTTGGACAAGCTTCGTGTAAACTTTCTACAGTTTGGTAAATTATTTGAACTTCAGCTTTAATTCCTTCAGGAGATAAAAGCTCAGAAATTTTAGCAGAGATTTCTTCATCTGTAAATGGTTCGTAAAATGCTTGTACGGCATTTTTAACTTCAGCATCAGGTAAATCTACTTGGCTTTTACAGTTGGCATATATTTCTTCTACTATATTACTTGTGCCTCTATCTTCATGTAACGAAAGTGCTGCTTTAAAAGCAATAAGGTCTTCCATACGCGCCATGTCAATTCCGTAGCAATCTGGATAACGAATTTGCGGAGCCGATGATACAACCACTATTTTTTTAGGGTGTAAACGGTCTAAAATTCTAAGAATACTTTTCTTGAGCGTAGTTCCTCTTACAATACTATCGTCAATAATAACAAGGTTGTCGGTAGGTTTTACAGAACCATATGTTACATCATAAACGTGTTTTACCAAATCATCTCTACTACTGTCTTCAGTAATAAAAGTTCGCAATTTTGCGTCTTTAATGGCAACCTTTTCAATGCGCGGTCTTTTGTTTAAAATTTCATGAAGTCGCTCGGCAGTTAAGTTAGCTCCTTCTTTTAAAATTTCTTCTTCCTTTCTTTTATTCAGAAAATCTTGCGCTTCTTTTACCATTCCGTAAAACGAAGTTTCTGCAGTATTTGGAATATACGAAAACACAGTATTTTCCATATCTTCATCAATAGACTTTAAAATTTTAGGAAGTAGTAAACGACCTAATTTTTTTCTTTCTTGATAAATTTCGGCATCACTTCCTCTAGAAAAATAAATACGTTCAAAAGAACATGCTTTTCTTTCTAGTGGCGTTAATATTTTTTTGGTATTTGTAGTGCCGTCTTTTTTAATGATGATGGCTTTTCCAGGAGCTAACTCTTTTACGTCGTCAAAATCAACATTAAAAACAGTTTGAATTACAGGTCTTTCGGATGCTACTACAACTACTTCGTCGTCTTTGTAGTAATATGCTGGACGAATTCCTGCCGGGTCTCTTAAAACAAAAGCATCTCCATGTCCAATAAGTCCTGCCATTGCATAACCTCCGTCAAAGTTTTTTGCTGCTTTTTTTAAGATTTTTGCTACGTTTAAACGATCGGCAATAAGCGGAGAAGCTTCCATTTTAGAATAGCCTTCCTTTTTTACTTCTTTATAAAGTTTAGAAACTGCATCATCTAAAAAATGTCCAATTTTTTCCATTACTGTAATGGTATCGGCTTTTTCTTTTGGATGTTGCCCAATGCGAATTAAGTTTGCAAAAAGCTCGTTAACATTGGTCATGTTAAAGTTTCCTGCAACAATAAGGTTTCGGTGCATCCAGTTGTTTTGACGTAAAAACGGATGTACACTTTCGATGCTGTTTTTTCCGAAGGTACCGTAACGAACGTGCCCTAACATGAGTTCTCCTAAATATGGAATTTCACGCTTTTGCTCCTCAATACTTTCGTTGAGTGTTGGGTTTGCTTTTAACTCGTCGTTGATACGAGTGTTTATTTGGTTGAAAATATCTTGGATAGGTTGCGCTTGGTTTGAACGCACGCGACTCATATAGCGTTCTCCAGGTTGCATATTTAATTTAATGCTCGCAAATCCTGCTCCATCTTGCCCTCTGTTATGTTGCTTCTCCATCATTAAATACATTTTATTGATACCATAAAATGCAGTTCCATACTTTTCTTTGTAGTATTCTAATGGTTTTAGCAGTCTAACTAATGCAATTCCACATTCGTGTTTAATAGCGTCACTCATTGTAATCGAATAAAAAACCCCGAAATTATTTCAGGGTAGTGGTTTATTTATGTAAGTTTTATATCAAATTGTGTTAGACTCTTAAATTGTTTGAGTCTGTTATAAACTTCTTCGCTTGTTAATTTCTGAAGCCTTTCGGTTCCAAATTTTTCAACATTAAAGGAAGCTAAGTTTGAAGCATGAATTACAGCGTTTTTCATGTTTTCAAAAGAATAATCGTCGGTTTTAGCAATATATCCTGTAAATCCTCCAGCAAAAGTATCGCCAGCACCTGTTGGGTCAAACACTTCTTCTAGCGGTAAAGCTGGTGCAAAAAATACATCTCCGTTATGGAAAAGTAAAGCGCCGTGCTCTCCTTTTTTAATCACAATATATTTTGGTCCCATTGCATGTATTTTTGCTGCTGCTCTTACCAATGAGTATTCGCCAGACAGTTGTCGAGCCTCTTCATCGTTAATTGTAATGACATCTACTTTGGCAATAACTTGCATCAATTCTTCTAAAGCAATATCCATCCAGAAGTTCATGGTGTCTAAAACAATAAGTTTAGGCTTAACTTCCATTTGGTTAATTACACTTAATTGGACGGAAGGATTTAAGTTTCCTAACATCAACACTTCAGCATCTTTAAAATTATCTGGAACGATTGGGTTAAAATCGGCCAACACATTTAGTTGTGTTTCTAAAGTGTCGCGCGAGTTTAAATCGTTGTGGTATTTTCCTTTCCAGAAGAAAGTCTTTCCGTCTTTTACAACTTCAATCCCACTGATGTCGATGTTTTTATTTGCCAAAAGGTCTAAGTATTCCTGCGGAAAATCATTTCCGACTACAGATACAATAGCGCTTTCAACATTAAATTGAGAGGCTGCCATCCCGATAAAAGGAGCAGCGCCACCAAGTATTTTGTCTGTTTTACCAAAAGGAGTTTCAATAGCATCAAAGGCTACACTTCCTACGATTAGTAATTTACCCATGCAATAAAATTTTTTGCAAATATAAGTTTAGTTTTCCAGTATTTCTTTCAGATTTTCAAAAGAATGGTAAGGAAATGTGGTTAAAATTGAATTGACTAACCAGTTAGGAACATGTCCTTTAGGGTCGCCGTACATTTGTTGCGTAACTTGTACGCTGTCTTTTCCGACAGATTTTATCAGCCAATGTCCTTTAAAGTTGTCCATTCTGATAACATTTTTATTTGCGTTTTGATAATAACTATCGGCAGGTTGAATGTCTATTTTATACGAATTTGTATCCGTTTTATTTACTTTGATGTGAGAAACATTGTCACGATCGCTTAACGGCCATGGCAGGTCGTTTTCCATCCAAAAGATAAATTCGTTGTCAGATATTTTTTTTACAATCTCGCTCTTAGGAGTTTTGTAATTCCATTTTTTCAGACTGTTGCCGTCGGTTAAAATTTTTAAAGCATCTTCTGCGGATGCTTTTGCTAAGAGCGTTACTTTGTATTCGTTTATTTTTGTAGAATCGAGAGAGCGAGTGTACACTTCTATATTATTCGAACTTTTTTTTAAGCTCCATTCTTGGGCAGAAGCAACGTAGCTCGTAAACAATAAGCAAAATAAAATGAGGGGTTTCATGGGGAGGTTATTGATGGTTTATGCTGTGTTTTCTTCAAATCCAATATCGGTTTGAAGTATCGGTTTTTTTGAAGCTTCTACGGCCAAAAAGTCGCAACGTTCGTTTTGAGGGTGGTTGTTATGACCTTTTATCCATTGGAAACTCACTTTTTGTTTTCGGTATTCTTTTAAAAATGCAATCCACAAATCTGGATTCTTCTTGTCTTTAAAGTTTTTCTTCTCCCAACCAAAAACCCAACCTTTTTCTACGGCATCTACTACATATTTAGAATCAGAAAAAACCTTCACTAAAATATTATTTTTTTTCAATTTCTTCAAAGCTTCTATCACAGCCATTAATTCCATGCGGTTATTGGTTGTTTTTTTAAAGCCTTCGGAAAATTCTTTTTTGTACGGTTTTCCTACCCATTCCATTACTATGCCATAGCCACCAGGACCAGGGTTTCCTCTCGAAGATCCGTCTGTATATATATGTACGTCGTGTTTAGTCATTCAATACCTTTTCGATGATTTTTGGAAAATGTTCGTATTCCAGTTGATGGATTTTTTGCGCAACATCTTCAGCAGTGTCGGTTGGAGTTACTGTTGTTTTTGCTTGAAAGATAATGTTTCCTTCGTCGTAATTTTCATTTACATAATGAATAGTAATCCCCGATTCGGTTTCTTTATTTGCAACAACAGCTTCGTGTACATGCATTCCGTACATTCCTTTTCCGCCATAATTTGGTAATAAAGCAGGGTGGATATTTATAATTTTATTAGGAAAAGCGGCGATTAAATCGGCCGGAATCTTCCAAAGAAATCCAGCCAAAACAATTAAATCTGGATTTAAAGTAGTGAGTAACTCGACGATATGCCCATTTGAAAAGGCTGTTTTGTTGAACGAAATAGCACTTTTTTTGTAATTATTTGCCCGATCGAGCACTTTTGCTTCTTTTTTATTGGAAAGCACCATAGTAACCGATGCTGTTGTAGAATTTTCAAAATATTTAATAATATTTTCAGCATTGGTTCCCGAGCCAGAGGCAAATATAACGATGCTTTTCATAGATTGTAATGATTTAATTTCTAGGCAAAAAAAAGAATAAAATTCTACAAATAGAAGGTAAAAATTAAATAGTTGAATGAAAAATTATTAACTTTAAAAGCACATTTTAGCCTCAAAACGTTTTTTTAAAGCAAAGTTTTTTATTTTTGCCAACAATTAAATTTTAAAACAAAAAAATTATGTCAGACATTGCATCAAGAGTAAAAGCGATTATCGTAGACAAATTAGGTGTAGATGAAAACGAGGTTGTAGCAGAAGCTAGCTTCACTAACGATCTAGGCGCAGACTCATTAGACACTGTAGAATTAATTATGGAATTCGAAAAAGAATTCGATATCCAAATTCCAGACGATCAAGCTGAAAACATTGCTACTGTTGGTCAAGCAGTTAAGTATATCGAAGAAGCAAAATAAACGTTTTTATAAAAAAATAGTCCAAAAAATTTATTCATGCTATATTGCGTGAATAAATTTTTTTGGTAATTTATCATTTATCAGAATAAAAAAATATTCAGATGAAATTAAAGCGAGTTGTAGTAACAGGATTAGGAGCATTAACCCCAATAGGTAACACTGTAAACGAATATTGGAATAGTCTAATAAATGGTGTAAGTGGAGCCGCTCCTGTAACCCATTTTGATGCATCCAAGTTTAAAACACAATTCGCCTGTGAAGTTAAAAACTTTGATCCTACAGATTTTATAGATAGAAAGGAAGCAAGACGAATGGATCGTTTTGCACAATATGCCATGGTAACGGCAGACGAAGCACTAAAAGATTCGGGCCTTGATATCGAAAAAGTAAACAAATATAGAGTTGGTGTTATTTGGGGAGCAGGTATTGGAGGATTAGAAACTTTTCAAGAAGAAGTTACTAATTATGCTTTAGGCGACGGAAGTCCGAGGTTTAATCCTTTCTTTATCCCTAAAATGATTGCCGATATAGCACCTGGACTTATTTCCATAAAACATGGTTTTATGGGGCCAAATTACACAACAGTTTCTGCTTGTGCTTCTTCTGCAAATGCTATTATCGATGCTTTAAATTCAATCCGTTTAGGAACTACCGATGTTGTAATAACTGGAGGTTCTGAAGCTGCTGTAACTGCAGCAGGAATGGGAGGATTTAATGCAATGCATGCAATGAGTACTCGAAATGACGATCCAAAATCGGCTTCGAGACCATTTGATGCAAATCGAGATGGTTTTGTATTAGGAGAAGGTTCTGGAGCATTAGTTTTGGAAGAATACGAACATGCAATAGCACGTGGCGCAAAAATTTACGCCGAAGTTGTTGGTGGAGGTTTATCTTCTGATGCTTACCACATGACAGCTCCTCATCCAGAAGGAATTGGAGTAGTGGCTGTAATGCAAAACTGTTTGGAAAATGCAGGCTTAAAACCATCAGACGTAGATGCTATTAATACGCACGGAACTTCTACACCTCTTGGAGATGTGGCAGAACTTAAAGCTATTAGTAAAGTATTTGGAGAAGATGCTTATAACATAAACATCAATTCTACCAAATCTATGACAGGGCATTTACTTGGTGCTGCTGGAGCAGTAGAAGCTATTGCATCTATTTTGGCAGTTGAGCACGGTATTGTTCCTCCTACCATTAACCATTCAACGGTTGATGAAAATATTGATCCTAAACTTAATCTTACGCTTAATAAGCCACAAGAGAGAGAGGTAAAAGTAGCCATGAGTAACACTTTTGGTTTTGGAGGTCATAACGCATGTGTGTTATTTAAAAAGCTAGACTAGAACCAGTAGTTGGATGAAGTTCATTCGAAAAATATTAAATTCCCGGTCACAAGATGACGGGGATTTTTTTTTAGAAATCTACAATATTCTAGGATTTAAGCCCAAAAACATAGCACTTTACCAAAAAGCATTTACACATCGATCTGTCAATTTAAAAGACGAAAAAGGGTTGCCTATTAACTACGAAAGACTCGAGTTTTTAGGAGATACCATGTTGGGTTCTATCATTTCTCATTATTTGTACAATGAAGTTCCAACAGGAGATGAAGGGTATCTAACCAAAATGCGTTCTAAAATTGTCAGTAGAGAGCATCTAAATGAGTTGGGGAAAGATCTCGACTTGATAAAATTTGTGAAGAGTAAAATTCCAAATGAGCATTTTGGTGATAATATCTACGGAAATGTATTTGAAGCTTTAGTAGGAGCCATCTTTTTGGATAGAGGCTATCATTATTGCGAGAAATTTATTCAGAATAGATTGATAAAACCTTATGTGGATATTGAAAGTCTTGAAGGTAAAATTATCAGTTATAAAAGTTTGATTATTGAGTGGTGTCAGAAAGAAAAGAAAGAATTTTTGTACGACACTTATGAAGATAACGGCAACGACGACTTAAAACATTTTGCGGTAAAACTCTATATTAACAAAGAGTTAATTTCTAAGGCGCGAGCTACTTCAAAGAAAAAAGCCGAAGAAAGCGCATCCAAAAGAGCTTATTACGCACTGCAACATAAAATAGACGAATAAATAGTGTTAAACTATAACGTTTTCGTTTTAAAATCGCGCTAATCAGTTATTTAAAAGTTGCTAAGTCACAGTTATAATTATATCTTTACAATTCCGTGTAAACACATTTATGGCTATCTATAAATTATCAGATGATTTTTATGAAGACTCATACACCTTAATCGCTATTCACGGTTCTTTAGACGGTTATAGGTTAGCTTACTTTTTAAATGCAACGTTTCAAATAAAATTACAAAGGTTGAAAGCTGATGTTAGCATTTCAGAAGGGGTAAGTATGCCAGCATATAAATGGTTTGATGAGCACAATGAAGTTTCATGGAGTTTAATAAAAAATAAGGTAACCATAAAACAAGCGCAAACAGGAACGAGTCTTTTTGAACATTCCCAACGCGTTTATTTTATTCCTGAATACAGTAAAGTAGATTATTTTGTTATGATTGAAGAAGAAGGAGGCTACAGAAAAGCACTTGAAGCCATCAACAAAATAAACAAATTACCAGGTGTGATTACCGCTTATAAAATTGAAGAAGAACAACTAAAATCTAAAAATAACCTAATTTTTCTAACGAATGCCTAATAGAAAAAAGACAAAAATCGTAGCAACGCTTGGTCCCGCCACAAGCACTAAGGAAGTCTTAAAAGACATGATTGAAGCTGGCGTAAACGTGTTTAGAATTAATTTTTCGCATGCAGATTATGATGATGTAAAGGCACGTATCGAAATGATTCGTTCTTTAAACAAAGAATACAATTACAATACTGCAATACTTGCCGATTTACAAGGGCCAAAGCTCAGAGTAGGAGTAATGAAGGAAGATGTTATCGTGAGCAAAGGAGACGAAATTACTTTTGTAACTGGGGAGCCTTTTGAAGGTACTGCAGAGCGCGTATACATGAATTACAAAGAGTTTCCTCGTGATGTAAAAACAGGAGAGCGTATTTTGTTGGACGACGGAAAATTAATGTTTGAAGTACTTGCTACTGATGGAAAGGCAGAGGTAAAGGCAAAAGTTATTCAAGGGGGACCACTTCGTTCTAAGAAAGGAGTAAACTTACCAAATACAAACATTTCGTTACCAGCACTTACTAAAAAAGATATCAAAGATGCCATTTTTGCAATTCAGCAAGATGTAGATTGGATGGCACTTTCTTTTGTTCGCCACAGTGAAGATTTAATGGATCTTCAAAAATTAATTGCTGAACATACAGATCATAAAATTCCGATTGTAGCTAAAATTGAAAAGCCAGAAGCCGTAGAAAACATCGATAAGATTGTTGCGCATTGTGACGGATTGATGGTTGCACGTGGAGATCTAGGAGTTGAAATTCCTGCGCAAGAAGTTCCTTTGGTACAAAAACAATTGGTGTTAAGGGCTAAAAAAGCTAGAATTCCTGTAATTATTGCTACACAAATGATGGAAACAATGATTACGAGTTTAACACCAACAAGAGCAGAGGTAAACGATGTTGCGAACTCTGTAATGGATGGAGCAGATGCTGTAATGCTTTCAGGAGAAACTTCTGTTGGAGCGTATCCGGTACAAGTAATTGAGCGTATGGCTAGCATTATTGAAAGTGTTGAGCATTCACCGCTTATTAAAGTTCCACAAGAACCGCCACACATCAGAACAAAAAGATATATTACAAAATCGGTATGTTACCACGCCGCAAGTATGGCAAATGATATCAATGCGAGTGTAATTTCTACTTTAACAAATAGTGGATATACTGCATTTCAAATATCAGCATGGAGACCAAAAGCACATATTTTAGTGTTTACTTCTAACAAACGAATTTTAACGCAGTTGAGTTTGTTGTGGGGAGTAAAAGCATTTTACTACGATAAGTTTGTTAGTACAGATCAAACAATCGAAGATGTTACTAAAATATCGCAAGAAAAAGGATTCCTTGAAAAAGGAGATATGATGATTAGTCTTGCTGCAATGCCAATCCAAGAAAAAGGAATGGTAAATACATTGAGAGTAACAGAAATATAGTTTTAATATTTCTCAGCAGATATAAAAAAAAGGATGGCAATTGCCATCCTTTTTAATTTCTTCCTATTTCATCGGGGTATAATTCGTTTACATTGTCGCTTTGCCAATAGTCTTTGGTGTCGATATCCATGATGGTAAGCGGACTTTTATAGGCGGCACCAGTGTCTATATTCCAAACATTAGCGGCATTTACAGGCGTAGTTTTGTCAATTCGAATTGTTGGAGTATGTCCGATATAGATTTCTTTATAGTGTTTTAAGCGTTTTGGATATAAAATATCATCTTCGTGTAGGTTTTTGTCGAGCGCCAAAGCCATCTCCCAAAGTGTTCTGTCCCAATACATCATTTCGGGGAAATACTCTTTTGTAACACCGTGTATATTGGTGAATCCCGCATGAACAAAAAGTCTGTTTTGGTCGTCTAAATAATAAGTTTCTAGTCCTTCAAAAAACTGTATATGAATGTTGATTTCGGTTTTAGATAACTGCTCATAGGCCTTTACTGTTGCTTCTCCTCCATGCTGATACCACAAATCATTATCTTCATGCGTGCGAAGCCAATCTAAGAATAGCGCATCGTGATTTCCTTTGATAAAAATACAATTATGACTACTTTTTAATTCGATAAGTTTATTGATAACTTGTGGAGATTCACTCCATCCATCTACGTAATCGCCTAAAAAAATTAGCGTATCGTTTTCGGTAACTTTAGCACGATTTAATACTTGTTCTAATGCGCGGAAACCTCCGTGAATATCGCCAACCACGAGCGTTCTGTACTTCATGAACTGTTTTTTGAATTGTAATTGTTTGTGAAATTACAATTTGTAATGCTGAATAAAAAAGTTTAGATGTTAATGTGTTACGAATATTGTACTTTTCGCAAAATTCGAAGCGCTTCTTTGAGGGAAGCATATACTTTTTTGTTGTAATCTTTTACATACCAGCGGTAATCTTGAAGCATTTGGCGGGCGCCCTCAAAACCATTTAGGTAACAAATAAGGTGTGTGGCTGGAATGTTTTTTAAATCTTTTTCATCCTGATTGTTCAGCGGAAGTCCTTTTTTCAGTTTCTCTAAAATAGTATTGTTGGTGTTAAAAATATGATACAACATCTTGCGGTCGTATTGTGGCGGTTTAAAAATAAGCGTGCTATCAATTTTATACGAACCGTTGTCGTTAAACTTAATTTCAACTTTTTCTAACGGATAGAATTTTTTGTGATTGTTGAGTCCGAGTTGCACATATTCGGTAATGTTGAAGGCGTTTTCATTGTACGAAATTTCCACTTCATCTAAAGCAGAATAAAAGAGTTTTACCTGCTCATTTATGAGTTCAATATCAACACGAGAATAGTAAACGGTATCGTCTACTTTTTTTATGGTACCAGCCCAACACACTACAAATTGTTCTTTAAAAACTTTGTAGTTTGCTTCCAAATCGCGGTGTTTGTTGTTGATAAAATCTATAACGCCATCAAGTGTGAGTTCGATGTTGTTTTTGGCGTGTTGCTCGATTTCATTTACAATGGTAGAATTAGTGTCTTTTATTTCGATATCAAACACCTTCGGCATGCTTATACTTCCGTCTCTAAAAAATACGGTACCTCCCCAGTATTTCCAGATGTTTTTTTTGAGTGCGGCCAGTTTTCCTGAAGAGCGAATGGTAACCAAACCTACAACTTTCCCTTCTTGAAGGTCTGGAAAATAAATGTTTTCGTAGGAAACTATCGGTGCGTTTTCAATGTAGGCATTTACTAAATTCTGAATTTTGCTATCGTCAAAAAAGTCGACTCCCACAATTTTGTTGTCTTCATCTTCAACCCCAACAACAATAAACGAATTGTTATTAGGGTTAGAGTTTGCAAGGGCGCAAATGTGTTTTATAAATTTAGCCTTTCCTTCTTTATCACTAATGTTTATAAATCGCTTTTTGTCATAAAAACTATTTTCGTCGTTATGCGCCAAAAGGTTTTTTACGAGCAAGCGTTTATTAATCATTTAAAAAAGTTGCTTAATTGTTTGACATTAAAGATATAAAGTAGAAATGTAAAGCAAAAAATATTTTTCTTTTTCTGCTGAATTTCTGAAGTATATTTTATATGTTTCAGTATAACTATGCTAGATTAAGCTCAATTGTTTTTATTTACAATAGTGCTCGATGCTTGGTCGGATGGCATTACAATTAAATCGGCGATATTAACATGTGCTGGGCGCGAAATAGCAAAATAGATAACATCGGCAATATCTTCGGGTTTTAAAGGTGTAAACCCTTTGTAAACAGCATCGGCTTTGGTTTTGTCTCCTTTAAATCGAACATTACTAAACTCAGTTTCTACAAGACCAGGGTTGATAGCGCCAACTTTAATTCCGTGTGCATGAAGGTCGATGCGCATCCCTTGATTGATGGCGTCTACAGCATGCTTACTAGCGCAATACACATTACCGTTTGGGTACACTTCTTTTCCGGCGGTAGAACCAATATTGATAATTCTTCCAGATTTGCGGTTTATCATTCCAGGGATTATGGCTTTCGAAACATATAAAAGTCCTTTTACATTGATGTCGAGCATAGCTTCCCAATCGGAAATTTCACCTTGGTCTATGGGTGCTAAACCGTGTGCATTTCCTGCGTTGTTTATTAAAATATCGATATTTTTAAAGTCTTCAGGTAGGCTTTCAATGGCTTTAAAAACTTTATCTTTATCTCGAACATCAAAAGTTAGTGTGTGTACATTTACTTTTTCCGAAAGTGTGGCTTGTAATTCGTTGAGCCGGTCGCTTCTTCTTCCGCAGATAATTAAATCAATTCCGTGTTCAGCAAAAAGTGTAGCTGTCGCTTTCCCAATTCCGCTAGTAGCGCCTGTTATAAATGCAATTTTATTTTTCATATATGTGTTATTTTTTTACTGATTGTACTTGGATTATTGCACATCATTTTTTGTTAAAAATTGAGTAGTGTTTTCTTCTGAGAATGCTCTAAATAAAACCCTAAAAGTACTGAGAATAGTTAAAAACTATAAAAATATATTAATAGATACCTAATCTTTTGTGTTCTTCCTATTTTTTAACCAATTGTTAACAGCCACAGTCTAAATAAATTTTCAATTTGCGTGAAATTATAGATGGTGTTATATTGATGCCTCAAAAAATTAACATAAATGGAGCAAAATACTACGTTGGACATTAACGCGATTAATGAAAAAATAGAAAAAGAAAGTGCTTTTATCGATGTATTAACCTTAGAGATGAACAAGGTTATTGTTGGACAAAAACACATGGTAGAACGATTGTTGATTGGGTTGCTCGGACAAGGGCATATTTTATTAGAAGGTGTTCCTGGGTTAGCAAAAACGCTTGCTATTAACACGCTTTCTAAAGCAGTTGATGGAAGCTTTAGCAGAATACAGTTTACACCAGATTTATTGCCAGCCGATGTAGTGGGAACCCTTATTTATAATATGAAAGACAATGATTTTTCTATTAAAAAAGGACCAATTTTTGCAAACTTTGTGCTTGCAGATGAGATTAACCGTGCACCTGCCAAAGTACAGTCGGCTTTACTGGAAGCCATGCAAGAAAAGCAAGTAACCATTGGCGATGAAACGTTTAAACTGGACAAGCCGTTTTTAGTAATGGCAACACAAAACCCAGTAGAGCAAGAAGGAACTTACCCATTACCAGAAGCTCAGGTTGACCGTTTTATGCTGAAAACAGTTATTAAATACCCAAAACTAGACGAAGAGCAGTTAATTATTAGAGTCAATTTAAAAGGCGAATTTAACAAGGTGAATCAAGTAGTTTCTATCGACCAAATTTTGCGTGCGCAGGCTTCTGTTAGAGAAGTTTACATGGACGAAAAGATAGAAAAATACATTCTAGATATCATCTTTGCTACTCGTTATCCAGAAAAATATAACCTGTCAGATTTAAAACCGCTTATTAGTTTTGGAGCTTCTCCAAGGGGAAGTATCAACCTTGCAACAGCAGCCAAATGTTATGCATTTATTAAGCGTAGAGGGTATGTAATTCCAGAAGATGTTAGAGCCGTAGTACACGATGTACTTCGTCATAGAATTGGGATTACGTACGAAGCGGAAGCGGAAAACATTACTTCAGAAGAAATTATCAATAAAATTGTAAACGAAATAGAAGTACCATAGCGCCTAACCCTAAATCTCTTCCCCAAGGGAAGGGACTTGTAAAGGCTAATTTATATTAAGTGTAATAGAAATAAATAATGCGCTCCTCCCCTTTGGGGAGGTCGGGAGGGGAAATGGATACGAAAGAGCTACTAAAAAAAGTACGAAAAATCGAGATAAAAACGCGTCGTTTAAGCGACCACATTTTTGGAGGCGAATATCATTCGACTTTCAAAGGACGTGGTATGACTTTTAGCGAAGTACGTAATTATCAATTTGGAGATGATGTACGAAATATCGATTGGAATGTTACGGCGCGCTACAACGAACCTTTTGTAAAAGTGTTTGAAGAAGAACGCGAACTTACCATGATGCTTATGGTAGATATTAGTGGTTCGGAGTTTTTTGGTACGACCGACAATTTCAAAAAAGACATTATTACCGAAATTTCAGCCACCTTGGCTTTTTCTGCTATGCAGAATAACGATAAAATCGGGTTGATATTATTTTCAGATGAAATAGAATTGTACATTCCGCCAAAAAAAGGAAGGTTTCACGTATTGCGAATCATTCGAGAATTGCTAGAATTCAAACCAAAAAGCAAGCAAACAGATATTAACGGTGCACTTAAATTTATGACCAGCGTAAGCAAGAAAAAAGTAATTGCTTTTGTCTTGTCAGATTTTATTGCTGATGATTACGAGCACGCGCTCAAAATTGCAGCCAATAAGCATGATATTACTGGAATTAGAGTGTACGACGAAAAAGAAGAAACCATCCCAAATATTGGTTTTGTACAAATGGAAGATGCCGAAACAGGCGAGTTGATGTTGGTAAACACCAAAGCAAAAAGTGTACGAAATCAATACGCACAATATTATACCGAAAGAGTGCAATATTACCAAACCGTATTTTCAAAAAGCGGTGCAGGAGTTATAAGCAGCCGTACCGACGAGAGTTATGTGAAAAAACTATTAGGATATTTTAAACGAAGAGGATAAAGTTGGAATGGATATTTGGCAAAAAGCCGAGAAATTTTTTAAAGAATGATTGATTTGATTTTCAAGAATAAGTTTTATAATTCGCGTAGCAAGAAATCGAGTATTTTGCTACTGGTTTTTTATTGTCTGTCTTGTATTGCATTTGCACAATCTACGCCAACGGTAAAATCGTCGGTCGATTCTACTTCTATCAAAATAGGTGAACAAATTCATTTTACTTTTGAAGTTGCTGCCGATACTACAGCGCAGGTTATTTTTCCAGACGGACAAACCTTTATGCCGTTGGAAGTGGTGGAAGCCTTGCCTACCGACACGCTTATCAATCAAGATAAATTCAACTTAATAAAAAAATACGCTTTAACACAGTTCGATTCGGGTACATATACCTTGCCACGCCAGCAGGTAATGATTAACAACAAACCGTATTTTACCGATTCGTTACAGATTGAAGTTCGTACTGTTGTGGTTGATACTACCAAACAAAAAATGTATGACATTAAAGGACTCGCACAAGTTGAAAAACCAATGGGCGATTGGTGGAAATGGCTGCTAATAGGACTTTTAATTGCTGCCATTGTAGGCGGACTTTTATATTGGTTTGTTTTCAGAAGTAAACCACTTACAGAAGACGAAAAAATAGCCCTGTTGCCGCCATACGACCGTGCACTAGCAGAGCTGAAAAAGTTAGACGAATCAAAATATATCATTCAGTCTGAATACAAAGAATATTATTCTGAATTAACCAATATTGTTCGTTCGTATTTAGAAGAAGATGTGCATATTTCGGCACTCGAAAGTACTACCGACGAGTTGATTACTAAAATGGAAATGCTTCGCGATGCGGGAAGTTTAAAAATTGATGAAGACACCATCAAACAATTTAAAAATGTTTTACAAACTGCCGATTTGGTAAAGTTTGCAAAATCTACTCCTGAAGAACCTATTATAGACCGCGACCGAAAAACCATTGAGCAAATAGTGGTAAAAACCAAAGAAGCTTTGCCAGAACCAACCGAAGAAGAGTTAATGGAGCAAGAGGAATATGTGGAGGCTTTCAAACAAAAAAAGAAAAAGCAACAAATAAAATATGCCATTGCAGCAGGAGTTGGAGTATTGCTTATAACTTTTGGAGTGTTTGTTTTTAAATACGGATTTTCAACAGTTAAAGATACCGTATTTGGACACGCAACAAAATCGTTGTTGGCACAAGAGTGGGTTGGAAGCGCCTACGGCTATCCAGCGATTTACCTAGAAACTCCAGCAGTTTTAAAACGCGATAACGAAATTCCAAATAGCGTAGAAGGAACAGGCACGAACACATACCAAGTGTTTAACTACGGAAATTTATGGAGTAACTTTTATATAGAAGCAAGTGTTTCTACTTATAAAAAGGAAGCCGATTTTGATGCTAAAAAAGCTATCGATGCGGCTTTGGAAAAAGTAGATGAAGCTGGCGGTAAAAATATGATTGTAAAGCAAGAAGAGCTTGTTACACCTACAGGAAAAAAAGGAAATAAAGTATTTGGAACCTTAGAAGTTGTAAACCCAGAAACCAATAAAACTAATGAGCGTGCGTATGTAATTTTAAGTTTTGTTCAAAACGGAGGTTTCCAACAGGTTATTATGGTGCATGATAAAGATGATGCCTACGCACAACAAATTGTAGAAAAGGTAACCAATTCTATAGATTTTAAAACCGGGAGTTAATTATGTTTGAAAATATACAATTTGCAAATCCACAATTTTTCTGGTTGTTTTTATTACTTCCAGTGGCTATTGTTTGGTATTTTTTTAAGCGTAAAAAAGAAACAGCTTCGTTAAAAATATCGAGTATTAAAGGGTTTAAAGCAGCTCCATCGCTGTTGGCAAAATTAAAACCTTTGCTATTTGTGTTGAGGTTGTTGGCTTTGTCGGCTTTAATAGTTGCAATGGCTCGTCCGCAAACGGAAGACATTTCAACAAGAACAAAAACTACACGAGGAATAGATATTGTAATGGCAATTGATGTTTCATCGAGTATGTTGGCGCGCGATTTAAAACCAAATCGATTGAGTGCCTTAAAAAAAGTTGCAGCCGACTTTATTAAAGAGCGTGTAAACGACCGTATCGGACTCGTAGTGTATTCTGGAGAGAGTTTTACAAAAACACCAATTACAAGCGATAAATCTATTGTGCTACGTTCGTTAAACGATATTACCTACGGACAATTAGAAGACGGAACCGCTATCGGGATGGGATTGGCAACTTCAGTAAACAGATTAAAAGACAGTAAAGCCAAAAGTAAAGTGATTATTTTATTGACTGATGGGGTTAATAATTCGGGGTTTATAGAACCGCAAACCGCAGCGAGTTTGGCTATTGAATACGGAATTAAAACCTATACCATCGGGCTTGGTAGTAACGGAATGGCGTTGTCGCCAATTGCATACAATCCCGACGGAAGTTTTAGATACGGAATGAGCAAAGTGGAAATCGATGAAGCGCTTTTAAAAGATATTGCTGAAAAAACAGGCGGTGTTTATTTTAGAGCGACCGACAACGAGAAGCTTTCCGAGATTTATGAAGAAATCAATAAATTAGAAAAAACAGATATCGAAGAGTTTAAATATTACAATTACGAAGAAGAATTTAGAGTGTTTGCGTTATTAGCTTGCGCTTTATTAGTTATTGAATATTTGTTAAGATATACTGTTTTTAGAAGTTTTGTGTAAAATATTATGTATCAATTAGACGAAAAAATATATTTCTATTTGCTGGGGTTAATCCCTTTATTGTTATTGCTTTTTCTCGGGTTTAAGTTTTGGCAAAGACAAACCCAAAAGAAATTTGCAAATGCAGCGGCATTAGAAAAGTTAAGTCCGAACAAATCAACGTTTAAATCGTTTTTAAAATTGTTGTTTTTGTTGTTGGTAATTGTGTGTTTGTCTGTGGCATTGGTAAATCCTAAAGTTGGTACAAAGCTAGAAACTGTAAAACGCGAAGGGGTAGATATTGTTTTTGCAATTGACGTTTCAAAAAGTATGGCTGCCGAAGATATTGCTCCCAACCGATTGGAAAAAGCAAAGCGAATTGTTTCTGAAATCATGAATAATTTAGCAAGCGACCGCATCGGGATTATTGCATACGCAGGGCAGGCTTATCCTCAGTTGCCAATTACAACAGACTATGCGGCAGGGAAAATGTTTTTACAAAGCATGAATACCGATATGATGTCGTCGCAAGGAACGGCCATCAACGAAGCTATCGATTTGGCAACCACTTATTACGACGACCAAGAGCAAACCAACCGCGTGTTGTTTTTAATTTCTGATGGAGAAGACCATTCAGATATGGCGTTAGAGTCGGTTGAAAAAGCAAAAGAAGCTGGCATAAAAATTTACACTATCGGAGTAGGAACACCAAAAGGAGGTCCAATTCCTATCAGAATAAATGGAATTATAGATTCGTATAAAAAAGACCAAGAAGGTGAAGTGGTTATTACGCAGTTGAATGAAAATATTTTAAGTGATATTGCTGCGGAAGGAAATGGCGAATACATTAACGGAACCAATACAGAAGCGGTTGTAGATTTTGTAACGGAAACGTTAACCAAAATGGATAAAACTGAGTTTGAATCGAAGCAATTTGCCGATTTTAAAGATCAGTTTCAATGGTTTATTGCAGGTGCGATTTTATTCTTGTTTCTAGATATTTTCCTTTTAGAAAGAAAAACAGTTTGGATTCAGAAGTTAAACTTGTTTAATGAGAAGAATGATGAAAAATAACACAAATAATATTCAGATTAAAAGAAAGACTATTTGTTGTCAAATGGTTTTTTTAGCTATTTTGTCGCTTTTTTCATTTTCAGAAGTAAAAGCACAAGACAGCGAAGCTATAGAAAAAGCGAAGCAAAAAGCGTTGTCGGAGTCGATTACGTACACCCATAACGGAAACGAAATTTTAGAAGAAAATAACGATGCTACTACTGCAGAGATGGAGTATCGAAAAGCGGTTGCCAAAAGCACAGAAAATGCCAAAGCAAAATACAATCTAGGAAATTTGTATTACAACAAAGAGAGTATGGGCGAGGCATTTATGCGCTATAAAGAAGCAGGCACAACGGCTAGTAGTAAAGAAGATAAACACAAAGCGTTTCATAATTTGGGTAATGTGTTTATGAAAAATAAAGAATACCAAAAAGCAGTAGAAGCGTATAAGGAAGCGTTGCGAAACAATCCTTCTGATGAGGAAACACGATATAATTTGGCTTTGGCAAAAGAAATGTTGAAACAACAGCAAGACCAAAATCAAGATAATCAAGATCAAAACAAAGACGATCAAAACCAAGATCAGGATAAGGAGAACCAAGACAACCAAGAAAATCAAGATAAGAAAGAAGGAGACGAAGGCGACGAGAAAAAAGACGACCAAGGGAAGGAAGACGACCAAAATAAAGAAGGAGATAACAAAGACGAGCAAGGCGATAATCCAGAAGATCAAAAACAAGACGAAGGAAAGAACGATAAGCAAGATCAGCAAAAAAATCCTGGAGATAAGCCTCAAGAGCAACAACAGCAACAACCTCGTCCAGATCAATTATCGCCACAGCAAGTAAAAAATATTTTGGAGGCGATGAATAACGAAGAGAAAAAAGTACAAGAAAAAATAAATGCCGAAAAAGTAAAAGGCGCACCAGTAAAATCTGAAAAAGATTGGTAACAAATGAAAATTAAACTATTAATACTTACTTTTTTTATCACCCTTTCGGGAAGTTTATTTTCTCAAGAGGAAGGCGTTCAGTTTGAAGCTAAAGTAAGCAAGCAAAAGCTAGGTGTTAACGAGCGTTTGCGTGTGGAATTTAGTATGAATAAAGACGGCGATAACTTTGTGCCTCCTTCGTTTGAAGGTTTTAGAGTAGTAATGGGGCCAAACCAATCGGTAAGTCATTCTTGGGTAAACGGAAAGCGTTCGTTTACAAAATCGTATTCGTATATTTTAACTCCTATTTCCAAAGGGAATTTTACAATTTCGCAGGCAAAAGTTGAAATTGAAGACGAAACTTATAAAACAACACCTATTCGAGTTGAGGTAACCGAAGCAGTAAGCGATCCAAATGCGCCACCATCTGCTGATGATATTGCAGACGAGAATCTTCATTTGGTTGCCGAAGTTTCAGATGCGAGTCCGTATTTAAACGAAGCGGTAAGTGTGGTTTATAAATTGTATGTGAGTCCTTCTATTAATGTGTCTAATTTTATTCCGAAGGCAAATCCAACGTATAATAATTTCTGGTCTCAAGATATAAAAGTAACTCGTTTTCAAGTAGAAAATGGTTTGTACCAAGGAAAGCAATATCGCTATGTTGTATTGAAACGCGTTGTATTGTATCCGCAAAAAACAGGGGCTTTAGAAATTGAGCCATTGGCGCTAGATGTTACGGTAGATGTGCCGACCAACCGAAGAGATGTATTTGGCGGAAGGCTGTTTACACAAACCCATAAAACGGTGACGGCAGGAAATCGTACCATCAATGTAAAACCTTTACCAGAAGCAGGAAAGCCTGCAGGTTTTACAGGGGCTGTTGGACAATTTGATTTTGATGTCATCACTTCGAAATCCGATTTAAAAGCAAACGAATCGTTAACGGCAAAAGTACAGGTGAGCGGAAAAGGAAACTTAAAACTTTTCAATCTTCCAAAGTTAACGTTGCCGAGTTCGTTGGAAGTTTACGAGCCAGAACACGATGAAAATGTGTCGACCAATATTGCTGGAATGAGCGGTAAAATCTCTGATAATTACACAATTGTTCCTCAGTTTAAAGGGAAGTATCCTATTCCAGAAGTAGCCTTTTCGTATTTCGATCCGAAGGAAGGAAAGTATAAAACAATAACCTCGCAACAAGCGTTGCTTAATGTGTACGAAGGCCCATCGAGTGCTTCTGCAAATAATCCTGTTGCAAGTAACGATACTGCGGTAAACAAACAGGCAGTTACAGCTATTGGCGATCAGTTTAGATTTATAAAACTCAATACCAATTTACAGCCAAAATCTACCCCAATATTTTTTGGTTCGTTATGGTATTATGTGTTGTTTTTAGCTCCGCTACTTTTAATTCCAATTGCAATTTTAATTGGTAAGAAAAGAGCAGCTATGGCGAGTGATGTTGTTGGAAATAGAGTTCGAAAAGCCAATAAGTTAGCCAAGAAATATCTTTCGGAAGCTAAAAAGAATTTAGGAAACAAAGAGGCTTTCTACGAATCTTTAGAGCGAGCATTACACAATTACTTGCGTGCAAAACTCAAATTGGTAACATCGGAGTTCAGCAAAGAAAAAATTAGTGAGTTATTGTTGGCTAAAAACGTTGAGCAAGAAGTTGTAAACGATTTTATAGCCTTGCTTAAAAACTGCGAATTGGCGCGATATTCGCCAAGTACAAATGCAGCAATGCAAAACGATTATGATAAAGCAGCGGAAGTAATTTCGTTAATCGATAAACAGTTTAAATCATGATGAAGAGTTCTAATTTACATAGCAGATTTTTATTCGTCATCGTAATGATATGTAGCTTTATTGGGTTTGCGCAACAGCAAGACCAATTTAAGCAAGCAAACGATTTGTATACAGCTAAGCAATATCAAGAAGCTATTGAGAAATATCTTGAAATTACAGAAAGCGGGCAGCATTCTGCAGCGTTATATTACAATTTGGCGAACAGTTATTACAAACTCAACCAAATAGCGCCAAGTATTTATTATTACGAAAAAGCTTTATTGTTGGCGCCCAACGATGCAGATATACAAAATAATTTACAGTATGCACAAAACATGACAGTCGATGCTATTGATGTTATGCCTAAAACGGGGTTTGATAAGTTAACTAGCAATATTGTTGAGAAACTTACATTTTCATCGTGGGGTGTTTTAGCAATCGTTTGTATGTTGGTATTTGTAATTGCTTTTTTACTGTATTATTTTGCCGATTATCACACCAAAAAGCGAGTTTATTTTACCATTAGTATGTTGTTTTTATTGGCTGCGGTAGCATGTTATGGTGTTGCTTATTATCAATATGGCGCTGAGGTTAAAAAGCGTCCTGCAATTATTTTTTCGCAAGAAGCAGCGGTGATGTCCGAACCAAATATGGGAAGCACAGAAGTGTTTCTGCTTCACGAGGGAACCAAAGTAAACGTCTTAGACACCTTAGGGTCTTGGCGAAAAATTAAGTTGGCTGACGGAAAAATAGGTTGGTTGCCAGATTCAGATTTAAAAGAAATCAAAGACTTTTAAAGAAAATATCTTCTTAGAATCTCGAAAAAAATAGTATCTTTAGCAGTAAAGCTGAAACTCTTGTAAGTTAAATTACAGTGGGTTAAAGTGTTTTGTAATTTAGTTTTTTATGCTGAATTATTTAAAATCTGACTAATTGGTAAAACTAAGTTGAATTGAATAAAAGTAAAAAAATACTCATTTGCTTTTTTCTGATGATATTCAGTAGTTTCTTGATGGCTCCAACAATTATAATAGTTATCGAGGAAAATACTGATGTGGCTTATTTTTATAATTTGGAAGAAGAAAAAAAAGAAACGAAACCTACAAGCGAACATAAAGAGCTTAAAGAACTTCCTTTTCCAAAAGAGATACACTTCAACATCTCTCAAATTTTAACAGATAAAGAGAACTTTCATTATTACAATAAATACCATTACAACCAAGTTATTGATGTTGTAATTCCTCCTCCAGAAGTAAGTTAAAACAAACTAAACTTTTTATAATTTTAATCAGTTTTAGTTTGTTGTTTACACCGTTTAATTTCAGATTTAAATAAAAACTTTAACCGACCTTTCACGAAAGTGAAACAAAATATATAATTATGTTTAAGCATTTAAAAAACGATATTCCTGCGAGTCTCGTAGTGTTTTTTGTAGCACTACCTTTATGTTTAGGAATTGCCTTGGCGAGTGGAGCACCTTTATTTTCTGGACTTATTGCCGGAATTGTAGGAGGTGTTGTTGTAGGAAGTATTAGTGGATCTTCAATTGGAGTAAGTGGACCAGCAGCAGGATTGGCAGTAATAGTACTGAGCGCTATTGGAAACCTTGGCTTTGAAAATTTTTTAGTGGCCGTAGTTATTGGAGGTGCCATTCAAATTGCACTTGGCGCTTTAAGAGCAGGTATTATTGGGTATTATTTCCCTTCATCTGTAATTAAAGGAATGTTGGCCGCTATTGGTATTATTATCTTTTTAAAACAAATACCGCACGCTTTTGGTTACGATAAAGATTATGAAGGCGACCTAAATTTTTTCCAACTTGATGGTGAAAATACCTTTTCGGCATTGGGTTCGATGTTCGATTTTATTTCTCCAGGAGCACTTTTAGTTACAACAGTTTCTTTGGCTATTTTGCTATTATGGGATAAAGTATTATCCAAAAAGCACGATATTTTTAAAATTGTACCAGGACCTCTAGTAGCCGTAGTTGTTGGTATTATTTATTACACATCGATAGATCCAAGTTCGTCTATTGCCATTGCAAACGATCACTTGGTAAAAGTACCAGTGCCAGAAAGCGCAGACGACTTTATTGGGCAGTTTACGTTGCCAAATTTTGGAGCCTTATCCAATCCGCAAGTATGGGTTACAGCTTTCACGATTGCAATTGTGGCTAGTTTAGAAACACTTTTATGTGTAGAAGCAACCGACAAATTAGACCCTGAAAAACGAACCACACCTACCAACCGAGAATTATTTGCACAAGGCGCAGGGAATATGGTGTCAGGATTAATTGGAGGGTTACCAATTACACAAGTTATTGTACGTAGTTCGGCAAACTTACAATCGGGAGGGAAAACAAAATTATCGGCAATTTTACATGGATTTTTTCTATTAGGATCCGTAATTTTGATCCCTAGATTACTTAATAAAATTCCGCTAGCAGTGTTAGCCGCAATTTTATTAATTGTAGGGTACAAACTGGCAAAACCAGCACTTTTTAAACAAATGTACAAGTTAGGAAAAGATCAATTTATTCCTTTTATTGTAACTGTTGCTGGAGTGGTGTTTACTGATTTGTTAATGGGAATTGGTTTAGGATTGGCTGTAGGAATTACTTCAATCTTAATTAAAAACTATCAAAATTCTCATTTTTTACACATTGAAAAGTCTGATGACGGTAGCCATGTAGTGAAAATGACATTGGCAGAAGAAGTTTCTTTTTTGAATAAAGGAGCTATTTTAAAAGAATTAAATGCGTTGCCAAACGATACCTTACTCGAATTAGATGTTCGAAAAACTATTCGTTTGAATTATGACATTCTTGAGATTTTAGATGATTTTGCAATCAAAGCGAAAGAAAAAAATATTGAAGTAAAGTTGATTTCTGAAAGAGGTACTGTTTACAATCCGAAGAATTTTACAAACTTTTTTAAATCGAAATCAAAAGAAGCCGCCTAAAAATATTAATTAATTGAATAAAACTAATTAACGATGAACTTAGAAAAAGTATTTGAAAATAATAAAAGCTGGATAAAGTCTAAACTCGATGGCGATGCCAACTATTTTGAAGAATTAGGAAAAGGACAAAGTCCGGAGTTACTTTATATTGGTTGCTCAGACAGTAGAGTTACTGCCGAAGATTTAATGGGTCTAGGCCCTGGAGATGTTTTTGTACACAGAAACATTGCCAATATGGTAGTTGGTACCGACCTAAACGCTATGTCGGTTTTAGATTATGCTGTAAACCATTTAAAAGTAAATCATGTTGTAGTTTGCGGGCATTATTCATGTGGTGGTGTAAAAGCCGCAATGCAGTCGGCAGATTTAGGGTTGTTAAACCCATGGTTAAGAAACATTAGAGACGTATATCGTTTACACAAAACAGAGTTAAATGCTATTGATGACGAAGACCAACGTTACGACAGATTGGTAGAGTTAAATGTACAAGAGCAGTGTGTAAACTTGATAAAAACAGCAACTGTGCAAAAAGCATTTAGAGATAGAGGATTAAAAGTTCATGGTTGGGTTTTCGATATTAAAACAGGAAAATTAATCGATTTAAAGATTGATTTTGATGGAATTTTGAAAAACATCATGGAAATTTACCATTTAGATTAAACATTTATTTTTTTAAAATGGTTAATGTTAAAAGCCTCCGATAGTACTATCGGAGGCTTTTTATGTTTTGTAATTTTTATACTGAAAATTAAAGACTGTTTCTTTCTCTTAACACCCAATCGAATACTGTGTTTCCTAGCTCTTTTACGGGGTTGTAAGTCACGGAATTTTCGATAGTTTCCGGACTGATAAAATCGAAAGTTTGGTTGCTTCTATCGATAAAAATTAAAATTGCACCAAGAATAACCGCCATTTTTAGTCCGCCGAAAAGTCCGCCAAACAGCCTGTTTAAAAGTCCGAGTGCGGCAAAATTTGCAACTTTGGTAAGGAGTTTCCCGATAAGAGAAACCGCCAAAATGATAATGATAAATGTGATAGCAAAAGCAGTAAGACTTACATATTGTTCATCCCAAGCAACGCGTTCTTTTAAAAAATCGCCCACAAAATATGAGAAGTGAATAGCGCCGTAAATTCCTAAAATTAAAGCAACCAAAGAGGCTACTTCAATAAAAAGGCCTTTCATAAAACCACGAATAACTCCAAACAATATGAGTCCGCCTAAAATAATGTCAATGTAATTCATTGTATGAATGATTTTAACAAATATACATTTTTACTCGATAATAGAGATTTAGATCTCAATTACTATTGTGAGAATGGTTTGCGTATTGGTGAAACAACGGATTTAAATTGAGTTTGAAATAATTATGATGAAAATATGATAAAATTGACCTATTTAAAAAGTATTGAAAATCAAGGAAGCGGTGTTGGACGAAAGATAAAAAGCTGTTTGAGCGTAGCGAGTTCTTTTTATCTGTGGCGGTTGTTTCCGTAGATTTTCTAATGCTTTTTTAATCAGTCTTGACTTTTTTGTTTCGTTTTTGTGTCAAGATAAAAATGAAAGCATTATTAAGTTGAATATCCGTAATGTGTTATATCAATAATAAAATGTCAGGTCGAGCGTAGTCGAGACCCTATTTAAAGCTTGTTAAGTCGAATAACCTCTCGACTACGCCTGTCTGCCGACAAAGGCAGGCTCGAGGTGACAGTGCATAATGACAGATTCTGGATAATCACATTAATAAATAGCGGAAATACAAGTAGCTAAAACTCCTCTATATTGAAGTTTATATAGAACTGAGGTTATTTAAAATTCTAAAATTTCAATTCGTGAATAGCCAAATTATCTTCTTACTTTTGCCTTAAAATTTAGACATGGCAAGAGACGAGGTTTTGAAAATGAAATGGGATTTGTTGGTTGAAAAACTATCCAACCAATTTGCAGATGGCGATGTATTAGAGCTCGACGCCATAATTTATTTAATTGGCGTACAAGAGTTAGGGCAACTTAACCGAAAGTTTAAAAAGGACGAAAAAGTAAATTTAATGCATATTGCTATTTGTCGACTTTTGGAGCCATACGGATATTATGAGTTTGATTTTTTTGACGACGATGGTTGGCCTCATTACCAAATAAAAGAGCAACTCCCAACACTAAAAGCTGGCGAACAGTCGGTTTTAATGAAGGAGGCAATTGTAAATTACTTTTCGGAAAACGGATATTTAAACTAGTGCAAATACACACTACATTATACTGCTAGCCCTGATTGAGCGTACTACCGTGTAGTAGTGAAAGCCTGCCTACCGTCAGGCAGGCAGGTAACAGCTTTAATAAATACACGCCAAATGAAGGGCTTCTTAAAAATATAATTAAGTGGTTGGAAACTATATTATATGTGTAGAAATCTTTAAATTTGCGCTTTCAAAGAAAAAATGGCTATGATTAATACGATTAAGGAGCATATTGAGAAGGTAAATGGCTTTTCGGCAACTACTTTGGATGCGGTGGAAGCTTTTAGAATTGAATATTTGGGAAAAAAGGGATTGTTGAATGACTTTTTTACTGAATTTAAAAATGTTCCTAACGAGCAAAAGAAAGAGTTTGGGCAAGTTATTAATCAGTTAAAAACGGCCGCTCAAGACAAAGTTAATACTTTGAAGGAAGCGCTAGAGAGTTCGCAAACTGCCGCCAATGTGTATGGCGATTTAACGCGTCCAGCAATGCCTTTAGAGCTTGGAGGGCGTCATCCTATTTCGATTGTTAAAAATCAAATTATAGATATTTTTTCGCGTATTGGATTTAATGTATCTGAAGGGCCAGAAATTGAAGACGACTGGCATAACTTTACCGCATTGAATTTACCAGAATACCATCCTGCACGCGATATGCAAGACACTTTTTTTGTGCAAACAAACCCAGATGTGTTATTGCGTACGCACACCTCTTCGGTGCAAGTGCGTTACATGGAAAACAATAAACCACCTATTCGAACAATCTCTCCAGGGAGAGTTTTTAGAAACGAAGCTATCTCGTCGCGTTCGCATTGTTTTTTCCACCAAGTAGAAGGTTTGTATATTGACAAAGGGGTTTCTTTTGCCGACTTAAAACAAACACTACAATATTTTACGACCGAAATGTTTGGGAAATCTAAAATACGTTTGCGTCCGTCGTACTTTCCGTTTACCGAGCCAAGTGCAGAGGTAGATGTGTATTGGGGACTAGAAACGGAAACCGATTATAGAATGACCAAAGGAACAGGTTGGTTGGAAATTATGGGTTGCGGAATGGTTGACCCTAATGTACTTGAGAACTGCGGAATTGACTCTAAAGAGTATTCTGGGTTTGCATTTGGGATGGGAATTGATAGAATTGCGCTATTGCTTCATCAAATCTCGGATATTAGAATGTTGAGTGAAAACGATATTCGTTTCTTAAAACAATTTAAATCGGTTTTATAAATTCAAGATGAAAAAAGATATCGAAATACCTATTGCTGAAAACGTATTTGTTGCTGCTGTAAATGAGTGGGATGAAAAACACCTCTCAAAAACATGGTATATCTATCTTATAAACAACAGAGAAACCGCTATTGAAGGTTCTATTTTGGTTTCTAAAGGCTATGGTGGTGGATTAAAAACTACTACCATGCGCCACGGTTTGGGCGATTTGCCAGCCAAAACTTTTAGAAAAGTAGAACTGTTGCAAGAAGATGTTTTTAAACTGAAAAATGAATATTTTTTGACGTTTTTTGCTGATAATAAATTGTACGAAAAGAAATTTATTTTTGACGAATATCAAGTTTCTGAAAACAACGAAACCAATGTGCCTGTAATGAATGTTGCAGGAGTTGTAGTAGGATAATTTTATTATTTTAATTTGGTTCTATACTCGGTTGGGTTTACGCCTAAAACTTTTTTTACATACCTGCTAAAAAAAGATTGACTCGAAAAATTCATTGAATCAGCAATTTCGGTAAACGTTAAGCTTTCATTACGAAGAAGTAATATAAGGCGTATTGTTGTGTAGTTTTGAATCCATTCTGAAGCATTTTTTCCACTACTCTTTTTACATATCTCAGAAAGATATTTTGGGGTGATAAATAATAAGTTTGCATAGAAGTCTACCTCTCTATGCTCCATACAATGTGCTTCAACTAATTGAAGGAATTTTTGAAAAATAGAACTTTTATCAAAACTATTTAATTTTTGTTCCATCTTGTCTGCCAAAATATTCCACATTTCTAAAACAAATAGCTGAAGCTGTAAGTTTATAATCTGTGTTTTGAATCTGTGTGAATTATCGTTAAACTTTTCACGAAGTAGAAAGAAATAATTACTGCATTTTTTTACGGTTTTAGCATCTATTGCAACAACTGGATTTTCTTTCGAAAACAAATACCCTTTAATACCCCAACCAATATCAGGGTTGTTTTTACTAATTAAATTGAATGATAAAAAAAGATAGACTGCTGAAAAATTATCTGAGAGAGTTAAATCTCTAATTTTTGAATTAGGCAACAGTATTACAATGTCGTTTTTTTGGATTGAATGTTTTACGTCGTTTAAATGAAAATGGCCTTCTCCATTTTTACATAAAATATGTGTGAAATGGGTTTCTGCAAAATCTTTTGAGATTTCATCACTATCTATATTCTCAACAACTACAAGGTCTTTCAACGGTTTTAGAATTATTGTGTTTTATAAAAATACAGAAATATATGAAAATGTTACGGTAAAATATGTCTTAATTCTAGTTCATGTTGATAGTATTTTTGACAAAAGGGAATGTTTGTTAGAAAATAAATAAACTATGAAAAAGAAGAATCAAAATGTAAATCGTCGTGATTTTTTTACAAAATCTGCAATGGCTACCGTAGGTATATCTTTGGTATACAGTAATCTGTGGGCATCTGGTAATTCGTTATTTAAAAGAAATGCAAAAGTATCCAAATTAGAATTTCCGTTAGGTAAACGAAAATTAGGCTCGCTGGAAGTATCAGAAATGGGATTTGGTTGTATGAATATTGCATGGGCATATGGAAACCCTCCTTCAAAAGAAGAATCTGTGAAATTAATTAAATCGGCTTATCATTCTGGTATTCGTTTTTTTGATACCGCCGAAATTTATGGTCCACATACTAGTGAAAAAATAACAGGAGAAGCATTAAAAGAAGTTCGGAATGATGTGGTAATTGCGTCTAAAATAGGTTTTGATATTGATTTTAATACTGGACAAATGAAAGGGGGATTAAACAGTCGACCTGAACACATTAAAGAAGCAGTAGATTATATGTTGAAAAGGTTGCAAACAGACCGTATCGACTTACTTTATCAACATCGTGTAGATCCAAACGTACCTATTGAAGAAGTAGCTGGGGCGTTTTCAGACTTAATAAAGGAAGGGAAAATTCTACATTATGGTCTATCTGAGGCAGGAGCCGCTACAATAAGAAGAGCGCATAAAGTCCATCCAATAACTGCAATTCAAAATGAATATTCTTTTTGGACTCGCGATCCAGAAATGGAAGTGATTCCTGTTTGTGAAGAATTAGGAATTGGATTTGTTCCTTGGAGTCCTCTTGGAATGGGGTATTTAACAGGGAATGTTACTCCAAATTATCAATTTGCAGAAGGAGACATCCGTAAAAATTTAAACTTCCCTCGGTTTACGAAAGAAGCTATTGAAAAAAACCAGCCAATAATAAAGTTATTAGATGAAGTGGCTGCTAATTATGATGCTACACCGGGGCAAATAGCACTAGCTTGGTTAATGACAAAAAAAACATTTATAGTTCCAATTCCTGGGACGCGAATTGATGCTCATATGAAAGAGAATTTAGGAGCGTATAAAGTAAAGTTAACTAGAGAAGATTTTAATTTTTTAGAAAATGGTTTTAATAAGCTTCATGTTTATGGGGATAGAGCACCAAAAAGATTAAAAGAATCTCATGACTATGGAACTAGTTTTGGAGCTTCATCCAAAGGTACAAATGGAAAAACTCCGCTACCAGTAAAAGATTAGTACGATGAAATTTATAAAATGGATGATAGTAATGTGTGTTGTTTTTTCAGCAAAAAGCAATGCACAAAACTTTAGTAATTTAAAGACTTATAATGAGCCGCTTGTTTTAGAATCTGTGGGTAGTTTTTATGTAGGTGGTAATTCTGAACAACAAACACGTGTACAAATTGGTGGTTTTTTTCCTGATGGAAATATTACTGTAAATCAGACTTATGTTAGTTATATGGTTCCGTATATGCGACAATCAAATTTATCTGTCGTGATGATTCATGGTATGAATTTAAGTGGAAAGACCTACGAAACAACCCCAAGTGGAACTATGGGGTGGAATGAATATTTTGTTAGAAAAGGATTCCCTGTTTACATTATTGATCAAGTAGGAGTGGGGCGTTCTGGATTTAATCAAAAAACTTATAATGATGTAAAAGGTAGAAATCAAAGTCCAGAAAATCAACCAAGTATTATTCGGATATCAGATGAAAATACATCGGTTAATTTCCGATTCACAACTTTCGATGGTAAGCAAGTGGAGAATGGTAAATTTCCATTAGTTTATTTTTCTGAATTTTCAAAGCAAAGTATACCCTTTATGTCTGGGGCAGTACCTAGACCTAATCCCACACATAAAAATTTAGCCGAATTGGCTAAAGAGTTAAAAAATACTGTTTTAATCAGTCATTCTCAATCGGGTTCATTTCCTTTAGATGCAGCTCTAATAGATATGTCTGGAATTAAAGCTATGGTTTTGTTAGAACCAGGAGGGACTGGAAATCAATATACAAAAGAACAACTGGAGAAAATCAAAAATATACCTCTACTTGTAGTTTATGGAGATCATTTAAAAAATGATACAGGTGTTTCTGGACATTCTTGGAACAACTATTATGAGGGTTGGAGGAATTTTGTTGGGAAGTTCAATGAGCTAGGAGGAAATGCAAAAATGATACATCTAAAAGATATTGGAATTAAAGGTAATAGCCACATGTTGATGATGGATGTAAATAACCAAGAAATTGCCAATTTAATAATTGATTGGGTTAACCAAATAAAATAAAGTAATATGAAAAAAAGTAATATCAACAGGAGAGATTTTATACAAAACAGCACACTTATGTCTGCTGGATTACTTCTTGGAAGTGCTAGTTTAATGTCTTTCTCATCAAAAGAGGATAGCCTTCATGGATTAAATGATATATCGTATTCAAATAAAAAGAATCGTAAAATTGGAACGTTAGAAGTTTCAGCAATTGGTTTAGGTTGTATGAGTATGGCAGGAGTTTATAATCCTCCGCAGGATAAATCAGAAATGATTAAAGTAATTCATAAAGCTGTAGATAGTGGAGTTAATTTTTTTGACACGGCTGAAGTTTACGGCCCATATTTTAGTGAAGAAATAGTAGGAGAAGCTTTAAAACCTTATCGAAATCAAGTAAGTATAGCTTCAAAGTTTGGATTTGATTTTAGTGGAAACGGACGTAATGGAAGAAATAGTCGCCCTGAGCATATTAGAACTGCCGTTGAGGGGATGTTAAAAAGATTGCAGACAGACACAATTGATTTACTCTATTTGCATCGTATGGATCCCGGTACGCCAATTGAAGACATAGCGGGTACAGTAAAAGATTTAATTAAGGAAGGAAAAGCTAGAAACTTTGGTTTGTCTGAAGTAAATCCAGAAACTATAAAAAGAGCCAATGCTATTCAAAAAGTAGCAGCAGTGCAGTCGGAATATTCCATGTTGGAACGCGTAATGGAACATTATATTTTACCTACTTGCGAAGCATTAGATATTGCATTTGTGCCATGGGGTCCTCTTTGTCGAGGAATGCTAACAGGAAGGTTTGGCTATGATTATATTCCAGAAGTAGGATTTCGAAGAGCAGGAGTACCGTATTATACTCCTGAGGCTCTAAAAGCCAATTTAAAAGTAACCGATTTGGCAAAAGAATGGGCAGAAAAGAAAGGTACAACACCTACTCAAATTGCTTTAGCATGGCTTTTGGCTCAGAAACCATACATTGTTCCAATACCTGGAACCACTAATCCAAATCATTTAATAGAAAATATTGGTTCTTTGGAAGTTAATTTTTCTAATGCAGAACTAAAAGAAATAAGAGTAGCCTTAGAGCAAATACCAACGATAGGTTTTAGATCGAAAGAAGCTACATTAGAAAATCAATAATTATTAATTTAATACTTAAAAAGTATATGCGAATAGGGAAGTTAATTTTAATGTTCTTACTATTTATAAATTTTATAAGTTGTGAAAAAATGAAAGAAACCAATATAAATGAGCAACGAATAGCATTAATAGAAGATAAAATGGCTATTAAAAATGTTGTTGATGTATTTTCGAACTTAGCAGATACAAAAGAAATTGATAAACAAGTTTTACTTTTTACAGAAGATGGAATTGTAGAATCTTATGCTGACGGAGAAATTTCATCAAGTTTAAAAGGTCGTCAACAATTAAAAGATGCTTTTTCAGGATTTTTATCCAACTTCCATACTGTCTATCATCAAAATGGACAACAAACAATTGATGAATTAACTAGTGATACAGCCAAAACTACTTCGTATTGTAGAGTAATTTTGGTAGGAACTCAAGAAGGAAAAGAAATTAAAACTACGTTATACACAATTTATAAAGATGAATTTGTTAAGCTCGATGGTGTTTGGCTTATAAAAAAACGACAGTCTAATTTTGTTCATCGAGAGGTAGGAGAGGTAAAGTAAAGTTTATTTTAAATATAGAAAATAATAGCAAGTTATTCAGTCGAATCGACTTGTTATTATTTCTTTTTCATAACTTTGCGACGTTGTTATTTTGAATTTACAATCGAAATAATCATTTTTTTGAGAAATTGGATGTTGTTTTTATAAGGTGTTTCCTGTGCTAAACGTATCCTTTATTTTACTATCTTAACAAAAAAATTCTTCCCCCTTTATTTTATAGTTCCCTCATAACGATTTGATACTTAAGTAAGAGCCTCTTTTGTGCGTTCAAAAGAAGTTTAACAAACTATTAACCATTAGTTGGTTCTGTACAAACCGAACTAATTGTAATTTTGCGCTCTTATTTGGTAATTATGGCAGATGAAACTGATTTAAAAAAGTTAAAACACGAGCTCGTTGAAGAGATGGGAGTGTATTTTGAGTGTCAAGATATGCTGTCTCCATTGGCTTCAAGGATTTTTGGTTATTTAGCTTTGGTGGGAGATGAAGGCGCCACTTTTGATGAAATTTTAGAGGAGTTGCAGGTGAGTAAAAGTTCGGTGTCAACAAATCTTCAATTATTACAATCGATGGGTAGAATAGGTTATTACACCAAACCTGGCGATCGAAGAAGGTATTTTAAAGCTTCATTTGACAATATGATTAATCGTTTGGAAGACAAGATAAACTCTTGGCGAAAAGAACGAGAATTGCATGTGAAGGTTAAAAATTACCGAGAAAAACTAATAGCAACAAACAAACAAGTATCAGTAGAAAATAAAAAAGACATTTCATTCAATTTGCATTACATAGATTTTGTAGATGCAATGATTGAAAATCTATGTAAACTAAAAAGTAATTTAATAACTATCAATCAAGTACAATAATGAATTCAAAATTATATTCTAAGCTACTTCTTATTGGTTTTGCCATAATTCTTGTAAGCTGCGGTGAAAAGCAGGAACAACAACAAGCTCCTCAGGCAATGCCTTATCCAACGGTAAAAGTGGAGAGTAAAAAAGTAACGGGCTACAAAGAGTACCCAGCAAGTATTGAGGGGGTCATTAACAGTGGTGTGCGTGCAAAAATATCTGGGTATATTAAAGATGTTTTAGTTGATGAAGGTCAGCAAGTACGTAAAGGGCAAGTGTTGTTTCGTTTAGAAACCGAGTCGCTTACTCAAGATGCTGGTGCAGCGCAAGCAAGCGTAAATGTAGCACAAGTAGAGGTAGATAAATTAAAACCTCTTGTAGAAAAAGGTATTATTAGCAATGTACAATTGGAAACTGCCAAAGCAAATTTAGCACAGGCAAAAAGCAATTACAGCGCTATCAATGCAAATATAGATTATGCTACAGTTAAAAGTCCGGTAGATGGTTATGTAGGCGCTATTCCTTTTAGAGAAGGAACTTTGGTGAGTCCTAACGACCAAACTCCTTTAACAACTGTTTCTGATATTGATGAAGTGTATGCTTACTTTTCAATGAACGAAGAAGATTATTTAGACTTTGTTGAAAATACAAAAGGAAATTCTCGTCAAGAAAAGTTAGATAATTTTCCAGCCATCAACTTGGTTTTAGCAAATGGCGAATTGTACAAGCACACAGGGAGAATTAAAACTGTTACAGGACAAATTAACCAAAATACAGGTACAGCAAGTTTTAGAGCAACGTTTCCAAATCCAGAAAGATTGTTAACAAACGGAAACAGCGGAACAATACAAATTCCTACTGAATATTCTGAATTGCCAGTAATTCCTCAAGAGTCTACTTTTGAGCGTCAAGGTCAAATTTTGGTGTATTTAGTTTCAGGAGAAAACACTGTAAAATCTCAAGTAATTACCATTGCCGATGAAGTTGATAACTTATATGTAGTAGAAGATGGAGTAAAACTAGGCGATGTAATTGTTGCAAAAGGAGTGAACAAGTTAAGAGAAGGCGCAGCTATTGCACCACAAGAAACTTCGTATGATAGTATTGTGAAGCCTATTAAAACATTGTTCAGAAACTAATCAGCTTAAAAAAATAAGTTATGTTAAAAACATTTATCGAGAGACCTGTACTTTCTACAGTAATCTCAATTATACTCGTAATATTAGGGGTGTTAGGAGTGTTAACATTACCAATAGAGCAGTATCCAGATATTGCTCCGCCAACAGTGCAGGTAAATGCTACATATCCTGGAGCGAGTGCCGAAACAATTTTGGAGAGTGTTATTATCCCAATTGAAGAGCAAGTGAATGGAGTTGAAGGGATGACTTACATTACTTCTACTGCAACCAATGCTGGTACTGCAAATATTACCGTATATTTTGATCAAGATACCGATCCAGATATTGCTGCGGTAAACGTACAAAATAGTGTAGCTAGAGCAAATGCTTTGCTTCCGCAGGAAGTTGTACAAACAGGGGTAATTACTAAAAAACAACAAACGAGTTCGTTGATGTTTATTTCGTTTTTCTCAACGAATGAAGATTACGATGCGACGTATGTTCAGAATTACTTAAAAATTAATGTTATTCCAGAGCTTCAACGTGTAAAAGGGGTAGGAGATGTAAACGTATTTTCTCGTCAGGATTATGCAATGCGAATTTGGTTAAAACCAGAAAAGCTTTCAGCATACAACTTAATTCCTACGGATGTTATGGCGGCTTTAAACGAGCAAAGTTTGGAGGCTGCAGCAGGAGCACTTGGAGAGAATAACGGAGAAGCTTTTTCGTATGTTATTAAATACAGCGGACGTTTTAAAACTGAAAAGCAGTATGAAGACATTATTATAAAAGCGCTTGGAGATGGTCAATATTTACGCTTAAAAGATGTTGCTGAAATAGAATTAAACGCACAATCGTATGCAAATAGTTCTATCACGAACGGATACCCAAGTGTAAACATGGCGATTTACCAAACAAAAGGGTCAAACGCACAGGAAATTATTGAAACAATTCGCGCGAAATTAGACGAATTAAAACCGACATTCCCTAAAGGAATTGACTTGTTTATTCCATACGATACCAACGACTTCTTAACAGCGTCTATTGATAAAGTAGTGCATACACTAGTAGAAGCATTTATATTGGTGTTCTTGGTAGTATTTATCTTCTTACAAGATGTTCGTTCTACCTTAATCCCAGCAATTGCAGTACCAGTAGCAATTATTGGTACGTTCTTCTTTTTAAATGTCTTCGGATATTCAATTAACTTATTAACCTTATTTGCATTAGTACTGGCAATTGGTATTGTGGTGGATGATGCGATTGTGGTTGTAGAGGCCGTCCACGCCAAAATTGAAGAAGGAAGCCAAGAATCAGCAAGATCGGCTACGATTAATGCGATGAGCGAAATTTCTGGAGCAATTATCTCGATTACGCTGGTAATGGCTGCGGTATTTATTCCGGTAACATTTATTCAAGGGCCAACAGGGGTGTTCTACGAACAATTTGGTATTACACTTATTGTTGCGATTATGATTTCGGCTGTAAACGCATTAACGTTGAGTCCGGCACTTTGTGCAATCTTCTTAAAAGTTCATTCCGAAGAAGAGAAAAAGAATACTACATTTTTACAACGTTTTTACGATAGCTTCAATAGAGGATTTAATGCCACTACTGAGCGCTACGGAAAATCGTTGAAATTTTTATACAAAAACAAATGGATTACATGGGTTGCTTTGGCAGCTTCTGTAGCAGGAATTATTTGGGTTTCTTCTACAACACCAACAGGTTTTGTACCGAATGAAGACCGTGGAATTATTTTTGCAAATATTGAATTACCAGCAGGTTCTTCAGTAGATAGAACAGGAGAAGTAAACCGTATGCTTTATGAAAAAGCAAAAAATTTACCAGGTGTAGAAGGGGTTTCTGTAATTAATGGTTTTAGTTTATTAGGAGGTCAAGGAAGTAACTACGGACTCGGATTTATTAAGCTGAAAGATTGGGAAGAAAGAGAAGACGATTCACTTTCGGTAGATGCACTAACCAAGCGTTTGTTTGGAATTGCAGCAGGAATTCCAGAAGCAAACATTATTTTCTTTGCGCCACCAAGTATTCCAGGGTTTGGTATTTCTTCAGGTTTTGAAGTGAATTTATTAGATAGATCTGGAGGTGAGTTTACAGACCTAGATCAGGCGAATAGAGATTTTATGATGGCTTTAATGGAGCATCCTGAAATTCAATATGCGCAATCTTCGTTTACTACAAAATATCCGCAGTATGAAATGGAAATCAATGTACCAGTAGCGAAAGAAAAAGGAGTGCCAATTAACTCAATTTTCTCTACATTACAAGGGTATATTGGAGGGATTTACGCAGCCGATTTTGCCCGCTTTGGTAAGCAGTATCGTGTGTATTTACAAACCTTACCAGAAGATAGAAACAACAAACAATCGCTTAACGAATTGTACGTAAGAACTGGCGAAGGAGAAATGGCGCCTATTACACAGTTTGTGAAATTAAAAAGAGTTTACGGGCCGCAATCGGTTACGCGTTTTAACTTATTTAACTCTTCTAAAATTACAGGAGCTTCAAATCCGGGTTATAGTACGGGAGATGCTATTGCTGTGGTTGAAGCCGAAGCAGCTAAATTACCATCAAATTATGGGGTTGCTTATTCTGGGTTAACACGAGAAGAGGTAAATGCAGGTAGCCAAACTATCATTATTTTCATCTTAAGTATTGTGTTTGTTTACTTTCTACTATCAGCACAATACGAAAGTTATTTATTACCATTTTCTGTAATTTTATCCTTGCCTCTTGGGGTATTCGGAGCGTATTTTACAACGAAATTGGTAGGTTTAGAAAACAATATTTTCTTCCAAATTGCTTTAATTATGTTAATTGGTCTCTTGGCGAAAAATGCAATTTTAATTGTGGAGTTTGCGCTCCAGCGTCGTCGACATGGAGAGAGTCTTTCAGAAGCTGCTATTCACGGTGCAAAAGCTCGTTTAAGACCAATTTTAATGACATCGTTTGCCTTTATTTTAGGGTTAATGCCTTTGGCTTTAGCTGGAGGAGTTGGAGCTGCTGGTAACCGTTCTATCGGTACAGGTGCAGCAGGAGGAATGTTGGTTGGTACCATCTTAGGAGTTTTTGTAATACCAATTCTATTTGTGATATTTCAGTGGTTACAAGAAAAAATTACTGGAGCACCAGAAACTGTTGTTCAATCTGAAGAAAACGTTAACTAACATGAGAAATTTAAAAGTATATAAAATTCTGGTAGCAGTAAGTATTCCTTTACTATTACAATCGTGTTTTGTAGCCAAAAACTACGAAAGACCGGAGGTAGAAACAGAGAACTTATTTAGAACAGATCAGATAACACAAGACAGTGCTTCTTTAGGAATGGTTTCTTGGAAAGAGCTTTTCAAAGATCCTATTCTTCAAAGACATATCGATACTGCGCTGGTAAACAACTTGGATATTCGAATTGCATTACAGCAAATTGCCGCTTCCGAAGCATATTTAAAACAAGGAAAAGCGGGTTATTATCCAACATTAGGAATTAATGGTTCGGTTACGCGTCAGGATAACTCAGAGAATAGTCAGTTTGGAAGTATTTTCAACCGACCAATTACGCAATACGAATTGTCTGCAAACCTATCATGGGAAGCAGATATTTGGGGGAAAATACGCAGCAACAAAAGAGCCTTCGAAGCTACTTATTTACAAACGCTAGAAGCGCACAAAGCTGTTAAAACCGAATTGATTGCTGCCGTAGCATCGTCGTATTACCAATTGTTGTCGTTAGACGAGCAGTTGAAAATTACGAACGAAACCATCGATAACCGCGAAGGAAGTTTAGAAACTACCCAAGCGCTAAAACAAGCAGGGATGGTTACCGAAGTAGCTGTAAAGCAAACCGAGGCGCAATTGTACACTGCCAAAGCAATTAAGGTAGATTTGGAAAACCAAATTAAGTTGTTAGAAAACGCATTCTCAATTTTATTGGCGCAACCACCGCACACTATCGAAAGAGGTTCGTTGGATACCCAAAGCTTTGATGCCGAATTAACAACTGGAGTTCCTTATCTATTGTTGCACAACAGACCAGATGTTGCAGGTGCTGAATACAATTTGGTTAATGCTTTTGAACTTACAAATGTTGCCCGAAGCAACTTTTACCCATCAATCACGTTGGGTGCAACGGGAGGTTTCCAAAGTGTAAATTTTGATAACTGGATCGATGCGAGTTCGCTATTTAATACGCTTGTGGCTGGTTTAGCGCAACCTGTATTAAACGGACGTAAAATTCGTACGCAATACGAAGTTTCGCAGGCGCAACAAGAGCAAGCTTTACTCAATTATAAAAAGACGCTTTTAACTGCTGGTCGCGAAGTATCAGACGCTTTGTATAGCTACCAAGCGGCAGTCGATAAAATCGATGCTCGAAGCAAAGAATACGAAGCATACAGCTTAGCAACACAATATTCAGAAGAATTATTAAATCAAGGTTTAGTAAACTATTTAGAGGTTTTAACCGCTCGTGAGAACTCTCTAAACTCAGAATTACTACTTGTTCAAAACAAATATTTTCGTTTAGACGCAGTCGTAACCCTTTACCAAGCACTTGGTGGCGGGTGGCAATAAGTTGTCTCTAAATGAATTTCATTCATGGTTAGCCCTTACGAAAGTGAGGGCTTTTGTTTTTTGGGTGTTGCGCTATCGCGCCGGGCTATCCGTTGCAAGTCCTCGCAAAAGCTCCGGGCTTTTCACTGCTATCCCTAACACAGAAATTGGAAGTAACTTTTCTATGTTTTTAAAAATAAAACTCGTTAATTAGTTTTTTTAAAATTGTAAAAATGCAAATAGACAGATTAACAAACGAGCAAGTAAAAGCAGAGCAAGCAAGGTTTATGACAAAAGTTTACGGATGGATGTCTGGAGCTTTAATAGTTACAGGTTTAATTGCTGCTTGGGTTGCAAATACCGATGCAATAATTAATATTATTTTTAGTAATAAACTTTACTTTTATGGATTGCTTATTGCAGAATTTGCTGCTGTTGCTTATTTGAGTGCTGCCATAAATAAAATTAAAGCTTCTACTGCAATAGCTTTGTTTGTTGGATATGCTATTTTAAACGGACTTACATTTTCAGTTATTTTCCTCGCCTTTACAGCGGAGTCAATCGCCACTACTTTCTATATTACATCGGGTACTTTTGGCGTTATGAGTATCTATGGCTACTACACCAAAACCGACCTTACTTCCGTAGGAAATATAGCTTTTATGGGACTTATAGGAATTATTATAGCATCCGTAGTTAATTTCTTTTTTCAAAATGAAATGCTTTATTGGATTGTTACCTATGCCGGAGTTTTGATTTTTGTAGCCTTAACTGCCTACGATACTCAAAAAATTAAACGAATGAATATAATCGGAAACGAGGGTACAGAGGAAGATACTAAAGAAGCCGTTATGGGCGCTTTAACCTTGTACTTGGATTTTATTAATTTGTTTTTGTTTCTACTTAGAATTTTCGGAAGAAGAAAATAACTTACATTTTCTCTTTTTCTTCTTTTAAAATAGCATCAATAGTAGCGTTAAGCTTTTGCTTGTCGTGGTAAATGGGGTCTAAATCTATAAGTTCTACCTTTCTAAATTGTATAGGGTGGCTTTCGCTTTGTATAGAAATATAACCTTCGGTAAGTGGTTTTCCTTCTTCTAATATAGCAGGGTTATACACACTTGCGCCATCACCTCCAAGTTGAGGTTTTATGTATTCCAAAACAGTTTCACCTTCAATAATGTGTTTTATAATTGAATCTTTCAACACCAAAAAGGTTCCTCTAACCCATTGGTCGCCTCGGTATGTTTTGGATAACGAATTGGTACAGTGCGGTGTAAAAATGGAGTCTTTATAAACAACATTGGTGCCAGGAGTGCATAAGTTTAAGGTTGGTCGTTCTTCGTCTGTATCTGGATTTCCACCCAAAAATTGCCCTTCAATACTTATTGGGAAATCTTGGTCTTTTAGCATAGTTTCTGGCGCTTGTCCGTGTAGCATCGCGCCACTATTTCGGTATGCCCAACCTTCACCATCGGCTATTTGGTTTCCTATAAATCGGTATTCGATAGCCAAAAAATAAGCCGAAAAAGGTTTGTTGTAAAATAGATGTCCGTATTGCTTGTTAAAAACATCGTTGTAACCGTCGTAGTTTACGGTAATATAGCTGTCTTTAACCGAGAAGGTATTTGCGTAGTTTTCGCCAACTTCATGATGACGAATTTTTGGAGTCCAGCCAGTGAGGTCTTTGCCATTAAAAAGCTGTTGCCACGCTAGCTGGACTTCAGTTTCAGTTTCTTCAATTGCGGTTTCGGGTTGTGTGTTTGTGTTTCTACAAGACACCAAAAAAACTAAAATTCCTATTGAAAAAAACTGATATAACTTCATCTAAAAAATAAATTATTCTACAATAAATTTACCTTGCATAGCTGCAAAGTGTCCAGGGAAACTACATAAAAAAGTGTATGTTCCAGCAGCTGGAGCATCAAAAGTAATAGTGTCGCTCTCACCACCACCAATAAGTTTTGTATGTGCAATTACAGCGTCAGTTCCTTCAGGGATGTACTCGTTGTTTACAGCGCTTGTTGCTGCTGTAGCAAAGTCAACTAAATCGGCATCAGCTTTTAAAATTACCAAGTTGTGTCCCATTACTTTTTTGTCAAGTTTTCCAACGTGTTTTAAAGTAATCGTTACTTTCTCTCCAGCTTTAACTTTAATTTCGTTTTTGCTGAATTTCATCATGTCATTTGCCGTAATTACCACATTGTTTTGCGATTCCTCAGCACCAGATGTTTTAGTAGAAGTTTGCTCTTGTTCGTATTGAAACTTCTCTTCTTTTTTCTCTTTTTTTCCGTCACCACAACTTATAATGGCTACCGAAAATAGGCATGCAGCTAGTTTACTGTATAATTTCATTTGTTAATATGTTTTATTTAACTGCTAAGATACGTATTTATCTAGCATTTAGAGCTTGCGATTTTTAATAAAAGGTGGAGAATTGACATTATTTTGTGACTTCCGTTGCGAACTGAAGCGCTCTTTTTTCGTTATAATAAACATTTTGAGTGTCGTAAAAACCAACATGTCCGCCGTATTCAGGAATTTCTAAATGCAAATGTGTGTTGTTTTTTGCAGCTTCGATAGGGAAACAACGTTCCGATAAGAACGAATCGTTTTTAGCATTGAGAATTAAGGTTGGAATTTTAATGTTTTCCAAAGTGTGCATGGCACTGCTTTTATCGTAATAATCCAAAGCATTTTTAAATCCGTGTGCTTGCGAAGTGTAAATATCATCAAAGTCTTTTAAAGTGATGATTTTTTTGATGGTTTGATCGGTAATTTTATCAGGAAAGAGTTGTTGCTTTTCTTTCAGCTTTGCTAATAATGATTTTTTAAATCGAAGTGCGTAGATAAAGTTTTTACGTTTATGGATTTCCAACATCGAGCCATACAAATCTACAGGTGCCGAAACGGCAATTGCTGCTTTTATTGCTGAAGGGATTTGGTGCTGTCCGAGGTATTTCAGTGTAAGATTTCCGCCTAAGCTAAACCCTTTTAAAACAATTTCGGAATAGGTGTAGTTGTTTAAAATATGTTGTACAATAAATTCTACTTCATCACTATCTCCTGAATGGTACGAACGGAAAAGTTTGTTAGGCGTGCCACTGCAACTACGGTAATTTACGCAAACAGCATCATAGCCGTTTTTATTGAAAATTTTGGCACTTCCTGTAACATACGGACGTTGAGCATTTCCTTCTAAACCGTGAAAAATAATTACAAGTTTGTTTGTTTTTTCTTCAGTAAAACTCCAATCCAAATCTATAAAATCGTTATCGTTGGTAACGAGTTGTTTACGTTGCTGTTTTACGCCGTTTACTTTTCTTAATTTCCCTGCATAAATGGTTGCAAAATGTCCGTTTTTAAAAAAATGTGGCGGATGGTAAGCAGAAGTAATTATTGGCATACTGATAGAAATACGTTAAATATTATGCGTGCATAATAATAGTTTGTAACTTTGTTTTTTCAAGCTTAAAATTAAGAAAATTTGGTTTGAAAGTACTACACTAACTTAAAGAGATAAACAATGTACACGAAAGAATTTGAAATTCGTTGGAACGATTTGGATGCTAACCGACATTTGGCCAACAAGGCTTATATTGAGTTTGCTGCCCACACACGAATGTCGTATTTAATTGAGAAAGGTTTTGATCAGCGTTTGCTCGGAAAGTTAAATATTGGTCCAGTTGTTTTTTACGAGCACATTTATTATTTCAAGGAAGTATTTTCAGGAAAACCCGTAACCGTTTCTTTAGAGTTAAAAGGAATGAGTGAAGACGGAATGTTTTTTGAATTTCATCACAACTACTACGATTACAAGGGCAGAAATGTTGCGCATTGCGAAATAATGGGTGCGTGGATTGATTTAGAATCTCGTAAACTTATTGGATTACCAGAAGAAGCAGCGCATTTGTTTGATAAAATGGAGCGTGCTAAAGACTTCAGATTTTTAACAAAAGAAGATACCCGCAAACATGCTAAAATGCCAGTAGATTTAAAACCAGAATAGGTTTGATTTTTGGTGTTGAATTTATAAAAGCAGTTTGCTTTACAATAAAATGTTGACACATATTTTTTTGTTTGCTCCCTTAAAAGTTAGCTTTTAAGGGAGCTTTTTTATGTAGTGTTACGAAGCTTCTTTGATGGTGGTTTCTCTTTTAGTTTTAGTAACCAAATAAACTCCAATAAATACCAAGATAGCTGCGATAATTCGAACGAAACTAATAGTGTCTGCACCCACCAAAACAGCAAAAAATATTCCTATTAGCGGTTGTAAATAAACAAAAGCGCCAATGGTAGAAGCTTTTAATTGCTTTAATGCGTAGATATTTAAAAGATAGGTGGAAAATGTAGTTCCGAGAACCACAAATGCCATTCGCCAAATAGCGTCAAAAGGCAAAGAGCTCCACTCGACCGCTCTAAATTCTGAAATTGTAAACGGGAAGTTTACAAAAATAGCGATTAAAAAGAGCCATTTCATAATGGTAAAAGCATGGTATTTTGCGGTAAGCGGTTTTACTAAAATTAAGTACGTTCCGTATGAAATTGCATTGGTAAGCAGCATCATATTCCCTAAAGCAATGTTTGGCGCGCCTTTTTGCATTTGTTCTCCAAATAAAATAAGTCCAAGAGCACCAGCAAGACCAAGTAAAACCCCAAAAGCTCTAATGGGAGTAATGCGTTCTTTTATAATTACAGCCGACAATACAAACACAAAAATTGGTGTAATGGTAGAAATAACCGCACTGTTTACGGGCGTAGAAAGGCTAAGCCCTTTAAAAAACATCAGCATATTTATTACCATACCAAAAACTGCACTTGCAATAAGTCGAGGCCAATCTTTGCGGTCTATTTTTTCTTTCGGACCAAAAAAACTAATCAACCAAAATAAGGCAGCAGCCCCTGTAACCCTCAAGAAAATAAACCCAAAAGGTTCGATGTATCTAGGCATTACATCTTTGGCAACGGTATGATTAATTCCATAAATTACACTAGCGCCAAAAGCTGCCAATAAAGCTAATATTCGTTTATCCATGAATGCTTTCCTTTGCCGATGCAATTGTTTTTTTACTGTTTCCTATAAAGATTTCCTCCTTATTAATAATTACAGGTCTCTTTAAAAAAGTGTAGTGTTCTAAAATTAACTCTTTATAGTCCTGCTCGGTAAGCGTTTTGTTTTTCAAATCACGCTCTTTGTACAATCGGGCGCGTTTGCTAAAAAGCGATTCGAAAGAACCAGCAAGCGCTTTCATTTCTTCCAATTGTGTTTCGGTAATCGCATCAGTTTTTATGTCTTGAAGTATAAAGTCTGATGGAACATCCAATTCATTTAAAATTTTCTTACACGTATCGCAAGTGCTTAGGTAATATATTTTTTTCATGAGCAAACTATATTTCACTACAAATTTAAAGCTATTAAGTCAGTTACACTTTCTTTTCTTCGGAATTATAACAAGAAGCTCTTAAAATGTTCAGCGTTTATTCAGAATAGAATATTTATTTTTACATTCTTATAAAAAACATACTATGATTGACTATCAATTTGAAATTTTAGAAAAAAGCAGAAAAGCAGTTTTAAAAGCTACTGAAAACCTTTCCGAAGAACAAATAAACCAAATCCCTACAGGGTTTAAGAACAATATTGCTTGGAATGTTATTCACTTATTGGTTACCCAACAATTACTTTGTTATAAACTGGCTGGACAGCCTATGTATGTTTCGGATGCCTTGGTGAATGATTACAGAAAAGGGACTGCTCCCAACCCAGAAAAACCTGTTTCTTTGGAAGATTTTAATGCTTACAAAGAAGAATTAATGCTGAATATTGAGCGCATAAAACAAGATTATAAAAGCATAACTTCATACAATAGTTACACCACAAGTGTTGGAATGACGTTGGCGAGTATTGAAGATGCGATTACTTTTAACAATTACCACGAAGGTTTGCACACTGGGTTTATCAATGCACTTCTGAGAGCCATTCAGGCTTCATAAATTGTTTGGCTGTTTCAAACGGAATTTCGATGGTGGTACGTCCGTCGGCATACGAAGCAATTTCGTACGGATTGTAAATTAACACAAGACCTTTTTCATTAAACCCAATACTGCTTGGAAGATGAAAAGCGTCGTTTTCAAACATAAATCCGGTGCTATTAATATTAGCATCGGGTTTTATTTTTTGTGCAGTTCTAAATTCTTTTTCAGCAATATCAATAAGTGTTTGTTTGTCTTTAAAAAGGTCGTTTGGCGTAAGATTTTTACCTGTTTTTGTGTCAAAATTTAAAAATGAAATGCTTCCGTAACCGTGCGCGCCTCCTGTAAAAATGTAACTTTCAATTGCTACGGAAGTAAAAAAGTTGTTTTCAAAAGAAACATTTCCTTTTATAGTAGCTTCCCATGGAATGATATCTTCTGGAAATCGTTCTTTTAACTTTTTATATTCAGTATTAAAAATTGCAACAGCTTCCAAAATGGAGTCGGTTGTTTTTTCTTCGGAATAGTTTAAAGTGCTTGTAACAAAAGTGTCGATTTCGCTATTGATGCGTTTAGAAATCTCATTTTCAGGTTGTGCCTGCGGAATATCAATGCTTATCTTCGGACAAGATTCACAAGTATTTGTAGCGATATTTTGATTGATAAAAGAAATAGAATTGTCCGTTTCGCATGATGAAAAAACAAGAAGAGCGAGGAGAATTCCGATGGCAAAAAAACGATTCATATAAATTGCTGTTAAATAAAGAATAAAGGTACATTGTTCTTTGCAATCCCCAAAAGTAAACGATATTTTTGTTAGACAATCTTCAAGTTATGAGTAAAGATACGTTACGCTTCAATTCGAAAACCATTCATGGTGGGCAAGCGCCCGACAAAGCTTATGGAGCAGTAATGCCGCCAATTTACCAAACATCTACCTATGCGCAAACAACTCCTGGAGGACATCAAGGATATGAATATTCCCGAAGTGCCAATCCAACACGTTCGGCATTAGAGCAAAGTTTAGCAAGTATCGAAGGCGGAAATTATGGTTTGGCCTTCGCAAGCGGACTATCGGCGATTGATGCGGTGATGAAACTTTTAAAACCAGGTGATGAGGTAGTATCGACCAACGATTTGTATGGCGGTAGCTACCGATTGTTTACAAAGATTTTTGAAGATTTTGGAATAAAATTCCACTTTGTAAACATGGAAAATCCTTCCGAAATAGAACCGTATATCAACTCGAATACGAAACTTATTTGGGTAGAAACGCCAACCAACCCAATGATGAATATTATAGATATTCAAGCGGTTGCAAACATTGCAAAAAAACACAAGGTTTTGTTGGGTGTAGATAATACTTTTGCAACGCCTTATTTACAACAACCGTTAAGTATGGGTGCAGATATTGTAATGCATTCGGCTACCAAATATTTGGGCGGGCACAGCGATGTGGTAATGGGTGCTTTAATTGTAAATGAAAAAGAACTTGCCAACAAATTGTATTTTATACAAAATGCAAGTGGCGCCGTGGCAGGACCAATGGATAGTTTTTTGGTGTTAAGAGGAATTAAAACGTTGCATGTACGTATGCAACGGCATTGTGAAAATGGCGAAGCGATTGCTCATTTTTTAGCGAAGCATCCAAAAATAGAAAAGGTTTACTGGCCAGGATTTGCTTCACACCCAAATCATGAAGTCGCTAAAAGCCAGATGAAAGGTTTCGGCGGAATGATTTCGTTTGTTGCCAAAGGAAATAATTATGATGAAGCTATCAGAATAGTAGAAAACTTAAAGGTGTTTACGTTGGCAGAATCCCTTGGCGGTGTAGAATCGTTGGCGGGGCATCCTGCAAGCATGACACACGCTTCTATACCTAAAGCAGAACGTGAAAAAGTAGGCGTAGTTGATGCGCTTATCCGACTAAGTGTAGGAATAGAGGATAAAGACGACCTAATTGAGGATTTAAGTCAAGCAATAGGTTAACGAAAACGTTTGAAATTATCAATTTTATAAAAAAGAGGCAATCATATTCAATAAAAAGTATAATTTTGCCTGCATATTACTAAATACTTAATTAATCCATTTTATATGAACGCAATGGACGAAAAAATTGAAGCATTCATGGACGAAGTGAAAGTCCGTAATGCCCATGAACCCGAATTTCTTCAGGCAGTACGTGAGGTAGCAGAAACTGTTTTACCTTACATCGCTCAGCATGAAATTTACAATGGTAAAAATATATTGTTACGTATGGTAGAACCAGAAAGAGCAATTATGTTTAGAGTACCATGGGTTGACGATAAAGGAGAAATCCAAGTAAATAGAGGATACAGAATTCAAATGAGTTCTGTAATAGGTCCATATAAAGGTGGACTTCGTTTTCATCCAACGGTAAACTTGAGTATTTTAAAATTCTTAGCTTTCGAGCAAGTGTTTAAAAACAGTTTAACTACTTTGCCAATGGGTGGAGGTAAAGGAGGTTCCGATTTCGATCCGAAAGGAAAGTCAGATAACGAAATTATGCGTTTTTGCCATAGTTTTATGACCGAACTTTTTAGACATATTGGTCCGAATACCGATGTTCCTGCTGGAGATATAGGTGTAGGTGCCAGAGAAATTGGTTTCTTATTCGGAATGTACCGTAAAATTAGAAACGAATTTACAGGAGTACTTACGGGAAAAGGACTTTCTTGGGGAGGTTCGCTTATTCGTCCGGAAGCTACAGGATACGGAAATGTGTACTTTGCACAAAATATGTTGGAGCGTAAAGGAGATAGCTTAGAAGGAAAAGTTATTACAGTTTCTGGTTCTGGAAATGTGGCGCAATATGCTACGGAAAAAGCAACGCAACTAGGCGCAAAAGTGGTTTCGCTTTCTGATTCTGGCGGAACTATTTATGATAAAGATGGTATCGACGAAGAAAAACTTGCGTACGTTATGGAAATTAAAAACGTAAAACGCGGTAGAATTTCTGAATATCTTGAGAAATATCCGAATGCTGAATATTACGCAGGAAAAACACCATGGCACATCCCTTGTGATATTGCAATGCCATGTGCAACACAAAACGAATTAGATAAAGAAGATGCGGAAGCATTGGTGAAAAACGGATGTGTTTGCGTTAGTGAAGGTGCAAATATGCCGTGTACGCCAGGTGCAGTTACAGTTTTCCATGAAGCTAAAATTTTATTTGCTCCAGGAAAAGCGTCAAATGCTGGTGGGGTTGCTACTTCTGGATTGGAAATGGCGCAAAACTCTTTGCGTTACAGTTGGACAAGAGAAGAAGTTGATGAGAAGCTAAAAGGAATTATGAAGAGTATTCACAATTCTTGTATCGAGCATGGAGAAGATGAAGACGGATACATTAACTATGTACGTGGAGCAAACATTGCTGGTTTCGTGAAAGTTGCCGATGCTGTTTTAGCGCAAGGTGTAGTTTAATCACTTTTTTATAATATTACTAAAGAGGCTTTTTTACGAAGCCTCTTTTTTTTGCTGAATTTTTTCAGAGTTTTAATCTGTATTATTGTTTGTGGTAATATGGAAATGATAATATAGTGTGAGTTCGATATATGAATTATGTGATAAAATTGACCTATTTAAAAAGTATTAAAAATCAAGGAAGCAGTATGGGGAAAAGATAAAAAGCTGTTTGAGCGTAGCGAGTTCTTTTTATCTGTGGAGGATGGTTCCGTAGATTTTCTTATACTTTTTTAATCCGTCTTGACTTTTTTGTTTCGTTTTTGTGTCAAGACAAAAATGAAAATATAATTAATATACAGTCTGTTAAAATTATTATGCATCGACATTTATATCAAACAGAGGTTAATATAATAATTATCTTTGCCGAATGATAGTCACTACCAAAGCCATTGTTATTTCTGCTATAAAATATGGCGATACTAGCTTAATTGTAAAACTTTTTACAGAAAGCGACGGAGTGAAATCGTATTTGCTAAAAGGTGTATTGGCTTCCAAAAAAGGGAAACTCAAAAAAGGATATTTTATACCGCTTACCCAACTCGAAATTGTTGCAACTCATAAAGGGAAAGGCACTTTAGAAAGTTTACGAGAAGTTAAATTGAGCACCACCTTTAAAACATTACAAACCGATGTTGTAAAGAGTTCCATTGCTTTGTTTCTATCGGAAATGTTGGTGGTTTCTTTACAAGAAGAAGAAGCGAACCCCGCTTTATTTAAGTATCTAGAAAAGGCTTTTATTTGGTTGGATAGTAATGGGGAGATTGCCAATTTTCATATTTCATTTTTAATTCAACTAACTGCTTTTTTAGGGTTTTATCCAGACGATTCAAATATTGAAGCTCCTTATTTTGATTTGGCAGAAGGAGAGTTTGTGCTTTCATTGTACAACGAAGTTATGGAAGGCGCTACTGTTGAGGTTTTCAAACAGTTTTTGAATACCAATTTTGATACGTCAAAGCAAATAAAGATAAGCAGAAACGTGCGTGCTCATTTGTTGCAACAGCTTATCAGGTATTATCAGCTTCATTTGTCGGATTTTAAAAAGCCCAAATCGCTCGATATTTTACAACAGGTTTTCGGTTAAAATAATCGGAGTAACAATTCTTCTTCAGAAAAAAAACGGGCAATGAACAATAAGCTCCCCCTTTGAAGGGGGCTAGGGGGATGTAGAGAAGGCAATAGGCGATAAGCCATAAGCAAAAAAGAAAAAATAGTAAAAACGTCATTCTGTACTCGATTCAGAATCTCATTATGCTAGTGCGAACCTGAATCGAGTTCAGGTTGACGAATAGCTATTTGAGTGAAGGTAGTTCTTTTTTATCCCCCTTGATTTTCCTGACTTCCGTAGGATTGTTTCGTTTTTGTGATTGTCCAGAATTTGTTATAATGCACTGTCACCTCGAGCCTGCCTTTGTCAGCAGACAGGCGTAGTCGAGAGGTTATTTTAGCTTAACAAGCTTTAAAGAGGGTCTCGACTACGCTCGACCTGACATTTTAATCTTGATATGATATATTGCGGATGTTCAATTCGTTTTTGTGTCAAGACAAAAATGATAAGTCGTTAATTAATTATATGTTTTGGAGTTGAATTTATTATTGAACTGAGGTAAATAGAAGTAGCTACATATCTCTTCTATCGAATTTAGCGTCAACTTAAACTTCATCTAAAAAAATACTTTTCTGTCTAAATATTTTAAAAATCAAAGGGTTGTATTTACTGGTTTTAGGGTGTGTCAATTCGTTGAAATTTAGTAATTTTGCCAACTTTAATACGACAAATAGTAACCAATTGTAGCTATTTAAAACAAACGTTAATGATTTTGAAAACTTTATGCTGAAAGGAAAAAGTTGAAATTGTTGACCAGAGAATAGTGAAAACACATAATTTCTCAGCTTTAAGATTTACAAATTGGGGAATGATTAAAATTTTGAACACGTGAAGTTTACAGAATATAAAGGACTGGATTTACCGAAAACAGCAGACGACGTACTGAAGTTTTGGGAAGCAGAAGCTATTTTTGAAAAAAGCATAACAAGTAGAGAAGGACAAAAACCATTTGTGTTTTTTGAAGGGCCACCGTCTGCAAACGGATTGCCAGGAATTCACCATGTTATGGCACGTGCTATTAAAGATATTTTTTGTCGTTATAAAACTCAAAAAGGTTACCAAGTAAAGCGTAAAGCTGGTTGGGATACTCATGGACTTCCGGTGGAACTTGGTGTGGAGAAAGAATTAGGAATTACCAAAGAAGATATCGGAACAAAAATATCGGTAGAAGAATACAACGAAGCTTGTAAAAAAGCGGTAATGCGCTATACGGATATTTGGAACGATATGACTCGAAAAATTGGTTATTGGGTAGATATGGAAGATCCGTACATTACCTACAAACCAAAATATATGGAGAGTGTTTGGTGGCTTTTAAAGCAAATCTATAACAAAGATTTGATGTACAAAGGATACACCATCCAACCGTATTCTCCAAAGGCAGGAACTGGATTGAGTTCGCACGAAATCAATCAGCCTGGAGCTTACCAAGATGTTACCGATACTACAATTGTAGCGCAATTTAAAGCGAAAGAAGAAACGTTACCATCGTTTTTACAAGGGTTCGGAACGGTACACTTTTTAGCTTGGACAACCACGCCGTGGACGCTTCCTTCGAATACAGCATTAACTGTTGGGCCAAAAATTGATTATGTTTTAGTGAAAACTTTCAATCAATATACGTTTGAGCCTATCAATGTTGTGGTGGCAAAACCATTGTTGAAAAAGCAGTTTTCTGGAAAATATGTGGAAGCTACTTCCGAAGAAGACTTTACAAATTACACTTCCGAAACAAAGAAAATACCTTTTAAAATTCTTGCTGAAGGAAAAGGAGCCGATATGGTGGGTACAGCGTATGAGCAATTGCTAAACTATGCCTTGCCGTATCAAAATCCTGAAAATGCATTTAGAGTAATTTCGGGAGATTTTGTAACGACTGAAGATGGTACAGGTATTGTACACACAGCGCCAACTTTTGGTGCCGATGATGCCAAGGTTGCAAAAGAAGCAACGCCAGAAGTGCCTCCAATGTTAGTGTTGGATGAAAACGATAATCCTGTTCCACTAGTAGATTTACAAGGGCGTTTTAGAGCTGAGCTTCCAGAAATTGGGGGCAAATATGTAAAGAACGAGTATTATAATGATGGAGAGGCGCCAGAAAAATCTGTAGATGTAGAAATTGCCATCAAACTAAAAGAAGAAAACAAAGCCTTTAAGGTTGAAAAATATGTGCATAGTTATCCGCATTGTTGGCGTACCGATAAACCTGTGTTGTACTACCCGTTAGACTCGTGGTTTATTAAAGTTACCGATGTAAAAGATAAAATGTACGATTTAAACAAAACGATAAACTGGAAGCCAAAAGCTACCGGTGAAGGTCGTTTTGGAAATTGGTTGCAAAACGCAAACGATTGGAATTTATCGCGTTCTCGTTTCTGGGGAATTCCGCTTCCGATTTGGCGTACTGATGATGGAAAAGAAGAAATTATAATTGGTTCTGTTGAAGAATTGAAAGCCGAAATGGCGAAAGCTGTCGAAGCAGGATTGATGGAAGCCGATATTTTTGCTGATTTTGAAGTGAATAATATGAGTGAAGAAAACTATGATAAAATAGATCTTCACAAAAATGTAGTTGATAAAATTACTCTGGTATCGCCTTCAGGAAAAGCAATGAAGCGCGAAGCAGATTTGATTGATGTTTGGTTTGATTCTGGTTCGATGCCATATGCACAATGGCATTATCCGTTTGAAAACAAAGAGAAGATTGATGGAAAAGATGCTTATCCAGCCGATTATATTGCTGAAGGAGTAGATCAAACACGTGGGTGGTTTTATACTTTACACGCCATCGGAACTATGGTTTTCGATTCTGTTGCCTACAAAAATGTAGTGTCTAACGGATTGGTGTTGGATAAAAACGGACAAAAAATGTCGAAGCGTTTAGGAAATGCAGTCGACCCGTTTGAAACCCTTAAAGAATACGGTCCAGATGCTACGCGTTGGTACATGATTTCGAACGCAAACCCTTGGGATAATTTAAAATTTGATATTGAAGGAATTGCGGAGGTTCGCAGAAAATTCTTCGGAACACTATACAATACGTATTCATTCTTCAGTTTGTATGCCAATATCGATGGTTTTACTTATGCTGAAAAAGACATTCCTTTAAATGAACGTCCAGAGATAGATCGTTGGATTCTTTCAGAATTAAACACCTTAATTCAAAAGGTAGATCAAGCGTATGAAGAGTACGAACCAACACGTGCAACGCGTGCAATTTCAGACTTTGTTCAGGAGAATTTAAGTAACTGGTATGTACGTTTATGCAGAAGACGTTTTTGGAAGGGAGAGTACGAACAAGATAAAATTTCGGCATACCAAACGCTTTATACTTGCTTGCTTACAGTGGCTAAGTTGGGAGCTCCAGTTGCACCTTTTTATATGGATCAATTATACAAAGACTTGGTAAGTACTACAAACAAAGAGAATTTTGAAAGTGTTCACCTTGCAGAATTCCCACAATTTGTAGAAAACTTTGTTGATAAATTGTTGGAGCGTAAAATGGAGAAGGCGCAAACCATTTCTTCATTGGTGCTTTCGTTGCGTAAAAAGGAAATGATAAAAGTACGTCAACCTCTGCAAAGAGTAATGATTCCAATACTTGACGAAGCACAGCGCGATGAAATTAAAGGTGTAGAAGAGCTGATAAAATCTGAAGTAAATGTAAAAGAAATAGAACTTATTGATGATGCTTCAGGGATTTTAGTAAAGCAAATTAAACCTAATTTTAAAGTTTTAGGCCCGCGTTTTGGTAAAGATATGAAGCTGATTGTCAGTGAGATAAATAAATTCGAGCAACCAGAAATTCAGGAAATTGAGCGCAATGGGGAAATCCTTATGGTAGTTAATGGAAAAAATGTTACTTTAGGAATCGATGAAGTTGAAATTTCATCACAAGATATCGAAGGGTGGTTAGTAGCTAGTTCAGGTACAATCACAGTAGCATTGGATGTAACTATTACAGAAGATTTGCGTAATGAAGGGGTAGCTAGAGAATTGGTAAACAGAATTCAAAACTTACGTAAAGACTCTGGATTTGAAGTGACAGATAAGATTGATGTGAAGTTGCAGAAAGATGAAATCATTGAAAAAGCTGTTCAGAATAACTTAGCTTACATAAAGGCAGAAACTTTAACAGCTCAGCTTGATCTTGAAGAACATCTTGATAATGGTACAGAAATTGCATTTGATGAAGTAAACACCAAATTAATCATTCAAAAACACTAGTACTATGGAAACAGATATAAAAGTAAGGTACTCAGATAAAGACTTAGCCGAGTTTAGAACGTTAATCGAAGCTAAAATGGATAAAGCCTATCAAGATTTGGAGCTTTTAAAAAGTTCTTATAAAAATGATGGGAATAATGGAACAGACGATACTTCGCCAACATTTAAGGCGTTTGAAGAAGGTTCTGAAACCATGAGTAGAGAAGCAAATACACAATTGGCATTGCGTCAAGAAAAGTTTATTCGCGATTTAAAAAATGCTTTAGTTCGCATCGAAAACAAAACCTACGGAATTTGTAGGGTTACAGGAAAACTCATCAATAAAGAACGTTTAAAGTTAGTGCCACATGCAACGCTTAGCATTGAGGCAAAAAATATGCAGTCCTAATTACTGTATAAGAATAGTAGTTTTGTTGTTGAGACAGATCTCAATTATCGAGTAAAAAATAGATTTATAAAACGCTCTTTTAAAGGGCGTTTTTTTATGCTTTAAAATGATAGCTTTGCATAGTAGCCTTAAACTGATTTTGATTTTAATGGTTATAGATATATGGAAGCGGACCTATTAAAAAAGTATAGAAAATCAAGGAAGCAGGAGGGATAAAAGATTAAAAGCTGTTTGAGCGGAGCGAGTTCTTTTAATCTGTGGTGGATCTTTCCGTAGATTTTTATTGCTTTTTTAATCAGTCTTGACTTTCCTGCCTGCCGGCTCTTAGGTTTGTTTCGTTTTTGTGTCAAGACAAAAATGAAAAACATTAATTATTTTAATACTAGTAAATTGTGTGCTTATTAAAATTGAATTTATAATTGAACTGAGGTTAATATTTATGAGCAATAAAAAAATTATAAAATGCTTTTCTGTGTTTTTTCTGCTGATTTCTTCTGTTTGTTTCTCGCAAAGAGCAGTCGAAAAAATATACACTTCAGAAGGAATCACACTTATAGATATTGATGCTGAACATGTGTTTCAAGTTAAGTTGTCGACGCATTCAGCAAAAAATGTGGAGGTAAAAACTATTTTTAATGGCGAATATCAAAACGAATTTGTAAACACTACCAAAGAAGACGGAACAACGCTTTTTATAGGCGTAGCGCAACAACCGCTTTTTACCAATCCGAACGATAAATTGAGTGCGCACAAAGTAGTTTCTGTGGCTTTAGAAATAATTGTACCTGCGTATAAAGATGTAAGAGTTTTGGGTGTTTATACTGAAATTTCTGCGGAAGGAAATTACACCAATTTAGAGACTTCAACAGCAAGTGGAATGTTGTTCTTTAATTCGATTAATGCTGATTTGGTAAAAGGGAAAACGCAAAGTGGCGATATTTTAATTGAAAATTCAGCAGGAAACTTTCAAGCAATATCAAAATACGGAACTGTTGAAGAAGGAAAACAAGTGTTTGGAAATACAAAGTTTGAGTTAAATTCTGTTAGCGGAGACATTTACATCAATAATATAGAATAATATTTTTATTTTTACCGTCATTGAAAAAATACAGGCTGTTTGAAGCGACACAACGCTAACATAAACAGTCAATAGAACACATACTTACATGTCATTAAAAAAAGCATCTTTCATTATAGTTTTGGTTTTGTTTATCGACCAACTTTCAAAAATATATATCAAAACAAACTTTGTATTAGGCGAATATGTTGAGGTTTTTAGTTGGTTTAAAATACTATTTATCGAAAACGAAGGTGCTGCGTGGGGAACAAAAATTAGCGATATTGTACCAGGAGTTTCCGATGAAACTGGGAAATTGTTTTTAACAGTTTTTAGGTTGTTTGCAATTTGTGGAATAGGGTATTGGCTTTACGATACCGTAAGAAAAAAAGGCACGCCAACACTTATTATTGCTATAGCACTTATTTTTGCAGGTGCGCTAGGTAATATTATTGACTCTGTTTTTTACGGAGTTATTTTTGATGATAGTTATGGGCATGTTGCAACCTTATTTGCAGAGAACCCATACGGATCTTTATTTCACGGAAAAGTAGTCGATATGCTTCATTTCCCTATGATAGATACGGTGCTTCCAGATTGGTTTCCTATTTGGGGCGGACAAAATTTTAGATTCTTTGAGCCAGTTTTCAATATCGCTGATTCTGCTATTAGTATAGGAGTTGCAGTGTTATTAATCTTCAATAAGAAAGCTTTTCCTGAGAAGGGGAAAGGAAATTAAGTTTAAAACTTATAAACCTCCTCTGGAGTAACACAATAATCAAGTGCAATATCTTCTGTACGGACGTTCGAGATTTGTTCTTCCGCAGAAAAAAAAGAAAGGCCTATTTTAATAACATCGGGTTTGCAATTTGCCAAAAAGGTGTCGTAAAAACCTTTTCCATACCCAACACGGTTTCCTTTTTTATCAAAAGCTAGTAGCGGTATAAAAACCACATCAATTTTTTGGTTTGGTACCTCAATACCATCTTCGGGTTCTGGAATTCCGTAGGGGTTTACTTTTATGCGCGTATTATCGGTTAGTAAAAAATTGGTTAAAGTCCCTGTTTTAAAATTGCTTTTAGAGAGTACAACCTCTTTGTCTTTTCCTTGTAGAATACTTAAAATATATGAAGTGTCAATTTCTTTTTGACTTTCGATACTTAAAAAAAGGTGGTAGTATGTTTTGTTCCAAATATCAATTTGAAGCAATTGGTTGGCAATGGCAATGCTTAATTCGTCAATTGTATTTTGGTCGAGCAATGCACGTTTGTTTTTGTAGTGAATGCGAAGCTCTTTTTTATCCATAGTTATACTTTTTCAAACATTTCTTCTAATTCGCCTAGCGAAATAGGTTTCACCCAATAGTCAGATACTTCTTCAAATTTTTTAGCTCTTTCAATATCTTCTGGGTTTATTGACGAACTTACAACATAAAGTGTAATGGGGTGTTCTAATTCGCATTTAATTTTTACAAATTCATCTAAAAACTGCCAACCATCCATTACAGGCATGTTTAAATCCAGTAAAATAACTTGTGGGATTTTCTCTTTTTCTGGCTGTTCAAAAACGTTTTTAAAATAAGAAAATGCTTCGCTTCCATTTTCAAAAACCAAAAATTCTTTGCAAAGCTTTTTAATGTCTAGCAATCGAGACAACATTTTAACATATAATTTGTCGTCGTCAATGATACAGGCCAAGTCAATTTTATGGTTCATTTCGAGTATTCTTTGGGGTGTGAATATATTGTAATAGCTGCTAAATATAGGTTTTTTTTAATAGTTCAAGCTATTTAAAAATAGCAGTGTTAAAAAAAATGCTGAAATTCTCATTTAACGTTAAAATACTGCATATTTTTCTTACAAGTTAAAAGAAAATATCCGTAGTAGTTATATTATTTTTGTTTGAATTATCTTTGAAGATAAATTGCAAGATTACATGAGCGAAACGCCTATAGATATTCAATTACAAACGCTCCCAGATAGCCCAGGAGTTTATCAATTTTTTAATAAAGATGGGAAAATTATATATGTAGGAAAAGCCAAGAATTTAAAAAAAAGAGTTTCGTCGTACTTCAATAAGCATCACGATAGCGGGAAAACCCGCGTGTTGGTTAAAAAAATAGTAACGATTAAACACATTGTAGTTTCAACCGAAACAGATGCGTTGTTGTTGGAAAACAACCTAATTAAAAAGTATCAACCTCGTTACAATGTTTTACTTAAAGACGATAAAACGTATCCGTGGATTTGCATTAAAAATGAGCGTTTTCCGAGAGTTTTTTCAACAAGAAATTTAATAAAAGACGGGTCGGAATATTTTGGGCCTTACACCAATATCAAAACTGTAAGAACACTTTTAGATTTGATAAAAGGCTTGTATGCAATTCGTACTTGTAACTACGATTTGTCAAGAGAAAAAATTGATGCAGGAAAGTATAAAGTGTGTTTGGAATACCATTTAGGAAACTGTAAAGGTCCATGCGAAGCATACCAAACCGAAGAAGAGTACAACAGGCAAATTAAAGATATTCGGGAGCTTATAAGAGGGAATTTCAAAGACTCTCTTTTGCAGTTTAAAGAGCAAATGAAACAGCTTGCTCAAGAGATGAAGTTTGAAGAGGCGCAACAAATAAAAGAAAAAATTGAGGTGCTCGAAAACTATCAATCAAAATCTACCGTTGTAAATCCTAAAATAAGTAACGTCGATGTTTTTTCGATTATTTCTGATGAAAGTTACGGCTATGTAAATTTCTTACAACTTTCGTACGGAGCAATTATAAGGGCACATACCATCGAGATAAAAAAGAAGCTTGAAGAAACCGACGAAGAGCTTTTAGAATTGGCGGTTACCGAACTTAGAACGCGTTTTAATTCGTTGTCAAGAGAAATTTATGTACCTTTTAAAATAAAAGTTTCTGAAGGAATTAAAGTAACCATACCAAAATTGGGCGATAAAAAGCGTATTTTAGAGCTGTCTGAAAGAAATGCAAAATACTATCGTCAAGAACGTTTTAAACAGATAAAAATTACAGATCCTGATAGGCATGTAAAGCGAATTATGGATCAGATGAGGCGCGATTTGCGTTTGTCGGTTGAGCCAAGACATATTGAGTGTTTTGATAACTCAAACATTCAAGGAACTAATCCTGTTGCGGCTTGCGTGGTTTTTAAAGATGGAAAACCTAGTAAAAAGGAGTATCGCCATTTTAATATAAAAACAGTAACAGGGCCAGACGATTTTGCATCGATGGAAGAAGTGGTTTTTAGACGTTACAAACGATTGCTAGAAGAAGGAGCGCCATTGCCACAACTTATTGTAATTGATGGTGGTAAAGGACAATTGTCTTCCGCGTTAAAAAGTTTGGATGTGTTGGGCTTGCGAGGAAAAATTGCTATCATAGGAATTGCAAAACGCTTGGAGGAAATTTATTACCCAGGCGATTCTATTCCGCTGTATTTAGATAAAAAGTCTGAAACGCTAAAGATTATTCAGCATTTAAGAAATGAAGCGCACCGATTCGGAATTACATTTCATCGTAACAAAAGAAGCAAGGCTGCTATCAATTCAGAATTAGAAAATATTGAAGGTATAGGCGAGAAAACCGCCAATGATTTATTGAAAAAATTTAAATCAGTAAAAAGAATAAAAGAAGCAACTTTAGCGCAGATTTCTGAAGTTGTAGGGTCGTCAAAAGCTCAAAAAATATATAAAGCATTTCATAACCAATCATAAACTATGAGAAAGATTTTTATTGTGTGTGCAGTTCTTTTCTCGACACTTGGTTTTGCCCAAGACGCCCCAAAGAAAGACCAAAAAGTAGGACTTGTTTTAAGTGGTGGTGGCGCCAAGGGTTTGGCGCATATTGGTGCGTTAAAAGCAATTGAAGAAGCGGGGATTCGTGTAGATTTTATAGGAGGTACCAGTATGGGTTCTATTGTTGGTGCGTTGTATGCCGCTGGCTATTCTCCGCATCAGTTGGATTCTATTTTTAAAGTAACCGATTTTGATGTGCTTTTGCAAGATAGAATTCCGCGTTCTGCCATGTCGTTTTACGAAAAAAGTAGTTTCGAAAAATATGCTGTGGCTTTGCCTTTTAATAAATTCAAATTGTCGTTCCCTAGTTCGTTGTCTAAAGGTCAAAACCTCTATAATTTACTTTCAAAGCTATTATTCAATGTAAACGATGTTGAAAATTTTAACGATTTATCCATTCCTTTTTTCTGTATTGCAACCGATGTAGAAACTGGCGAACAAGTTGTTTTAGATGAAGGGTATCTCCCTAGAGCACTTGCAGCAAGTTCAGCAATTCCTTCATTTTTCGAACCTGTTGTTTATGAAGACAGACTTTTGGTTGATGGTGGAGTTGTGAATAATTATCCTGTTGATGAGGTTAAAAAAATGGGTGCCGATATAATTATTGGAGTTGATGTGCAAGACGAATTGGCTACGCGAGATGAGTTAAAATCGGCAACCGATGTTTTGGTGCAAATAAACTATTACAACACAATTAATGCCATGGAGGAAAAGTTGAAAAAAACCGATCTTCATATCAAACCAAATATCAAGCCTTACAGTGTTTTGTCTTTTGGAAAAGGGAAAGAAATTATCGAAAGTGGTTATGAAGCCGCAAAAGCACAAATGAGTACTTTAGATAGTATAGAAACCCTTCAGCTAAAAAAACCAACAAGAAGATATCCTGGGCAAGAAGTTGATAGTTTTTTGATTAATAAACTTTCTTTTGAAGGAAATGAAAAATATACCCGTGCTTATTTAAAAGGAAAGCTTCGTTACCGCACCGAGGCATACACCACTTTTGATAAAATAGATCAAGGTATGAGTAACCTCGCGGCAACCGATAACTTTAACAGCGTTCGCTATGAGTTTCGTCCGAACAACGACGGTTATATACTTTCGGTACCAATTGTTGAAAAGCAAACGGATATGTTTTTGAAACTCGGAATTCATTACGACGATTTGTACAAAACCGCAGCGATAATTAATATCACTAAAAAGAACTTACTTTTTGCTGATGATAATATTTACCTCGATTTTATTGTAGGAGATTTTGTACGATACAATTTTGAATATTACCTCGATAAAGGATTTTATTGGAGCTTCGGATTTAAGTCGCGTTACAACACTTTTCAAAGAGGTGTGAGTTTCGATTTTATTGATGAAAATGTTACTGAAGAAGAAATTCCAGAGATTAATAAACTCGATGCCAAACTTTCCGATTTCACCAATCAATTGTATATGCAAACCGTTTGGAAGGAAGAGTTCACCTTTGGTTTGGGGCTCGAACATAAATATTTAAAAGTTGAAACAGAAACAGTTACAGGAGCTGACGGAAAAGAAATATTACTTGAAGATGACAACTATTTTAGTTCGTATGCGTTCTTAAAATTCGATTCTTTAAACGATATATATTTTCCTACTAAAGGGCTTTATTTTGATGGAGATTTTCATGTGTATTTACTGTCAACCAAACATTTTGATAACGATTTTAGTAGTTTTTCTATCGCCAAAGCCAAGATGGGATTTGCAACGCCAATTTATAAATCGCTTTCTTTTGATTTTTTTGCTGAAGGAGGATTTAAATTTGGAGATTCAGATGTGAAATCATTCGATTTTATCCTCGGAGGATGGGGGAATAATTTTATAAATAATATTACTCCATTTTTAGGTTACGATTATTTAAGTTTTGGAGCAGATAGTTTTGTAAAAGCAACCTTAAATTTAGATTGGGAGTTTGCAAAAAACAATCATTTAAATTTTACCACAAATATTGCAAACGCAGGCGATACTATTTTTGAAGACGGAAGTTGGTTTTCATGGCCAACTTACACAGGGTATGCGTTTGGGTATGGTTACGAATCGTTTATAGGTCCTATGCAAGCAAAGTTGGCATGGTCTCCAGAGCAAGACGATGCTATTTTTTCAATTAGTGTTGGTTTCTGGTTTTAAGAATTTCTTAATGGATTATTACACAAATTATTCGATATTTGTAATAATTCAAACGTTTTCGCTATGCCTTTTTATCATAAACTAGGAAAGATTCCGCACAAGCGCCACACCATTTTTAAAAAAGATGATGGGAGTTTGTATTACGAACAACTGTTCGGAACTATTGGGTTCGACGGGATGTCTTCAAACATATATCATACGCAGAGACCAACACAGGTTAAAGAAATTTCAGCAAAAACCAATGTTGCGCCAGAAATTGCAGTAGCAAACAATATTCAATCGTATCGATTGCACGGTTTTAAAGTAAAACCAACAAACGATTTTTTAGAAAGTAGAACGCCTGTTTTAACCAATTCTGATTGTACAATTGAGTTAGCTGCGCCCAAAAAATCAACAGAAGATTATTTTTATAAAAATGCCGATGCCGACGAACTTCTTTTTATCCATAAAGGTTCTGGGAAGTTACGTACACACCTTGGGAATTTAGATTTTTCGTATGGCGATTATTTAGTGATTCCGAGAGGAACAATTTATAAAATTGATTTTGATACCGAAGAAAACCGACTTTTTATAGTTGAGTCGCGTCGACCAATTTATACCCCGAAGCGTTACCGAAACTGGTTTGGACAGTTGTTGGAGCATTCGCCATTTTGTGAGCGAGATATTCGTCAGCCATACGAGTTGGAAACCAATGATGAGTTTGGCGATTTTCTTATCAAAATAAAAAAGCAAAACGAAATTTTCGACATGGTTTATGCTTCGCATCCGTTTGATGTTGTGGGCTACGATGGGTTCAACTATCCGTATGCATTGAGTATTCACGATTTCGAACCAATTACTGGGCGCATTCATCAGCCGCCACCAGTGCATCAAACTTTCGAAACCGATGCTTTTGTGGTGTGTAGTTTTGTACCGCGTTTGTACGATTATCATCCAGAAAGTATTCCAGCGCCATACAATCATAGCAATATAGATTCTGATGAGGTTTTGTATTATGTGGATGGCGATTTTATGAGTCGAAATGATATAGACCAAGGACATATTTCATTGCATCCAGCAGGGATTCCTCACGGGCCACATCCAGGAGCCGTGGAGCGCAGTATCGGAAAAACAAAAACTGATGAATTGGCGGTAATGGTAGATACTTTTAAACCGCTTCAGTTAACAAAACAAGCACTCGAAATTGCCGATGACGATTATTTTAAATCGTGGTTAGAACATTAATTTTTATATGCTAAATTATAGAGTAGATATAACGGCTCATTTAAGAGCTATGTGGTAGTTAAAGTTTTAGGAAGCTTTTGAGGATGTTCATTTAAAATGAAAAAAATCAAAGGCTATGTATCCGATAAACGTCGGAATGTAAACTTCATTTTTTTAGTGAATATTGAAATTAACCAAATTTGAACATCCGTAATGTGTCATATCAAGATTAAAATGTCAGGTCGAGCGTAGTCGAGACCCTATTTAAAGCTTGTTAAGCCAAATAACCTCTCGACTACGCCTGTCTGCCGACAAAGGCAGGCTCGAGGAGACAGTGAATTATGAAAGATTGCGGGCAATCATAAACTAAATTAAAAAAAACAAAAATGTCACAAGATACTACATCATTAAAATTAAATAAAGAAATAGAAGCGGCAGCAGATTTTTTACCGTTATTAGGAACCGATTTTGTTGAGTTATACGTTGGAAATGCCAAACAAGCAGCACATTATTATCAGTCGGCATGGGGTTTTCAGTCTGTTGCCTACGCTGGGTTAGAAACTGGAAGAAAAGATTCTGTTTCGTATGTACTTCAGCAAGATAAAATCCGAATTGTATTAACATCACCATTAAATGAAGGTGGCGATATCAATAGGCATATTGAAAAACATGGCGATGGTGTAAAAGTGGTTGCACTTTGGGTTGACGATGCTACGAAAAGTTATGAAGAAACTACAAAGCGAGGGGCCAAAAGTTATATGGAGCCTAAAACTATTGAAGACGAACACGGAAAAGTGGTACTTTCTGGGATACATACCTACGGAGAAACAGTTCATGTTTTTGTAGAGCGCTCAGCTTATAAAGGAGCTTTTATGCCAGGGTATAAAGCTTGGAATCCAGATTTTAAACCTGCTAGTGTTGGCCTGAAATACATAGACCATATGGTTGGAAATGTGGGTTGGAATGAAATGAAAAAATGGTGCGAATTCTATGCCAATGTAATGGGATTTGCGCAGTTGGTGTCTTTTGATGATAAAGATATTTCTACTGATTATACTGCGTTGATGAGTAAGGTGATGAGTAACGGAAATGGAAGAATTAAATTTCCGATAAACGAGCCTGCAGAAGGAAAGAAAAAATCGCAAATTGAAGAGTATATCGAGTTTTATAATGGAGCGGGCGTTCAGCACATTGCCTTGGCAACCGACAATATTATTGAAACTGTACAGCAATTAAAAAATAGAGGTGTTGAATTTTTAACGGTTCCTGAAACCTATTACGATACTGTTTTGGATAGAGTTGGAGAAATAGATGAAGAGTTAGAGCCTTTAAAGCAACTTGGGATTTTAATCGATAGAGATGACGAAGGTTATTTGTTGCAATTATTTACGAAGCCAATTTTGGACAGACCGACTATGTTTATCGAGATAATTCAGCGAAAAGGCGCAAAATCTTTCGGGAAAGGTAACTTTAAAGCGCTTTTTGAGGCTATAGAACGCGAGCAAGAAATGCGAGGAACGCTATAAAAACTCGTTTTTTTTGATAAAAACACAATAAGTAATCAAACAATTTGAATTCTAAATGTTAAAAAAGTTAAACTTATTTATTATGCTTGCATAACATATCTTTTGTATTAACTTTGCTCTCGCAAAAGGGGTGGTGCCCTTTGCAGACTTTAAGTAAAGTTTTCATAATTTAAAGTTTTGGTTGGTTAATGAAAAAAACTCGGCTTCGGTCGAGTTTTTTGCATTTATACCCTTTTCTACTTAAAAGAATATGGCCGCCAAATGTTAATAATAATCATAATTAAAATTGTAATGTAATTGATTTTATTATTTTTACAATAATTACCCAGATTATGAAGAAGATTATTTTAGCAATAACTATATTCTGGCTTTCAGCCTTTGTAAATCAGAACAATGCCACTGTAGATAATTCTTACCAAGCGGGCGAGTGGTTTAAATTCAGAATTCATTACGGAATTTTTAACGCAAGTTATGCTACTTTAGAAGTGAAGGATGAAAATTTAAATGGGAAAAGTGTTTTTCATGTAGTGGGACACGGAGAGACAACAGGTTTTGCAAGTTTGTTTTTTAAAGTAGATGATAATTACGAGAGTTATTTTGATAAAAAAACGGGGCAACCTTATAAATTCATCAGAAAAATAGATGAAGGTGGGCATACCAAAGATTTAGAAATAAATTTTGATTACAGTGCCAAAAAAGCAACCTTACTAGACCATAAGCACGACACGCAAAAAAAATTCGATATAAATAATAGCGTGCAAGATTTAATCTCGGCGTTTTACTATTTACGAAATAATATTGATAGAACTAAACTCTCTGAGGGTGATGAGTTTGTGTCGGATATGCTTTTTGATGATGACGGAATATTTAAATTTAAGCTGAAATTTTTAGGAAAAGAAACCCTCAGTACTAAATTTGGAAAGGTAAGATGTTTAAAGTTTCGTCCGTATGTGCAATCTGGGCGTATATTTAAAGAAGAAGAAAGTTTGACACTTTGGGTGTCCGACGACGATAATAAAATGCCGATGCGAGTAAAAGCCGATATTTTGGTGGGTTCTATTAAAGCCGATTTAGATGCTTACAAAGGCTTAAAACATCAGTTTAAAATTCAAATGGATTAATGGCGACAGGAATCAACCCCAAAATCGAAGCACAGTTAGCTTCTCTTGAAGAAAAATACAAAAATTCAGGCCAAGACCTTAGCGCCTACCTCGACGGTTTACTTTACGAAAAATACCTTACTTATTGGGATTATATCCATTTAGATACCTTGTTGAGCTTGCAAATGCCTCGTACACATTTTCCAGACGAGGAGATTTTCATCATGTATCATCAAATAACCGAGTTGTATTTTAAGCTCATTATTCACGAGCAAAAGCAAATCATCGATCATAAACTTCAAGATCCTAAATTTCTTGTTACTAAAATTGAACGCATTAATAATTATTACAAAATATTAATCAATTCTTTTAATGTAATGATTAACGGTATGGATCGCTCTCAGTTTTTAAAATACCGTATGGCGCTTTTGCCAGCAAGTGGTTTTCAGTCGGCGCAATTCCGAATGATTGAGATTTATTCAACTCCGTTGCAAAATTTATTGCATTCATCCGTAGCATATCAGCATTCAGAAAATAGCACTTTAGAAGATTTATACGAAAACATTTATTGGAAGCGAGGTGCTGTTGACAGTAAAACAAATGAGAAAACCCTCACACTAAAACAGTTCGAATATCGTTATACACCTAGATTTATGCGTATTGCAAATGAGGTAAAAGGTGTTACTATTTACGAAAAATACTTACATTTGCCAGAAGAGGTAAAGAGTAATGAGTTGTTAATCAACGCTATGAGGGAGTTAGATGTAAATGCAAATGTAAATTGGAACCTTATGCATATGGGGGCAGCTTACAAGCATTTAAGCAGAGAAGATAAAACCTTAGACGCCACTGGAGGCACCAATTGGAAAGAATATTTGCCGCCAAGTTTTCAGAAAATCATCTTTTTTCCGGAACTTTGGAGCAATGTAGAGAAAGCCGACTGGGGAAAACAGTGGGTGGAGCATATGTTAAACCCTCAAACAAATTAAATAAATGCCAAAAAATGTAGTAGCACTTTTACTCATGGCAATGATGGCCGTTGTATCGTGCAAAGAAGAAAAGAAAAATGTAGAAGAAGCAAGTACCGTAAAAGCTGCAGGACTTAAACCTGTAGAAGTCAAAGAATTTGGCTACAACCTTAACGAGTATTTGGTGGTAAGAGACACTATTAAGGCAGGGGATAGCTTCGGAGAAATACTACAACGCAACCATATTGGTTATCCAGAAATTTACAATATTGTGGAGGGCGTTAAAGATTCGTTTAACATAGCGAGCCTTCAAGTAGGAAAACCTTACACCCTACTTTGCACTCAAGAAGATTCCTTACAAATTCCAAAATGTTTTATTTATCAACCTAATAGTATTGACTATGTGGTGGTAGATTTTGCCGATTCTACTAAGGTGAAAAAGGGGAAGAAAAAGGTGAGAATTGTTGAAAAGCAAGCGGCAGGTGTTATCAATGGATCTTTGTATCAAACATTGCAAGATCAAGATATAAGTCCGATTGTAGCTTATAAGATGTCGGATGTTTATGCATGGACAATCGATTTCTTCAGAATACAAAAAGGAGATCGCTTTAAAGTTATTTATACTGAAAAATATATAGACGATACAATTTATGCAGGTGTCGATAAGGTAAAAGCCGCCTTTTTTGAACACAAAGGAGAACCTGTATATTCGTTCCGTTTTGAAGCCGATTCGACCAAAAACATTGTTGATTATTACGATGAAAATGCTAAAAATTTAAGAAGAGCTTTCTTGAAAGCACCAGTTCAATTCAGTAGAATTTCTTCAAGATTTAACCTAAACAGACGTATTGCTTACTACGGAAACAAAGTAAGGCCACACCGAGGAACCGATTTTGCAGCGCCTGTTGGAACACCAATTTTATCGACTGCCAATGGTACAGTCGTAGAATCTGCTAGAAGAGGAGGAAACGGAAATTATGTAAAAGTAAAGCATAACGGGACCTACTCTACACAATACCTGCACATGAGCAAACGAAAAGTAAAAGTAGGCGATTATGTAAGACAAGGAGATGTAATTGGATGGGTTGGAATGACAGGGAATACAAGTGGGCCGCATGTTTGTTACCGCTTCTGGAAAAACGGACAACAAGTAGATCCGTTTAAGCAAGATTTACCTAAGTCGGAGCCTATTGCCGATTCGCTAAAATCTGATTATTTAGCGTACATCCAGCCATATAAATCTCAGTTAGATGCAATGGCTTTTCCTACGGAAGAAACTATGAATGAAGAAGAATATATAACCGAATTAAACCAAGAAAATGCCTTTAGCGACCATAAATCCAACTAATACACAAGCTTGGAAAAAGTTAGAACAACACTACAAAGAATTTCATAATACAAGTATAAAAAGTCTTTTTAAGGAAGACCCAGCAAGAGCAGAAAAATTTACATTAAAATGGAATGATTTTTATGTAGATTTTTCAAAAAACAGAATTGACGATACAACACTAAGTTTGTTGTTAGATTTAGCCAAAGAAGTAAAACTACAAGAAGCTATTGATAAGTGTTTTTCTGGAGATTTAATAAATCAAACCGAAGGAAGAGCGGTACTTCATACAGCATTAAGAGCCAAAGAAAATGAGACCATTTTGGTGGATGGTGAAAATGTTGTGCCTGAAGTTTATGCGGTTAAACAGCAAATAAAAAACTTTACTGAAAAGATAATTTCAGGAGAGAAAAAGGGATATACTGGTAAAGCTTTTACCGATGTGGTAAATATTGGTATTGGAGGTTCCGATTTAGGGCCTGCAATGGTTACCGAAGCACTTGCGTATTATCAAAATCATTTAAATGTACATTTTGTTAGTAATGTAGATGGCGACCATGTACACGAAACTATCAAAAAGTTAGATCCAGAAACTACGTTGTTTGTAATTGTTTCAAAAACATTTACTACGCAAGAAACTTTGAGTAATGCAACTACTATTAAAAAGTGGTTTTTAGAATCGGCTACACAAAAAGATGTGGCGGCGCACTTTGTTGCGGTTTCAACAAATCTTGAAAAAATAGCTGAGTTCGGAATCGATTCTGAAAATGTTTTCCCGATGAAAGATTGGGTTGGAGGACGTTTTTCACTTTGGAGCGCAGTAGGTTTGTCTATTGCTTTGTCGGTAGGGTTTGATAATTTCGACAAGTTACTTGCAGGAGCACAAGCAATGGACGCTCATTTTAAAGAAACACCTTTTGATCGAAACATTCCTGTAATTTTAGCTTTGCTAAGTGTGTGGTACAATAACTTTTTTGGTGCTGAAAGTGAAGCTTTAATCCCGTATTCTCAATATTTACATAGGTTAGCAGCTTATTTGCAGCAAGGAACAATGGAAAGCAACGGGAAGAGTATAGACCGTGCAGGAAATGCAGTTAACTACCAAACAGGAACTATTATTTGGGGAGAACCAGGAACGAACTCGCAACATGCCTTTTTTCAATTAATTCATCAAGGAACAAAATTAATTCCAACAGACTTTATCGGATTTATAGAATCGCTTCACGGAGATAAAGATCATCATGATAAATTGATGGCCAATTATTTTGCACAAACAGAAGCGCTTTTAAACGGTAAAACCGAAACAGAAGTAAGAGCAGAGTTGGAAGCCAAAAATATGTCTGAAGAGGAGATACAATCCTTGTTGCCATTCAAACTTTTTGCAGGAAATAAACCTACAAACTCCATTCTTATCGATAAATTAACACCACAGGCTTTAGGTGAAATTATAGCCATGTACGAGCATAAAATATTCGTACAAGGTGTTATATGGAATATTTTTAGTTATGATCAATGGGGAGTGGAACTAGGGAAACAACTAGCATCAACGATACTTACCGATATAAATTCCGAAAAGATTAGTAATCACGATAGTTCGACGTTAAATCTTTTAAGATATTATAAAAATAATTAACATTTTTTGTTAAAATCTCAAAACGTAACATTGTAATCTATACAAGATTAATATGTTACGTTTTTTGTTTACTTTTGTCTCAGTGTTAAATTATTTAACATTGCCTTAATGTTAGAGTCTGTTTTATATAAGACTTTTGCCACGTTAAATTAAATCAAACAACAAATGAAGACAATTTACAATTGGATTTTAACAGCAGTAATTGCTTTAATTACTACAACTGCCTTTTCGCAAGGAACGATTAGCGGAAAAGTTGTAGATGGAAGCCAAGGTGGGCCACTACCTGGAGCTAATGTAATGGTGAAGGGTTCTACCTCTGGAACTTCAACCGACTTTGATGGTAACTTTACTTTAAATGTATCTGAAAACTCAGGAACTGTAACAGTTTCTTACATCGGATTTGTTGCAAAACAAGTTCCTTTTACCTTAAGTAATGGTTCTGCTAACATCGGAACAATTACTTTACAAGCAGACGCTGAAGAATTAGAAGGTGTCGTAGTAGTAGGGTCTGGACTTATTGACCTTGCAAGAGATAGACAAACGCCTATCGCTGTTGCTTCAGTAAGTGTTGAAGAAATTCAAACAAAAGCTGTTGGTAACGTTGAATTCCCAGAAATCTTAAAAAATACACCTTCAGTGTATGTTTCTAACCAATCTGGTGGATTTGGAGATTCTCAAATGTTTGTGAGAGGTTTCGACCAAACTAACGTTGCTTTCTTATTAAACGGACAACCAATTAACGGTATGGAAGATGGTAAAATGTACTGGTCAAACTGGGCTGGTATGTCTGATATCGCTAACGGAGTTCAAGTACAAAGAGGTCTAGGATCTTCTAAATTAGCTATTTCTTCTGTAGGGGGTACGGTAAATATCGTAACAAAAACTACAGATATGGAAGAAGGTGGTTTTGCTAGATTTATCGTTGGTAACGATAGCTACTTTAAAACTACTGCTTCTTACAACACAGGTTTAAGTGATAGCGGATGGGGATTCTCTTTCTTAGTAGATTACTGGCAAGCACACAGTAAGTATGCTTACGGTACAAAAGGACAAGGACAAAACTACTTTTTCTCTGTAGGGAAGAAAGCAGGAAACCACAACTTCAACTTCTTGATTACTGGTGCTCCACAATGGCACGATCAAAACTACTCTAAAAGCCAAGATCTTTACGATAGATACGGTATTAAATATAACAACAACTACGGATTTAACAATGGTGAGTACCTTTCTTTAAGAAGAAACTACTACCACAAACCAGTACTTAATCTTAACTGGGACTGGGATATCAACGAGAAATCTAACTTCTCTACTGTAGTTTACGCTTCTTTTGGTAGAGGTGGTGGAACTGGAGACTACGGAAACGGAGTTTCTTATGTAGATAATGGAGATGATACTTTCCGTGGAGCTTATTTAGCAAACAACGGTCAAATTGACTGGGATTATATCACTAATGTATACAACCCAAGTGTTGCTGGTAATGTTAGTGATGGTTACAATGGTACTATCTTAAGAGCATCTGTAAACAACCATGCTTGGTATGGTACTGTAATGAACTATGAGTACGATACGTTGAGAAATTTGAAATTTAATGTTGGAGCTGACTTCCGTTTCTACAAAGGAGATCACTTCCGTCAAATTACAGATTTATTAGGATTAGACGGTCGTGTTGAAGCTATTGGTGGACGTCCTGACGGATATGTTGTAACAGAAACTTATAATCCAGACCCATGGGCTGCATTATTCAACTATGCTGACGAAGATCAAAGAATCGATTACGATTATTCAGAAAACATGAATTATCAAGGTGCTTTCGGACAAGTAGAATGGGCTAATGATGAGTTCAGTGCTTACTTCCAAGGAGCAATTTCTAACCAATCTTACAAAAGAGAAGATAGAGGAAACTTTGATTTCGACAATCCAAAAGAATCTGAAACTGTTAAAAGAACAGGATATAACTTAAAAGGTGGTGCTGCTTGGAAATTTGCAGAAGGACACACAGTTTACTTTAACTCTGGAAACTACTCTAGACAACCTTTCTTAGATAACATTTTCCCATCGTATGATGATAACACAATGTTAGCTGATCCTAAAGTTGATAACGAAGAAATCTTAGGATTTGAAGCAGGATATAGAATTCAAAAAGGAAACTTTGTAGGTAGCATTAACGGTTACTACACTAAATGGGATAACAGATTCTTATCTTTCACTGGAGACTTAGGAGAAACTACAGATCCAGATTATCTTGCTAACGTACTTTACAGATTTACTAACGTAGGTCAGTTACACAAAGGTATCGAGATCGATGGTAAATATAGACCAACTGCTGGTTTCATGTTAAGAGGTTACTTTACAATTGGAGATTGGCAATATGATGGATCTTCACCAGTTAACGTAATTAACAATGATGACAATACAAATGTAGATAGTTTTGATGTTGATTTAACTGGAACTAAAGTTGGACAAGCGCCACAAACTACGTTTGGTTTAGGTACTTCTTACGGCATCATCATGGATAAATTAACTATCGATGCTGACTGGAATCACTATGCAAACCTTTATGGTTTTGTTGATGTAGAAGATGTAGCTCAAAGTTCTTTAGAAGGTGAAACTTACCAACCAGAAAAATTAGATGCTTATTCTTTAATTGATTTAGGTGCAACTTATAACTTTAACTTCGGAAGCAACAACATGACTATCCGTGGTAACGTTTATAACTTATTCGATAAAGAATATATCAGTCAAAAAGATAACTACGGTTATTTCTACGGAAATGGTTTAACATGGAACCTTGCTGTAAGATATAACTTCTAATAAGTAGTTAACTCTATAAATTAAGCCCCGCATCTTGCGGGGTTTTTTTATGCCTTTTCTGAAAATTTATCGGCATTAATGCGTATTTTTGAAAACGAACTAAACAAATCTCATTCATGTATTCAGCAGTAAACGTTTTACATTCATATTGGGCATACTTAACACTTTTGGTGTTGGTAATAGCTGTAATTAATGCCGTATCTGGGTATTTTACCAATAAAGATTTTAGCATGGCAAAAGACCTTAGAATAAGCCTTTTTGCATTAATCTTTACACATATTCAACTGTTAATTGGTTTGGTATTATATTTTGTTTCTCCACGTTTTGCATCTTGGCAAACAGGAGGCGTAATGGGCGATAGTCTACTAAGGTTAGTTTTGGTAGAACACCCTTTTATAAATATAATAGCCATTGCCCTTATTACCATTGGGTGGAGTAAACACAAAAAAGAAGAAACTTCTAAAAGAAAATTTGGAAAAATTGCTTTGTTTTATGGCTTAGGACTTTTCCTTATTCTTTTAAGAATACCTTATATGCTTTGGTTTGATTAACAAAAGAGGTAAGTGAAAATTTAAAGTTGAAAAGGATGTAGCATTATGTCTTTTTCAACTTTTTTTGTTTTTTAAAGTTAATAAGGAAAAAAGTAAAGATTCCTTCGGTTTTCAACTTTGAACCTTTGCAAGAGAAACAGTCATTCCGAACGAGGCACGAGGAGGAATCTCATCCTTTATTATGCGAATCTGAATCAAGTTAAGGTTGACGTTTTATGGAATAATAAACTTCAACATTGGGTCTTTTTCTGGTAGACAGCTGTAGTCGAGACATTTTTTGTATAACTGTTAAATCGGTTAATTGTTGAGTCGTACAAAATATGAGAAAACAATAAAATGAGTTATGGTATCTTCGGTTTCAACTTTGTTACTCAGCGACTTTGCCTCTTTGAACCTCTGCTTCTTTGAACTGTCACTTCTCTAAATCTACTTCTTCTTAATAAGATATAAATACACAGGGAAATGATCTGAAAATCCAGCTGTATAAGCACCGCCTGCATAGGTTCTTTTTGGGTAGCCTTTGTATTTTCCTTTTTCAGTTTTTAAATAAGAAGGCGCATAAATTCCTGCTTTCCAAAATTTAAACTGCGTATCCGATTCAAGTAAATTCGACGTAAAATAAAATTGGTCAAATAAGCTCCATTTGTCACGATATGCTAACGAACCAATCCCTGTTTTGTACAGCTTTTCCATAGGGTTGTAAAGGAACTCTTCTTCCAAGTTCGTTTTTTCTGCTGTTGTTCTAAGAATTTTTTTAAATGAATTATCAGTAGGATTGTCATTAAAGTCGCCCATACTGATAATTTTTATGTCTGGATAAACAAACCGTACCGAATCGATAATTTGTTTATTTAGGCGTGCTGCAGCTTCTCTAAACGGTCTGCTTCTAGCCTCGCCACCGCTTCTCGAAGGCCAGTGGTTTACAATAAAACAAAAGTGCTCGCCTTCCAAATACCCTTCAGCAACAAGCTGGTCTCGAGTGTAATCTCGATAACCTTCTTCATTGTAGATTATCAATCGTCTAAAATGTGTTTCGTGCGGAATAAATCGGTCTTTTTTATAAACAAGCGCTACATCAATTCCTCTCTCATCGGGAGAGTCTTCATGGATAATTCCGTAGTTACTATTTATCAAATCTGGATGATTTTTTAAATCGGTAAGAACTTTCAGGTTTTCAGCTTCACAAACTCCAATTAGTGTTGGTGTATTTTTATATGTCGAACTATTAATTTCTTTTAAAACGCTGGCAAGTTGTTCTATTTTAGTTTGATATCGAGTTTCGTTCCATTGATACTTTCCATTTGGTGTTCGTTCATCATCAAAAGTCAAACTATCATCTTTAATGTCGTATAAATTCTCCAAATTATAAAACACAATAGATTCAATAGTATAGTCTTTTTCTTGGCTATATATTGATGTATTAATTAAAATTAGTATGCTAATTAAAAGTTTCAATTAAATATATTTTCTACATAAATGATAGTAAATATACATTATATTTTGTAACTTGATTTTTCTAAGACTTTAGAAATGAGGTTTGTATAGTTGTTTTTAGCCACGAATCTTACTCCTTTTTGATTAAAAATTGAGTAGATGAAATATGTAATTTTCATATGGATTTGTGTGTACGTTAATTGTTGTTTTGGTCAACAAAGCATCAAAGGATACGTGCTCGATTTACGAAATAACCAACCTATTTATGCCGCTTCTATTACTGTTGAGAATTCTTTTCAGCATGTACAAACTACTACCGACGGTTTATTTTATTTAGATGATATTTCTAAAGGCGACCATATTTTAAAAATAAGTAAAGAAGGATATCAAACGCTTCGTTTGCCAGTTGTAGTTACGGGAGAAGAAAACATCGATTTAGGAGAAATTTTTTTGGAGGTTGATTTGGTCGAACTTCAACAAGAAAACAATATTACCCTTTCGGATACCGATTTTACAGATGATGTAGATACTGATTTTTCGAGCGGATCTTTGCAGGCTACCAGAGACATTTTTACAACCCGGGCAGCTTTCGATTTTAGTCAGTCGTTTTTTAAAATTAAAGGCTATGATGCTAAGTATGGCGATGTATTGATAAATGGTATTCGTATGAATCGGGTTTTTAATGGCAGACCACAATGGAGTAATTTTGGTGGGATTAACGATATACTTCGCAATCAAGAAGATTTTTACGGTCTGGAAGCAACACCTTATAATTTTGGCGGTGTTTTGGGGACTTCTTACATAAATACCGATCCTTCCAAATTTCGCCCTGGAATGAGAATTAGTGCTTCGAGCTCTAACAAATCGTATCGTGGGCGCTTCATGGCAACCTATAGTTCGGGGTTGAAAAATAGCGGACTTTCATATTCAATTTCTGCTTCTAGACGTTGGGGCAACGAAGGCTTTGTCGATGGTACTTTATACGATGCTTTTTCTGTTTTTGGTGCGGTTGGATATCAGCTGAAGAACAAACATAATTTTTACGTATCTGCTTTTTATACACCTAACCGACGTGGAAAATCGGCTGCAATTACTGAAGAGGTTTTTGAACTTGTTGGCCGTCATTACAATCCGTATTGGGGAATGCAGAATGGAGTGATTCGAAATTCTAGAATTCGAAAAATTGAGGAACCTATTTTTATGTTTAATTATGAGTTTTCAGGAATGAAATTACAGGCAAATCTTGCTGCTGCATATCAGTTTGGAAAGTACAGTAGCAGCCGACTTGGGTATTACAATGCGGCGAGTCCAAATCCAGATTACTATCGTTACTTACCGAGTTTTTACATCAATAATCCACTCGGTGCAAATTTTGAAAATGCCAATTTAGCAAGAGATGGTTTTGTGAACAATCCGCAGGTGCATTGGGGTAATTTATACAATGCCAATTCCGAAGAAAATAAAAGTGCCTCCTATCTATTATATGATGATACAACGGATGAACAAATTTTGTCTTTTAACGGAAATGCAAGCTATACTTTTACTGATTATTTTAAGCTAGATGGAGGATTTCAGTACGCAAATTCTGAAAGTCAAAATTACGGGCAGTTAACCGATTTATTAGGTGCTACTTTTCATGAAGATATCGATCCTTTTTCAGAAACAAAAAATGATGTAAACGGGAGTGTACATAAAATTGAGGGGGATAAAATTGGATATCATTATGATATGAATACAATTCGTTATGAAGGATTTTTACAAGTTAATTTTCAATGGGAAAGATTGGCGTTTTTCGGTTCAATTAGAAGTTCTAATACTTCGTATCAACGCAATGGCTTGTTTTTAAATGAACGCTTTCCAATAACCTCACTTGGAAAAAGCGAAAAACTATCTTTTTCAAACATTAGCTACAAAGGTGGAATTACATATACCTTAAACAACAGGCATCGATTTTCGGTGTTGGGTACGCGTACAAATATGGCACCAACCTTGCAAAATAGCTTTGTAAACGCTAGAGAAAATAACAAAGTTGTTGAGAGTTTAAAGTCAGAGGAAATTACATCGGCAACACTTTCTTATTACTTGAATTTACCACAAATTACCATGCGGTTAACGGGTTTTTATACAACTTTTTCTAACGGAACCGATATCAATTATTTTTATGTAGATGCAGGTGTAGGAAGCGATTTTGTCCAGGAGGTAGTAATCGATATCGAAAAGCGACATCTTGGTGGGGAACTCGGATTTACCTATCAAGCAACTACAGAAATTAAGCTTTCGGCGGTTGCTTCTTATGGCGATTATCGCTTTACAGATAACGCTGATGTGCAAATTAATTTTGATACCGTTGGTGCGGAAAATGAATTGATAAACCTAATCGGAACACTCGATTTGGGCGAAGCTACTTTAAAAGATTATAAGCTTTCGGTCGGACCTCAAAAAGCCTTTTCAGTGGGAGTAGATTATCGGAGTCAGCATTATTGGTGGGTGGGTGCGACAGCTAATTATTTAGCCGATAATTATGTAGATATCTCGGCAATTAAGCGCACGCAAAGTTTTTTACAAAACCCAGAAGGAGGCTCATTTCCTAATGCTACGCCTGAAGCTGTTGAAAAACTTTTAGTTCAAGAACGGTTAACACCTGTGTATTTGTTGAATTTAACAGGAGGGAAATCGTGGCTGATAGGGAAAAAGTATTTAAGTGTTTTTGCCAGTGTCAACAATTTATTCGATGTTTCATATCGCACTGGCGGTTATGAGCAAAGTAGAAATGCCAATTTCGAACAAGCATTTAACGATGTGCAAAGGGGAGCGCCACAGTTTGGAAATAAGTACTGGTATGGCTACGGACGAACCTATTTTTTAAATTTCGCAATAAGTTTTTAGATGAAAAAGGGGCGTAACATACAAAAAATGTTTATGGTACTTTGTTGTGTATTAGGATTCATGGTGGCCTGTGTTCACGACGATAATTATGCCACTCCCGATAATCTTTGTGCTACATCGAATATAGTGTCGAATACAACTTTTGAGGCTGTAAAGGCGCTTTACCAAGGTGAAATTCTTCAAATTCAAGATGATTTAATAATTGAAGGGTACGTAATTTCTTCGGATGAAGCTGGCAACTTTTTTGGGAGTATTCACTTTCAAAATCATCCTACCAATCCAACGCAAGGATTACAACTCGAAATCGATTTAAGGGAGTTGTATTTACTGTATCCAGTGGGGCAAAAAATATATCTGAATTTAAAAGGATTGTATCTCGATAATGATAAAGAAACTTATAAGTTGGGAGGTGCGTTTACTGCCTTCGGAAACATTACGGTTGGGCGACTTCCTGCGTCAAAATTAAACGAACATGTGGTTTTATCGTGTGAAAAACCAACAGTTATTTACGCAAATAAACATCAAATTTCGGCTCTCGATAGCACTGCTGTTAATACTTTGGTGACGTTGACCAATGTTGAAATAACTCCCGAAAGTTTGTGTGCCACTTTTGCGGAGGAAGAAGAAACAACCGACCATATTTTAACTGATTGCGATGGAGAAACTGTAGTGCTTAGAAACAGTGGTTTTGCCGATTTTCAGTCGGTTTTACTTCCGTTAGGAAATGGAGAAATTACAGGAGTTTTAACGCAAGAGCGAAATAATTATGTGCTGACTATTCGAGATTTGAATGATGTTTCAATGAATGAAAACCGATGTAATGATGTTACTTACTTCTGTGAAACTCCAGTGGCAAATACCAGTATTCTATCATTAAAAGAAAAGTTTCAAGAGGAAAGCACTACGTTTAAAGAAGTGTTGGTTATTGAAACATCTATTATTGCTAATGATAAAGAAGGGAATTTCTATAAAGAACTTTACGTACAAGACAGTACTGGCGGGATTAAAATCAGTATTGATGAAACAAATCTTTTTGAAGATTTCCCGATGTATCAAAAAATGAAAATTGCTGTAAACGGGATGACACTTCAGAAAATAAATGGCGAGTTGACACTAGGAGTTTTGAATAATGGAACTTTCTCAGGAATTGAAGAAGATGATTTTTATCGCTTTTTTTATATTGAAAATGAATCGGAAATTGTTGAGCCAAAAAGTATTCGAATAGATGAAATTTCGGAAGACGATATCGGACGATTAGTCGCTATCGATTCGGTTCAATTTGTTGAAAATTCCACTTTTGTTGTGAGTAATAAAAATACAAATCACACTTTTTCCGACTGTGAGGCGAATGAATTATCGATGCGAATTTCACGTAGGTTTGAAAATGCAAATGAACAAATTCCGCAAGGGAATGGTAAGATAATCGGTGTTTTACAATACGATGAAAATTATCAAATAGGAATTCGAAATGTAGATGATGTTTCGCAAATGGTTAACGAACCTTGTAATGTGTTAGAAAGTGCTACGGAAATAGCTTTGGAAATGCTCTTGCTACAGCACGGAAATTCTTCCGAAGCAATAACAGAAAATCTAAAAATTACCGCTACCGTTACTTCCGATTACGCAACAAGAAATATCGATAGTCAGAGAATGATTGTGCAAAATGGTAATATTGGGGTGGAGTTGCAACTAGAAACAGCTTTAGAAATCCCGATTTATTCTGAGGTGGAAATAGCTTTACGAGGGGTAAGCATTGAACAAACCGAGTTTGGATTTTCATTCAGTGGAATTACCGAAAACCATATTTTAAATGTGGTTGCAGGAGAAGAAATTTTACCTAAAACAATCAGTATTGACGAATTGTTTTCAGAAGAAAATCAGTATAAAGTTATCCAGTTAAACAATGTTCAGTTTGAAAATACGGCAAATACTTTTTCAGGAGAAAACATCCTAACGAATTGCGAAATGCAGTTCCCTTTATCGGTTTTGGAAACAGCCACTTTTGTAAATACAACGGTTGCTGAAGGCAATGGAACACTTGTTGGGATTCCGTATCAAAACAGATTGTATGTTCAAAATTTAAGTGCTTTCCAATTTACAAATACGTATGAAGATTGTTCGTTGCAATATACTAGTGATGCTATTTTTATTTCTGAAATTGCCGACCCCGATAACAATAGCACTGCTGTAAATATGCGGTTTATTGAAATCTATAATTCGAGTTCGGAGGCGGTAAATTTGGACGGTTGGGTGCTTAGAAGATACACCAATACCAATGTCGAATTTACCGAGCGCAGTGTGATTGATTTATCGGGTTATGAGATTTTACCGAATGCTACTTTTGTAATTGCTGCCGATGCTGTTTCGTTTGAAGCTACCTATGGTTTTACTCCACATTTGGATGGTGGAACTGGAGGAGCAGCCGACTCAAATGGGGATGATAATATAGAACTAGTCGATGGTAACGGAATGGTTGTAGATATATTTGGCGTTGTAGGGGAAGATGGCTCGGGTACAAACCATGAATTTGAAGATGGGCGTGCCGTACGAAAAACTTCCGTAGTGAAAAATAATAGTAGCTATACGTTTTCTGAATGGATAATTTATAACGATACTGGAGATTCAGGAACTTTTAAAGAGCCTAAAACTGCACCGCAAGATTATACCCCTGGAGTACGTTAATTTTATTATTTTTGGTTTTGTCGCATTCAATTTTAGCCATGAGTAAACAAACCCAATATTTCCTATTTTATCTCTTTTTGTTGTTACTTTCTTGTTATTTGTTTCTTTCGGGAGTTATCAATTTAAACAACACCTTTTTAGGATTACCAGTGCCTGTTGGTGGTTTTTTAGCGTGGAGTATTCTTATTTTTATTCCAATAGTAATTTTCTACGGAAATAAGAGTTTGTATCAGCCGAGTAAAAAATTTCATCTTTTTTATCGAAGAATTATTTTCTTGATTTTATGCTTCGCGGTTTTATGGTTGTTTATAGGCTATGTTTTTGCAGGGAATTGGCGTTTTAATTTTAAAGCACAAGAAGCTTTTAGAGGAAGTGAAAGCGCATCGATGTATTTTTTGTATTTTACATTAACATTGGTAATTGTTCCGGTGCTTATAGGAATAGCGCTTCGAATACACAATGTAGTTGCAGGAATTTTATCGCGAAAATCATAAAAATTGTAAGAATGTCGTTAACTCTTGAAATAGCAAGTGTGCAAACTTCTTTAGTTTGGGAAGACCCAGAAGCAAACAGAAAAATGCTTCAGCAGAAAATAAAAGAAGTGCAAAACACAGCAGATGTTATTCTTCTTCCGGAAATGTTTTCTTCCGGATTTACCATGAATGCAAAAGCAGTTGCCGAACCGATGGATGGAGAAACCGTACGCTGGATGCAACAACTTTCAGCAGAAAAAAATATTGCAATTGCTGGGAGTTTGGCTATTGTTGAAAACGATAATTTTTATAACCGATTTGTGTTTGTAACTCCCGATGGGACGGTACAGTTTTATGATAAAAGGCATACGTTTACATTGGCTGGAGAAGATAAAGTGTACACTGCTGGAAAAGAAAAACTAGTGTTTTTATACAAGGGTTGGCGTATTTGTCCACTTGTTTGTTACGACCTCCGTTTTCCTGTTTGGGCTCGAAATGTAGAAGATTACGACTTGCTTTTGTTTGTTGCTAATTGGCCTAAAAAGCGAATCCAAGCATGGGATGTTTTGTTGCAGGCGCGTGCAATTGAAAACATGAGTTACTGTGTTGGGGTAAACCGAGTTGGTTTGGATGGAAACGGACACGAATATGTAGGGCATTCGGCAGTTTACAATCCGCTTGGAGCGTTGTTGAGTTTTTCTGAAAAAGAAGAAATTATCTACACCAGACTTCTAAAGAATGAACTTGATGAAGCTCGAAATAAATTTAAGTTTTTAGACGACAGAGACCAGTTTACTGTAACGTAAAAGTCTGTTCGATTTCCCAATTGGCACGAAGCTCTACAGGGTCTGGATAATAGCTAATTTGTTCGGGTTGTGTTTTGGTCAAGAAGTTTCCTGTGTCCCATTTTCCATTTCCATTGTTGTCGTGGATTACACGGATTAAATAAGTTGCAGGGTCTATGTTTCTAAACTCGTAAGTTGGCTTTTTCTCTTTGATGAAAAGTTCGTGTTTTACCACACCGTTATTGTCGGTTAATTGTAAAATAACAGGGTATTTGGCAACGTTTCTTAGGTTTACACGTAAGCTTCCTAAATCGGCAATATTCTTAGTAGCAACATTGTAGTTTAAGGTGTCGTTTACATCTCCGTAAAAGTCGGTTATAGCGCCAGGAAGTAAATTTATTTTGTATTTCTGGCCAACATCAGAATTCCACTTCAGTTTAAAAATATTTTTCTTTTTATCTAAATCAGCAGTAAAATCAATCTTTGCAGAGTCTTTGTCTAAAACCGTAATCAGCTTGTCGTTGTAATTTTCGATAGGTGTTGAAGCGTGAATTTTAAGCGTGTCGTTTATTTTAAACCCTTTGTTTAATTGTGCTACAACGAGTGTGTCGGCATAGAGTTCTTTCATCCGAACCGTAAATGTATCGATGGTTTTTTTGTTACTTACCTGAAAGATAAGCGAATCGGCTTTAAAAGGTGTAAAAAAGTAGTTGATGGTATCTTTCTCAACATCAGGAAAAGTACGAAAATCGTAATCGGCAGGCTTCTCGGAAAGTAATTTAATTTCCATGCCTTCTGGATTTCCTTCGTATCCGAAGTACAGTTTATTTTTTGCAATAAGCGAAGGTCTTGACGCTTTAAACACAGGAACTTCATTAAACAGTCCTATTCCGTAGATAGAATCGTTCGGGATAGTAATAAAATGGTCTATAAAACCAATTTTATCTGTCTTTGGATCGAATTTATAATTGTTGGCTTTGTCTTTTAAAGCGATGAGTCTGTATGTTCCTTCTTTTAAATTTGTAAGTCTAAAGTTAGTCGAACTATCAAGGGTATTGGTAATATATGTTGGCGGTTTTTGATAAATTACAGAATCGGTATAAACCGAATCTACTTCGTAAAGCATTACCGAAATAAAGGTGTCTGGCTTTTTTTGTACCGCATCAAAAACAAATCCGTCGAGGGCTAAAGAATCGATATAAGACCCTGTTGAAAATACATAACTAAAAAACGAATATGGGTTTGCTTCATTATTATCTACCACACTTTGTCCGAAGTTAAAAACATACGTTGTATTTTCTTTTAAAGTATCTTGCAGTTCAATTTCAAGGTATTTACTAGCACCCGATTGCGGGTAAATATAAGGGGTGTTTTTAAGCGGAGGCGAAACAATAAGTTGCTTTTGTAAATCTTTTAATTTGATGTATTCATCAAAGTTGATTCGGATTTTTTCAGCATCAAAATTAATAGTGTGATTAGGCGGATAAGATGAAGTAATTGCTGGCGGATCCAAATCTTTTGGTCCTCCCTGTGGAGTACCTCTTCTGGCACAGTTTACTAAACTGATAAATAGTACAAAAAATAAAATGTAACTGAAAAGATTTTTAGTTTTCATCAAGCCCAATTAAAGCTGCAAATTAACGATTATTTTTAGTAACGTTGAAATTAAGATGTAATTGCAATCGTGATAATGCTAAATTTTAATTGCAAGGCCTTTGGGAAGGCGCGTACACAACTCTCTAACGTGGCGCCCGTAGTAATTACATCGTCTACCAATAAAATGTGCTTGTTTTCTATCGGGAAATCTTCATTGTACGCAAACCTATTTTGCGAACTCGTAGCGCGTTGCATTCGGTTTTTTAAAGCATGTGCACTGGTGTAAGTGGTGTTCAGCAAAAGCTTTTCCGTATAAATAGCATCTATTGCAGTTGCTATTTCTTTTCCAAAATTACTCACTTGGTTGTAGCCCCGTTGTTTTAATTTTTTTAGATGAAGTGGAACAGGAACAACATAGTCAATTCCTTTAAATCTGTCAGAATTTAAAATTTCATGTCCGATCCATTTTCCAAAAAAAGTTCCAACCTCTTGATGCCCTTTGTATTTAAGCTGATGGATAAGTTGTTGGCTTATTCCCTTTTTGTAATACTGAATAAAAGAAGCTGCATTTTCAACTTTTATGCGTCCGTATAAAATTTTTTCGGTAGGATTGTCGTTATAAGTAATAAATTGAGTGAGTGGTAATTGATGCCGACAAGAAACACAAAGCAAAGCATCGTTCGAACTTATAATTTCGGAACACCCTAAACAAGTGATCGGAAAAAATAAATTTTGAAGATCATTTAGTATCTTTACTGCCTTAATCAATTAAAAAGATTGAAGTTATACTCAAATCTAACGAATTTAAATGAGTGCTCAAAAAAAGCAACTTGGACAAAAAATAATTTTAGGAGTACTGCTGATGTGTATCGCTGCACTCACAGGGTTTTCATATTTTAATTATGTAGAAAGCGAAGAAAAGGTGTCTTTTTTAGAAAACGCTAAGGGCATGATTGTAGAAGATTTGGAGAGTATTGAAAACGATTTAAATACCCTCGCCAAAGAAAACGAAAGCCATATAAAAGAGATTGATTTTAGCCGAAGGCGAATAAGCATGCTAAAAGATTCTATCAAACTCCTAGAAGTCGATTATCAAATTTTGGGGCGTTACCGCCGAGAACTTGCCGAGATACGAAAAGAAAATAAATACCTTCATAAAGTTGCCGATTCTATCAAGCAACAGAACTTTTTACTTTCAAAAGAAATTGATAGTACAAAGCTTCGATACATCGAGTTAGAGCGTTACTCCAACGCACTTAAAAGTGCCAACGAAAACCTCACACAATTTACAGACTCATTAATTAACGAAAACATTCAGCTTTCAAAAAAGATAGATAAAGACCCTGCGTTAAAAGTGTCTGCACTTGTAGGAATTGCCTATAAAGCGCGTAGCAACGGAAAAGTTATAGAAACCAACCGCGCTGCAAAAGCCGAAAGACTTAGAGCCTGTTTTAACATTGCTCCAGGAACACTTTTACAGCCAGGAGAACATGTTTTTTACGTACAGTTTATCGATCCTAAAAATCAAATTATTGGAAATAGAGCTGCCGTTAATTTTGGAGATAAAAAACTAATTTACAGCAAAAAAATTGTAGTAGATTACGAAAATAAGCCCATGGGAATTTGCGACTACATTATTGTAAAAGACCTAGAAATGGAAGGCGATTATCGCGTAAATGTGTTTTACAAAGAAAATTTGCTGGCTTCTACAGTTTTTAAGCTGAAATAAAATTCTAATTCTTCTAAAAAGTATATTTTTGCGACATGGCAAATCAAGACGATCAATTTAAGAAAGTAATATCTCATGCGAAGGAATACGGATATATTTTCCCTTCAAGTGAAATATACGACGGTTTAAGCGCCGTATACGATTACGCACAAAACGGAGTAGAACTCAAAAAGAATATACGTGAGTACTGGTGGAAAGCCATGGTACAAATGCACGATAATATTGTAGGAATTGATGCTTCAATTTTAATGCATCCTACAACTTGGAAAGCTTCTGGACACGTAGATGCTTTTAACGACCCGTTAATCGATAATAAAGATTCAAAGAAAAGATATCGTGCCGATGTTTTGGTAGAAGATTATGTTGCCAAAATTGAAGCTAAAATAGATAAAGAAGTTGCTAAAGCTGAAAAGCGTTTTGGCGATGCTTTTGATAAAGACCAATTTGTTGCTACCAACCCAAGAGTGGTAAAATATACTGAAGAAGCTCAAGCGATTTTAAAGCGTTTAGGACAATCTTTAGAGAAAGAAGATTTGGCCGATGTAAAAGCACTTATTGAAGAGCTAGGTATTGCAGATCCAGATACAGGAAGTAAAAATTGGACAGAAGTTAAGCAGTTTAATCTTATGTTTGGTACAAAATTGGGAGCTTCTGCAGATTCTGCAATGGACTTGTATTTGCGTCCAGAAACGGCACAAGGTATTTTTGTAAACTTTCTAAATGTTCAAAAAACAAGTCGCTTGAAAGTTCCTTTTGGAATTGCACAAACAGGAAAAGCTTTCCGTAACGAAATTGTTGCGCGTCAGTTTATCTTCCGTATGCGTGAGTTTGAACAGATGGAAATGCAATTTTTCATCAAACCAGGAACGCAAAAAGAGTGGTATGAATACTGGAAAGAAACTCGTTTGAAGTGGCACAAATCGTTAGGAATGGGCGATGAAAACTATCGTTTTCACGACCACGAAAAGTTGGCGCATTATGCCGATGCAGCTTCCGATATTGAGTTTAAATTTCCATTTGGATTTAAAGAGTTGGAAGGAATTCATTCGCGTACCGATTTCGATTTATCGCAACACGAGCAATTCAGCAATAAAAAATTACAATATTTCGATTCAGAAGAAAACAAAAGCTACGTGCCATATGTGTTAGAAACTTCTATTGGTTTAGACAGAATGTTTTTGGCAGTATTTTCGAATTCTTTACAAGAAGAAGAATTGGAAAACGGAACAACACGTACAGTGTTAAAACTCCCTGCGGTATTAGCGCCAACAAAAGTGGCAATTTTACCGTTGGTTAAGAAAGATGGATTACCAGAATTGGCAAAGGAAATTTTTGAAGATTTGAAGTGGGACTTCAATGTTACTTATGATGAAAAAGATGCTGTAGGACGACGTTACAGACGTCAAGATGCTGCGGGAACTCCTTTCTGTGTAACTGTCGATCACGATTCGTTGGAAGACAATACAGTAACAATTAGACATCGTGATACTATGGAGCAAAAGCGTGTGAAGATTGAAGAGCTTCGCGACATTGTAAAACAAGAAGTTGATATAAAACACTGGCTTAAAAAAGCAAAATAGTGTTTTTCAGAATAAAAAATTTAAGGGAGTAGCTGTGTCAAAATAGCTACTCTTTTTTGTTTTATTCATAAGGAATGAATTGACCTATTTTAAAAGTGTTGAAAATCAAGGGAGTAGTGTGGGTGAGAGATAAAAAGCTGTTTGAGCGCAGCGAGTTCTTTTTATCTATGGAGGATGGTTCCGTAGATTTTTTGATACTTTTAAAATTAGGCTTGACTTTTTTGTTTCGTTTTTGTGTCAAGACAAAAATGAAATCTATTTAGGAAATTGAAAAAAAAAAATTGATTATACTTTAGCTGAAGTTAATCTTTGAATTCGGCTGAATTCAATCTACAACACCATCTTTTACAGTTCTTCATTTTAGCAAAACATCCGTATCTTAGCTTTTTAATTTTTAAAATTTCAATTCGTGAAAATTATCTCCTATAACGTAAACGGAATTCGTGCAGCAATCAACAAAGGTTTTTTAGAATGGTTACAATCGGCAAACCCAGATGTAATATGTTTACAAGAAATTAAAGCCAATAAAGAGCAGTTAGATTTATCGGTTTTTGAAAAAGCTGGCTACCCGTATCATTATTGGTTTAGTGCCCAAAAAAAAGGGTATAGCGGGGTTGCAATTTTGTCTAAAACGCAGCCAAATAACGTTACCTACGGAACAGGAATTGACTATATGGATTTTGAAGGAAGAAACATCCGTGCCGATTTTGACACTTGTTCGGTAATGAGTTTGTACTTGCCTTCAGGAACAAATATCGACAGACTTGAGCACAAACTTAAGTATATGGATGATTTTCAAACCTATGTAAATGCGCTTAAAAACGAAGTTCCAAACCTTGTTATTTGCGGAGATTATAACATTTGTCACGAAGCTATCGATATTCACGATCCTGTGAGAAATGCTAAGGTTTCAGGGTTTTTACCTGTAGAGCGCGAGTGGATTGGTAATTTTATCGATAGTGGATTTATCGATAGTTTCCGTCATTTTAATAAAGAACCAGACCATTACAGTTGGTGGAGTTACAGAGCAAATGCACGTGCTAACAACAAGGGTTGGCGTATCGATTACAATATGGTTGCCGAGCCTTTACAAGAAAAATTAAAAAGAGCCGTTATTTTACCAGAAGCTAAACATAGCGACCATTGTCCTATTTTAGTTGAATTAGAAGATTAATTTTTTAAAATCCCTCAGAAAATTATGCTAAACAAGGTATTAACAGGAGTTTTGTTTTTAATACTTGCAACGTCTTGTGTGTCGTCTAAAGTATACAACGATTTGCAAAGTAAATACGATGCGTTAAAAAATCAAAAAGACGATTTTGAAACTGAAAATCACGAATTAAAATCGGCAAACAATCAATTAGAAAATAATTTGAATACGCTTCAAAAGCAGTACGATGAAGTCTTAGCAGAGCGTAATCAGTTAAAGCAAGATTACGAAGCAGCCAAAAGTAATTTAGCAAATTTGGAAGCTTCTTACAATGCGTTAGAAAAAAATAGCAGTGCAGCAATTGCTGAAAATTCAGAAAAAAATAGAGCGCTTTTAAAACAGTTGGAAGAAAAAGAAAAAGCATTGGCTGCTGAAAGTGCAAGGCTAGAAACTTTAAAGCAACAATTGGAAGCTCGTTCCAAAAGAGTTGTAGAGTTAGAAAGCTTAATAGCGTCGAAAGATGCTGCTATGAAAGATTTAAAAGATGCAATTTCGAGAGCACTTTTAGATTTTGAAGGAAAAGGTTTAACGGTAGAACAACGCAACGGAAAGGTGTATGTTTCTATGGAAAACAAATTGTTGTTTCAAAGCGGAAGTTGGGCAGTGAATGCAAATGGACGTAAGGCTGTGCAACAACTAGGGAATGTATTGGCGCAAAACCCAGATATCGATGTGTTGATAGAAGGGCATACCGATAATGTGCCCTATGGAGGAAACGGCGCGCTAAAGGATAATTGGGATTTGTCGACCAAAAGAGCAACCGCTATTGTACAGATTTTACAAGAAAACAAACAAATCAATCCTGCAAATTTAACCGCAGCAGGGAAAGGCGAATTTCTTCCTGTGGCTAGTAATGACACTTCCGAAGGAAAAGCAAAAAACCGACGCATAGAAGTTGTTTTAACGCCAAAACTAGATGAGGTAACTAAGTTGTTAAACGATATTTAAGTTTATAATATCATTACTTATTTTGTTTTTTTCAATTGTATTGGTTCATCTTGCTTTCGACCTATCTAAAAAGTGTTGAAAATCAAGGGAGCAGTTTGGGAGAGAGATAAAAAGCTGCCTGAGCGAAGCGAGTTCTTTTTATCTGTGGATGTAGTTCCCGTAGATTTTTTTATACTTTTTAGATTAGTCTTGACTTTTTTGTTTCGTTTTTGTGTCAAGACAAAAATGAAATACTGACATTATTTTATTTTAAAAAATTGCGATATGAAATATAATAAACTTCCAAATTCAGCGCTCGAAGTAAGTCGTATTTGTTTGGGAACAATGACTTGGGGAAAGCAAAACACCGAAGCCGAAGGGCATGCACAAATGGACTATGCCTTTGCACAAGGAGTTAACTTTTTTGATACTGCTGAATTGTATGCCATTCCGAAGGAAAAAGAAACGCAAGGAAGCACGGAAACGATTATTGGAAACTGGTTTAAAAAATCGGGAAATCGAGAGGAAATTGTATTAGCAAGTAAAATTGCGGGGCCTTCTAAGTTTAACGAACACAGTATTCGAGAGGAAGGATTTACCAAAACTGCATTTGAAGATGCGCTTCACGGAAGTTTAAAACGACTACAAACCGACTATATTGATTTGTACCAATTGCATTGGCCAGACCGTACTACAAATTGTTTTGGACATCGTGACTATGTGCATAACGCAGATGAAAACTGGAAAGATAACATTCAAGAAATACTTCAAATTTTAGAAGGATTTATAAAACAAGGGAAGTTAAGGTATATCGGACTTTCGAATGAAGTTCCTTGGGGTGTAATGCGTTTTTTAGAGGAGAATAAATTTAACGGACTTCCGCGTATTTCTACGGTTCAAAACCCATATAATTTACTTAACAGAACTTATGAAATTGGTCTTGCTGAAATTTCTATGAGAGAAAATGTTGGCTTGTTGCCGTACTCTCCACTTGGTTTTGGCCGTTTAACAGATAAGTATATCGAAAAAAATGGGCTGGAAGATGCTAGGATAGTTTTGTTTCCAGAAATGTCGCGTTACAATGGGAAACAGTCTTTGGAGGCAACACAAAAATATTACGACTTGGCTAAGCAAAACAATATGTCGTTGGCAACGTTGGCACTTGCTTTTATAAATGCACAACCTTTTGTAACTAGCAATATTATTGGTGCAACCAAAATGGACCAATTAAAAGAAAATATAGAAAGTATTTCGGTGGAATTGTCAGAAGAAATCCTTTCAGAAATTAATGAAATTCATAATGCAATTCCGAATCCTGCGCCGTAAAATCGTCTGGAGTATTAAAAAATAAAAGAGGTTGTTAAAAATATAGTTTTTAACAACCTCTTTTTTCAACTATTATCAATCTACTTTTCTAAAAGTAAGTGTGTGCGCTTCCGAAGTAAGCGTTAAAATAAGGTTGTCGAAACTATACGAGAATTCCTTTCCATTTACAGCTTTCATAAAAGTACTTTCAAGGGTTGCATTTGGACAAGCCATTTTAGTACTTATCAAATCTCCAATCGAAATTGTTTTATTGTTTTTTACCGATAAGGCTCCGTTAATTCTGTTGCATCCGCTAAATCCGTATACTTTATTCTCGCGTAAGTTAAATTCTAAATTAGGTCGTTTCATGGATTTATCAACTTCTTTCCCGTCGATAGATACGAGTGCCCAAATATCGTTTAATCGGTAATCTCCTAAATATTTCCCACAGCCTTCAAAGGTTTTATAGTCGTCCATTTCATTTGTTTTGGCACGAACTCGAACTTTGTAACCGAAGGTTTTCCCAGTAGATGTGTTACAGTTATTTCTGAAAATAGTGACTTGTAAAGTTCCATTTTCTGTTGTTGCTGAATAATTTACGGCATTTACATCTTGAGGTTTTCGAGCTTCAGGAACAGGAAGAATAAGCTGTTTTGGTTCGTCTAAAGCAGAAAAACTAATTTGCTTATCAAAATCGATATGTACACTCCAAGACGGATTTTTACCAGTCGCCACAAAATCGGTTTCTAATGGGATTGTAGTTGTATTATCTACTGGTTTTTCCATTTTTAGTGTGTTTTCTTCCTTAGTTTTTGTTTCTTTTTTTGTGCTGTTACAAGCAATCAATAGTATCAAACTGCATGTAAGTAGTATTGTTTTTTTCATCATTTTTAAAATTTATCCGAACAAATAAGCGACGACATCTTCAATTTTAGCAACACGTTGAATGTTTATTTGTGTGTTTTTAAGTGATATTTTATTGAGTTTAGAAACGAAAATAGTTGAAAAACCGAGTTTCTCGGCTTCCAAAATACGTTGTTCTACTCTTTGTACAGGTCTTATTTCGCCTGCTAAACCAACTTCAGCAGCAAAACAAATAGTTCTATCGATAGCGATATCTTCATTGCTTGAAAGAATGGCCGCTACAACAGCTAGGTCAATGGCAGGTTCTTCAACCGAAATTCCGCCAGTTATATTTAAAAAAACATCTTTTGCGCCCAATCTAAACCCTGCTCTTTTTTCTAAAACTGCCAAAAGCATGTTGAGGCGTTTTACATTGTATCCTGTTGTGGTGCGTTGCGGAGTTCCGTAAACAGCGGTACTTACGAGCGCTTGGATTTCAATCATCAATGGTCGCATTCCTTCAAGCGTAGCTGCAATTGCGGTTCCGCTCAATTCTTCTTCGGTTTTAGAAATTAATATTTCCGAAGGATTGCTCACTTCTCTTAAACCTCTGCCAAGCATTTCGTAAATTCCTAATTCGGCAGTCGAGCCAAATCGGTTTTTAAGTGCTCTTAAAATTCGGTACACATGATTTCTGTCGCCTTCAAACTGAAGTACAGTATCCACCATATGTTCTAGAATTTTTGGACCTGCAATGTGGCCGTCTTTTGTAATATGCCCAATTAAAATTACGGGCGTATTGGTTTCTTTGGCAAATTTTATAAGCTCGGAAGTACATTCTCTAATTTGACTAATACTTCCTGCAGACGATTCGATAAAATCGGTGTGTAGCGTTTGTATCGAGTCGATAATGAGGATGTCTGGCTCTGTCGCTTCAATTTGTTTGAAGATGTTTTGCGTTTTTGTTTCTGTTAAAATATAACAATGTTGGCTGTCTGGATGAATACGCTCGGCGCGCATTTTTATTTGTTTCTGACTTTCTTCCCCCGAAACATAAAGTGTTTTAAACGGTAAATGAAGTGCAATTTGTAGCAAAAGTGTACTTTTCCCGATGCCTGGTTCTCCACCTAAAAGTGTTACCGATCCCGGTACAATTCCGCCTCCTAAAACTCTGTCGAACTCCATTCCGCCAGACGACATTCGCATTTCTTGAGAGCCATCAATTTCTTGAATTCGGAGTGGTTTTGCAGTTCTTTTAGAAGAAGTATCGGTTGTTTTCCATCCTTTTTTGTCCTCTTTCTGAACAATTTCTTCAACCAATGTATTCCACTCTTTACAAGAAGAGCATTGTCCTTGCCATTTTGCGTATTGTGTACCGCAATTCTGACAGAAAAATGTAGTCTTTACTTTTGCCATTCAGCTTTATTTTTTGAAGTTGAAAGGTACGAAGATTTTTAGTTTTTTAACGGCGGTACTATTGTATAATCTAGGTTTTTAAACTGTACTCAAGTATACAATTGTGAGTAATATTTATACAGTTTTTAAATCGTATTTTTTGTAATTAGCTGTTTTATAGGGGTTGTTCAGGTTGGTATTAATATTGAAATGTATTTAGCAAATTAAAATGAACCTTATGAGTCAATCAACAATTTCAAGTACGCTAGATACATCAATTCCAAGTAAACAAAATCGCTTGGAAACATATATTTCTAATTCATCTTCAACCTTTATTTTATTCGGAACATTTTTACTATTGCTCGGAGGAGTTTCTTTATTCTTTTTTTTACAACCCTATTTTGAGCAAATTCAAATGGAGCGAATGAACTCTACTTTTGGAATGGTAATTTTTGGAGTAGGACTTACTTTGTTATGCTTAAAAGTTAGTTTTATAGTTTACATTTTAACGTTGTATTTAAAGTACAGAGCTATAAAATCTGTTGCTGATGAAGATTTACCACTGTGTACCGTTATTGTGCCTGCATACAATGAGGGAGCGCTAGTTTACAAAACTTTAAAAAGTTTGGTAGATAGTGATTATCCTGAAGATAAACTGCAAATTATTTCTGTTGACGACGGAAGTAAAGACGATACTTGGATGTGGATGAAGAAGGCTCAAGAAGAATTTGGAAGCCGTATTTCGATATACCAACAACCAGAAAATAGAGGAAAGCGACATGCTTTGTACAGAGGATTTAAATTGGGTACAGGTGATGTGTTTATTACGGTTGATAGCGACTCGATAGTACTTAAAGATACATTGCGCGTTATGGCAAGTCCGTTTGTAGTGAACAAAAATTGTGGCGCCGTAGCTGGTAATGTGCGTGTTTTAAACAATAAAACTGCAATTATTCCTCGTATGTTAAATGTGAGCTTTGCGTTTAGTTTTGAGTTTATTCGTTCTGCGCAGAGTCATTTAGGTTCTGTTTTATGTACGCCAGGAGCGCTTTCAGCATATAGAAGAGAAGCTGTTTTTAACTGTTTAAATGAGTGGATTACTCAAACTTTTATGGGTGAAGTTTCTAAAATTGGAGAAGATCGCGCCATGACAAACATGATTTTAAAGCAAGGTTATAATGTGTTGTTTCAGCGTAAAGCCTATGTGTATACAAATGTGCCAGAGCGTTATAAAAACTTATACAAAATGTTTATCCGTTGGGAGCGTAGTAACGTGAGAGAAAATTTAGCGATGAGTAAATTTGCTTTTACCGACTTTAGAAAAGGACCGAAATCTGGAACTCGAATTTTACTTCTAAACCAATGGTTGAAAATGACAATGGCATATCCTGCAATAATTTTGATGCTGTACTTTGTGGTAACTTATCCAATTTTGTTTTTAAGTTCAACACTTGCAGGTATCATGGTTTTTTCGAGCATGCAGGCTATTTTTTACGCAAACAAACATAGTATAACAGAATCATTTTGGGCATATCCTTATAGTGTGTTTCATGCATTTACATTGTTTTGGATAACGCCTTACGCCATTGCAACTGCTGGAAAAGGAGGTTGGCTTACTAGAGATTTGAGTCAGAAAGAAACGAAAAAAGAAGTCGTTGCTATTCCATCTTAAAAATTCTTAATAGTCCATTATATATTGAAAAAGCGTTCATTTAAATTAATTTAAACGAACGCTTTTTTTATGTTTTAAGACTGAAGTGTTACCAGCCGAAATCTGCTTTTAGAGCATCGATTCGCTCTAGTGCAAGGTCTTTGGTAAGGAAATCTATTTCTTTCATTCCGAATGCTTTCTCGTAGGTGCGCATCGCTTTTTTAGGTTCCCCCATTTTTTCTAAATATTCAGCCTCAAAAAAGAACCCGAGCATTGTGTTTGGGTATTCTTTTTTGGCAATTTTGCTAAGCTCTTCTAACGATTCTAAGTCGTCTTTCTTTTTAATTCCTGCATAAATTGCCATCATATCGTTTAAACTTACTTGTTTTTTAAAACCGAATAAACTCTCAATAGTATTGTATTTATCAGTTAAATAACCCACAATTGGACCTTCGTATGCCAAAACTTCTTTTTTGTACTCATCAACACTGATGGGTTTGTACATTTTGAAAATCTTGTCCAGTGCTTTCGGGATTCCGTAGGAAGCAACTCCGTAGTGATTGGCGTTTTCAAACTTATCAAAATAATAATGAATGTTACTGTTAGAAACGCTTTTCATGTTGTTGTTAAACACTCCGATACGTTGTTGATTTTCACTTTCGTCATTTTCGCTAGTTGCCAAATAATAAAAAGTCATGGTATCGAGACTGCTCAATCTCTCTGGAACTTTATGTTCTAATGTAGGAGCAAAATTGGGCGACAAATTTATGTAGGCATTAAAAAGAAGGTTGTTTTTAAACAAATAATAATTGCTGAAGTTTGCCGAAGTGTCGTGCCCAACAATAGCTTTAAAGGGTGCTAAATTGTAATTTTTGGCAATCATAGGAATGAGCTCCATGCCAATAAATTCAAAAAACGCATTTCCTTTTTTATCCGGAAAACCATTTTCGTCGCTGTAAAAGCAATCTTCATAGCGACTGTTTTTTTGGTTGATTCCAACTACAATACTCTGTGGCATCTCATCTTTATAAGCGTAAAACTTAGTGTTTCCAACCACTGCGTCAAACAAATAATCGGCATCTAAAACAACGATGAGCGGATACGATTTTTCTGCGGAATAATCTTCAGGGACATACAGTTGAATATCTCTTTCTTCGGCTAGTTTAATCGACTCGATAGTCGAAGTAGTTTTTTGTGCAAATGAAGTTATTGCACACAGGCATAGTGCAATACATGCAATTGTAGTATTTTTCATAATAAACAGATTTGGAAGTGGAAAGATAAAAAATTATTTGTTTCGGTTGTATATTGGAAGTAAAAGAAAAGACAGCGCACCAAAAAATACAACCATAATTGTTTGAGCTGTCCACATAATCCATCCAAAGGCATCACCAGAAGCTTTTGAAATACCGTAAATGAGTAAAATTTTACTCACCGCAATTGGGTAAAGTCCGATACCTCCATTGGTAGCGCTCATGGCAAATGCTCCTGCTACAAACGAAGCCAAAATTGCATTTACAGGAAGTGAAGCAGTTTCTGGGATGCTAAATTTAATTACCCAAAACATAGCGATGTAAAGTATCCAAATGCACAAAGTATAAAATAGGAATAACCATTTTTTCTTCATTTTAAAGATGCTTAAAACACCTTCTAATAATTCAAAAACAAAGTTTTTAACTTTCAGAAGAAAACCGCTTTTAGCTTTTTTTATCAGTAATAAAAATACGAGTCCGCCTACAATTAAAACACTAGCAATTACTATAAGTTTAAGGTAGTTTATATTTTTCTCAGCAAAGTAATTGGCAATAATTTCGGTTTGTAAAATGGCGGTTATTAGTACTACCAACAATAACATTATTACATCGATAACACGCTCGGCAATAATGGTGCCGAAACTTTTTTGGAAAGGTACTTTTTCATAGGTTGTTAGGCTGCTTGCTCGTAAAACTTCCCCTGAGCGTGGAACTCCTAAATTTGCCAAATAGCCAACAAAAATGGCCATGATGTTATTGGTTATTTTGGGTTGGTAACCTAAAGGTTCTAAAAGTAAATTCCATCTAAAAGCTCTCGAAAGGTGACTTAAAAAACCAAGTAGTAACGAGATGAAAACCCAAAAGTAGTTTGCGTTTTGTACGGCGTTAAATATGCTAGTTCTTTCTTGTGGGGTGGTGTTTTGGTAGGAGTACCAAATTAAAAACACTCCGATGAGAAGTGGGAGTGTTTTTTTTAGAATATTTATAAGTTTTTTGTTCACCTTTTAGGTAAGAGAATTGTCTTTTTCATTAGGGAAAATTAATGAAGGTTTGAAGCTTTTTGCTTCTTCAAAGTCCATTATTCCGTAAGAAATGATAATGATAATATCGCCACGTTGCACTCTTCGTGCAGCAGGACCATTTAGCGTAATGTCTCCGCTATTTCGAGCTCCTTTAATGGCGTAAGTTTCTAGGCGTTCGCCGTTATTGATATTCACAATTTGCACTTTTTCACCTTCAATAATGTTGGAGGCTTCCATAAGGGCTTCGTCAATAGTGATACTTCCTATATAATTTAGGTCGGCACCCGTAACGGTAACTCTGTGAATTTTAGATTTTACTACTTCAATTTGCATCTTACAAAGGTATTAATTTAGCGCAATATTATCGATCAGTCTAATTTCATTTGCATAAACAGCAACAAAAAGCCTGTAGTCTTTATTTTTTTCTTTCATTTTAACAGGTTTTAACGTTTTTTCGTCAGCTATTTCTGCATATTCTAGCGAAAAATTAGGGTGTAAATCAAATTGCGACTTTATCCAGTTTACCGTATCTAATGCACTTTCTGTGCCAAACTTTTCTTTTGCTTCGGAAATGGTTTTGTAGATGAAAGCTGCTTCCTTACGGATTTCGTTATCAAGGCGTTCGTTTCGAGAACTCATCGCCAAACCACTTTCTTCTCTGCTAATTGGACAACCAATAATGGTTACAGGAAGCTTACTTTTTTCAACCATTTTGCGGATAATTTGCAACTGTTGAAAATCTTTTTCTCCGAAGTAGGCATTGTCTGGCTCAACAATGGTGAATAGTTTTTTTACAATTGTACCTACGCCGTCAAAATGTCCGGTTCTAAACTTTCCTTCCATTTCAAATTCCAAACCGTCAAAATCGAAGGTTTCAGAAGAAATATCGTCGTCGTAAATATTGGCTGCTGTAGGTGCAAAAACTATGATGTTTTCGCTAGCAGTTTTTAATGTTTCAACGTCTTTTTCGAAAGTTTTTGGGTACTTCTCTAGGTCGGTTTTATTGTCGAATTGAGTAGGGTTTACAAAGATGCTAACCACCACAATATCGTTGTTGTTAAGCGCTTTTTCAACTAAAGAGAGATGCCCTTTGTGCAAGGCGCCCATGGTGGGTACCAAACCAATGGTTTTATTCTCTTTTTTTTCCTTCTGAAGGAATTGAATTAATGCTTCTTTTTGATTAAAAATTTGCATTTGATAAAAAATTAACAGCGTGCAAAGCTATATAAAATTAACTAATTAGGCATATTTTTTGTATTTTTGCATTCTTTAAACAGTAGTCTAAAGAAACAAATTGATTTTATGACAGACAAAAGAGTATTATTTGTCGCTTCAGAAATGGTTCCTTACTTACCGGAAAACGAAGTGTCTTCAATGGCTTACGAGAGCCCACGAATGGTGAATGATAGAGGTGGACAAATACGAATCTTTATGCCTCGATTTGGAAATATTAATGAGAGAAGGCATCAACTACACGAGGTTATTCGTTTATCAGGAATGAACTTGGTAGTAAACGATATGGATATGCCGCTAATTATTAAAGTTGCTTCTATTCCAAAAGAAAGAATTCAGGTTTATTTTATCGATAACGAAGAGTATTTTAAACGCAAAGCTACGTTTACAGATGAAGATGGAAATTTATTTCCAGATAACGATGAGCGTGCTATTTTCTTTGCAAAAGGAGTTGTAGAAACTGTTAAAAAACTCAACTGGAATCCAGATATTATTCATGTACACGGATGGATGGCTTCATTGCTTCCGCTGTATTTAAAGAAATATTATGCAGACGAACCGTTGTTTGCAGAAAGCAAAATTGTTACTTCGGTATACAACAAAGGCTTCGAAGGAACGTTGGATAAAGAAATGATCAATAAAGTGAAATTTGACGGGATTGACGAGGCTGCAGTAAAAGCACTCGAAGAACCAACATATAGCAATATTTTAAAAGTTGCTGTAGATCATTCGGATGCTGTTGTAGTTGCTTCAGAAGAACTTCCAGAAGATTTGAAATCGCATATCGATGGACTTTCTGTTCCAGTGCAACCATTTGTGTCTCTTTACGAATTTGAAGAGGCTTACAATGCGTTCTACGAGTCAAAAGTATTAAGTTAATTAGCATTCAATGAAGATGAGTTTTAAAGGGGGAAATGTATTTGCAACACTGCTTGTAATTATAGGTAGTGTTCTTTTTTTTGCAGCTTGCGAGCGCGAATACAATACGATAGGGGTAGACTTAGTTGATAACGGACAAATACAAGCTAGTAAAAAGGTTTTCGATGTTTACGCATATAACAAAAAGCTAGAAAGCGTTCGTACTAACGGACTTGGTTCGTATAAATTGGGTTCGTACACGCATCCTGTGTATGGTGTTTCAAAAACTTCGTTTGCAGCGCAGCTATTGTTGCAAAGTGCGGGGCCTACTTTTGGAGCGAACACACAAGCTGAAGAAAATGCTTCTGCTGACGAGCAAGAAAATGAACGTGTTACAGCGGTATATTTAAACATTCCGTTTTTTAGTACAGCGCTAAGCGATACTTCCGATTTGGCAGAAAACGAGCCAAAACCCTACAGAGTAGATTCTATCATAGGAAATAGAGATGCGAATTTTACACTGAAAGTACAAGAGTTTACAAAGTATTTAAGAGATTTAGATCCGAATAGTAATTTTCAAGATGCACAGGAATATTTTTCAGATGAAGATGGAGAAGCATTTGCTACTACAATTTTGTTTGAAGACACCTATAAAATTGACGAATCTGAAATTGTAATTCCAGATCCAGATGCAGAAGACGATCCAGATACCGATGATGAAGATGAGTCGTTAATTCCGTTGGAACGTTTAACACCGAGAATTAGAGTACAATTAGATCCTCAATTCTTCCAAGAAAAAATATTGGATAACGAAGGGAATAGTGTTCTAGCAAGCAATAGTAACTTTAAAGAGTTTTTAAGAGGATTATATATTTCTGCTGAAATGCCTAATAACGATTTGGCAATGTTGCTTAATATTCAAGCTTCGTATGTTGAAATTCAATATGATTATGATACTGTTGTAGATGAAGAAGCAACTGTTGCAAGTGGAACTTTTCAGTTAGCAATGTCTGGAAATAAAGTAAATTACTTTACACAAGACGATTATTCATCAGAAATTACAGAACAATTTACAGCTGTAAATGCTGAAAAATTATATCCAAATGGAGGTGCTGGAAGTTATATTGAATTAGATATGTTGGCTGGTGGTACCGATATAACTACCGTTTTTCAAGAAGCAATAGAGCACGGATGGCTTATTAACGAAGCGAATTTAATTTTTTACGTAGACGAAGCTTCACTTTCTGAGCAAAACGATATGACATTGCCTTGGAGGTTGTATTTGTACGATCTTTCAAATTCAACGTATTTAACAGATTATAGTAATGATTTGGTTGGGAATACAGGAGTTGATTCAACTGCTTATTCAGTATATGATGGATTTTTAGATGAAGATAATGATGTGGGTCCGCGATATAGATTCAGACTTACAGAATATATAAATGATATTGTTCGAAATGATTCTACAAACGTAAAGTTGGCTTTAACTACTACTAATAATATTGCCAATGTAGCCACTGTGTCTGCGTTTAACGAATCCGAAGAAATAAAAATTCCCCAAGCTTCTATTACTAATTTTTATGGTACTGTATTGTATGGAAATAATGTTCCTGAAGGCGATAGCAAAAAAAAGCTTCAGCTTGAGATATACTATACAGAAACTAATCAAAATTAATTCAAACAGAAAAAACTTATGTGTGGTATTGTAGGTTATATAGGTCATAGAGAAGCCTATCCAATTGTATTAAAAGGTTTAGAGCGATTAGAATATAGAGGCTATGACAGTGCTGGAGTAGTATTGTTTAATGAAGGTGATACGCAACTTTGTAAAACCAAAGGTAAAGTAGCCGATTTAAGAGATAAAGCAGTTGCTGAAGGTGTTACTAAAGGGAACATCGGACTTGGGCATACACGATGGGCAACTCATGGAGTTCCAAACGATGTAAATGCGCATCCGCATTATTCTAACTCTGGAGATTTGGTAATTATCCATAACGGAATTATCGAAAATTATGGTTCTATTAAAAAAACCTTAGAAAAACGTGGGTACACATTTCAGTCTGATACAGATACTGAAGTATTGGTGAACTTAATAGAAGATATTAAGAAGAGTGAAAATGTTAAGCTAGGAAAAGCAGTTCAGATAGCTTTAAATCAAGTTATCGGAGCCTATGCAATTGCGGTTTTCGACAAAGCAAAGCCAGATGAAATTGTAGTGGCAAAGCTCGGAAGTCCGCTAGCTATTGGGGTTGGTGAAGAGGAATTTTTTATTGCTTCAGATGCTTCTCCGTTTATAGAATATACTAACAATGCCATTTATTTGGAAGACGAGCAAATGGCAATTATCCGTTTAGGGCGCGATATAAAATTACGTCAAATTAAAGATGATAAAGCGGTAGCTCCATATGTGCATGAGTTGCAATTAAGTTTGGAACAGATTGAAAAAAATGGGTACGACCATTTTATGCTGAAAGAAATTCATGAGCAACCAGAAGCTATTAAAGACACGTATAGAGGTCGTCTTCGAATTAATGAAGGTATTATAAAGATGGCTGGAATTGAAGATAATTTGGAGCGAATTTTAAACGCAAACCGAATTATTATTGTTGCCTGCGGAACTTCATGGCATGCTGGTTTAGTAGCCGAATATATTTTTGAAGACCTTATTAGAATTCCTGTTGAGGTAGAATATGCATCGGAGTTTAGATACCGAAATCCAGTGATAACTTCTAAAGATGTTGTGATTGCAATTTCGCAATCTGGAGAAACTGCCGATACGTTGGCAGCTATAAAACTTGCCAAACAGCAAGGTGCTTTTGTTTTTGGTGTTTGTAATGTTGTGGGATCTTCAATTGCTAGAGAGTCGCACGCAGGTGCTTATACACACGCGGGACCAGAAATTGGAGTAGCTTCAACAAAGGCATTTACAACACAAATTACAGTACTTACCTTAATTGCTTTAAAATTAGCACAGTCTAAAGGAGCAATTTCTAAAACCGAATTCCATCAGTATATAGCAGAAATGGAAGCTATTCCTGCAAAAGTGGAAGAGATTTTAAAGGTTGACGCTTTAGTACAGCAAATTTCTGAAGTGTATAAAGATTCGCCTAACTTCCTATATTTAGGTCGTGGTTATAACTTCCCTGTAGCTTTAGAGGGAGCGCTTAAATTAAAAGAGATTTCATACATTCATGCGGAAGGATATCCTGCTGCGGAAATGAAACACGGTCCGATTGCATTGATCGATGAGCAAATGCCAGTGGTGGTGATCGCAACAAAAAAAGGACATTACGAAAAGGTGGTAAGTAATATTCAGGAGATAAAATCTAGAAAAGGGAAGATTATCGGGATTGTTACTGAAGGAGATGTTGAGGTAAAATCGATGGCAGATTATGTTATTGAAGTGCCTGAAACCTTAGAAGGTTTAACACCTTTGTTAACTACCATTCCGCTTCAATTGCTTTCATATCATATTGCAGTAATGAGAGGTTGTAATGTAGATCAGCCTAGAAACCTTGCGAAATCTGTAACGGTAGAATAATAAAATCGAAATTCGATATACAATATAAATGTTCTTGTTAGTAAAATGGCAAGAACATTTTTTACTTTTTGGGAGTATCTTTTGTGATTGGTTTTTTCAAAATGTTGTAAAACCGTTATTTTTTATTGTTTCTATATTAGAATATAACTTTCAAAAACACAGCAGAATAGATTCCTGAAAAAAAATAAAAATATTAGGTATTTATTTTCAATTAAAAATATATCTTTGCACCGCGAAAAAAGCTTCAATTACGAATGTTTTTTTGAAGAATTTCAGCAAATAATAAGCTTAACATTAAACACTTAAGTAATGTCTAAAATTACAGGTAAAGTTGCACAAATAATTGGTCCAGTTGTAGACGTAGTTTTTGGTTCAGAATCAGAATTACCAAAAATTTACGATTCTTTGGAAATAGAAAGAAAAGATGGTTCGAAATTAGTACTTGAGGTACAATCTCACATTGGTGAGGATACCGTAAGAACTATATCTATGGACTCTACAGATGGTTTGAGTAGAGGTACAGAGGTTCTTGCTACTGGAAACCCAATCCAAATGCCTATTGGTGATGATGTTTACGGACGTTTGTTTAATGTGATTGGAGATGCAATTGACGGAATTGGAAACTTACCAAAATCTGGTAAAGACGGTTTGCCAATCCACAGAGAAGCACCAAAATTTGAAGATTTAACAACTTCTACAGAAGTACTTTTTACAGGAATTAAAGTAATCGATTTGATCGAGCCTTATGCAAAAGGTGGTAAAATTGGTTTATTTGGTGGAGCAGGCGTAGGTAAAACTGTACTTATCCAGGAGTTGATTAACAATATTGCAAAAGGTCACGGTGGTTTATCGGTATTTGCAGGAGTAGGAGAACGTACTCGTGAAGGAAATGACCTTTTAAGAGAGATGCTTGAGTCTGGTATTATTAAATACGGAGACGACTTTATGCACTCTATGGAAGCAGGTGGATGGGATCTTTCTAAAGTTGATAAAACAGCTATGAAAGACTCTAAAGCTACTTTCGTATTCGGACAGATGAATGAGCCACCAGGAGCACGTGCTCGTGTTGCATTATCTGGATTAACAATTGCTGAATATTTCCGTGATGGAGCAGGAGAAGGACAAGGAAAAGACGTACTTTTCTTCGTAGATAACATCTTCCGTTTTACACAAGCAGGATCTGAGGTATCTGCACTTTTAGGACGTATGCCTTCTGCGGTAGGATACCAACCTACATTAGCAACCGAAATGGGAGCGATGCAAGAGCGTATTACTTCAACAAAAAGAGGTTCTATTACTTCTGTACAGGCGGTTTACGTACCTGCGGATGATTTAACGGATCCAGCACCAGCAACTACTTTTGCGCATTTAGATGCTACAACCGTACTTTCAAGAAAAATTGCAGAGCTTGGTATTTATCCAGCGGTAGACCCGTTAGATTCTACTTCAAGAATTCTTTCTGCTGATGTTTTAGGGAAAGAGCACTACGGATGTGCACAACGTGTAAAAGAGCTTTTACAACGTTATAAAGAATTACAAGATATTATCGCGATTCTTGGTATGGAAGAACTTTCAGAAGAAGATAAGTTAGCCGTATCTAGAGCACGTCGTGTACAACGTTTCTTATCGCAACCTTTCCACGTTGCAGAGCAGTTTACAGGTATCCCAGGAGTTTTAGTAGATATTAAAGATACTATCAAAGGGTTTAACATGATTATGGACGGTGAGCTAGATCATTTACCAGAAGCAGCTTTCAACTTAAAAGGAACTATCGAAGAAGCAATCGAAGCTGGAGAGAAAATGCTTGCGGAAGCGTAAAAACTAGTAATGAGATATGAGATGTTAGTAGTGAGAACTTCTAATTACTCAATGCTCAATACTCAATACTAAAACATATGAAATTAGAAATAGTAACACCAGAAGCAACTTTATTTAGCGGAAACGTTACTTCGGTAGCAGTTCCAGGAATTGATGGAGAGTTTCAAATGTTAGACAATCACGCACCTATAGTTTCGCTTTTAGGAAAAGGAAATGTGAAAATCTACGGGGACGTGAAAATTGACAAAGCATACGCTTCAAAATTCTCTAAAGGAGATAATGGAGTAACTTTATTACCTATCAATAGCGGTACTGTAGAGATGAACAACAATAAAGTGATTGTTCTAGCAGACTAAGAAAATATATTTTCAACATATCAAAACGCCACAATTTTATTGTGGCGTTTTTTTTATGCTTTTTTTTAAGAAGAACTGTAACAATTATTTTTTAAATGCGTCTTTAAAGAAATAACCAATGAATGCGATATTTTATTTTACTTACCATCCTGCTATGTTTTCAGTTTTCTTTTGCTCAAGAAACCGATAGTATTCCTCGAAAAAAATTAGTTATCAAGAGAATTCAAGACGCGCCTAAAATAGATGGTGTTTTAGATGAAGTTATATGGGACGATGCTCCAGTAGCAACCGATTTTGTAGAACGTGAACCCAACAACGGTACACCCATTCCCGATAGTTTACGCACAGAAGTTAAAATTGTATACGATGACCTTGGAATTTATTTTGGCGCCACCATGAACGACCCTAATACAAGTAAAATTGCCAAAGAACTTACCGAGCGCGATGATATAGGAAACGACGATTTCTTTTTTATTTTACTGAACGGCTACAACGACCATCAACAAAGTTTTGAGTTTATTGTAACGGCAGCGGGTGTGCAATGGGATGCCAAACTAACCAACGGTAATGAAGATTCTTCGTGGGATGGTGTTTGGTATAGCAACGTTAAAATAAATGAAGAGAATTGGACTGCAGAGATATTTATTCCGTATTCTCAACTTCGCTTCCCTGAAAAAGATATTCAAACTTGGGGACTCAATATGGAGCGTGAATTCCGCCGTGAGCGACGTCGTTTTAGTTGGAATCATGTTGATAACAGCAAAGGTTCGTTTTCAATTTACGATGGTGAAATTCATAACATTCAGCATATAGATGCGCCTTTACGCCTTTCGTTTCAGCCGTATGTGTCTTCGTATGTTTCTTCTTTCGACGGTACTTCGGAAGTTAGTTTTAACGGAGGAATGGATTTAAAATATGGAATTACCGATGCGTTTACTTTGGATATGATTTTGATTCCCGATTTCGGACAAACAAAATTTGATGAACGTGTGCTTAATCTTTCAGCTTTTGAAGTGCAATATGCAGAGCAAAGACAGTTTTTTACTGAAGGAACAGAATTATTCAGTAAAGGGAATCTGTTTTATTCTCGTCGTGTTGGAAGCGCTCCCACTGGAGATGTTACTGTTGAAGCGAATGAAGAACTTACCTACTATCCGCAGACAGTAGATTTAATCAATGCAATGAAAATTTCTGGTCGTACCCGACGGGGCTTGGGGATAGGGTTTTTTAACGCAATAACAGAGCGTACATACGCCGAAATTAAAAATACCGAAACCAACGAAACTCGAAAGGAATTGGTAGAGCCTTTAGCCAACTACAATGTGTTTGTTTTGGACCAGCGTTTTGGCGAGAATTCATCTATTTCTTTAGTCAACACCAACACAACCCGAGAGGGCGACTTTAGAGATGCAAACGCAACAGGACTTTACCTCGACGTTACCAATAAAAAAAATACACTAAAATATTGGACAAGTGGCGAAGGAAGCTGGGTGATGCAAAGCGATTCTACCAAGTTTGGTGTTGAAGGGAGTGCAGGGATTTCTAAAATTTCTGGAAAACACAGAATGTCTGGAGAAGTTAATTTTAGAACCAAAGACTACGATATTAACGACTTGGGCTATTCAAGCACTACCAATTACATAAATTACTACGGATATTACGGTTATCGTTATTTGAAGCCCAAAGGAGGGTTAAATAATATGTATCTAAACTTCAATGTGAATCTAACACGTCGATTGGACCCTGGGTTGTATTCTGAATTCAACTTTAACTTCAATTCGAGTTTTACTACCAAAAAGTTTATAGGCTTTGGTGGAGGTTTCGAAATGACTCCCTTCGGAAAAAACGATATTTACGAACCGCGTGAAGAAGGACGCTATGTAAAAGTGCCAAGTTATTACGATGGCTGGGTGTGGTTCGATACCGATTACCGCAAGAAGTTTGCGATAAACGTTTTGTACGATTGGTATGTGTATAGTGAAAAGTGGCGCGAAGATGTTATAATCGATATAAGTCCGAGGTACCGTTTTTCAGATAAATGGAAGCTCTATTATACTACCAATTTTATTTTTAATAATGAAGATAGAGGCTATGTTGACCGTGTGAATGATGACATTATCTTCGGACAAAGAGACCGAAAAACATACATCAACGCATTAGAATCTCAGTATATTTTTACAAACAAGGCGGCATTAAACCTTTCTTTTCGTCACTATTATTCTGAAGTGAGTTACGACCAATATTTTTCATTAGAAAACAACGGAGATTTAACTGAAAATAATTCGTACACCGTTAATAACGATGCTACGTTTAACAGTTGGAATATCGATGTGCGTTTCTCGTGGTGGTTCGCTCCAGGAAGTCAGCTTACGCTACTGTACCGAAATGCAATAGATAGCTATGAAGAGAAATCTATTAGAAATATCAACGAAAATTTCGACACGCTTTTTTCGCAACCACAACTGCACAGTCTTTCGTTACGCATCAGTTATTTTCTTGATTACAACAGAGCGAAAAATTGGTTTGGGAATAATAAATCGAAAGAAATGCACACATCTATGTACAACAAACAAAAATACGGGAAGTATTTATAAAAGGTGCAAAGTTGCAGAGTATCAGAGTCGCAAAGTTTTTAAGATATAAAATTAGGTTTGATTATTTTTTGAGAACTTCGACAACGGTTACGTATAAGAATAGTTGCGGGTTTGCGTACGAGGATTTTCCGCAGGAAAATCAGATGTAGTAAACTTGCAGCACCCTTTGATTAAGCCCAAAATTTAGCAATTATTTTTATACATCTTTGTTAGACATTCGTATTTTCATTTTCAAAATTTCCGTATCCGAACCAAGCTTTTTCTCTATCTAACGGTATTTCATTTCCAAATCCAAGTTCCTTTCGTACTAAATTTCGATAACTGTTTAGAAGGTCAGTTGGTGGTAATTCTTCCTCCTTTGGTACATTTTGTCCAAACATAATCTTTGAAAACAATTCCAATATTTCTGTAGTTTCACAAGTTAAAATAAGACTGCTATGACATTTTCTAGCCTCTTCTGTTGTTGCGTGTTGAATTTTAATTTTTTGTCCTTCATTGGGAATCAACAAATGTGATAAATGGGCATCCATAAGAGTTAGAGATTTTAGTATTGCATCATATTTTAATTGACGTTTTTGCTTTTCAACATCCTGTTGATTTTGAACTTCAGCTTTTACGTCTTCAATTTTTCGAGTAATATTTGCAATATCTTGCTTTGTAGCATAATTTTCACCCTTATTTTTTAAATATTGAAATAAAAAAACAGTTACCAATGAAAGTATAACAGATAGTAAAAGAAATACCCAATAGTTTTCAAATTTACTGTCGATTACATTTTCAATTATTTTTTTAATTTCTTCTGGATTCATAGTGTTTAGTTTATATGAAGCCTAACATTAAAATAAAATCCCCTTTCCTTAATTCTCTTCCGAAGCAGGAACATTAGGTCGTGGCGTAATATTTCCGGCTGCACCAGCTTCTTTTTGGTTTAGTAGTAATTGACGGATGTGCTTTGCAAGTGTAAAATTTGGAGCAATTAAAATAGCTTCATCAATTTTAGTGACAGCCGCATCTATATTGTTTTTATCTTCATTGTACTTAAGAAGTCCTTCTTGGTATTTAAACGCAGCTTTTAAAGGAACTTGGTAAGGTGGATTCGACTCATAAAACGGCAACATATCTTCATCCGAAGTATTTTCTAGTCCGTATTTTATATACGTTGTTGCTTCTACTGTTTTTCCAATTTGGAGGTTAAGGTCTGCTAAATCGTAAGCCACATAAATGTCTGGTTTTCTCCCAAACATAATATCAAATTGTTGTACTGCCAATTGCGGTTGATTAAGCGCTTTTAAAGAACGTGCTTTAACTTCCACAGCCAAATCAGAAGCTTTACTGTCTTTTTCAGTCCCTAATAAATTGATTGCTTGTACATGCTGCCCAGAATTACTGTAAAAAAATCCTAAGGTGTCTTTACGTGCTTCAGAAGGTTCTAAAACATTTAAATGTGTTAGTGCATTGATAACGCCTCTTACATCGCCCTGCTTTTTCATTTGTAAATAATAGGCTTCAAAATGCTTTGTAAGTGCGGTTTTATTTGATTGCGAAAATCCAGCGATGGATGTCAAAAGTAACAGTAAAATTACACCTTGTTTCATAGTAGTAATGCGATTTGTGTATAACAAACTTAATATTGTCAAAGCTATTAAAATTATTCAAAAAAGATATTAATTCTATGCTAAAGCTACGCAGTTGTTCTTTTTTAAACAATTTCAGTTGAAAATGAAAAAAAGCGCATCGTTTGATAAACAATGCGCTTTCATAAACTAATCTAAACTAACTTAAAAACCTAACCTAACTTTTATGTAAAATGTATTTCTTTTTCTTTTACATGGTAAAATTACAACATGCCAAGGGTAAAAATATTCTTTTCAAGTAGGTTTAACCTATATTTAACTAGGAAATAGTCTATGTGTTAAGGATTTTAAGAGATGTATGTTTTTGAGGTTTTATTCTGATTTAAAACTTCAGTGTTATACATTAAAAAAAACTATCAATATTCTAAATTCGGAAACTTAAACTGATGCACTAATTGTTCTTCAACAAACGAAGAAGTAATAGTTTTTCCTTTGCTTTCAGCAGTATTTGAAAACGTAGGAGGTTTAATATTCAGTTTTTTTGCTTCGGAAGTATAAAAGTCTTTTCGTGTAGGATGCATTGGTGCGCAAGCGTTAAAAGTAACGCCCCAAAAGTCTTTTTCTATCACCGAATTGATGATTTCAACACAGTCATCTAAATGAATAAGATTAACCGCGGCATTAGGATTGGCAATGTTTTCTTTCCCAGAAAGTGATTTTACAGGATGCCTGTCGTTGCCATAAAGTCCTGCAAAACGTATCACCGTAGTTTTAAAGTGCGCATTGCTTTGTAGCAATTGTTCCGAAGCCAAAATTTGCTTTCCACTTTCGGTGGTTGGGCAAGTAGGCGTATCGTCGTTTACAATTGTATTTTTGTTGTTGTAAACAGATGTACTGCTAGCAAAAATTACTTTTTTAATGTTGGCTTGTTCAATTTTTTCTGAAAGCGTTTTTATTTTCGAAATGTAATTAGCTTCTGAGTTTTTCCTGATTCTCGGCGGAATGTTGAGAATAAGCACATCTACATCTTGTAAAAAATAACTAATGTTTCCTTCTACATGATGCTTGTGTACCGCTATTAAAAACGGATTTATTTTTTGGTGCGCAATATCCAATATTTTATCTACCGAAGTCGTAGCGCCATTTACTTGATAGCCACGTTCCACAAACGATTTTGCCAACGGAAATCCAAGCCATCCGCAACCAAGTACTGCAATTTTTTTAGGCATTATAGTTCGATTGTTTTTTTAGTCATTATAGCATCGTTTAAAACAAAAGGCATGGGGATTGCATTCGCTGGTCTCGGCGGAATGCTAAACAAAGGATGCTCCAACAAATTATTCGATGCTTCATAAATTGTTAAAACAGGTTTTTCGTTAGCATAAAATACTAAATTTATTTCAGAATAACTGTTGTTACTTATATAATGTGTTAAAAGTCGGTTGCCACGCCTTTTTAAGTACTCTTCAGAGAGGGGAACTCCGTTAATACTACAAGCTAAAAATTCGATATTTTTGGTGGTGATTTCCATTCGATTTACTGCTCGTTGCGGATTGATACATAAAGTTACGTAGCGTTTGTTGTTGGCAATCGAGTCGTGTGTTATTTCGGTAATTGGACTTGAGATTTCCTTGAAAGGAGCTTTTGTTACATGAGTAAACCCAGAGCTGTATTTGCTACTGAGTTTTATATTTTCTTCGGAAGAATTCTCGTCAGTGATATATTGCGAAATCCAATTGTCTAATTCATGGTTGTAGGTTGCCCATTGCGCTGTTTTAGTGTCATTATCCAAAAGATAAACCAAACTTGTAGGATGCGGTCGCTCGTTGTTATATTCCGACTGAAAATGTGCTGAAACAAAAAACAATACGGCAAGTACGAAACTCGCGTAGGCGTAACTTTTTTTGTTTTTATAGAGCCCGATTACAGGAAGTAATAATCCAAATAACAAGACCGAAATAAGGCAAGGAGCAATTAACATTTTGAGTCCGAGACCAACGGGCAACATTTGTATTAACGGCGCTAAAATCCATAAGGCAGGAATACATAAAATGATGAAAACTAAAAGCGGACGAGTTTGCTTCTTCTGAAAAATATAAATCCCCAAAGCGCCAAGCGCTCCATAAACAGGGATGATAAAAAAGCTAGCACCTTGCAGATAGAAAGCGATGCCAACACAAATAATTAACCAAATACAAATTGGAGCAATCATTAAGTTTTGCACGGCAATTTTTGCTGATTTAGAATAAATATAAAAGCAAATTGAAAAGCACAATGCTGTAAAACAAGCAATATATAAATGTCCGTTATAGGTAAATCCTTGTAAAATATCTCGATAATGCGGATAGAAATATTTTAAGACTGTCCATCCGAAATAACCTATAATTCCGCAAAGTATCAACGAAAGTAAAAAGTATCCGAAGCCTTTAAAAATTGCTGTTACTGAAAGTTTTTTCTGCTGAAAACCAAAAAAGATTAATACTATGAAAATAGCAACTGCTACAATAAGCATCGGGAAAATCCACTGAAAAGGATAGTACACAAAGTTAAATACAGGAACGTCAAAATACACATAATCGGTATCAGATGTTAGTGTGTTTAAATCGTAATCACTATAAAAATTTAGTAGCGGAACCAAGTACGAAATTTGATGCTGAAGTGTGTTAGCATCGACATTTTCATACGAATCATTTTCGGTGTGATAATCAAAATGGTCGTCGATAAAAGCAAAATTAAAACCATTTACATCGACTTTTTCTCTAAAAATAGTCAAATCGGTGTCGTTAGGAAGCATTTTATAAATACTATATGCCAACGAATTTGCTACAGGAAACATTGGGTTTGCTTCCGCAAAAGACTCAATCATATTTTTGTTGCCACCATTAGTTTCAATAAGCATATAACTTGGGCCTCCGCTTCCGCGGGCTTCAAAGTTTAAAACAAGTCCGACTTCTTTAGCAAGTTGGTGTTTTTCAACAAATAGTTGAGCGCCATTTAATCCTAATTCTTCGGCGTCTGTAAATAAAATAATGATGTCGTTTTTCGGGGTTTTCTTTTCAGCTAAAAAAGAACGAATCCCTTCAAGAATTACCGCCACTCCAACGGCATCATCACTTGCGCCTTTAGACGAATGCGGGCTACTATCATAATGCGCCATTAAAACCAAGGCTTTTCCAGGCTCACTACCCTTAATTTTGGTTATAATATTTTCGGCATAACTCACATTTCCCCAATCTCCTGTGGTGTATCCTTCTTGTATTTCGGTTGAAAGCTTCAGTTGTTGTAACTCATTAACGATGTAATTTTTAACTTCTTCGTGAGCTGTTGTCCCGACAAAATGAGGTTTTTCTGAAATCTTCTTAATGTGTTCGAGCGTTCTTTCCGTAGAAAAAGAAGCGTTTGTAATATCGGTTTGTGGTACTAAATCGTAAAATCGCCAAGTGGTAATGGCTACCAAAACCAAAAATGAGAGTATGTAAGGGAATTTTTTCAAAAGCGTTGTGTTAGTCTTATAAATATACGTATTAGAAATTAATGCGCTACTTCCATTTTCTTCTGAAATTAATATAATATTAAAAATTAACAATAAGATTAAGAATAATATATTTTATGTCGTTATTATTAATTATATTTATAATTCACACCAACCAAGAAAATTAAAAAATTATGGGAATAAAAAGTTTTCAAGGAGCCAGAGAAGAGCAGAAAAAGCAATTTAATGCGCCTATTTTAGTAGAAGATTACATGAGTAAAAACTTGGTGATTTTTAAGCCAGAGCAGTCTATTTTGGAAGTGATGGAACTTTTTATAAAACACCGAATTTCTGGAGGACCTGTTTGTAATGATGCTGGACATTTGGTGGGAATTATTTCTGAGGCCGATTGTATGAAACAAATTTCTGAAAGTCGCTATTTTAATATGCCGATTTTAGAAAAAAATGTTGAAAATTTTATGACTACGGAAGTGGATACCATTCCGCATGACATGAATATTTTTGATGCAGCTTCTCGTTTTTATGAAGGTCACCGACGCCGATTACCTGTTTTAGACCACGGAAAATTGGTTGGGCAAATAAGTCGCAAAGATATTGTTGTTGCTGCTTTAAAGCTGAATAGCCATAATTATTAATAAGAAGAAATTACATTTTAAATTCTACTCCCTTTTTACGAGCATATAAAAATCGTTGTCGAGTGGGAGGTAACCTTGGTCGTATAAAAAGTAATAGGTACTTCCTTTTTGAGTGGTATATGTATTGGTGAAATATTCAAAATCAAAACCTTTATTTAAAAGTTTTGACTTGGTAGTTTTTGTCTTTCCTTCGGGGTTTAAACTTTCCAAAATTCTGTAATTCTTCCGTAGACGATTATTGATATTTCTAATTAGATTTTTACTGTCTTTATTAAGCTTGTTGTTGTATGCGTTACGGCAGTAATCTCCGCAGAATTTTTTATCGGCTCGCCCAATTAGTTTTTCACCACATTCCAAACAAAGCTTTTCCATAACACAAATAACAACTTATTTTCTTTAAAGTTACTACTTTTTTCTCACTTCGTATAAGTCGGTTCTTCGGTCTTTTAAAATGCGAACGCTTCCGTGTTCGTGTAATTCTTTTAGTAAATCGATATTCACATCTACCAAAAGTGTCATTTCTGTATTTGGTGTAGCTTCGGCTTTTATTCCATTGTTCGGAAAAGCAAAGTCTGAAGGTGTAAGTACAGCCGCTTGCGCATATTGAATGTCCATGTTGTTTACCTTCGGAAGGTTTCCAACGCAACCAGCAATAGCTACGTAACATTCGTTTTCAATTGCACGTGCTTGCGAGCAACTTTTCACACGGGTATAACCGTTTTGAGTATCGGTTAAAAAGGGCACAAAAAGAATTTGCATACCTTGGTCGGCAAGTAGCCTGCTGAGTTCTGGAAACTCCACATCGTAGCAAATAATAATCCCGATTTTTCCGCAGTCGGTGTCAAAAGTTTTAATAACGTCGCCACCTTTCATTCCCCAATGCGCCACTTCGTTTGGTGTGATATGAATTTTGGTGTACATCTCTGAAGTTCCATCGCGTTTGCATAAAAATCCAGAATTGTAAAGGTTGCCGTCAATAATATGCGGCATGCTTCCGGTGATGATATTTATGTTGTACGAAATAGCAAATTCTTGAAACTTTTGATGGATAGGTTCGGTATATTTTGCCAATTCTCGTATGGCGTCTGCTTCGTTTAAGTGATTGTAATCGGCCATTAGTGGCGCGGTAAACAATTCTGGAAACAGGGCAAAATCGCTTTCGTAACCAGAAACGGCATCGATAAAAAATTCAGCTTGCTCAAATAAAGCATCTAAGTTTTTTAGTGGTCGCATTTGCCATTGGATGAGCCCCAAACGAACAACCGATTTTTCCGCATTGAGTAGCTTCGGACTTTTATCGTAATAAATATTGTTCCACTCCATCAACACTGCATAATCCAACGAATGTTTGTCGCCTTCCAAATAGTTTTTCATTATCTTTTTTACGTGGAAATCGTTGCTCAGCTGAAATGCCAAAACAGGGTCGAAAAGCTCTTTCATACGTACTTTTTCGATGTATTGCTTAGGCGAAATTTCATCGGCGTATTTGCTGTAATTCGGAATTCGTCCAGCAAACATAATAGCTTTTAAATTGAGTTGCTCGGCAAGCTCTTTTCGTTTGTCGTAAAGTCTCCTTCCAAGACGGAGTCCACGATATTTTGGGTGGATAAACACATCAATTCCATACATAATATTCCCTTTGGCATTGTGTGTAGAAAAGGTGTAATTCCCTGTAATTTCTTCATACGTATGGTTGTCGTCAATATCTTTTTCATCTAAAATTAAAGAAAGAGCACAGCCCACTACTTTATCATCAACAAGTACCACAAGTTGTCCCTGCGGAAATAGAGAAAGTAACTTTTTAATTTCGTGTTCTTTCCACGGTGCATCTTCAATACCGCTATAGGCTTCAATCATAGACGAACGAAGCTCTAAATAATCATTCATTTGAAGATTTCTTAATTCTATTTTGCTGATGGTTTCCATACGATAGCTTTTTTATTATTCATTTACAAACGGTTACAAATACTTACAATCGAAATTAAACGAAAGTAACTAAGTAAGAACCGAGTAAACCGCTCAACCAACTACATCTTTGCAATGTTGATTTGAGTGTATCGAATTTACAATTAAAAATAATATGAATCTTTTAAATCTTTTAATTATGAATACTTTAAGAAACCACGTACAGTTGATTGGAAATTTAGGAAACGATCCAGAAGTAATTACTTTAGACAGCGGAAGAAAATTGGCAAAATTCTCGATTGCTACAAACGAATCATACAAAGATCAAAGCGGAAATGTAGTTAAAGATACGCAATGGCACTCGGTTATTGCATGGGGAAAAACTGCTGAAATTGTAGAGAATTATTTGACTAAAGGAAAAGAAGTAGCCGTGCAAGGCAAATTAGTTTCTAGGTCTTATCAAGATAAAGAAGGCGTAAAACGATATGTTACAGAAGTAAATTGTAATGAAGTTTTAATGTTGGGAAGTAAATAGACTTCCTATACAAAACGAAAAGCGTAGTGAAAATCACTACGCTTTTTTTATGTGGTATGCTTAAATACTAAGCAGCTTTTTCTTTTAATAAATCAAAACATGGGCATTTTTTACAGCGTTTTGATTCACTTTTCTGATATTTATTACAGCATTTTGATTTTAAACCCTTTACTTTGAGTTCTTTAACTTTTTTGCTTTTCTTCTCTTTATCTTTTTTCTTTTTGCCCAACGAATCGTATCGATTGATTACCGAAAGCAAATATATCTATTTAAACTTAATCTAAATAAAATTTAACATTTTTCAAAAGAATTATTCTAAAGGAGTCGATCCAGAACTTGTAACTGTAAGTTGTTGAATGTCTCTATCGAATAAATACAATCCTCCTTTGTCGTCTCCGATAAGGTTGATTTTATCTAAAATAGTTCGTGCAACTGCTTCTTCTTCAATTTGTTCAGCAACATACCATTGTAAGAAATTGTGAGTTGCATAATCTTTTTCTTCCAAAGTAATATGTACTAGGTTGTTGATACTTTCAGAAACAAAAACTTCGTGTTCGAATAGCATTTCAAACATTTCTTTAAAGCTTTCAAAAGTAACATTTGGTTCTTTTAATGCAGATATTTTTGCATGTCCGCCACGCTCATTAATAAACTTAACGAGTTTTAGCATGTGTTCGCGCTCTTCATCCGATTGATCGTACATAAATTGAGCAACTCCTTCCAAACCTTTTACTTCTGCCCAACATGCCATTGCTAGGTATATTTGAGAAGACTCAGCTTCTACTCTAACTTGTTTATTTAGTGCTTCTTCAATTTTTTTTGATAACATAATCTCTATGTATTTATTTTTTAAGTGTCTGTGTTAAGACGTAAATTTTGATTAAAATTAATGAAATTATCTTTCACTTTAGAAGTGATAGTTATCAAGAATTCTAATTTATAAATAGTCTATCTTAATGAAAGTAAGCTAAATGCGTTATTAAAAACGCATTACAACTCCAAATTGACCAGGACCGATACTTAAATCCCAACTTACATCTTTTTGTTTTTGGTTGTACTTCTCTTCGTATTTACTGTCGAGAAACTTATCGATAGCTTCCACCGTTGCAATACTCAATGCAATACCTACACCAACATCGGTAAGCCAATGCGCTCCAGCCCATAATCTAGAAACTCCAGGGATTAAACCAACGGCATAAATACCTCCTTTTACCCACGGATTTTTAAATTGTTTGGCAATAGCATAGGCATTGGTAAACGCTAAAATGGCATGACCAGAAGGGAATGAATGGTAGTCTTTATCACTAGTAAAGGGATAAAAAGTGTTTTTGTCGTCGCCACTTCTTGGGCGTGCTCTACCAAAAGCATATTTGCTCATTTGCTGAAGTAATCCTGCAGCAGAAGCCGATGAAATTAATAAAACTCCTGTTCGTCTTAACTTTTCGTTTTTCAAGCCAAGTCCAGTTAAATAGACGGCTGCCGTGAGCATGTAGTTGTTTTGCGGACTTCCGTAGTACCAACCATAATCTTTTATAAAATCTGGAATATCATCACTTTGTTCTACAAAATATTCACTTGTTTGATCGTCAAAAATGTATAAAATTGAGGTTGTCGCTGCAACGCCTCCGAATTCCATCCATTGCTTTTTCTCCCAATGAAACGGACGCGCATACGAAAACAAAATCCCTTTAAACATATTGCCTGTATCGTATTTAAGCATTTGCCAACGGGTAGCATCTTTCGATAAAAAATTGGTGTCTTGTCCTTGTAAAAAAGAAATACATCCGAAGCAAAAAAGCGTCGTAGCAAAGACTATATTTTTTAAGTGGGAAGTTCTAAATTTCATAGAAAAAATATTAAATAATTTACACCGAACAAACTCATTTTATCCTAACAAACATACAAAGAATTCAGCTAAAAAATACGTAGCTTATTTTGATGCTTATAGTATTTATTCTTTTATGCTGAATTAAAAATTCATAGCAAGCTGAATACGTTTTCGAGGAAAATCTATTTCAATGACTTTTACTTTTACATGTTGCTGAAGCGTAACCACTTCGTTTACGTTGGTCACAAAACCATCGGTTAATCTTGAAATATGTACGAGTCCACTTTCTTTTATTCCAATATCCACAAAACAACCAAAGTTGGTAATGTTGTTTACAATACCAGGTAAAATTTGCCCTTCTCGTAAATCGTTAATCGTTTTTACATTGGGGTCAAATTCAAACATTTTTGCTTTTTCTCTTGGGTCGATTCCGGGTTTTTCTAATTCAGAAGCGATATCGGTAAGTGTTGGCAATCCAATTTTGTCGGTTAGATATTTTTCTAACGGAATATTTTTTATAAGTGCTTTATTGCCAACCAATTCTTCAATTTGCACTTTCATATCCGAAGCCATTTTCTTTACTATTGAATAACTTTCTGGATGCACAGCAGAATCATCTAGCGGGTTTTTAGCATTTTTTATCCGAAGAAAACCTGCACTTTGTTCAAAAGCTTTTCCACCTAAACGCGGTACTTTTTTGATATCTTCTCTTGAAGTAAAGGCGCCATTTTCATTCCGATAAGTAACAATATTTTCTGCCAGTTTTTCTCCAATTCCTGAAACATAACTCAGCAACGATGGACTTGCAGTATTAATATTTACACCAACTTTATTTACGCAACTTTCGACTACTCGGTCGAGTGCTTCTTTTAATTTTGTTTGGTCGACATCGTGTTGGTATTGCCCAACACCAATAGATTTAGCTTCGATTTTTACCAATTCGGCTAAAGGGTCAGAAAGGCGACGACCGATAGAGACAGCGCCGCGCACCGTAACATCATAGTTTGGAAATTCGTCTCTTGCAATTTTTGATGCTGAATAAATTGATGCTCCAGCTTCACTTACTACAAAAACTTCAACTTCGCGATCAAATCGAATACGCTTGATGAGTGTTTCCGTTTCACGAGATGCAGTTCCGTTTCCAATAGCAATCGCCTCAATTTTATAAGCATTTACCAATGTGCTAATCTTCTTGATGGCTTGTGTGGCTTCTTTTCGAGGCTCATGCGGATAAATAGTTTCGTTATGCAACAGAGCGCATTGTTGGTCTAGGCATACAATTTTGCAACCAGTACGAAAGCCTGGGTCGATTGCCAAAATCGTTTTTTCTCCCAATGGCGGACTCAAAAGTAGTTGTTGTAAATTCTTCGCAAAAACAGAAATGGCAGTGTTGTCTGCATTTTCTTTAGCATTGTTCAACGCTTCATTCGAAAGCGCTGGCGCCAAGAGTCTTTTAAATGCATCTTTTACTGCTAGCGTTATTTGTGTAGCGCACTCGTTATTAGATTTTATCATTTTATTTTCGATATAATCTAATGCGCGCTGTTCGTCAATGGAAATTTTTATTTTGATGAAGCCTTCATTTTCAGCTCTCAATATAGCGAGTAATCGGTGCGACGGACAACGTTTTAAAGGTTCGTTCCAATCGAAATAATCACTGAATTTTTGAGCAGCTTCTTCTTCCGCTTTAGTTTTTACAACTTTGGTGCTTATTTCGGCGAAGCGTTCAAATTGGTTTCTAAGACTGTTTCTTAGGTCGATACGCTCATTAATCCATTCAGCAATAATATGTCGAGCACCTTCAAGCGCTTGGTTTTCATCAGTAATGGTATCTGAAAGATATTTTGTAGCAATAGATTCAAAATTGGTGGCATTTTGTGCCATGATGATTTTTGCCAAAGGTTCGAGTCCGTTTTCCCGTGCGGTATCTGCTTTGGTTTTTCTTGACTTTTTATACGGAAGATATAAATCCTCTAAAACAATTAACGAATCGGCAGTTTCGATTTTCTGTTTTAAATCGTCGGAAAGCACTCCTTGTTCTTCTAGCGATTTTAAAATACTCTCTTTGCGTTTTACTAGCGCTTCAAAGTCTTTTTTATACGTTACAATTTCGCCAATTTGTACTTCGTCTAAATTCCCAGTGGCCTCTTTTCGATAACGAGCAATAAACGGAATTGTACAGTCTTGATTAATTAATTGAACTGTGTTTTCGATGCTTTTTGAAGCAATCGAAGTATGTTGAGCAATGTATTGAATTAATGTTTGCATAATTGTTGGAGAACTACCTCAAAGGTTTTTTAAAACCTGTGAGGTATTATTCTAAAAAATATTTTTTATTTGATTCCAAGAAATCATATTTAACTTTATGTGCAACAATAAAGTTTTGTAACGAATCAAATATATTCAAAGTATATGTTTTTGTAAGATTCGAGTCTTTATTTTCTACATACGATTGAAATGAAGAGTGTGGATAAGTTATAAAATCATTGCAAAAACCATGATGTTTTGGATTTGTATGAATGTAAAGTACCAAGTTTTTGAAGTAAGTTTCACTTTCAATTTTAATTCTCGCATACTTTCTTCGGAATAAACTTCCTGTTCTTTTATAAGATTTATTGATGGCTTTAGCATACGCATTGAACAAGTTTGAAAATGCCTGAGAAATTTTTTTGGACTCTAAACCTTCTTTAGTTTTTACAATAAAATGAAAATGATTTTTCAATAGGCAATAGCAATGAATTTCCCCAATGGGTAGTATATGCTTGTAGGTAAGCATCATGAAATACGTATAATTTCTATCTTCAATAAAGATGTTTTCCCTGTTGTTCCCTTGGTTGAAAATATGATAATAATAACCAGCTGCTATAGGCTCGTGTTTCATGATAGTCGAAATTTGACTTATCAATTTAAGAAAATTTTCGATATAACTTCCCGAAGTTTCCTGATACCCCAAAGGTTTCAAAAACCTTTGGGGTATTGTTCCGAAGGATTTGAAAATCTTTTGGAAGTAATGGAATATTTAGTTGATGGTTTTTCCGTTTGGAATAGCAGCTTCATCTGGATTTAAAAACACCAATTTCCCTTCTTTGTTTTCAGTCATTAAAATCATACCTTGACTTTCAACACCTCTTAGTTTACGAGGAGCGAGGTTTACCAAAACACTTACCTGTTTTCCAATGATTTCTTCAGGAGTAAAGCTTTTTGCAATTCCAGAAACAATGGTTCTCACGTCCAGTCCTGTATCTACTTTTAACACCAAAAGTTTATCAGCTTTTGGCATTTTTTCAGCTTCCAAAATTGTTCCTACTCTAATGTCGAGTTTTGAGAAATCGTCAAAAGTAATTGTCTCTTTTTGTGGTTCCACTGCAGTATTGGCAGCGGCAAGTTCAGCTTGATTTGCTTTTTTGGTTGCTTCCAATTTATCTAATTGCTTTTGAATGTCTTCGTCTTCAACTTTTGTAAAGAGTAAACTCGCTTTTTCAACAGTGTGTCCTGCCGGTAATAACTCATCTTTTTGTGATACATCTTCCCAATTTAATGTTGAAGACAGTGTGTCAAATGCAAGCATTTTTTTAAGGCTTGTAGCGGTAAATGGTAAAAACGGTTCGCTTAAAACAGCCAAACCTGCAGCAATTTGTAATGCTACATACATAATGGTTTGCACACGAGTTTCATCTTCTTTAATTACTTTCCAAGGTTCTTCATCGGCTAGGTATTTGTTTCCTAATCGAGCAACATTCATGAGTTCTTGCGAAGCTTCTCTAAAGCGATATTTCTCTACGGATGAAGCTATAATTTCTGGATATTTCTTTAATTCGGCTAAAGTTTGTTTGTCGATAGCTGAAAACTCATTTGGTTGCGGAATACTTCCGTTGTAATATTTATGCGTAAGCACAATAACACGATTGATAAAGTTTCCGAAGATTGCTACCAATTCGTTATTGTTTCTCGCTTGGAAATCTTTCCACGTAAAATCGTTGTCTTTTGTTTCTGGTGCGTTTGCCGTTAAGGTGTAACGTAAAACATCTTGTTTCTCTGGAAAATCTTCCAAATATTCGTGTAACCAAACAGCCCAGTTTTTGGAAGTAGAAAGTTTTTGTCCTTCTAGATTTAAAAACTCGTTTGCAGGAACGTTTTCTGGCAAAATATAATCGCCATGCGCTTGCAACATCGCAGGGAAAATGATACAGTGAAAAACAATGTTATCTTTTCCGATAAAATGAATTAATCTTGAATCTTTCCAATAAGGCTCCCAATCTTTACCTTCTCTTTCTGCCCATTCTTTGGTAGACGATATATATCCAATTGGCGCATCAAACCAAACGTACAGCACTTTCCCTTCGGCTCCTTCAACAGGAACAGGAATTCCCCAATCCAAATCGCGGGTTACAGCACGAGGTTTTAGTCCTTCGTCCACCCAACTTTTTACTTGTCCGTAAACATTAGGTTTCCAATCTTTTTTATGACCTTCAATAATCCATTCTTTTAAAAATGCATCGTATTGGTCGAGTGGTAAAAACCAGTGTTTTGTTTCTTTTAAAACTGGCACAGCACCAGTAATTGTCGATTTCGGATTGATTAAATCGGTTGCATTTAACGAGCTTCCACAGTTTTCACATTGGTCTCCGTAAGCCCCATCGTGATTACATTTTGGGCATGTACCTACAACAAATCTATCGGCTAAAAATTGTTGTGCTTCACCATCGTAAAGTTGCTCTGTAACTTCTTCAATAAATTTTCCGTCTTCGTAAAGTTTCTTGAAAAAATCAGATGCAGTTTGATGATGAATTGGCGCTGAAGTTCGTGAGTAATTATCAAATGAAATTCCGAAGTCAGCAAACGATTCTTTAATAATTCCGTTGTATTTATCGATAATTTCTTGCGGAGAAACACCTTCCTTTTTTGCCTTCATCGGGATGGCAACACCGTGTTCGTCACTTCCGCAGATAAAAGCAACATCTTTTCCTTTTAATCGCAAATAACGCGCGTAAATATCAGCAGGAACATACACCCCCGCTAAATGCCCAATGTGAATAGGACCGTTGGTGTATGGCAAAGCTGCCGTTATTGTAAATCTGTTTTTATTTTGGGGTGTATCGTTGTATTTCTGTGACATTCTCAAATTTTATTCCCTCATTGAGGGCATGATATTACTACTTTTAGCGTTGAGATAAATTGATTTTTTCTCATTTTATACTTTTAGAAGAAGTTCTAAAGGTATTTTAATTTGTCACAAAAATAATGATTTTCAGTAGAGAATTACCTAATAAATCACCCAGATTCTACACTCAATTTTAATTGTTATCTTATATACGTTTTAAAACCCACAATTATGGCTACACATAACGATTTTGGGAAGGAAGCCGAAGCACAAGCGGTTTCTTTTCTGCGGAAGAAAAATTATGTGATACACGAGCAGAATTACCGTTACAATTTTGCTGAGGTCGATATTATTGCTGAAGTTGACAATATGTTGGTTTGTGTGGAAGTGAAGGCTCGAACATCTAACTTTTTTGGTGACCCGCAGAGTTTTGTGAGTTCAAAAAAGATTAAATTGATGGTAAAAGCAATGGATTACTATATCACACAACATGAAATTGAAAAAGAACTTCGGTTTGATATTATTGCCGTTTTAAAGCAGAATAATAAGATTTCGATTACGCATTTTGAAGATGCTTTTTATCATTTCTGAAAGAAGTTTCTTAGTTAACCGATATTATCAAAATATAGGGTCTACATTCTCTCAATTGTTAAAATTTAAATTATTTTTTCATCTGAATCCATTGTTATCATTGGGTTCTTTCAATAAAAACAAATTGTTACAAATAAAACATTTAGTTTAATTTTTTGTTTTTAAGGAAAACTTCATTTAAATTTACCCCCGTAAAACCAAACCAAACCACAAAAATGAAAACAATATCATCCATCGTAGAAAACTACATCAAATCAAAACCGTTTTTACAGAGCGCCTTGGCACAAGGAATCATAAACCTTACTTCGTTGTCGAGAAATATAAAACCAGAAATTGAAGAACAATTAGGGAAAGATGTTAGAAACGGAGCGATTGTAATGGCGCTAAAAAGACTTTCATCGGAATTAGAATTTAGAGCGACACACCGAATTTTAAAAGTGCTTAAAAATATTGGTGAAATCACGGTACGTTCTTCCTTAACCGATTATACTTTTTTAGTTTCGGATACTATTTTGAACAATCAAGCGCGATTGTTGCAAGAAATAAACGATAATAAAGATGTGTTTTATACTTCATCTAGAGGAGTAAACGAAACCAATATTGTGGTGAGTAACTCGATGAATGAAGTGGTAGAGTCTATTTTTAAAAGCGAAAAGCTTACCCAAAAAATAGATAAGCTTTCGTCTATTAGTGTAAAACTTCCAGAGGAAAATGTTGTAATTCCTGGAATTTATTACTTTATCTTCCAACGTTTGGCTTGGGAAGGAATTATCCTTCACGAAGTTATTTCAACAACCAACGAGTTTACTATTATTGTTGGTGAAGACCAAATTGATATTGCTTTTAAAGTTATTAAAGATTTAAAAGCGCTCTAAACCTTATTTAATAGCTTCAAGTGCTGTTTCCAACGCTTCTAAATTTTCTGGTTTAGCGACAATTGTTTTGTTACTATCCAAAATAAAATAGGTTGGCGTTGCAACAATATTGTAGGTTCTAGCAGTTTTGTTTTCCCATTTTCCAGCACCGTAAACATGCGTGTACGTTGGAAATTGAGTGATGGTTTGTTCCCATGGCGAATCTTCGTCTTCCAAACCAAAAGCTACTACTTGAAGCTGTTTGTTGGGATGCGCTTCTAAGAATTTCTTAACCTGCGGAAGTTCTTTTAAACAATGCGAACAAGTGCTACTCCAGAAAATAAGTAAATAATGTTGAGCATCATTTAAATCGTAAAGCGTTTTACTATCGGTTACCGAAAAGTTTGGCGCTTTAGCACCCACGGCGGTTTGTGAATAGGTTTTTATATCGGTAATTAGTTTGGTGTCGCCAGTTTTTTCGGCTAGTGAGAGCAAATAATTATCTGCAATAAAATTGGCAATTTCTAAGTTTTCTGCGGAAGAAGTATCGTACCAAAGTCGCTCCATAATCGATTTTTGTACTTTATAGTTTCCGCTTGCTTTTTCGGCAACAGTTTTGATGTTCTCTTTATACTGCTCATTGTTTTCTGAAAAACGCAAAACGTAAATTCTTGAAGCATTTGTTAAGTAGTCCGAATGTTGAAGTACGGTATCGTTAAAATCGATATTTTTGAAAAATTCGGTTTTTTCTAAAGCTAAAAATTCATCTACAGAAAGTTGTTCGCTTGGGTTGGGAATTCTTCCCGTTTTTATAAAATGATTGGCAATCATTCCTTCGCTTTCTGTTTCATAGTAGTCTTGAACATTTCCAATTGTTTTGAAAACATTAAAGTAGGTTGATTTTTTTACATTAGGTCCAAAAGTAGCGTTGAGCATTTCCTTAGCCTCATTGATATGCGCGTTATACTCTTGGAGCATCAAATTTTCTTCCGAAGAAATATAACTCACTCCATCATTTGCATCGTATTTAAATGTGACGTCTTCTTTTCCGTTGTAGATGAAATCAAAATAAAACTCGTCCTGCGGAATACCGAAAACCAATCGATACATCCCTGGCGCTAAATTATTTTCCAAAGCTATGCTAGCATTCCCATCAGAAGCAATTGAACTATACGAAATATAGGTTGGGTAATTTGGAGTTACTTGATACAGAAATACTTTGCTGAACATATCGCTCGGTGAAAAAGTACCAGAAATTTGGTTTTGAGCAATCGAAAGCAACGGAATTAAAAAAGCGAGTATAAATAATTTCTTCATGTTCGTATTAATTTTTTTACAAATTAAACAATTATCGCGCCAAATTTACATTTTATAGCGATTTTAATTCGCATCAATTTTATTGGCTTCTACAAACGGTTTTAAGGTGTTTAATGCCTTGTTAATCGATTTTATATTTTCAAAAGAAATGAGCAATCGCAAACCATTCCGCGTTTGTTTTTCTTTGATTTTTCCAATTGTTGGATGCATTTGGATATACATTAAAACATTTCTAAAGCGGTTGCTTTGGTAAAAACTACTCTGCTGATCGGATACAAAATAACCAACCATTTTCCCTTGTTTTAAAATGATGCGCTCCAGACCAAGTTGTGTTGCTATCCATTTAATTCGTACACTATTGATGAGGTCGTTTGCTTCTTCTGGGAGTTCTCCAAAACGGTCTTCGAGACGTTGTTGATAGGCTATCAAATCGTCTTCAGTTTTTAAAGTACTCAACTCGTTGTACAAGTTTAAACGCTCGGTAATAGCATTGATATAATCGTCTGGGAATAACAATTGAAAATCGGTATCGATTTGAGTTTCCTTTACAAATACTTTGTTTTCCTCTTTTGGAGTTTCGTATAAATCGGCAAACTCATTTTCCTTGAGTTCTTCGATTGCTTCTTGCAAGATTTTTTGGTAAGTATCAAAGCCAATTTCATTCATAAATCCGCTTTGCTCTCCTCCAAGAATATCTCCAGCACCACGTATTTCAAGGTCTTTCATTGCAATATTGAAACCGCTTCCGAGTTCTGTAAATTGTTCCAAAGCTTGGATACGTTTTCGAGCATCGTCAGTCATTGCCGAGTATGGCGGTGTGATAAAATAACAAAAGGCTTTTTTATTGCTTCGCCCAACACGGCCACGCATTTGGTGTAAATCTGAAAGTCCGAAATTGTTGGCATTGTTGATAAAAATGGTGTTCGCATTTGGAACGTCCAATCCGCTTTCGATAATAGAAGTTGCTACCAAAACATCAAAATCGCCACGCATAAAACTCAACATTAATTGTTCAAGTTTCTTTCCGTCCATTTGTCCATGGCCAATTCCAATTTTAGCATCAGGAACCAAGCGTTGTACCATGCCAGCAACTTCTTTGATATTTTCAATTCTGTTGTGAATAAAAAATACTTGTCCGCCACGTTGAATTTCATAAGAAACCGCATCACGAATTACTTCCTCGTTTAATTGAATAACATTACTTTCAATGGGGTAGCGGTTTGGCGGAGGAGTAGTTATTACAGAAAGGTCGCGCGCAGCCATCAAACTAAATTGCAACGTTCGAGGAATTGGCGTTGCGGTTAGCGTAAGCACATCTACATTTTCTTTGATGGTTTTCAGCTTGTCTTTTACGGCAACTCCAAACTTTTGTTCTTCATCTACAATAAGAAGTCCGAGGTCTTTAAATTTTACATTTTTATTGACTAACTGATGCGTACCTATAATAATATCAACTTTTCCTTCAGCAAGTTTTTCTAGGGTTTCTTTTTTCTCTTTTGCAGTTCGGAAACGGTTTAAATAATCAACTGTTACAGGCATATCGGCAAGTCGCTCACTAAATGTTTTATGATGCTGAAAAGCCAAAATAGTAGTAGGCACCAAAACCGCAACTTGCTTCCCGTTGTCTACCGCTTTAAAAGCCGCTCGAATAGCAACTTCGGTTTTTCCGAAACCAACATCTCCGCACACAAGTCGGTCCATTGGTTGCTCGCTTTCCATGTCGCGTTTTACATCTTCGGTCGCTTTGCTTTGGTCTGGCGTGTCTTCATAAATAAAAGAAGCTTCCAACTCATTTTGTAAATAGCTATCTGGGCCGTACTGAAATCCTTTTTCGGTTTTACGTTTGGCGTATAATTTAATTAGGTTAAAAGCAATTTCTTTAACCTTCGTTTTGGTTTTCTTTTTGAGGTTTTTCCAAGCGGCAGAACCTAATTTATAAATCTTCGGAGTTTTTCCGTCTTTACCGTTGTACTTGGTAATTTTATGTAGCGAATGAATACTTACATACAAAATATCGCGTTCGCCATAAATAAGTTTAATGGCTTCTTGCAGTTTGCCTTCAACTTGAATTTTTTGCAAGCCTCCAAAAGTTCCAATTCCGTGGTCGATATGTGTAACATAATCGCCAATTTCTAGGTTGGTTAACTCTTTTAGAGTAATAGCTTGCTTTTTAGAATAGCCATTTTTTAGCTGAAACTTATGGTAACGATCAAAAATTTGATGATCGGTATAGCAAACCATTTTATACTCGTTGTCGATAAACCCTTGATGCATCGAAAAAACAACCGTTTCGTAGTGTACTTCGGTATCGACATCGTTAAAAATATCGTGAAAACGTTTGGCTTGTTGCTCGCTCACACAAAAAATTAAGTTGGTATAACCTTTTGCGTGATTTTCATTTAAATCGGCAATAAGTAAATCGAATTGCTTGTTAAATGAAGGTTGAGGTGCAGTTTGAAAAGTTATAGTTTCGTAAGCAGTAGCACTCGACTTTGGCGTGTTTAAAACAATTGAAATATATGTTTTAAGCTGATTTTTTAACAGTTCGGCGTCGCAAAACAGTTCTTTTGGTGGCGCGTGTTTTATGTCTTTTGAAAGGTTGTTAAAAGCTTCTTCTGCTTTGCTGAAAAGTCCGTCTATACGAGAAAATAAAAGTTCTTCATTTTTAATACAAACAACTGTTTTAGCTGAAATATACTTTAAAAAACTCTCGCGTTCTTCTTCTAAAAATTTGTTTTCAACATTTGGAATGATGTTGATTTTTTTCAGTTTTTCGGTAGAAAGTTGTGTTTCAACATCGAAAGTTCGAATGCTGTCTACTTCATCTCCAAAAAATTCAATTCTGTAAGGTTTGTCATTCGAAAAAGAAAAAACATCTACAATCCCACCTCGCACCGAAAATTCTCCAGGTTCTGTAACAAAATCGACTCTTTTGAATTTGTATTCAAAGAGTGTTTCGTTTATAAAATCGATAGAAAGTCTGTCGTTTAAATTAATTTTAAGAGTGCTTCGCTCCAACTCTTTTTTAGTGACGACTTTTTCAAATAGCGCTTCAGGATATGTAACGATAATAGCAGGCTTTTTACGCGAGTTGATGCGGTTTAAAACCTCGGCTCTGAGTAAAATATTTGCATTGTCGGTTTCTTCAATTTGATAAGGCCGGCGATAGCTTCCTGGGTAAAAAAGCACATCTTTTTCTCCAACGAGTTGTTCTAAATCGTTTAGATGATAAGCAGCTTCTTCTTTATCGTTTAAAATAACCAAAAAAGGTAGTTCGGCATCCTTAAATGCATTGGCTAACACCAATGATAAAGATGTACCTACAAGGCCTTTTAAATGAATATTATTTTGAGAATTGGCAATAGCACTCCCTAATTTCTGTTGCTGCAGAGATTCTTTGTACGTAGTTATAACTTGACCTAAGCCAGTAGACGTGGTAATGTTGCTCACTGAAACTTATTTTGTTCCACTTGGTGGATTTGTATTTATTGAGACTCTAAACGAGTGGTACAAAGATAATTGAAATGAATGTATATTAGAAAGGCTAAGAAAATTTATTCATGTCAATGTTTATCTTATTTAATTTTTAAATTCTAATCTAAAAAGATAGTGTTAAGACTATTTTAAATGAACAAATAATTTAATTTGATATTTTATTATAAATAAAATCAACTAATTGATCTTATTTTGTATTTTAGCATAAAATAATTGTTTTTATGATTAAAGAAATATCTAAAAAGCAGGTCTTAGATAGGATTAGATTTGAAAACCCATGGTGGGTTGATGGGCATATTGAAGATGATTATAATGAAATGCCTAGAAGATTATATTTTGAATTATTTAAGCCTCTTGTTTATGAGAGAGAGATAAGGAGAGCGGTTGTTTTAATGGGGCCTAGACGTGTAGGGAAGACAGTTATGCTATATCATCTAGTTGAAGATTTAATCCAGAATGGGGTTAATCCAAAAAAAATTATTTTTATAACGATTGAAAATCCAATTTATAATAATATTCCATTAGAACAACTATTTTTATATGCTAAAGAAGCAACTGGGGTAAAGGATAAAAATGATTGGCATATAATTTATGACGAAATCCAATATTGTAAAGGTTGGGAAGTTCATTTGAAATCATTAGTAGATAGTTTTAGAAAGGATAAATTTATTGTATCTGGATCTGCAGCTGCGGCTTTGAAGTTTGCAAGTGATGAAAGTGGAGCAGGAAGATTTACAGACTTTTTATTGCCACCATTAACTTTTAATGAATATATTTCTTTAAAAGGATTGGATAGAATTATAACAACAATAAGTTTGAAATGGAAAGAACATATAACAGATTTCTATTCATCTTCTCATCTAAATGAATTAAATAAACATTTTTTGGATTATATAAATTTTGGGGGTTATCCTGAGGTTATTTTTTCTGAAAAAATCCAAGCTAATCCAGGAAGATATATTAGACAAGACATTGTCGATAAGGTGCTTTTAAGAGACTTGCCAAGCTTATACGGAATAAGTGACACAAGAGAGTTAAACTCTTTGTTTACCACAATAGCTTATAATAGTGGAAGTGAGTTTTCATTAGAAACATTAAGTAAGCAATCTCAAGTACCAAAAAATACTTTAAAAAAATATATTGAATATTTAGAAGCAGCATTTTTAATTAAGCAAGTAAAGAGGATTGATCAAAGTGGTAAACGATTTAAAAGGGATAATTTTTTTAAAATTTATCTTACCAATCCCTCTTTGCGAAGTGCATTATTTTCTCCAATTACGGCTACTGATGAAATGATTGGTAATATGGTTGAAACAGCGATATATGCTCAGTGGATGCATCGTGAGTGGTTTACTCCATGGTATGCTAGATGGTCTGGTGGGGAAGTCGATATGGTCGGGATTAGTGATTCAACGCTGAAACCATTATGGGCATTAGAAATTAAGTGGACTAATAGATATTATGAAAAACCGAATGAATTAAAAAGCTTGTATAAATTTTGTTTGGAGAGTAATTTAAATTATCCGATTGTAACAACTATTGATAAAGAAGGTGAAAAGGATTATAAAGAGTTAAGTATTCAATTCCTTCCATCATCGTCATATGCATATACTGTTGGGAAAAATAGTTTAGATAGAAAGAAAAATGTATAGGATATAAAAGGCTTAGAAAATTTAATTAAAATTTTCTAAGCCTTTTATTATTGTGTTTTTTATGAAGGAAATTTTATTTCCCTCTTACCTTTTTTTCCCATTTCCAAGCCGATGCCATAGCTTCGTCGAGGGTTGATTTTGCTTCCCAACCTAAAACTTCATTAGCTTTTTTGGTGTCAGCATAAATAGCGGCAACATCGCCTGGGCGACGGTCGGCTACTTTGAAATTTAGTTTTTCGCCACTTATTCTTTCGAAACTTCCAATAACTTCAAAAACCGAACTTCCTGTTCCTGTCCCGATATTAAAAACTTCGTAATTGGTTTCGTTTTTATTGTTTAGCAAGCGTTCTAAGGCAGTTACGTGTGCTTTTCCTAAATCTACAACATGGATATAATCGCGAATGCAAGTACCATCTTTTGTAGGATAATCGCCTCCAAAAACGGTGAGCTGCTCTCTAATTCCGATTGCAGTTTGCGTAATATATGGTACCAAATGGTGTGGTTTTCCTTGTGGAGTTTCTCCAATAAGCGCAGTTTCATGTCCGCCAACTGGATTGAAATAACGTAATGATATAGCTTTTAAATTTGGCGTAACTTTACAAGTGTCGGCAATAATTTCTTCTCCAATTTGCTTAGTGTTTCCGTATGGTGCTTCTGCTTTTTTTACAGGAGCTTCTTCCGTAATTGGCAATTCATCTGCTTGTCCGTAAACCGTGCAAGACGAACTGAAAATCATGGCCATCTCTTTTTTTGCTGAAACTTCTTTCAGTAAATAAATAAGCGAGTTCAAGTTGTTTTCATAATACAAAAGCGGATTTTCAACACTTTCATTTACAAAAATTGAAGCCGCAAAATGAATAACTCCAGCAATATCTGTATATTTTTTGAAGAAAGCCGAAACAGTATCTTTTTCGCGTAAATCTACCTTTTCAAAAGCAGGTTTCTTTCCTGTAATTTTTTCAATATTGTCTAAAACTTCGATGGAAGAATTGGATAAATTGTCTACAATAATTACTTCGTAGCCTTTGTTTTGAAGCTCTACAACGGTATGAGAACCAATATATCCAAGTCCGCCAGTTACTAATATTTTCATTTAAAAAAAATGTGGTGCGATACGATTTTTAGAACCGATATCTAGTTAATGAATTCTTTTATTTTATTGGTGATGAATTCGATTTGCTCATCGTCCAATTCGGTATGCATTGGTAAAGAAATTACTTCTTTTACTAATTGATTTGTTACTGCAAAATCTTCTTCATTGTAGCGACTATCGCTGTATGCTTTCTGACTGTGTAACGGAATTGGGTAATACACTCCGCAAGGAATATCGTTTTCATTTAAAAACTTAACCAATTCGTTTCGTTTTCCGTTGGTAATTCTGAGGGTATACTGATGAAAAACATGATGATTGTTTTCAGCAGTTAAATCACCATCAGCAACCATAGGCGTTATAATATGCGGATGATTTTGAAGTGCTTCGGTATATTTTACAGCAGCTTGGCGTCGTTTTGTATTGTATTGGTCTAACAACGGAAGTTTTGCGCGAAGCACAGCCGCTTGGATAGAATCTAGACGAGAGTTTACCCCCACAACATCGTGGTGGTAACGTTCGTACATTCCGTGGTTAACAATTCCGCGAAGCGTATGTGCTAACTCGTCGTCGTTGGTAAATATTGCACCACCATCGCCATAGCATCCTAAATTTTTAGAAGGGAAAAAAGATGTTGCTGCAACATGCCCTATCGTTCCCGATTTTTTGGTAGTACCATCTTTAAAAGTATAGTCGGCACCAATTCCTTGTGCATCATCTTCAATAACATATAAATTATGCGCTTTTGCCACTTCCATAATTGCTTCCATATTGGCAGACTGTCCAAACAAATGTACAGGCACAATGGCTTTTGTTTTTGGAGTGATGGCTTTTTTTAGCGCTTCAATATCTATATTAAATGTATCGGGTTCTACATCGACCAAAACAGGAGTTAACTGCAAAAGTGCAATAACTTCTACGGTAGCAGCAAATGTAAAGTCTACAGTTATTACTTCATCACCAGGTTTTAAATTGAGTCCCATCATGGCAATTTGCAACGCATCGGTTCCGTTGGCACATGGAATAACGTGTTTTACCCCGAGATAGGCTTCTAATTCTTTTTGAAAATTTTGAACTTCAGGCCCATTGATATAGGCTGCGGATTCTAAAACTTCGGTGATGGATTTGTTTACTTGTTCTTTTATGAAACTATATTGACTTTGTAAGTCAACCATTTGTATTTTCCTCATGGAGATAAATCTTAAGTAGCTACAAAATTACAAAATAAACTAAGCGTTGCCAATGTATTAACAGAAAGTAATGTATTTTAGCTTCAAATAAATAGGAGTGCTTTTTTTATATTCAATATTAGTTTACATAAGTAGTTTTTTTATTAAGCTAGCGGCCTTGTTTAGCAGTAAATTACGCTTGTTTGTTGATGGTCGAAAAACGGTTTTTAATTTTTTAGCTGAACAAATTTCTCCCACCGACCGTGTTATTTGGTTTCATACGGCTTCTTTAGGAGAATTTGAGCAAGGACTCCCAGTGATTGAGCAAACAAAGAAGGATTTTCCGAAGTATAAAATTTTGGTAACTTTTTTTTCTCCGTCGGGATATGAAGTTAAAAAAAATACATCTGCTGCTGATGTTGTTTGTTATTTGCCACTCGATACCAAACGCAATGCAAAGCGTTTTTTAAAATGTGTAAATCCTGAAATTGCCATTTTTGTAAAGTATGAGTTTTGGCCAAATTACCTTTCTGTTTTAAAAAATAAACAAATTCCAACCTTATTAATTTCTGGAGTTTTTAGAGAAAATCAAGTGTTTTTTAAATGGTATGGAGGTTTTATGCGGAATGCACTAAATGCGTTTGATCATTTTTTTGTGCAAGACGAAAACTCAAAACAACTTTTAAATACCATTAATATAAGTAATGTTACTGTAAGTGGTGATACTCGTTTCGATAGAGTTGCTGAAATTTTAGAGCGAAACAATACCCTCAATTTTGTAGAAACATTTAAAAATCAAAAGCTTTGTTTGGTAGCGGGAAGTACATGGCCAGAAGATGAAGTTTTGCTTATAGAATATATTAACAATGATACGCTTGGGAAACTAAAGTATATTATTGCACCGCATAACATAAAGTCCGTAGAAATTCAGAAATTAAAAAAATCTCTAAATAAGAAAGTTGTTTTGTATTCTGAAATGAATGAAACCGATATTTCAACCTATGATGTTTTAATATTAGACACCATTGGTATTTTAACCAAAGTGTATAGTTATGCCGATTTAGCGTATGTTGGAGGAGGAATGGGAACAACAGGATTGCACAATACACTCGAACCAGCCGTTTTTGGAATTCCAGTAATTATCGGAAAAAATTATGACGAATTTTTAGAAGCTAAAGAATTGGTGAAATTGGGAGGTGTAATTTCTGTAAAAAATGCTAATCAGTTTAAAGAAGAAATTAATTATTTACTTGACAATCAAAAGGTTTTTGAAGAAAAAAGTAGTCTGAATAAAAATTTTATTGTTAAAAATAAAGGAGCAAAGATCCAAATAGGCTGTTATATTCGTAAGTTAATTAAATAATTTTTCGAATTTTGATAATTTTCTAAAAAATGTAGAGAAATTATTTGCCAACGAATGAAATATATTACTACATTCGTATCGCAAAATTTAAGTAAATAATTAAACAAAAAGACCATGAAAAAAGTAATTTTAAGTTTAGCTGTTGTTTTAGCACTAGGATTTTCAGTTGTATCTTGTAAAGAAACAACTAAAGAGAAAGCAGAAGATGCAATCGAAAGTGCTGCTGATGATGTAAAAGATGCTGCTAGCGAAGCTGGTGATGCTATTGAAGATGCTGCTGATAAAGCTGAGGCTTCAATGAAAGAAGCTGGTGATGCTGCTGCTGAGAAAATGGATGAAGCAGGAAATGCTATCGATGAGGCTGCACAAGACGTTCAAGATGCTGCTAACGATGCAGTAAACGACGTTAAAGACGCTGCTAATGGAGCTGTACAAGATGCTAAAGATGCTGCTAACGACGCAACTGACGCTGCTGCTAAGTCTACTAACGACGCAGTTAACAAAGCAAAAGAATCTGTAAAAATTAAATAATTTTTACCAAGATAAATTTTTTAAACCCGATGCTTAGCATCGGGTTTTTTTATTGCTTGTTTTTTTGATATACTTTAATGTAGTCTATACTATATTCTTGTGGGAAAATAGAATCGTCTACCTCCGGACCACCAAAATTACCGCCTACTGCCATGTTAACAATAATATATTGCGGTTCGAAAAATGGCCAATTCCCTATGGTTTTATCTTCAGGATTGTAACTGTATACAAATTTATTGTCTACGTAAAAGTCTATTTTTTGCGGTGTCCATTCCATTTTATATGTGTGATACCCCTTTTCAATATTTTCAAAAATAGTTTTATGAGAACTCGCATGGTCTCCGTGCGTGTCTTTGGTATGTATGGTAGTATAAATTGTTTGGGGTTCTTTTCCAACATATTCTAAAATGTCTATTTCTCCGCAGGTAGGCCAACCAACATCTTTAATATTTGCGCCTAGCATCCAAAAAGCTGGCCAAATACCTTTTCCTGTTGGTAGTTTTGCTTTTGCTTCAATAATACCGTATAAAAATTCATGTTTTCCTCTTGTGGTAATTCTGGTAGATGTGTAGTTGTCACCATCTTTTTTGGCAGTAATAATAAGGTTGCCATTTTCAATTCGGTGGTTGTTTTTCGTGTATTGTTGCCTTTCGTTATTTCCCCATCCGCAGTTATTCGGGCAACCGTCGCCAAGTTCAAAGTTCCAGTCAGCTTCATTTAAATTTGGCTTATCGAAGTTTTCTTCCCAAACTAGTGTGTATTCATCTTTAGTTGTAGATGTTTGCGAAAAAAGTTTTTCAGCAGAAATAAAAAATAAAAAAAGTGTACAGAAGTAAAGTTGTAGTTTCATTGTTAAAAGTTGGTTGGTGTTGTAAATTTATGAAAAAGAAGTAGTTCTATTTAATTTTAGGGTATAAAAAAAGCCTCTCGATTGAGAAGCTTTCTTGTGCGGGTGAAAGGAGTTGAACCTTTCAATTTTATAAATTGTCTTATCAATTGATATAACTCGCTAAATGCTATATTTTACAGTACTTTAAAGCTATTTTTATATTGATGAGGTATTGAATGAAATTTAATGATGTTGACTAAAATTGTGTTTATGTTGACTAAATGTTGACTAAAATAGTTATATTTGAATGTTCAAATGTTCAAACTATGGCAACAATTAAGTTTTTATTACAAAGTAATTCGCAAACCTCATCTATTTACGCAAGGTTATCCATTTCAAGGGGTAAATCCCCAAAAAAGAAAACAGGGTTAATAATAGATTCAAAAGATTGGAGTACTTCAACAGGTTTCCCGAAAACCAATAGCCCAGAAAATAAAAATCTAAAATCTACACTTCAAAAGTTAGAAACTCACATTATAGATTTCTTTAACGATGATTTTGCAAATGGTGTTCTTATTAATACTCATTGGCTTGAAAAAACTATTTCCAGATATTTTAAACAAGATGAAAACGGAAACGACTTAAATAATGTTGTTGACTACATAGAACACTATATTTCCTTAGCTAGTCTAAAACGTAACGCAAAGGGCGGTGTAGGTCTTTCAAAAAGTAGAGTTAACGACTTTAATAGTCTTAAAAGTATTATCGAGAAATTTCAAGGAAAAGAGATAATACAAATAAAGAATATTGATATTAAGTTTAGAGATAAGTTTCTTAACTGGATGATTCAAGAAAATGACTATGCAAAAGGCTATGCAGGGCGTATGCTTGGTAATTTAAAAACGATTTGCCTTGATGCTGAAATGAACGGAATTGAAACAAGTAAACAATTAAAAAAAGTTACTGGCTTTAAGGTTAAGAATGAGAATGTAATTTATTTAACGCCCGCAGAGCTTCAACAAGTCGAAAATGTAGATATTAATTCGGATTCTCTTAAAAACGTTCGCAAATGGCTTTTATTAGGTTGTAACATAGGGCAAAGAGGAGGGGATTTATTAAATCTTACAGAGAGTAATTTTGTTTTTCGTAATGGCTTAGAGGTTATTGAATTAGAGCAACAAAAGACAGGAAAAACCGTAACAATTCCAGTACTTCCAAAGACAAAAGAGATTCTTAACGAGGGGATGCCTTATAAAATATCACTTCAAAAATTCAACGATTACATAAAAATACTATGTAAAGAAGCAGAAATTAATACTTTAACTAAAGGGAAAAAGATAAATCCAGAAACCAACAGAAATGAAGTAGGTATTTTTGAGAAATGGGAGTTAATTACTTCACACGTTTGCAGACGTTCATTTGCTACTAATTTATACGGAGAACTTCCAACGCCTTTAATAATGCAAATAACGGCACACTCTACAGAAAAGACGTTTATGGGCTATATTGGTAAATCTTCTTATGATTACGCTCAGCAAATAGCGGATTTCTACACCAAACAAGCAGTTAAGGAGAAAAAAGAACCTCAGCTTAATGTAATCAAAAACGTATCTAATAATTAATTTAAAACTCTATAAAATGAAAGCAATTAACTCTATTCGTGAAGATTATCGAATTACCAAAAACAGTCTAAGAATTGATTTATTAAAGTATATCGAGGATGTTGATGTATTGGTGGCTAATTATAAAAAATTTAAAACTGGTCCAGGAGGCAAGTATCTTAATTTGGGTATTAATGATGAAATGTTGACCAATGTACTAAAGGCTATTTTGTTGCTAGACGAAAAAGAAACGAATATTTCAAAAGAAAGATTAAGCATCATAAAAGATATTGCTACGACTGCTCATGATCGTAGTATGGTGAAAGAGGTTTTATATATGTTAGACACGTTAGAAAAAGGTATTGAGAGTAAAGAGCCTTTAAGAGTTGATATATATAAATTGCTAGAGACCGCACACATAACAAGTGTTGCTTTCGAGATAAGTTTTGCGTTAAATGGTGACGGAATGAATACCCCAGTTAGCGCAATTGCCTATTTGATTAATCCAGGAAAGGTTAAGGGGATAATGTCTCAAGAAAGAGCGGATTTAATAATGGAGGATTTAACAGAGGAGTTTTTTGATATTTTAACAAAGGAGAGCGACGGTAAAAAATTATACGAAAGATTGAATAATGTTATTAACAAATTCAATGTTAATAAGTTAAGCGCTTAGGTAACTTCTTTTTTTAACTATGTGACTAACATAAAACCTCTTGAATCAAAGGGGTTTTATATATTTATATTGGCAACGTTTAAAATTTGTTCAAATGGAAAATAAAATGATTAATAGTCTTAAAGTCGCTATTGGAAAACCAGATGTTGAAAATAAGTTTCCAGAATATTATAACCTCTTAAAAGATTTGTTTTATAACTATAAATCTAGCCGATGGAGGGAGTTAAGCACTTTAAATGATCTGAAAAGATATAATATAGACATAATTGATTTTACAGAGTTTACGTCACAAGTGTTTACTAATTATCATGTTGTTACTAAAAAGGGTGTAAAGTCTAATCGTAGATTTATTGGATTTCTTAAAAGTAAATCGGGGAAAATTAAACTTAATCATCAATCATACTCAAATGCTGAGGGGAAAAATAAATGTATTGCTGAGCTAAAAGAATGGAAAAAAAAGTATATAAATGTAGAAGATACTTTTTTTATTGAGTTTTTACATGAAAATTTTGACTTCAATTACTCTTTTGAAACTCTTAAAAAGTATTATTACGAGAGTTAATCTTCATAAATTATTGCTTTTTAAAGTATTTCTATAATATCAAATATCATTATTAATATATTATATACGTGCTTTTAAGTTACTTTAATCATACTTCATAACATATATAGTGTATCATTATATATAAAGCAAACATGTTTTTTTAATTGTCGATCAAAAAAGCAAACGCTTATAAATTTGTTTCAACAAAAAAGAGCAAAAGACTACCCGAAAGTATATCTAATGCCCTTTGTAATGTGAGAACTACAAAAGTATAAAATATTTCGGGTAAGTCTTAAAGTGTAACTTTAAAGATAACCGAAATGGGAACAGTACAATTTATTCAAGTAACACCCGAGCAATTACAAACTACAATTTTAGAGGGTGTAAAAAAACAGCTAACAGAGTTAAAAAAGGAATTTCAACCCAAAGAGCCAACAGAGTACTTAACGCGTACAGAGGTTTCTGAGCTTCTTAAAATAGATTTATCTAGTGTTCATAATTGGTCTAAACGAGGAATCTTAAAACCTTACGGTATTGGTTCGAGGGTTTATTACAAGCGTTCAGAGGTGGAAAAGGCAATTGTTGAACTTTAAACAATTGGCACCATGGCAACGCAAAGAAATACCAAAAGTTTAGCATGGCAATATTACCGCGCCTCATCTAAGCGAAATACTTCAAAAGGGAAAGTTGTACAGGCTTTAATTCAAAACAACAACATACCGCTTAATAATAGGTCGCTCGTTGAGGTTACAGGCTTAGAAATGGGTACTATTACCAGAGCTGTATATGATTTATTAAACGAGAGTGTAATAATCCAAATAGTAAAACCAAGTATTCAAACAGGGTACAATGTGAAATATAGCTATTTGAGAGGGTATAATTCATTTGTAAATGAAGAGCATAGTGTATGAGTGGAAATGAGAGATATTTTAATTTCCCTATTCAATTGCTAAATGGCTTTATGGGTGATTCTGTTGGAGTATTACAGAGGATATGCGATTATGCTGTTTACGATCATTACCTCAAGCTAGATCAAGGTACTAAAGCGCAGAAATTGAAAGCTGTGGAGAGGTATTTCGGTATGATTCTTCACAATAGTAATAATAGCTATGCAAAAGGGGAGGCATTGCGCCGTAGTATTCCGGTTAATAGTCCAAAAGTTGGAATCAATAGAAACGTTTGGTTTGATTATTGTAAAAATCATAAAACCGACTTTGAGAAGATAAGTTTATTAGGGTTTCTAGCTATTAAATCAATTGTTCAAAACAAAACCTATTGCAAAGTCACTAACCGCTTTTGGTTGTCTCGGATGGACGGCCTTATAAAGTCAGTTTCAAAAGATGATGAGTTGTCTGATGAGATCAAGAAATACGCAAACCGTTGGCAACTTACAAAAATTAAAGAAGAGCTAATAATTAGTTGGGGTTTAGTGCATTATTCTCGATTTACACGAGGTTTTTACGTGTCGTTTAAACTTTCTTTAGAGGACTTAATTTACCAAGCTGAGAAGAAGCGAAAATCTACATTGATAAAGCAGAAAAAGTTTGAGGAAAAAGTGGCCTTAAATAGAGTTTTAGATAGAATAAAAAACGAGCCTCCGTGAACAACCTCATGAAAACCTCATGACAGCATCATAACGACACCTATATAAAAGGGTACTTCATAATTGTTTTTTTACTCTAATATTTTTCTACAAAAGTACGACACCTATAGAAAGGTACTATATAAAGGTACTATATAAAGGTTTTTTAAAAAGATGTTGAAAGAGTGATTTTCACCCACCAACTTTTAAATGTATAACCTCCGTTAAACTAACGATAAGTAACGAAAAGCAAGTATAATGAATCTAACAAAAGAAAAAGCCTCAGAACTAGGCAAAAGGTCGAGCAGAAAAGGAGTGCCAAATAAGAGTACCAGAGAAATAAGGCAAGCATTTCATCAATTGGTTAGCGATAAGCTTCCAGAGATTTCCAAATGGCTTGATGAGGTTGCGAAAGAGAGCCCAGAAAAGGCAATTAATATAATTATAAAACTATCAGATTTTGTAATTCCTAAACTTCAACGTACAGAAATTGAATTAGGTGGTAAGGTTGTTAAAATGACACCAGAGGAAAGAAACGAGAGGATTTCAGAGCTTCAACGTAAATTGAAAGGCAATGAGTAAAACGGCTTTAAATCGACAGGAAAAGAAAAAGAAATGGGCTATAGCCGAACTACAGAAAGCGAAACCATTTGATAAATGGGTAAATGAAAGACCTAGGACTGATAAAGAGATTGAGATGTATCATAAAACACGAGAAATGCTCGAGTCTATAGCGTCAGGAGAAACTAAGCTTTACGATAAGGTTAAAATAACAACTAGAAACGGATTTAGTTGTGTTGAATTTAAATAGGTAATGACGGATAAAACTTTTATTAAATACAAGGCAGTAATTGATGAGTGGTTTGTGAACGGTCACAATGGAACCAAAGCGTATCAATCGATTTATCCAAAAGCCAACGCTAATGCTGCTGATATTGGATTTAGAAAAATCTACGGAAATCTACGGATGAGAGATTATGTTCAAAACAAAGTATCAGAAGTATCTCAGAGGCTCGATATATCGTTTGAGAGCCAGCTTAATGACTTAGAGGGCATAAAGGTTAGTTCTAAAAATGAAAGACGTTACAGTGAAGCTATTTCAGCCGTTAAGGAACAGAATAAAATGCTAGGCTTCTATGAAAAAGATAATAACCAGAAAAAGACTGACAACGTAGTAATATTTCAAATTCCAGACAATGGAAGGAATTAACTGTTTAAATAAAATTAGAAATGTTGAAAGCATCGGTGATGTTAAAAATGAATGCAGCTGCAAAACTCATGTATCCGCATCTTAAAAAAGAGACAATAGACTGGATGTCTCATCGGTTCCGGTCAAAAAAGACAATGGAAGACTCTGGAATAACACCTCCAAAACTTTGGACAGCAGATATGCCAAAAGAAGTGGAAGAAGATTTACTACAAGCGTATCAGAAAGTAACTAATTAAGCATTAACAGCCTATATAGGCATAAATTCAACTATAATGAATATTATATTAACACCAGCGTACGAGGTAATTAAGTCTAAGTACGAGAATCAAGTTAAAGACCATCTAAGCGCGTTAGAGGGTTACAGCAAAAAGATTGCTAGTAAACAGGCTGAAATAGACTCAGTCAAAAATGAGTTAAACGCTGAGTATGCTGATAAAAGTGTGTCGGCAGAAAGAAAAGAGCGAATTAATAGTTTGCTTCAAAAGAGGGATAACCTCAACAAGGAACTTAGAGCGATAGAAACAGAAGAAAGAAATGTTATCGTTAGTGATGATGATATAAACGATGTCATGAGGCAAATGAATCTTTAAAACTAATTACTATGCACAAATCAAAATTAGAAAGACAGCACGAGGCAAACGCGGAAATTGCCAAAAGAAAAGAAACTATTAAGGCTTTAGAAAGAGAGATCTTAGAAGCAAATACAACAATTAGATTTATTCCAAAGGATACCTTTGAGGGAAAGCGGTCTATGTTAGTTGTGAGAGATGAGATTAAAAAGCTACAAAGTTGTATCGATGATGAAAAAAGTATTATATCAAAAATTAAAGCACCTTCGGATGATGATGTAAATGAAGCTGTAAGTCGATTCCGTTAAAATACTGGATAAAAAAAAGGGGTGTTCAAAGCCCCTTTTTATTTTGTTCAAATGGTAAAGCAATTTGGCAACGCCTTACAGTTTCAAATATACAATTTTTAATGTTTATGGTTGTGTAAAAAACGATGTTTTTGACAGAAGAAAAATAAGAATTACCTTACTTTACAGTCATTTCCTTTTCCCAATTAGGTTTGGTTGAATCATTTTCAAAAACTTCTATTTTAATTTCACTTGCATCAGTAAAGTGTATTTCTAAATCAATTATTCCTGGCTTTATAGATTTAAATTTTCGAGACTTCTCACTCAGGTTATAGTCAAAAGACCTCCACCCGGGTATTGACTGAAATAGAGGGTAAGACCAGTTATCTCCTTTTACTTTAACTGTGACCGATTGACCTTTTGGAATTTCTACCCTCATAGAGTAGGTGCCGGGGCTGTATATTTTTTTGTTCCTATCTAGGATATTCAACCCATACTCCCCTTTTGAGGGATAAGTTAATGTTTTAATGTTTGACCCATCAGTTTCAGCTATCTCTTGAAGAGTGTCGTTCATTCCGTCAAGTACGTTAATTATTTTATCAGTGTTTTGATTGTTGTTGTCTAAAACCTTGGAAGGGATATCATCAAGCTTGTCATTAATTTCAGATTTATCTTTTTTTGCTATTATATCATTATAATAATAGGTCCCAAAAGTTGCCGCGCCTCCAAGGATGACGGAAAAAAAGATTAAAGCGTAGCATACACGAAGTAAAAATTCTGGTGTCATATTCTTAAATATCATTTTTATTATGAGTTATATTTTTGTTTCAATTTAAATCAGCATATAAAGATAAATGTTTAGGTAATGATTGTAGTAAAATAATAGAATTTAAATTAAAATATAATCCTAGCTACAAAAGAGTCCCGTTAGAATATTAAAGCGCATTCCTTTTGTGTTTAATTATTAAATCGTGACGAGGTGAGAATGATAACGTCACTACGGAATTACTCTATTTAAATCACTGTTTAGGTGTTTGTGTGTAAGTAACTTAGGGTTTTGTTAAACAGTAGAAGTTATGGCAGGGAGAAGCAGCGGAATAAGAGTGTTATTCACCAAGGAAATGGTAGAAGATGTCTTTGAAGAATGGTATAGGGGCTTTGAATGGAAAATTCAACAAGCTTTAATGTATGCAGGAGAGCAGTTTGTGACTATTGCTAGAAATACTGGAAATTATACAGATAGAACTGGAAACCTTAGAAGTTCAATTGGGTATGTTGTTCTTAAAGATGGTGAGATATTAGGTGAGAAATTTGACGCATACAACGGCAAAGGAGAGGAAGGTGTCAGAGAGGCACGAAAGGTGGCTGCTGAGGTGGCTGAGAATCACCCTAAAGGCTTTGTGCTTATAGGAGTAGCAGGAATGGAATATGCAGCCGCCGTAGAGGCTAAGAATTACGATGTTATAACAGGAGCAGGTGTGGAAATAGAGCAAACACTAAAGCAGATCCTTTCCAAAATAGATTTTTCAAGTTAATATTTAAGATTATGCCAGTTAGAGGAAGTAATAGTTTATATTTTAGCCCAGAGATAGACAACTCTTTGTTACAACAAGGGGCGAGTCAAGCGATAAATATAGTCAGTCAAATGGGTAGTACTATTGCTAGTATAAATCCTTTTGCTGCTTTAGCCGTTGGTGCTCTTACAGCTTTTGCGACTGTTTCGGCAGAGGCTTACTCTTTCGCTAGAAATTATGAAGTGGCAATGAAAGAGGTTCAAACCATTTCAAAAGCGACACAAGAAGATTTCAAAGGCATTTCATCCGCAATTATAGAGCTGTCGAAAAACACTACCGACGATCCGATAAAGTTGGCTAAAGCTTATTATCAGATAGTTTCTGCGGGTTACGATGGAGCCGAAGGAATGAATCTTTTAGAAGTAGCAAGTAAAGCTGCAGTAGCAGGTGTAACAGACACGGAAACAGCTGCCGATGGATTAACTACGGTGTTGAATGCTTTTAAATTAGAGGCTGAGGATGCTGAAAGCGTGTCGGATGCGCTATTTAAAACGGTTGAACTAGGGAAAACTACATTTTCTGAGCTGTCTCAAAACCTTTCGCAAGCAGCTCCTTTAGCGGCTGCAACTGGAGTTAATTTTCAAGAGCTTTTAGCGGCGGTTGCATCCTTGACAAAACAAGGTGTGCCGACCTCACAAGCAATGACGCAAATACGTGCGGCTATTGAAGCTACTAGCAAGGTTTTAGGTGACGGATGGGCAAACGCTTACACGTTGCAAGAAGCTTTTCAAGTCGTTTCCGACCAAGCGGGTGGAAGTCAAAACAAACTGAAAGAACTTACTGGAACAGTCGAAGCTGTTTCTGCAATACTTTCAACAACTGGAGACAACGCCAAAGGAGCGTCCGAAGATTTGAACGAGTTGACCAATTCTGCTGGAGCAGCGTCTGCGGCTTTTGGAACTCAAATGACTGGAAACATTAATCAGTGGACTATTCTCTCTAATAGAATAAAAGCGACGACAGAGGAGTTAGGAAACTACCTATTAGAAATATCTAGCGGTGCAGCAAGGAGTCTTAATCGATTCTTTGAAGATACCGAAAAAATATCTAAGGCGCTCGAAAAAGAAAGAATTGAACTTCTTTTAACCGAAGCATCGATTATAGACACAAATACGGAAACGGAAAAACGTGTTAAATTAATCGAACAACTCAAAGAACAATACCCAGATTATTTGAGTGACCTTGATGCTGAAAGTGTAACCAATAAGGAGCTTAGTGCTGCAATACGATTAGTAAATGATGAACTTAAAAACAAAATCGTATTACAGAAGGCAGATGACCAACTTAACGCAAAATTACAAGACAGAGGGGATATAGCTCTGGAACTAAATGACCAAGAGCAGAAAGCTAAAGAACTTCTTATAAGGCAACTCGACAAGGAAGGCAGACTTTATGACGGAAACAAAGATTTACTAGAGCAGTTAATTGACGCTAACGATAGACTTAACAAAAAAAGGAGAGAATCCGAAGGTTTCGGAGGTGGGGGAGGTTTTCAAATTGACCTTTCAGAAGGCATTAAATCATTAAATCCATACATAACCAGTATAACAAACCTTCGTGAAGAGCTTGACGGATTTAACGACGATGTTGACGCACTTACAAAAAGACGCAACCAAGTTGCGATTGATTTAAACCTTGTCGGCAATGAGGATGAAGTTGTTGAAGATTTGCAAACATCTCTTAAGAATATAGAAGAAGCTACAAAGCGTAGTGATCTTGCGCAGTACTTGCAGAGCCAAAACGAAGAAATACGAAAAGCGGCTGAGGAAAGACTTAAATATTTAAGATCATTGTTAGGTACTGACGATTCCGACAATGTAAACCGACCTAAAGTTTCGGAAGTAAATTCAATTCAAAATCAAAAGGTAAACTTAGAGTTCGACTTCACAATCGACACTACCTCAATCGATTTTATTGAAAATCAAATAAGGGTTTTAACTAAAAAATTCAACGCCGCTAATGAGTCAGACAGAGCGTCAATAAAAATTGATTTAGACGAATGGAGAAAGCGTCTTAAAATAGCGCAAGACGGAACAGACGACCTTGCGGAGTTAAGAAAAGAACTTAATTATCAACTTGAAGATTTAAGCCTTAAGGAGCTAAAAAAAGAAAAAGAGCGATGGAAGGAGAAACTTAAATTATACGACCAAGGAACGGAAGCCTACGAGCTTGTAATGTCTCAGATTGATGCAGTTTCGCAAAACGCATCCGATAGAATTGTGGAAGTTTTTAGTCAAGTTACTGGCTCTATAAACGAGGCAAAACGATTGTTTGAAACTTTTGGCGCCGGCGATGATCTTGGCGAGGCCTTAACGATGCTTTCAGAACTTGGAACAGCTGCGGGAAATTTATTTTCTGGAAATCCAGGACAAATGGTGCAAGGTGGATTGCAGGCTTTAAATGCTGTTTTTTCAACAGGCATCAGTTCGGAAACATCAAGATTTGAGAAATCTATAAAAGATTTAAGCGAATCGATAGATAAACTAAAATACGCACTAAGCAACTCTACTGGTCAAGAAAGGATTGATAATACCAAAGATTTAATTGCAGAATATGCCGAGGCTGAACTAGAGTATCAGAAAGCTATTAAAGCAGAAGAAGATGCTAGGAAGCAGTTTAAATATTTAGGTATTGGGTTATGGAAGAAAGACAGAGGTTCTGGAACTGACCAAGCAAAAGTAGAGCAGTTAACAGAAGATATGAAAGAAGCTGGAAGGCAGGCTGAGGAGTTAAAGAGGCAGTTAGACGAACTTCTAACAGGAACTACTGCCACATCTATAACAGATTCAATAATAGAAGGTTTTAAGGAAGGAAAGAGGTCTATTGAGGATTTTGCAGGAACTTTTGAGGACATGATGCAAGATGCGTTGCTAAATGCTTTTAATGCTAAATATTTAGCTGAAAAAGTAGGTGGGTTTTATGATGATTTCGCATTGTATTCTGATACTGATGGCGATGGTATTATTGATTTGACAGCCGAAGAAATAGCGGCTTTAAAAAATCAGTTCGGGAACATAATATCTGGAGCAGAAACTCAAATAGATGCCATAAATGATATTCTAGGATTAAATGGGTTCGATGCTTTAGGTTCTGACAATAGTAAAACAGGACTTTCGGGTGCAATATCAACTATTACAGAAGATACGGCTAATATACTGGAAGGGACATTAAACGCGATTAGATTGGACGTTGCAAGTGGATTATCCGTAGCGACACAAAACAGTCAATACTTATCTCAAATAGTTCAGAACACCCAGTACAATAGATTTTTGGAAAGTATTGACGGTAGAATAGCGAGTATCGAAAGTGGATTATTACAAATTCAAGCGCAAGGATAGTGTCATATTTAAATAAAAAATGGCTTACCTCATAGTAAGCCATTTCTGTATATTAAAATTAGTATTATTTTCATTTGAACTACCCGTACCATTCAGTACCATTAATAACTTTTTTCATGATATTATATTTTATAAAGGTTGTATTAACTTAAAAGGTGTTGTCAAATATAAATGAAATATATTATTTTCTTATTAAAAAGAACTTAAAATTTTCACCTGGAGTTATTAACCCATTATGAGTATGTGTTTGAGTGTTTTCTCCTTGTTTAATCTCACTTATGAATCTAACATTATTTACATTTGTAAAAAACACACTAAGTTTGTCGCAATGTTTGATGCTTACTTTCAAGTCATCTAGTATTCTTTTTGATCCAAACCCATAATATCTATCTTTATTTATGTCTTGTGTAAATATTCTTTTATGTTTTATATGGTATTCCTCTTTCCCTTTTAATTCATAAACAAGTCTAACAACACTGAAGCCATCTCTGCTAGGACTAACATCTTTATTAAACGGTTCAAATTCCTTTTCTTTGCCTGGGTCCAAATTATATACTTTTATTGCATTGCTTTTCTCTGTGTCTAATAATTCAGTTAAGACCTCATGATCAAAAGTCCATTCAAATACTTCCTTGTTTGGCCTAACTATTGTGAAGGTAGTATTTATTTCAAATTCTATATCATTGTTGTTAGAATGAAGTTTTAGGTCAAATTCCATTGTAAAATGCTTGTAATAAAATGAAGTGTTTTTTTCATTGAATTCATTACTAACTATATCTTTTAACTTAGAATAAATAGCAGGGAATTCTGTCTCATATTTCAATAATGTTACTTTTCGCCATAAGTCCTCAATGTTGGCATGTTCTTTTAAATATTCTTTAGAATAGGCCATTATTTCAAGTTTTTTAGAAAGGACACTATCAAATTCTTTTGATAGAATAATGTCCTTAAACTTTTTCTTGACATAGGTAATCGTGTTTAGGTATTTAATTGTTGCCGAAAAAATTCCAGCAGTAAAAAACCAGATTGATAAATCTTTTAAGGTCACTGCTACTTGGGTGTCTAGGAAGAATTCAGAACTTAATTCACCGTTTTCAAGTGATGCGCTATAAAGCACTAAATACACTACAGGAAAAGGAATTAATATTAAATAAAAATAATCTATAATTTTTAAAGCCATATTTTTGATGGCTGGGATAGATTTTGTAATTAAAGAAATGACAAATAAGGCTATGTACAAAGCGAATACAGTAGCTATCATAATAGCTATTACATTTAAAAAGTTGCTTTCAAAGATTCTAAACATACATTAGGTTGATTATTAGTTTGGGTAAATATAGCAAAACACTATAAAGAAGGATGTATTTGATTGTGTAATTTGAAATTTTGTTTATAGAGCTAGATGATATATTATTTTCTTATAGATTAAGTTATTGCAGGAGATATAAAGATCATGTTTGAACATTATAAATGAGGTATTCCGTAAGGTTACGAATGATTATTTCTATAACTTTAAAGAAACTAAATACAATCGAAATGAAAAAATTATTATTACTGCTATTTGTGCTTGGGAGCATGTCATTTATAAACAACAATAACGAATACACTCAGCAAGCATACTTGAAGAAAGGCTATGCTGTAGCACTATCGGAAGAGTATTTTAAAGAAATGAAAAATGCTGTTTCTTCTGAGGATATAGAATACTTTAAAAAATTAGCTAAAGATCTAAAGATTGTTGTATTGCCAAAAGACACTAAAGTTTCTGTGATAGAATCGTCCGTATGGGGTGACAGAGTGGTTGCTCGTATTTACGGAAAGGAAACTAAAGTCTGGGCTAATTATGAAGCCTTAAAACGGAAATAGCAAATTTGTATTATGTCACTACAAAAAACCTCTTTTTTTTAGAGGTTTTTTGTTTTATTGACTAAATGTTGACTAGACTAAAAATAAAAAAGACCTAACTAATTGATTTACAATTAAAAAGGTCTTTCGTTATGTGCGGGTGAAAGGACTCGAACCTTCACACCTTGCGGCACTAGATCCTAAGTCTAGCGTGTCTACCAATTCCACCACACCCGCTCTGTGATTTGTGGGTGCAAATATAATTCAATTTTTCAATATTCAAACTTTATAATTAAAAAAACTTCTTTTTTTGTACATTTGAGATATAATAAAAGACTTCATGGAAAATTTACAGTCATATATCGATACGCATAAAGATCGATTTATTTCAGAACTTATAGAACTATTAAAAATCCCTTCTGTTAGTGCAGACCCAGCATTTTCTCAAGATGTATTAAATACTGCGGAAGCCGTAAAAGTAGCTTTAGATAAAGCAGGTTGTGAGCATGTAGAAGTTTGCGAAACTCCAGGGTATCCAATTGTTTACGGAGAAAAAATAATAGATGCATCGTTGCCAACAGTTTTAGTGTATGGGCATTACGATGTGCAACCACCAGACCCGTTAGATTTGTGGAATTCTCCACCTTTCGAACCTGTTATAAAAACAACCGATTTACATCCTGAAGGAGCAATTTTTGCACGTGGAGCTTGCGATGATAAAGGGCAAATGTATATGCATGTAAAAGCGTTGGAATATATGACGCAAACAGGAAACCTGCCTTGTAACGTTAAGTTTATGATTGAAGGGGAGGAAGAAGTTGGTTCGGAAAGTTTAGAATGGTTTGTGAAAAACAACCGAGAAAAACTTTCGAACGATGTAATCCTTATTTCTGACACAGGAATGATTGCTAAAGACGTTCCTTCTGTAACCACAGGATTACGCGGGTTGAGTTATGTTGAGGTAGAAGTTGTTGGCCCAAATAGAGATTTGCATAGCGGACTTTATGGTGGGGCAGTGGCAAATCCAATAAATGTGTTGACTAAAATGATTGCTGCGTTGCACGACGAAAACAATCACATTACTGTTCCTGGGTTTTACGATAAAGTAGCCGAACTTTCTGTAGAAGAAAGAGCCGAAATGGCAAAAGCTCCTTTTTCGCTGGACGAATATAAAGATGCATTAAATATTGAAGATGTTTATGGTGAAAAAGGTTATAGTACAAATGAACGCGGAAGTATTAGACCAACCTTAGATGTAAACGGAATTTGGGGCGGGTATACTGGCGAAGGAGCAAAAACTGTTATTGCGAGTAAGGCCTATGCTAAAATTTCGATGCGTCTAGTTCCCGATCAAGATTGGAAAGAAATTACCGAACTTTTCCAAGCCTATTTCGAAAGCTTGGCTCCAAAAGGAGTAAAAGTTATTGTAAAACCACATCATGGAGGGTATCCTTATGTAACTCCTATCGATAGTATTGGTTACCAAGCGGCGAGTAAAGCATATGAGGAAACCTTTGGGAAAACGCCAATTCCTCAGCGTAGTGGAGGGAGTATTCCTATCGTTTCGCTTTTTGAAAAAGAATTAAAAAGTAAAACTATTTTAATGGGCTTTGGTTTAAATAGCGATGCTATCCACTCGCCAAACGAACATTACGGTATTTGGAATTATTTAAAAGGGATTGAAACAATTCCTCATTTCTACAAACATTTTACGGAGTTGAGCAAGTAGTTTTCAGTAATAAAAATTTAAAACCTCCTCGAGATGCATCTTTTGAGGAGGTTTTTTTATGGCGTAGATTTCTGCAAATATTAACAGGAAATAGTACTATATTATCCTTAACACGTAAAAATGTTGCTAAATGGCAGTATTATTTTCAAATTTGAAAAGAATCAAATAAACCTAGACTCATGTTTGCAAGCAATGTATATGCTACTCGAAGAAATCAGTTGAAATCAGCATTAAAAAAAGGAGTTTTACTTTTTCCAGGAAATGGAGAGTTGGGGATGAACTGTAAGGATAATTGGTATCCTTTTCGTCAAGATAGCACCTTTTTATACTACACAGGAATCAATATTCCAGATTTGTATTTTGTGATAGATATTGAGAATGATGAAGAAATTTTGTTTGGAAACAATCCTACTCCCGAAGAAATAGTTTGGATTGGAGCAACTACGCCTTTGGAAGAAATGGCAAGCAAGGCAGAGATTAAAACAGTTTATCCGTTAAGTAAACTAGCCGATTATATTCAGAAGAAAAGCCAAAATACTAAGGTTCATTTTTTACCTCCATATCGTTCTGAAACAACTATTCAGCTTAGCGAATTATTAAATATTTCAGTGCAAGAAGTTACTGCAAAATCTTCTGTAGATTTTATAAAAGCGGTAGTCGCTCAACGTGAAATTAAATCGGAAATTGAGGTTGCTGAAATTCATAAAGCGGTAAATATTACTGCTGAAATGCATACACACGCTATTAAAAATGCGAGGTCTGGAAAAACAGAAAAACAAATTGCTGGCGAATTACAAGCCATTGCAATTGGTGGCGGTGGAAATATTTCGTTTCCTATAATTCTTACTATAAATGGACAGTATTTACACAACCACGCTACGGCAAATGTTATTCAAAACGGAGATTTGGTATTATGCGATTGTGGTGCCGAAACAGGTATGGGGTATGCTGGCGATATGACGCGAACTTTTCCCGCTTCAAAACAGTTTACACTACTTCAAAAAGAAGTGTATGATATTGTACTAAATACTCACGAAAGTGCTATTTCGGCGCTTAAACCTGGTGTGCTTTTTAAAGATGTGCATTTGTTGGCTTCTTCAAAATTGGTAGAAGGTCTAAAAGCGCTTGGACTGATGAAAGGCGATGCGTCTGAAGCTGTAGCGCAAGGAGCACATACATTGTTTTTTCAATGTGGCTTAGGACATATGATGGGACTTGATGTGCACGATATGGAAAACCTTGGAGAACCTTATGTAGGTTATACCGAAACTCTAAAAAAGAGCACAGAATTCGGGTTGAAATCGTTGCGATTAGGAAAAGCTTTAAAAGAGGGTTTTGTGTTAACAATTGAGCCTGGATTGTACTTTAATCCTTTTTTAATTGACGCGTGGCAAGCACAAGGAAAACACGAGGCATTTATTAATTATGACGAAGTAGCAAAGTTTAAAAATTTCGGAGGAATTCGCGTTGAAGAAGACTTTCTGATAACCAACACTGGTAGTCAGCTTTTAGGAGCACCACTGGCAAAAACTACCAACGAAATTGAAGCACTTATAAACGCATAAAACAAATTGAAAATGAAAAAATACTTTTGGCTCATTACGCTTTTTATTAGTATTCCTGTGTTGGTTTCGGCGCAAGATGACAAATTAACGCTTGATAGAATTTACAATTCTTCGGAGTTTAGAGGTTCTTACCAGCGACCTATTTCTTGGATTGCAAACGGCGATGCATTTGTAACGATTGAAAGGAATAATGCGGGAGAAGACCAACTTATAAAATATTTAAGTAAGAATAATGAGAAGAGTGTTTTTGTTACTGCGGAAGACTTAAAACCGAAAGGAAGTGACAAGGCATTGCGTATCGAGAATTTTAGTCTGTCCGACGACGAAAGCAAGGTGCTTATTTTTACAAATTCAAGCAGAGTTTGGCGTTCCAATACAAAAGGAGATTATTGGGTGTACGATTTCACTACAAAATCGTTGAAGCAGATAGGTGCTAAATTTCCATCATCGTCTTTAATGTTTGCTAAATTTTCGGGAGACAATAAATATGTTGCCTATGTACAGAATTTCAATTTGTATAAAGAAGATTTTAATACTGGAGCAATAACAGCCTTAACAACCGATGGAACAAAAGATATCATTAACGGAACTTTCGATTGGGTGTACGAAGAGGAGTTTGGAATGCGCGATGGTTTTTCATGGAGTCCAGATGCAAAACAAATTGCTTTTTGGCAACTCGATGCATCCAAAATTGGAACGTTTTATATGATTAATAATACCGATTCTATTTATTCAAAACCAATTCCAGTTCAATATCCAAAGGTAGGGCAAGACCCGTCGAGCACAAAAGTGGCGGTAGTAAATACAACTTCAAAAAATATTCAATGGATTGCTGTTCCAGGAGATCCTGTACAACATTATATTCCTGGGATGCAATGGGTAAATGCTGATTTGCTACTTATTCAGCAATTAAACAGAAAACAAAATGTATTAAATGTTTTTACGTATCAACCGTCTACAAATACTGTTAAAAAGATTTATACTGAAACAGAAGATACTTGGGTAGATATTGGTTACCCAGATGCTTCTGCAAACCAATGGGACGGAAATAAATTATTGCTAACCGATAACAATTCGTCTTTTTTAAGAATGACAGAAACCGACGGATGGCGACATGTTTACAAAGTGAATATTGCCAGCGGAAGTAAAACAGTGCTAACACCTGGAGATTACGATGTAGCTTCATTTTATGCAGTGTCGAAAGATAAATTGTTTTTCAGTGCTTCTCCAGAAGATGCAACACAACGTTATTTATACACTGTTCCGTTAAACGGAAAAGGAACTTTAAAGAGAATTACTCCGCAGTCGTTTAGCGGAATAAACACCTATGATGTTGCTCCAAACGGAGCTTATGCAATTCATCATCATACCAATGTAAACGAGCCTAGAACAACCCGTTTGATTGATTTACCAAAGCATGAAACTGTTATCACTTTGGAGGGGAACACTCATTTAAAAGAAAAGTTACAAACGCTTGCACTTCCTACAACTACTTTTTTTAAAGTGACCACTTCCGAAGGAATTGAAGTTGACGGGAGAATTACAAAACCAAAAGATTTTGATGCTACAAAAAAATATCCTGTTGTTTTTAATGTGTATGGCGAACCTTGGGGACAAGTAGCAAAAGATAGTTGGATAGGGTTGTACGATATTTTTTTAGCGCAACAAGGGTTTGTTGTTGTAAAAATGGATAATCGAGGAACACCTACTTTAAAAGGGAGTAAGTGGCGAAAATCTATTTACAGAAACGTAGGTGTTATCAATACCAAAGACCAAGCACTTGCAGCAAAAGAGGTTTTAAAATGGGACTTTATTGACACAGATAAAGTTGCCGTTTGGGGATGGAGCGGAGGCGGTTCTATGACCTTAAATTTAATGTTTAAATATCCAGAAATTTATAAAACAGGTATAGCAGTGGCGGCAGTTTCTAACCAATTGTTGTACGATAATGTATATCAAGAACGCTATATGGGCTTACCACAAGAAAATAAAGAAGACTTTATTGCAGGTTCGCCTATAACCTACGCTAAAAATCTAGAAGGGAACTTATTGGTAGTTCATGGAACGGGCGATGATAATGTGCATTACCAAAGCATGGAATATTTAATTAACGAATTGGTTAAGCAAAACAAGCAATTCGATTTAATGGTTTATCCAAACCGTTCTCACAGTATAAACGAAGGTCAAAATACATCAAGACATTTATATACGTTAATTACAAATTATTTGTTGAAGCATAACAAATAGCAAACAGTTTTAAGTTGGTTTATTCAAAAAGGGAGCAAAAATATTTATTTTGCTTCCTTTTTTTATACTGCTGATTTTCAGTAAAATATTTTAATAAAATGAAAATTATTGTAACAAATACAAGGTTTTAGCGTTATATATAGCATCAATCTAAAATCGACTATGTTATGATAAAAAACTTTTTCTGGATGTGTGCTGGCGCAGACACCGATTTGCTTTTGCAATGCCCAAAATCCGAACAAATAAAACAAGCAGGAATCGGTGGTACTGTATTTTTTACTGCAATAATGGCTTTCATTGCGTCTAGTTACGCACTTTATACTGTTTTCGATTCGGTTTATATCGCTACTTTTTTTGGACTCGTTTGGGGCTTGTTAATTTTTAATTTAGACAGGTTTATTGTTTCGACCATTAAAAAAAGTGGAGATTTTAAAACTGAATTTCTTCAGGGGTTACCAAGGTTGCTATTGGCGGTTATAATTGCAATTGTAATTGCAAAACCCTTAGAGTTGAAGATTTTTCAGAAGGAAATAGATCGTGTTTTATTAGAAGAAAAAAATCAGTTAACACTCGATAACCAATCGCAAATAGGTTTACAATTTACTCCTGAAATTGAAAAGATACAGGCAGATATTCTTCAGTTAAAAAAAGAAATTACAACCAAAGAAGATGAGGTAAATTCGTTGTATGAAACTTATATTGCTGAAGCGGAAGGGCGAGAAGGAACTTTGAAGTTAGGAAAAGGGCCTGTTTATAAAGAGAAGCGTGAAAAACACGATACTGCATTGGCGTCTTTGCAAGAGTTAAAAGTTGCCAATCAAGCCAAAATAGCCGAGAAAGAAGCGCAATTATTGGCTTTGGACGCTCAGTTAAAAGAAAAAGTTTCGACTACTCAACCAGTTATCGACGGATTTGATGGTTTAATGGCGCGATTAAATGCGTTAGATAAGTTGCCGTGGCTTCCTTCATTTTTTATATTTCTACTGTTTTTAGCGATTGAAACAACTCCAATCTTTTCAAAGTTGTTAGCGCCTAGAGGGGTGTACGATATAAAGTTGCAAGACGAAGAAGATTTGGTAAAAAGTTGGGCGACGCAAAAAGCCTATCAAAGAGAAAAACAACTCGTAGCAGATGCCGAAATTAATGATAAAGTTTATGAAGATTTATCTGCGGAAGAAGAATTATATTCTTATAAAAAGAAAATAGCCAGAGAGGTGATGCAACTCCAAGCAGATGCTTTTTACAAACAACAAAAGGGAAACTTGTAATGTTAAACAGTTTCGTTTTGTAGCGGAAATGAAGCCTCCGTTTTGAATCCGCTTGCGTTTAAAGAAAAATCGATATTCCCGTTAATTTTATTAAAGCGTTGTTTTAAGCTTTCAAGTCCGACACCTTTACTCGATTTTTTCGCGATGCTTTTTACGCCATCATTTTCTAATACCAAAGCACAAGTTGTATCGGTAAACCTAATGGCAATGCTTAAATTTTTGGCATCTGCGTGTTTAATGGTGTTCGAAATGGTTTCTTTTAATAGATGAAAAACCGTTTGTTGTTGTTCTGAAGAAAGGATGCTTGTGAGCTTTTCTTTGGCTTCGTTGTTGAGTAATAAATGAATTTTTAAAAGTCCGACTTCTTCAAATCGAGATTGTAAACTGTCTAAATATTCAACAATATTTAAAGAGATATTTTCATCTTTTCCGTGTATTAATTGATGCGAAAAGCTTCTAGATTCTTGGTAAAGCGCATCCACTTCATCAATAATTACATTCAACTTATCGATGTTTTTTTGGATGGTGGCTTTATCTCTATAATCGGTTACCAAATATTTTAGGGCAAGTAAATTTCCTAAATATTCATTGTGTATTTGCTCGCCAATTTCTTTACGGTTGTCCTTCATTTTACGGTCTACATCCTCTAATGATTCCTCGAGTAAGCGAATACGTTTGTTGTAAACTTCTTCGTCTATCAATCTTTTAATTCGGCTTTCTTTGGCTCTTATCACTCCAATTCCAATAATCAGTAAAATCAAAAGTGTAGTCGTAGCGTACAAAATAATGTTTCTGTTTCTATCCTCTTGAATATGATTTTCGAGTTCTAATATTTTGAGCTCTTTGGAGTGAGCGTTGTATTTTTTTTCAGCATTTGCAATCATCCCTTGGTATTTGTAGATATTTTGCGTAATAGCAGTTTCGTGCTCTTGCTCGTGTAAAAAGTCGGCTTTATCGATATCTCCCTTTTTTAAATAGGCTTTGTAAAGTGCTTTTATAAGAAGCTCTTTGTACAAGTTTTCCACAGGGTTGTTAATCTCTTCATTTTTGGTAAAACTATAAGCTTCTTCCAATTGCCCTTTGTGAACTTGCAACAGTGCCTGTATTATGTTTATTGGGTATGGGGAGATCAAGTATTCATTATGTATTAAAGCTTCTGTATTAACTTTACTGAATAGACTATCGGCTTTTTCAAAATCTTTGTTGAGGTAGGCAATATAAGATGCTCTCAAATAGTACATGTCGTCCCAATCGTTTGTTTTAGATTGGTAAATGTTTTTATGTTTCTGAAAAGTTTCTTCAGCTTCTTTTAGAACCAAACTATCTCTGGTGTCAATATACTTTAAAATGGGCGCTTCTACTTCTTTGTCTTTCGCATAGGTTCGGATATGGTCTTTAAACATTGAAGTGGAATAAAGTTGCGCTACAGAATCGGTTTTTTTATAACTTTCTATAGCTTCTTTAAACTGAAAAGTTTGAAAATAAGCAAACGAAAGCGACGAATATACATTTGCCAAATACTCTGGATATTCAACCTTGTCGGCATCTTCTATAATGGTGTTTAGTCGTTCGATGGCTTTTCCGTATCTGTTGGCGCCAATATCGTGAACAGCCTCGATTGCATTTCTTATAAAAAGCTGATAAAAATGTCCTTTTTCTTTTTCCTGAACCAACATTTTTACTGAATCTCCGTACTTGAGCGTTTGTGTAGTATCGGTGTGGTTGTGATTAAAATTGTACAGCATCAACATAAAATACGCATCAATTTTATCGTCGGTTGAAAGTGGAGCAGTGTTTTTCTTAATAATTTCGATGAGCGAATCCTTTTCTCTATCAAATTCAGGATAAAATAAAGAGTTGTGGTCTATCATCCGTAAAAGCTCCATCAGCTTGATATTTTCTCTATTTGCAGGTTTTAAAGTGTCTTCTACTTTGTCGTAGAAAGCCTTGCTCACACTGTATTGCGACATGCAATATGGTGCGTACATAACAAGTAAGAGTAATAGGAATTTTTTCAGCATACAACCTTTTTAAAGACTTAAAAACTGATGTGTGTCAATTTTAAAGTTCAATATTAAGTATAAAATAGATAATTTGCTAAAATTTAGATAATTTCCTACGCTTAAATAAATATAATTTGGTTTATATGCTTAAAATATGGAAGTTATGTTGAGGCTATATTTTTAACCAATTCAGCAGGATTTTGTTAAACTAATTATATAATGTTGTTAGTTTTTGAACTATGGGTTTTATCTTTGCCAACATTAATTTTGTGGCTAAAATCAACAGCTGTAAAACCTTTTAATTGTTATGAATATAGACAGTGTAAACCAACAAATACAAGTTCAAAGAGAAAAATTATTAGCACATTCTTTGTATAAAAACATTCAATCACCAGAAGATTTACAGACCTTTTTAAAACACCATGTGTTTGCTGTTTGGGATTTTATGTCGCTTTTAAAAGCTCTTCAAAACAATTTAACTTGTACAACTTTGCCGTGGAAACCTGTTGGAAATCCTGTAACAAGATATTTAATAAATGAAATTGTTTTAGGTGAAGAAACCGATGTTGATGACGAAGGATTGTATAAAAGTCATTATGAAATGTATTTGGAGGCAATGGATGTTTGTGGCGCTTCAACTACTCAAATCAACAGTTTTGTTTCGCAATTAACCGATGTTGACAGTGTACAAAGGGTTTTAGAAAGTAGTAATTTACCCAATTCAATAAAAGAGTTTTTACAGTTTACATTTCAATTAATTGCTGAAGGCAAACCGCATAAAATTGCTGCTGCTTTCACTTTTGGTCGTGAAGATTTAATTCCAGATATGTTTACGGCAATTTTAAAAGACATGCAACAAGAGTATCCTTCAATTAATTTGAAAAAATTGGTGTATTATTTTGAAAGACATATTGAAGTTGATGGTGATACACATGGGCCATTGGCGTACAAAATGGTTGAAGAACTCTGCGGAAACGACACAGAAAAATGGGAGGAAGTACAGGCGGTTGCTATAGCTTCTCTGGAAAAGCGAATTGTACTTTGGGATGGAATTTTAGCTGAAATTAACGTGCAAACTCATGCGTAAATTAAATTAATTCCCTGCTAATTGTTCAAATAATAGTAAATTGCAGAGTGAAGCTAAACAGCTTTATTTATACGCCCTATACCTACATAAAATTTAAAACAAATGAAAAAATACTATAGCCTTTTAGTAGTTGTTTTGTTGTTTGTAGGGTGTAAAACCCAACAAACTTCAGTAGCGAATCAGTCTGTTTCAGAAAATAAAAGTTTAAATTATTTAGCACTTGGCGATAGTTACACTATTGGCGAAAGTGTGTGCGAGAGTTGTAGTTTTCCGATACAGTTAATGGCTAAAATTGCGGAAGATTACAATGCGAAAGTAAATTTGGAAGTCATCGCCAAAACAGGGTGGACAACTTCCAATCTTATTCAGGCGATTAAAGACGAAAAACCTACTGCAAATTTCGATTTGGTTACGCTTTTAATCGGAGTGAACAATCAATATCAAGGCAAAGATTTTTCTTTATATGAAGAAGATTTTCCTGCGCTTCTTCAAAAAGCAATTCAGCTTGCAAGTGGCGATATAAAAAAAGTTATTGTTGTTTCTATTCCTGATTATGCCTACACGCCTTTCGGTCAGCAAAAAGGAAATACAGAAATGATTTCTTCGGAAATAGATGCGTACAATGTCTTTGCAAAGCGTACAGCAGAAAGAGCAGGGGTGAGCTTTGTTAATATAACTGATATTTCTCGCTTAGGACTTAAAAATGAAACTTTAGTAGCTTCCGATGGGTTGCATCCTTCCAAAGAAGCGTATAGTAGTTTTGTAACGCAAATTTTGTTTGAAATTCGCCAGAAGAATTATATTAAATAACCTCAGTTTGCTCTATATGTCTATACATTGTAGTTTTAACTAAATGTATTTCAGTTATTCAAAAATGCTTTCATTTTTGTCTTGACACAAAAACGAAACAAAAAAGTCAAGACTGATTTAAAAAGCATCAGAAAATCTACGGAAACAACCGCCACAGATAAAAAAGAACTCGCTCTGCTCAAACAGTTTTTTATCTTTTAACCCACGCTGCTTCCTTGATTTTCAATACTTTTTAAATAGGTCAATTTTATTACATATTTATTATTCTAATGTCGAACTCACGTTATATAAAAAATGCAAATTCTGAAAAATCTGAATTTGCATTTTAAATTGTATTGTTACAGCGTGTGTTTTACACCTCTGGAGCAAGTTCTACTTCGAGTCCGTCTAAATCGTCTGTCATTTGAATTTGGCACCCTAGTCGGCTATTGTCTTTAACATTAAATGCTTCTGCAAGCATTAAATCTTCATCGTAGCTCATTTCTGGTAGCGTATGGTCTGAGGTTACATAGCATTGGCATGATGCACACATTGCCATCCCTCCACAAACACCAATGGTTCCTTCTGGAGCAAGTTCGTAGGAGCGTACCACTTCCATTAAATTCATAGCCATGTCGATTGGCGCTTCTACCTGATGTACAACACCTTCTCGGTCGGTTATTTTGATAGTAATATCGGACATTATATTTTTAATTTAAAACTGCAAAAATAGATAAAACTTCCTTGAAAAACTACAATTACTCTACTAAATTAGTAGGTTTTTAATTGATTGATTTTACTACAGGCTTTTCAGCTTCTTTTCGTGTGCCATCAAAGCCGTCTACACCGCTTACGGTAGTGTATTTCATTACGTATTTTTTATCTGGAAAAATACGTTTGTAGGCACTTTGGCACATTAAAGTAGCTTCGTGGAAACCACATAAAATAAGTTTTAATTTCCCAGGATAAGTGTTTACATCGCCAATAGCGTAGATACCCGGAATGTTTGTTTGATAGTCTAGCGTATTATCAACTTTAATAGCATTTTTCTCGATTTCGAGTCCCCAATTGGCAATAGGACCTAATTTTGGCGAAAGTCCGAAAAGTGGAATAAAATGGTCGAGTGCTAAATCAAACTCGTTTTCATTTTGTTTGATGGTAATGCTTTCGAGTTTCTCGTTTCCTTTTAAGGCGGTAACTTCTGCAGGCGTGACGAGATTAATTTTGCCTAATTTTTTTAGTTCTTCTACTTTTTCTACGGAATCGAGGGCGCCTCTAAATTCGTTTCTTCGATGAATGAGAGTTACTTCTTTGGCAACATCGGCTAAGAAGATACTCCAGTCTAAAGCAGAATCACCTCCGCCAGCAATGGCAACTTTTTTATCGCGGTAAATTTCTGGATCGCGAATAATATATTCTACTCCGTTATCTTCAAATTTTTCGATGTTTTCGAGCTGAGGTTTTCTCGGCTCAAAACTTCCTAATCCGCCAGCAATAGCAACTACTTTTGCTTGATGCTTGGTGCCTTTGTTGGTGGTAACAATAAAAGAATCGTCGTCTTGCTTTTCTATGGTTTCTGCTCTTTCTCCAAGGGTAAAACCAGGTTCGAACGATTCGATTTGCTTCATAAGGTTGTCTACCAAATCGCCTGCTAAAACTTCTGGAAATCCTGGGATATCGTAAATTGGTTTTTTAGGATAGATTTCGGAACACTGCCCGCCAGGTTGCGGAAGCGCATCGATAAGATGACATTTTAGTTTTAGAAGACCAGCTTCAAAAACAGTAAATAGTCCTGTAGGACCAGCACCGATGATGAGGATGTCTGTTTGAATCATTCGAAAATAACATTTGAAGGCAAAAGTTTTAAAACGATTGCTTTATTTATTGTAATCTTTTTTGCGTAAGGGATTGCGCCTTTGTTTGAGCTCTTTTAGAAAAGAATATTTCTAAAAAGCGAGTGGCAAAAGCCCGGTTTCTATGAGACTATTTGAGAAGTAGCTAAATGCGTTACTGTTGAAGTCTCATAGAAATACGCCCAAATTATTCTACGTTTATTACTTGCTCTATCTGCGGAACGTACTTTTTAATGGTCATTTCCACACCACTTTTTAGGGTCATTTGGTTTACACTGCACCCTACGCAAGCCCCTTCGAGTCTAACGTTTACTACTTTATCGTTGTCGATGGAAACAAGGCTAATGTTTCCGCCGTCGCTCTCTAAAAACGGTCTGATTTCTTCGAGGGCTTTTTGTACGTTTAATTTAACTTCTTCCGACGTCATTGCTATAAAATTATTTTTTTGAAACTGCCGAACAACCCGCCATTGTGGTTATTTTGATAGCTTCTGTAGGAGGTAAACTTTTGTTACGGCTCACTACTTCTTGTACGATATTTTTTGTTATGTCTATAAACGACTCTTCTAACGGAGTGCCATCTTGTAGGGCTGCTGGACGACCGTAGTCTCCTGCTTCGCGAATGCTTTGCACTAGCGGAATTTCTCCTAAAAATGGTACGTTTAAGTCGTTAGACAAGTTTTTGGCTCCTTCCTTACCAAAGATGTAATATTTGTTGTCTGGAAGTTCTTCTGGGGTAAAGTAAGCCATGTTTTCGATGATTCCTAAAACGGGCACATTGATGCTTTCTTGTTGGAACATTGCAACTCCTTTTTTGGCATCGGCAAGGGCAACATTTTGAGGGGTACTTACCACAACGGCACCAGTAATAGGTAACGATTGCATGATGCTCAAGTGAATGTCTCCTGTTCCTGGAGGAAGGTCGATAAGTAAGAAATCGAGTTCGCCCCAAGCGGCATCAAAAATCATTTGATTTAGCGCTTTGGCAGCCATAGGGCCTCTCCAAATTACGGCTTGGTTTGGTTGCGTAAAGAACCCGATTGAAAGTATTTTTACACCATAACTTTCGATAGGTTTCATTTTAGATTTTCCGTCAACGTTTATTGCTAAAGGTTTGTCGTTTACAACATCAAACATTATTGGCGCTGATGGTCCGTAAATATCGGCATCTAAAAGTCCAACATTGAATCCCATTTTTGAAAGGGTTACTGCCAAATTTGAGGTAACGGTAGATTTTCCTACACCTCCTTTTCCAGAAGCAACAGCAACAATGTTTTTGATGCCTGGAATGGCTTTCCCTTTAATTTCTGGTTTTTCGGTTTTTTCTACTTTGATGTTAACTTTTACTTTGGCTTTTTGGTAAACTTTATCGTGTATGGTTTTAAGTATTTCTACTTCTGTTTTTTTCTTGGCTTGAAGGCTAGGGTTGTTTATGGTGATATCTACAACTACTTCATCGCCAAATGTCATAACATTGGTAACAGCACCACTTTCTATCATGTTTTTTCCTTCACCAGGAGCGGAAATCGTTTCGAGTGCTTTTAGTACTTCTTTTTTATCTATTTTCATGTTTAATTTTTCTTATGCATTGTCGTAAAACGACGTTCAATTTTTGAGAAGATTATTAAAATAAATTGCTGGGTGTTAGGATGCTAACTTCGTTAAAAATTGCATTTATTTTAAACTCATTCTAAATTACAAAGATACATATTTAAACTTTAAAAGTTAATAGTTGATGGTTTAAAGTTGAACGTTTAAAGTTTGTCTATAATTGAAGATTTTTAAAAGTTTTTGTTTGAAACTTAAATTATAAAAGCTCAACCGATGGATCCCAAAAATGTTTGTCGAAATTTTGTATTTGGTTGTCTTTTACAACAACGCCTTCGCTTTCTAATAATTGTTGCATAAGATTGGTGCCTTGAAAATGATGTTTACCAGTTAAAACACCTTTTCTGTTAACCACTCTGTGTGCAGGAATATCATCTTGTAAATGACTTCCATTCATGGCGTAACCCACCATTCGGGCGCTGCGTGCAGCTCCAAGGTATTTTGCAATTGCTCCGTATGAAGTGACTCTACCAAACGGAATTTGCTTGGCAACTGTATAAACACGTTCAAAGAAGTTTTTGTTTTCCATTACGAGTAGAATAATCGGAGAAAGGTAATGATAAGTAACACCGCCATTAACGCACTTAAAATGTAGTCGGAATAGCGCGAAAAAGTATCAGTGCGCTCTTGAAGTTTATCAAAATAAAACACATACATGTACAGCATAGCGAAGGTTCCTAAACCTGCAGCGATAATGAATACAAGGATATCCCAAAGCTGAAATTTTATCCATCCAGAAACATTCCAAGCAGCGTTGAGTCCGCAGAAATATGCAATAGGTAAAACGTTTAATGCCGAGATAAGCATCCCTTTAAAAAATACATTTTTACGACTTTTAATTTTTACTTTCCGCTGCGGTTTTGCTTCTTTTTTTTGTTTCGCTAGAATAAAAAAGTACACCGCAAAAAACGCAAATACTACCAGCGCAATTTTTAAAAGAATATCAATTACAGCTGGATTTTTATAAAGATATTTTGAAATTAACACCCCAATGTACGCCTGAAAAATTACCGTTGTTGAAGCGCCCAGTGAAAAAATAATTCCACTAGTTTTTCCTTTTTTTGCACTTGTTTTGGCAGCTGTAATATTAATGAGTCCAGGAAAAACCACCGCCATTAAAGAAGCCGAAAACGTTGCGAAAAATAGGATGAATAAATGCGACATTAGTTGGGTTTAAATTGAATGTATGTAATTGGTTTTCCTATTTCGAGGTATTGCTTTTCATAGAAAGTTTGTATGGAGGTAACAACTTCTGGACTTCCTTCGTTTTTGTACACATTGTGGTTGGCATACAGTACTTGGTAACCCAATCCGTGGAGCAAACCTAGTGTGTAACCATGCATAAATTCGCTATCGGTTTTTAAATGTACAATTCCATTTTCATTTAAAATAGCATTGTATCGATTTAAAAAATTAGCATTGGTAAGTCTATGCTTGGTACGCTTGTATTTAATTTGCGGGTCTGGAAAAGTAATCCAAATTTCGTCGACTTCATTTTCGTCAAAAATGTACTCTATAAGCTCAATTTGTGTTCTAATAAAGGCTACATTTTCGAGCTTGTCCTCTTCGGCAGTTTTAGCGCCACGCCAAAAACGAGCCCCTTTAATGTCGATGCCGATGTAGTTTTTGTGCGGTTCTCTTTTGGCTAGATTTACGGTGTATTCACCTTTTCCACAGCCCAGTTCAAGAACAATAGGATTGTCATTTTTAAAAAAAGATTTTTTCCATTGTCCTTTTAGGTCAAATTTTCCTTCAACCAATTCGTCGCGTGTTGGCTGAATAACATTCGAAAATGTTTCATTCTCCTTAAAACGCTTTAGTTTGTTTTTACTCCCCACAACAATTATTTAATTAAAAGGCAAAATTAAGGAAATCTTTCACAGTTAAAAATTAACTTCCTTTGTAGTTATGGTTACAAAGAAAAAAATTCTTGTAGCGCCCTTAAATTGGGGACTTGGTCATGCCACAAGATGTATTCCGATTATTCGTGCTTTACTTGCTGAAAATTTTGAACCCATTATTGCATCAGATGGGGAAGCATACGCTTTGCTTTTAAAAGAATTTCCAACGCTTACTTTTATTGAATTGCCTTCATATAAAATAAAATATGCTGAAAAAGGAAAGCATTTTAAATTGAAGATGCTTTGGGATTCTCCTAAAATTTTAAAAGCGATTAAAAAAGAAAAAAAACGCACCAAGGTTTTAGTGAAGGCATTGCAGTTAGACGGAATCATCTCCGACAATCGATTGGGTGTGTATTCCAAAAAAGTCCCTTCGGTTTTTATTACGCATCAATTAAATGTGTTAACAGGAAATACAACCTGGTTTAGTTCAGAAATTCATCAGAAAATAATAAAAAAATTTAACGAATGTTGGGTGCCCGACGTTGTTGGAACACCAAATTTAAGTGGGAAACTCGGACATGTTAAAAAAACAGATTTAAAACTGAAATACATAGGTCCGTTAAGTAGACTCGAACCAAAAGAGTTGCCAAAAAAGTACGATTTGATGGTGATTATTTCGGGGCCAGAGCCACAACGTTCAATGTTGGAAAGTAAGCTACTTATTGAAACGCAAAAATTTTCAGGTAATGTGCTGTTTGTTCGCGGGAAGATTGAAGCCGAGCAACATGTGTGTAAAGAAGGAAATGTAGAGGTGTATAATTATATGAATTCTGTTCAGCTAGAAAAAGCTTTTAACGAGAGTACGTTGGTGTTGAGTCGTTCTGGTTATACAACCGTACTCGATTTAGCAAAGCTGAAGAAAAAAGCATTTTTTATTCCAACACCTGGGCAGTACGAACAAGAATATCTTGCCGAGCGCTTGGCAGATGAACAGCTTGTTCCGTATTGCAATCAAGAAGATTTTAAAATTGAAATGTTAGCAATGGTGAGTGCTTACAAAGGGTTTGCCGATTTCGAATCAACTGTCGAGCTTGGGAGTCTTTTTGGCCTTTTCCAAGGTAAATGAAAACTCCGAACCAACGCCAAAAACACTTTCTACATAAATTTTTTCTTTGTGCGCTTCGATAATGTGTTTTACAATCGAGAGTCCTAATCCAGAACCACCCTCTTTTCTGCTTCCGCTTTTATCCACACGATAGAAACGTTCGAAAAGGCGAGGGATGTTTTGTTTTTCAATTCCTTCACCGTTATCGGTAACACGAACTATAACTTTGTTTTTTACAAGGTTTTCGATGCTAATTTCGGTTGTTCCGCCTTCTTTTCCGTATTTAATAGAGTTTACAATAAGGTTGGTAAGCACTTGTTGGATACGCTCTTTGTCGGCATGTACATAAATAGGTTCTTGGTATTCACTATCAAACGTAAGTGTAATTTTCTTTTTGTTGGCTTTCATTTCCATCAAATCGAAAGTAGCCTGTGTGAGTTCTACAATATCAAATTCTTCGCGTTGGAGGTTTAAATCGCCTGCTTCCAATTTGGTAATCATATCCAAATCTTTCACAATATAAATTAGTCTTTCTACCCCTTTACTGGCTCTTGTAAGGTATTTTTTTCTGATAACTTTGTCGTCCATCGCACCATCTAATAAAGTTAAAATATAACCCTGAACGGTAAAAAGAGGAGTTTTTAACTCATGAGAAACGTTCCCGATAAACTCTTTTCGGTAGCCTTCACGAATTTTTAAAGTCTCAATTTCTAGTTTTTTATTGGCAGCAAATTTTTCAATTTCTTCAGTAAGCGTACGCATATCGGTAGTGATAGGCTGCTCTTGGAAGTTGGTCGATTCGAGTAAAGAAACGTCGTCGTATATTTTTTTAACACGTTTGTAGATGAATTTTTCTACTCTATACTGAATGATAAAAAAGGAAATAATAAAAATACACAAGATGAGTATGAAAGCAAATAAAGGCCCTTTGAGTTCAAAATAAAAGAAAAGTGAAACAATGAAAGTTGCGGCTGCAGTTATCATTGCGGAAGAGCGTAGTGCAAAGCGGTACGATTTTTTTAATTTGGTTTCCAAGGGGTTGCTTTTGAAATTTGTTGCGTTTGAATGTTATTTCTGGCTAAAGGTATAAAATAAAGATGACAGATTTAGGCTGTACATTTACAAACCAAAATCCATCATTTTTAATTTCTCAAAGGCTTACTTTGAGTTTATTTTATGCGATGTTTTTGTTACAATACAAATTTGTAACCCACACCTTTTACAGTTTTAAAGTGGTCGTCGCCAATTTTTTCGCGAAGTTTACGGATATGGACATCGATAGTTCTTCCGCCAACAATAACTTCGTTACCCCACACTTTATCTAAAATTTCGTCTCTTTTAAATACTTTTCCAGGTCGGCTAGCAAGCAATGAAAGCAATTCGAACTCCTTTCTCGGAAGGATAATTTCGTCTCCCGCTTGAATAATTTTGTATTCGTCGCGATTAATAGTGATGTTTCCTACCTTAACGATACTTTCAACAGGTTCTTCTTCCTCTTTTAAACGTCTTAAAAGTGCTTTTACTTTACTTACCAATACTTTAGGTTTGATAGGTTTTGTGATGTAATCATCGGCACCTGCATCAAAACCAGCTACTTGCGAGTAGTCTTCGCCACGAGCAGTTAAAAAAGTAATAATGGTGTCTTTTAGGTCGGTTGATTTTCTAATTTGTTCACATGTTTCGATACCGTCCATTTCTGGCATCATCACATCGAGAATAATAAGGTGTGGTTTTTCCTTTTTAGCTTTAGCAATGGCTTCAACACCATTTTTTGCTGTAGAAACGTTATATCCTTCTGATGATAAATTGTAGCCTACAATCTCTAAAATATCTGGTTCGTCATCAACCAAAAGGATTTTAATTTCTCTTTTTTTCATGTGCTTAAAGTTATTGTTCTTTAAAAACCGCCTTGTGAGTTTTTAAATATAACTTATAGATTATAAGTTACTTAAATTGTTTAAAGCGATGTTTTCTGAGCTCAAAAGTAAAGATAATATTAAAATCTGAAAGCAGTTAACAATGATTTAATATGGTAACATAAATGTAACATTGGGCTGACTTATGTTTAACACGCGGGTAACTTCCTTTTTGCATATGCCTTGTTTATTTGCATCGGAATTAAAATCGAAACGTAAAGGCATGTTTTTAGTAATGTGCTGACTAACAAACACAATGAATCTAAATCTAAAATCCATTAGTAAAATGAAAAAAATTAATTTTTTAGCGATTGCTTCTTTGTTTTCAATGCTTGCAATATCGTGCTCTAGCGATGATGATTTCAATCCAGAGCCAAATCCTACGCCAGAAGGAGAGGAGATAACAAAAACTGGTATTTTAACTGAAGATGAAACTTGGACTGCTGAAAACATCTATGTATTAGATGGTAAAGTAGTTGTAAATGATGGTGTTACACTTACAATTGAACCAGGTACAATTGTTAAAGGAGCTGAAGGACAAGAGTCTTTAGCGTCTGCTTTAGTAGTAGATCAAGGAGGTAAATTAATGGCGGAAGGTACTGCAAGTCAACCTATTATTTTCACATCTGTATTAGATGGTATTGAGGCTGGAGAAACAAAAGGTACATTATCTACTTCAGATACTGGATTATGGGGTGGTGTTATTGTTTTAGGAAAAGCACCAATTTCAGTAAACGGAGATGTTCAAACAGCACAAATTGAAGGTATTCCTGCTACAGAATCATACGGGCAGTATGGTGGAACTGATGCTGCAGACAACTCAGGAGTAATTAAATACATTTCTATCCGTCATGGTGGTATCACTATTGGGCAGGATAACGAAATTAATGGTCTAACTTTAGGTGGTGTAGGTAACGGAACAGTTATCGAAAATGTTGAAGTAGTAGCAAACCAAGATGATGGTATCGAGTGGTTTGGTGGAACTGTAAATGTTACTAATGCTATTGTTTGGTCGCAAGGTGATGATGGTTTTGACGCAGATCAAGCATGGTCTGGGACTCTAGATAACGGAGTTGTTGTAATGGGTTCTGAGTCTGGAACAGCTTTAGAGTTAGACGGACCAGAAGGTTCAGCTTCTACTGAAGATGGATTTACAATGAAAAATTTAACTTTAATTGGAGCAGGTACTTCTAGTAAATACGCTGATTTAAGAGATGGTCTAATTGCAAACTTAGAAGGAGTTTACGCATACGGTTTTGGTGCTGATGCTACAGTAAGTGTAAATGGAGCTGACTCTGCTACAGAATTAGCAAACGACAGAATTAAGTTTGCAGATTGGGAAATTGTTTTACCAGCTGGAACTGTAATGAACAACATTTTTGCTGGAGATTATAATGATGGAGATGAAGATAAATTTTATAGTAATGCAACTGCAGTAAGTGAAGGTTCTGTAGGAGCAAATTTAGATACTTTTAATTGGACACTTGCTGCTATTGATGATGCAATTCCAACTGAGCCACTTGGAACAACAATTTCTAAAACAGGGATTTTAACTGCTGATGAAACTTGGACTTCGCAAAACGTATATGTTTTAGATGGTAAAGTGGTTGTTGGTGAAGGTGTTACACTTACAATTGAAGCTGGAACTATTATTAAAGGAGCTGAAGGACAAGAGTCTTTAGCGTCTGCTTTAGTAGTAGATCAAGGAGGTAAATTAATGGCAGAAGGAACTGCTGATGAGCCTATTATTTTTACTTCTGTATTAGATGGTATTGAGCCAGGTCAAACAGAAGGTACACTTTCTACTTCAGACACAGGTCTTTGGGGAGGAGTTATTGTATTAGGTAAAGCGCCTATCTCTGTAAACGGAGATGTAGAAACAGCACAAATTGAAGGTATTCCTGCAACTGAAACATATGGACAATATGGTGGAACAGATGCTGCTGATAATTCAGGAGTTATTAAATACATTTCTATCCGTCACGGTGGTATCACAATTGGTCAAGATAACGAAATTAATGGTCTTACTTTAGGAGGTGTAGGTAACGGAACAGTTATCGAAAATGTTGAAGTAGTAGCAAACCAAGATGATGGTATCGAGTGGTTTGGTGGAACTGTAAATGTGAAAAATGCTTTAGTATGGTCTCAAGGAGATGATGCTTTTGATGCAGATCAAGCTTGGACTGGAACTCTTGATAACGCAGTTGCAATTATGGGAACTGAGTCTGGTACAGCTTTAGAGTTAGATGGTCCAGAAGGTTCAGCTACTACTGAAGGTGGATTCACTATGAAAAATATCACTTTAATTGGAGCAGGTACTTCTAGTAAATATGCTGATTTAAGAGATGGATTAATAGCAGATTTAGAAAATGTTTTTGCTTACGGTTTTGGAGCTAGTGCTACTGTAAATGTAAACGGAGCAGATTCAGCTACAGAATTGACTAACGACAGAATTGCTTTTGCAAATTGGCAACTTATTTTACCTGCAGGTACTGTTTTATCAGATGTTTTAGCAGGAGATTATGCTGCTGGAGATGAGACTAAATTTACAGAAAACGCAACAGTTGTAACGGAAGGAACTGTTGGAGCAGATGTATCTGTGTTTTCTTGGACAAGTGCTTCAATTGCAGATGCACTTTAATCTCAAATACAATTAAAACTACTTTATAAAAATGTCCAAAGTCTTCTTTTATTTTAGACTTTGGACATTTTACGGAATTAAAACTAAATATATAAATTAAGTAATAATGCTTAAAAACTTTTTATCATTTGTAGTACTTACCTTGGCCTTTTCTCAAATGGCTTTTTCGCAGCAAGGAGTTGTAAAGGGTAAGGTTATGGACGGAGAATTTAATGATGTACTTCCTTTTGCTAATATTTCAATTAAAGGAGAAAGTAAAGGTACTACCACAGATTTTGAGGGTGCTTACTCTTTAGATGTAAATGCAGGAACCTATACCGTCGTATTTTCGTTTATTGGATATACTTCTCAAGAAATAACAGATGTTGTAGTAGAGGAAGGAAAAACGGTAGAACTTAATGTTACATTACAACCATCATCAGCAGTGTTAGATGAAGTAGTAGTAACTACAACTGTTCGTAAAAACACTGAAACCTCTGTGTTAAACCTACAAAAGAATTCTGTGACTTTAATGGACGGATTATCTTTGGAAGGAATTAAAAAAACTGGAGCTAGTAATATCGCTTCTGCTATTAAACGTGTTCCAGGGGTGTCAGTTCAAGAAGGGAAATATGTTTACGTGAGAGGATTAGGAGATCGTTATACCAAGTCTATTCTTAACGGAATGGATGTGCCAGGTTTAGACCCAGATAAGAACACGTTGCAAATGGATATTTTTCCAACAAACATCTTGGAAAATATAATCGTTTTAAAATCTGCTTCAGCCGATTTACCTGCAGATTTTACAGGAGGAGTTGTAGATATTATTACTAAAGATTTTCCAACTCAAAAGCAAATGTCTTTTTCTGCATCTGTAGGGTATACACCAAGTATGCATTTTAAAAGCAACTATTTGTCTTATGATGGAGGAGCTACAGACTTTTTAGGGTTTGATGATGGAACAAGAGATTTGCCATTTTCTGAAAATGCAAATATTCCAAGTCCTTCAGATCAAGCAAACAATAGTGTTTTAGATGATTTTACTCGTAGACTTGATCCAAATATGGCAGCACAAGAAAAAACTTCGATGCCAGATTTTAGCTTAGGTTTTAGTTATGGAAACCAATTTGATATTGGTGAAAATAAATTAGGAGTGATTGCTTCTTTAGATTATAAAAATGAAACAGAGTTTTACGAAGGTTTCGAAAACGGGATTTATCAAAAAAACCCTGAAAGTGATATTTACGAATTACGTTTTGATAGAAGACAACGTGGAGATTTAGGTAAAAATAATGTACTTGCATCGGCTTTAGCAGGATTGTCTTTCAAAACGAAGCGTTCAAAATACCGCTTAAATTTGCTTCATATTCAAAATGGAGAAAAAAGAGCTGCAGTTTTTGACCAAAGAACTGAAATTTCAAATGCAATTGATGTAGTTAAAGACAACTTGGAATATACACAAAGATCGGTTAGTAATTTATTACTATCAGGGAAGCATACCTCACAAGATGCATCTTTTATTACAGAGTGGAGTGTGGCTCCTACTTTAAGTAAAGTTAACGACAAAGATGTTCGATTAACTACATTTATTGTACAGCCAGATGGTTACAGTATAAGTTCAGACGCTGGATTTCCAAATAGGTTGTGGAGAAACCTTGAAGAGGTTAATGCTGTAGGGAAATTAGATTTCACAAAGAATTACAATTTATTCGACAATAAATCAATACTTAAATTTGGAGGACTTTATAGTTATAAGCAAAGAGATTACTCTATTAATAACTATAATATTGCATTTTTCGACTTTAATACATCAAGTTTAAATGGAGATCCAGATGCGATTTTAGCTCCAGACAATATTTGGACACCAGAGAATAATTCTGGTTCGTATATTAGAGGTAATTATCAGCCAGCAAATACTTTTGATTCTAATCAAAATACAGCCGCAGCTTATGTGTCTAATGAGTTTAAATTTGCTGAAAAATTTAGAGCTATTTTAGGATTAAGAGCAGAGTATTTTACAACTTTCTTTACTGGACAAAACAATACAGGGACAGAAGTTTACGATAATGAAAAAACAATTGAAGAGTTAGATTTCTTCCCTTCAGCAAACTTAATTTATGAGTTTAAAGAAGGTAAAAACTTTAGAGCTTCTTATTCTAGAACTACTGCAAGACCAAGTTTTAAGGAATTATCTGTAGTACAAATTGCAGATTTATTAACAGGAGTAATCTTTTTAGGAAACATCGATTTGCAGCCTACATATATTGATAATTTCGATTTTAGATTCGAAATTTTTGGAGACCAAGCACAAATGTTTGCAATAAGTAGTTTTTATAAGAAGTTTAAAAATCCTATAGAAATTGTAGCTTATGATATTACGGCTCCAAATCAATTTACACCGAGAAACTCTCCAGAAGCAGAAGTTTTAGGTATTGAATTAGAAGCAAGAAAAAATTTCGGTTTTATTTCTGAAGGGTTATCAAATTTGAGTATTAACCTGAATGTTTCTGTAATTGATTCTGAGATTGAAATGGCAAAAGGAGAAGGTCAAGAGTATGATTCTAGAGTTATATTTGCCAGAGATGGAGAAACAATAGACGATAAACGTACACTTCAAGGACAATCACCATTTTTAATTAACGCTGGGTTGAGTTATAACAATCGCGAGAGTGGTTTTGAGACTGGAGTTTTTTACAATGTACAAGGTAAAACGTTAGAAGTAGTTGGTTTTGGTCAGAATCCAGATGTGTTTACACAGCCATTTAATAGTTTAAATTTTAACTTAGCTAAAGCTTTTGGAAAAGAGAAAAACTCTAAGATAAGTTTTAAAATGGATAACATTTTAGATGCTAAAAGACAAAGTTTTTACGAGTCATATGGAGCGATGGATCAAAACTTCTCATACAGAGAACCTGGAATGTCACTTTCTTTAGGATATAGTTTGAGTTTTTAAAATTAGCTTTAAAATATATTTTCAAACCACCTCGCTTTTTGCGGGGTGGTTTTTTTATGTCCTATAAGTTTTATTAGCTTTTAAGGATAGCTTACTTTTGCATAGATAAATTTTAAGTATGCATACAGAAACTGTGTTTAATATATCTTCATCAACCAACTTTAATCAAGTTGCACTTGCAGTTTTTCAATATCAATATGCAAACAATAAAGTTTATCGAGAGTTCTGTAATCATCTAAATAGAACACCAGAATCTGTAAACTTGGTTACCGAAATCCCTTTTTTACCTATTCAATTTTTTAAATCTCATGAGGTTTTAAGTACAGCAAATACGCCAGAAATTACTTTTACCAGTAGTGGTACTACAGGAAGTTTAACTAGTAAGCATTTGGTAACCGATTTAAAAGTGTACGAAGAGAGTTTTAGAAAAGGTTTTACTCATTTCTACGGAAATATAAAAGACTATACAGTTTTAGCACTTTTACCCGCTTATTTAGAGCGGACAGGCTCTTCGCTTATTTATATGGTGAATGATATGATTGAGCAGTCTGAAGCTCCCGAAAGTGGTTTTTATCTTCATAATATAGATGAATTGGCACAGCACCTAAAAACATTAGATACGCAAGGTAAAAAAGTATTGTTGATAGGGGTTTCTTTTGCTTTGTTAGACCTTGTTGAAGCGTATAGTTTCAATTTGAAAAACACAATTGTAATGGAAACTGGGGGCATGAAAGGCCGTCGAAAAGAGATGATTCGTGCCGAGTTGCATTCGGTTTTGGCAGAAGGTTTTGGAGTTTCTAAAATTCATTCAGAATACGGTATGACAGAGCTTTTGTCGCAAGGATACTCCAAAGGCGATGGCGTTTTTGAATGTCCTCCATGGATGGATATTATCATTCGCGATCCAGAAGATGCGCTTACCATTTTTGAAGACGGAAAGTCGGGCGGTATAAATGTAATCGACTTAGCCAATATCAATTCATGCTCTTTTATTGCTACGCAAGACCTCGGACGAAAACAAGGCAATCAGTTTGAAGTTATTGGGCGTTTTGACCATTCCGATATTCGCGGTTGTAATTTGATGGTGCTCTAAATTATTTCAAAATAAAATATTGTTGATAATGCTATTTTAAAAGCTACTTAGCGAAATAAAAACTCCCATTTCGTTGAAAAAGCGTAATTTTGAATTTAGCTAAAAAGGAAGGATATATTATGAAGCAAAAAATAACGCTTAAAGAAATTTCGAGAAGATTTAATGTTTCAATTTCTACAGTATCAAAAGCATTAAAAGACAGTCCAGAAATTAGTGAAAAAACAAAAGAAATTATTCAGGCTTTTGCCAAAGAGCATCATTATAAACCTAACAATATTGCGTTAAGTTTAAAAAATCAGAAAACAAAAAACATCGGAATTATCCTTCCAGAAATTGTACATTATTTTTTCTCTTCTGTTATTACAGGAGTGGAGCGTTTGGCAACTGCAAAAGGATATAATGTTATTGTTTGTATTTCTAATGAATCTTTCGACAAGGAAGTTATCAATATGCAAATGTTGGCAAACGGAAGTATCGACGGTTTTATCATGTCGCTTTCTAAAGATACCGAAAAGAAGCAAGATTTTCATCATATAAATGAAGTTATCAATCAAGGAATGCCTGTGGTAATGATTGATAGAGTTACCGAACAAGTAAATTGCGATAAAGTAATTATCGATGATTTTCATGGTGCCTATAGTGCTGTTCAGTATTTAATTGAAAGCGGACGCAAACGTATTGCTTTAATTACAATGCCAGATTATATGAGCGTTGGAAAGTTGAGAACCGAAGGCTACAAAAAGGCACTTACCGATGCAGGTATTGAAGTTGATGAGAACTTAATTGTTAAGGTAGAAGATTTTTATAGCGGATTTGAACCTGTTGAAGAATTGTTTAAAAACCATGAGGTTGATGCAGTGTTTGGAGTAACCGAATTTTTTGCGGTTTCTGCCATGAAGATTGCTCAAAAAATGGGGAAATCAGCACCAAAAGATGTTTCAGTTATTGGTTTTACTGACGGAATTATCTCTATCAGTAGTAGTCCGTCATTAACCACCGTAAGTCAGCATGGAGAAGAAATAGGAGAGAAGGCGGTCGATTTACTGATAAAGCGTTTGGAAGAAGACGATTTTGAGTCGCGCCCATACGAAACTGAGATTATAAAATCTACTTTAGTAAAAAGAGAGTCTACGATTTAAAAGAAAAGCTGTCTTAAAAGTTTAATTTTTCGTCAAACTGAGTCAAGCTCAGTTTCTCATCTTGCTAAAAGCTAATTTGGTGAGATTCTGAAATAAATTTGGAATGACGTTTTTAAAAATACTTTTAAAACAGCTTTTTTTAGTTTATAAATAGTTTTTATTGTATTGGGATATAAACTTCAGTTTTCCAATGTAAAGCATTGCCTCCAAAATTAGGATTGTTATGAAATTTTTCAATAACGCTTTGTTTTAGGTTGATAGCGTTATTTTCAGCATAATCATAAATTTGAAACCAAGCATGATGTGAGTACATATAGTTGCCATTAAAATCTGCTTTTATTGCAGGAATGGCTTCTAATTTTCTGTAAAAAATATCTGGGTTTTGAGGTAGTTTCTCTGCACCTTTAAAAGGAAAACAAAAATCCATATCGATGGTGTTTTTTTCTTTATTAAATTGATTAATAATCACCATAGGTCTTCCGTCGGGTTGCAATTGGTTTTCATGAACAAAATCTGCTATATAATTGTAGTTTCGCATCATGTGTTGCGCTTTATTTTCAAGAGTAGTTTTAGCATTGACACAGGCACATTCTTTAGAAGGAGAATCGCTTTCGCCAACTACTTTTACTTTAAAAGTTGAAAGATTTAATTCTAACTTACGTATAAAATTGAGAGCTATTTCTTTTGAAGTTTTTTTAAATTCCGTATTGAAAAAAGGAGCTGAAAACCTATTAAAAGCACTCTTGGCCGGTTGTTTTATTCCCAGATTTACTTTGGTGACAGAATCATTAATAGCTTGTATATCCCAAAACAAAGTATAATTATTGTTATTATAATCTAATTTTTGTGAGATAGAGGTGTAAAGCGTACTATCTATGGTGGTTGTTTGTATAGAATCGTTTGTTTTTTGCCAATTTGAAATACTATAAAAAATGGTAGCAGGACTTGTTTTTACTTTAAAACGGTAAATATAGTCGCTCTGTTTAAGGAAAAAATACCAACCGAGTATACATACAGTTATAAGAATAAAGAGGCTGATTAGTCTTTTCATTTATAAGTAATTATTTAAAATTAATAAACCTATTTAAAGTGAATTGTTAAAATGGAATATTATTTATCTGAACGCATATTAGATAGTTTGTTTATTACAAAATCTCCCAAGGAACGCCCTTGTTTTAATCCTTCGTCGATAGCGGCTCTGTAATGAATTCCGCCATACAACCTACTCATAGCAGCTTCACTAGAAGCATCATTAAAAGATTTAAATGAACGGATGGGTATTCCGTAAGGAGTTTCGGTATCATCGTCAAAATAAAAATTATCGCCAAAAATTGAGGTTAAAGTTTTTGCAGCAGCTCCCGATACAACAGAGTGCCCGCTGGTATATTCTGGAAATGGAGGTGTTTGTAAAACAGGTTTCCAATTTTCGTCAATATATTGGTTTATTACTGTTTCTGGACGGATAAGATTACTTCTATATTTTTCGTCCCAACAACTTATAAAGGCATCAAATATAGAAATGGAAGTTTTGGTATAGGCAAAAATTGTTTCATTATAACTTGCATTTGTTTTTCTACATGCAATTTTGGTGATGCCAATCCAATGGGCTCCAGGGGTTATTTTTTTAGTTGCAAACATTAAGTGTCCTTTGGTTACAGATACATATGGGTTACAGTCCCAAAATTGTGCTATAGCAATTTCTTCAGATTCGTCTCCTTTCTTCGTCATATCATTACGAACTTCGTATACTTCCATGACTTCTTTATAAAACTGACTATCCTTTTCTAAGGAAAAAGTTGGAGGGGGTATTGGTTTAAACTGCGCAGACGAATCTATCACAAGAGTTCTAATTTTCATCCAATGCGGTTCAATTCCGTCCATGTATGAAGGTGGGGTAGGTTGCCAACGTGCTGGATTGTCAGTGTTTACTGTAAATTTAGGCATTGTTCGGGTTTGCTTGTAGTTATCTTTATTCATCCATTTTTTTATATGGGAAACTACTTCCATAGCATACGCTTCAGATTTTTCGAATTCCTCTTTGTTCGTTTTTTTCCAATTATGGTATAGGCTGTCTTGATATGCTTCAATTCTATCTTCAGAAAAAATGAGCGCCTTACTTAATTCTAAGTGCGCAATAAGTGCACTCACGTTAAAGTTAACATTTGTACTGTCTTTAGGTTGTGGTATGGGTTGTAATCCATTTAGGGAGCCAGCGAGCGAATTGAATTTAGAATCATTTAATGCAATGATTTCATATGCAGCTATATTTGGATATACAAAAATGCGACTCGAAACTGTAGGGGAAAATATATCATGTATCATGACTTCCACAACTTTGTCGATGGCTTGATGCATGTTTTCTGAAGTAACTTTTATGGATTCTTTTTTATTAGAGCATGCCGATATACATACTAATAGGATACTTAAAAAGAATAGAGAAATACGTTTCATTTATCAATTGTTTTTTAAAAGGTAAAGTTCTGCTGAATTATTATTAATGGTTACCAAAAGGTATTTTTGATGGTTAAAATTTAGAATGTTTAATTTAGTCACTACTTTGTTTGATAAGTTTAAACCTAGTTCTGGAGTTAGTTTTGTAGTCGTATCATTTATAATTAAAGCCCCAGGGAAAGCATCAAATCTACCGTGAAAGGGTTTTACCCCAAAGTAATTTCCGGCAGCCAACACTTCTTCTTTGTTATCATTATTAAAGTCATGTTTAATAAATGTGTTAATAGGGGCTGTTTGTAAAGGTTGCTCAAAACTATGGAATTTAAATTTTCCATTTATATTTTCAAGCCAACCAGACTCCAAAGTATGAACCTCAAAAAGGGTTGCTAGGTTAAGTAAATTTTTGTCAAAAACTTCATCGATTTTTTTTTCAGCAAACGATTTATAGTTTGGAAATTTTTTACGCATAAGGCTAACGAGTTGTTCGGAAAGCTCGTCGAAATTTGCTAATGTATAATATGCTCCATTTTTTTCTGTCGCAATTAATGTTTCCGTGCGTTTGTTGTTATCAAAATCTGCATAGTACATACGCATTGGATATTTTTTTGAAGCGTTGAACTTAGAATTAGTCCCCCAATTTCCGAGTAAGTAATCGTTGTCTCCATCGTCATCCATATCAAATTCTGTAATACTTCTCCAAAGTCCGTTAAGCTTTTCTTCTGAAGGAAATACTTCTTTGAATTTGCCATTATTATTGCTGAAAAATTTAGGAGGCATCCACTCGCCAACTATAATTAAATCTTTTGTGCCATCATTGTTAAAGTCGCTCCAAATGGCGTCGGTAACCATTCCTACTTTTTGAAGCGCATCATTTTTTACGACTTCAAATTTTCCATCTTCATTTTTTAGAAGACAAGAATTTGGAATAGCCCCAAAGTCGTATGAAACAGTGTGACTGCCTACAAAAACATCCAAGTAGCCATCGTTATCAAAGTCAAATGGTTTTATAACTGAGGTGTTTTCAAACAATGTATTAAGAGTCTGTTTAGTAAAAGAACTGTCGTTTTTAAAATAGATGATATCGTTTAGCGGTTTGGATTTTCCGTAGAAATCTCCTCCTGCATTTCCTGCGAAAATATCATTAGCACCATCGTTGTTGAAATCTTCAATACAAGCCACTACGGTTTCCAAGATGGAGTCTTTTTTTATAAGCTTATTGGTATTATTAATAAATCCTGTATCAGTTTGAATGTATAGTTGTGAAGGTTTAAATTTAGAACTTCCGAAGAAAATATCATCTTTACCATCACCATTTAAATCCCCAATTGCAGTTGCGGGACCTCGGTCGGAAATCTGATAAGGGATTAATTTTTGTCTTAAAAAATCAATATAATCGTCTTCTTCGTGTTTGAAATCAATTCCTAAATTCCCTTTTACTTTTTTGAAAAGTTTAGATTGCTTATTTTTTAGCGAATTATAATCAAAAGAGTTTCTCTTTTCATTTGGAGAAATAATTAATGTTTGATTGACTTCAATGTTTTTTAGCGTTTGAAATGTTTTATCTGGCCATACTATTACTAGCGAATCTACGGGGGTGTTTGTAGGAAACCCGAAGTGAATAAAAGGTTCGGAAGAAGCTTGAAAGCCACGTGCTGTGTATAACTCTTTATATTGTAAACTGCCTTTTTGGTATGCAAAAACTTTCGTTCCAATTGCAAAACTATTAGGTTTAGGATGTTTAAATTTTAGCTTTAAATAGCTTCCGTTTGTATTCGTTTTATTAATGTATAGTGTTGCAGGTTGGTTGATGTTGTTTGTTACTATATCAACATCGCCATCGTTATCAAGGTCTGCCAAAGCTGTTGCGCCAGAAATCAATGTGTCTTTAGAAATCCATTTTCCAGATTGGTCTTTAAAATATATCTTTTTGGAGCCTTCAAAAATAAAATTGTGGTAATTTCCAGAAGGCATCATATCAATAGCGTTTTGGTCGATTAACTTCGAATTGTTTAGCTTTTTCCGAATTTGTTCATTTGAAATATATTTAATGTAGTCTAAGTCATTGGGGCGTTTAGGGATGCCATTCGAAATAAAAAGGTCTTGCTCTCCATCTTCATTAAAATCGGCAAATAATGCACTCCAACTCCAGTCGGTGGCGGCTATACCACTCATCAAAGCAATTTCAGAATAATTTCCATTTTCATTATTCAGCTGGAGCATATTTCTTGTATACTGATAATGATAACCAAGTTTTTCGGTGCGCATTTGTAACATTTGTACGTTTTCATCTCCTGCTGAAGCTTTCAAAACACTTTCATTGTCTGGAAGCATATCTAAAGAAATGATGTCTGGTAGCCCATCGTGATTTAAATCGGCTACATCGCTACCCATGGAAAACCTACTTATATGTCCGAAGTGACTTTTTAAGCTTTCAGAAAAAGTTCCATTTCCGTTATTTATGTAGTAATAGTCGTCTTCATGAAAATCGTTACTTACATAGATGTCTGGAAATCCATCTTGATTAAAATCGGAAACTGCTATACCCAAACCATAACCATTTACACCTCCAAATATTCCAGCTTCTTCGCTTACATCTATAAACTTTCCGTTGTCGTTACGCAAAAGTTTATCGCCAGTAGCATAATTTCTATTTTCACGAAGACTGGCCTTGCCGTAGGACTCTTGCGTATGTACAGCATGATTTAAAAGATAGATATCTAAATCTCCATCTAGGTCATAATCTAAAAAAGCTGCAGAGGTGCTAAAGGATTTAAAATCCAATCCATAAGCTTTAGCACTTTCGGTAAAGGTATTATCTCCGTTATTGATGTAAAGTTCGTTATGCCCTGTAAATTGATTAATCCCTACAACAGCACAAACATAAATATCTAATAGTCCGTCGCCATTAACATCGCCCATTACAGCGCCAGTATTCCAAGAGCTATTGCCTTCTATACCTGCGGATGTGGAAATGTCTTCAAATTTTAAGTTTCCTTTGTTGAGGTATAATTTATTCTTCACTTGATTTCCTGAGAAGAAAATATCTGGTAAATTATCATTGTTAATATCGCCAACAGCTACTCCGCCACCATTGTAAAAATAGAGATAGTCGAGGATGTTTAATTTATTGGTTTCAGTAAGCGTGTTTTTAAAACTTATACCTGTTTCCTTTTCAGAAGGGTTATAAAATAGGGTTCCCTCCTTTTTACAGCAGGTTAAAATGAATAGTGTTAATATATATAAATAGCATCTATTCATTGATTTTAAATATTTTTGGTTGTTCGTTATTAATAGCAACAAATAAATAGGTGTTGCCAGAAGCATCTTTAAATTGCTCTATTTTTTTAACTTCACCTTTTACGAAAAAACCAGATGTGTTGTAATCTTTCCATTCAAAATTTCCTGAACCATCACCTAAAAGAACAGTACCATAGTTGGCATCTAGTCTTGAAAACTGCGGCTTAAACTCGTAATTGTTTCCTGCCATGATAAGGTCTATGTTTCCATCGTTGTTAATGTCGGTTGCGGTAATATCACAAACACATGAAAGTTGAACTTGATTGGGAAGTTTTTTTATACTGAAGTTTCCACTTCCATCGTTAATTGCAATAATAGACTCTGAAATAGTGACTTCTTTTTTAATAGAGCGGTCAAATGTTTCTTTTGGAAATAACTCTTGAATAGATTTTTTTGAATATTCAGAAGCTTTTAAATTTTGTTTTTTTAAGGAAGCCAATTGTGCTGTCAACTCTTTTTTCATATGGATAGGCATATCCTTTCCGTTGATGGAGTGTGTTACTATTTGCTCAATAGTTCCATTATTGTCATAATCGTTTATAAACATGCGCATCGGAGCATTTTCTGTAGCTTTATAAGCGATGTTAGTTCCTTGATTCCCTATAATTAAGTCCATGTCTCCGTCTTTGTCAACATCTACACTTTCAATAGTATTCCACCAACCGCTGTACTTATCTAAATTAGATTTTTGCAAGGTTAATCTGCGACCTGAGTTTTTTAAAATTTTAGGAGCTTCCCAATCGCCAACGAATACCAAATCTTTTATAGTATCTCCATCTGTGTCAACCCATTTAGCATTGGTTATCATCCCTGCATCTTTTAGGTCATAGGCTTTAATTTCTGTTACATCTTTAAAAGTTCCGTCGCCTTGATTTTCAAGAAAAAGGTGCTTAGGGTTGATACCGTAAGTACCTGGGACACTTCGAGCCCCAATAAAAACGTCAATATCATTATCGTTATCAAAATCGTAAGGAGCAATTACAGAAATGTTGTGGAAAGACGATGGTAATTCATAATTGCTCGATGTAAAGTTGCCTTTCCCGTTGTTAATGTACAAGCGTACTTTGTAGTGCGCGGCATCTGCTTTTTCATTACCTCCTGTACCGACCATCAAATCGAGGTCTCCATCTTGGTCTGCATCAAAAAAAGTAGCATAGGTATCTTCTAGATGTTTAGCATCTTCAAATACTTTTTGAGTTACTTTTTTGAGTTTTCCATTGCCTAAGTTAAGGTATAGTTTCCCTGACTGATTTTTTGCACCACCAATATATAAATCTTCATTACCGTCACCATCAATATCAGCACTTGCTACAGCAGGACCTTCTTGAGATGTCATTTTAGAAATGAGTCCTTCGTAATCAAAATCTACAAAGTTATTTTCTTTATGAGCCTCTATAACATTTGTATTTATTTCTGAAATTAAAGTGTTATAATCTTTTTTCTTCGGAATATTATAAATATCCACAGCCTCTGCTTGTTTTAAAGTGAGGGTTTGGTTTGTGTTTACAGCTTCTAATTTTTTGGTGGTATTATTTGGCCAAATAATCCTGATGGAATCTATCTTTTCAGTTTTTCCAACTCCAATAGTCATAGTATAATCCATGGAAGATTGGAAGCCTCTGTACGGAATATGCTCGTATAACAGTGTGTTGTTTTTTACATAAATTTTTACGGTTGAACCAATAGCAAACGTATTAGGGGCTTCTCCAATTAATTTTAGTTTTATAAAATTATTATCGGTTAGCTTTTCGCTATTGTTTTTGTATGTAAATGCTTGGTCATTTACATTGTTAACAATTAAATCTAAATCTCCATCGTTATCCAAATCGCCGTATGCAACTCCGTTGGACATACTCGGGCGGTATAGCCCCCAATTTTTAGTTTCGTCTTTAAATGTTAAATCGTGGTTGTTTTTAAAAGCATAATTTGGAACTGGTTTTACAGGCATTTTATCGATGATAGAATCGATAGCCTGCTTTTTTCCAGTTAGTGCCATTTTTTGAATAATTTCGTTGGCAAAGAAGTTTACAAAATCGATGTCTGTTAAATCGTGATTAATACCGTTGGCCACGTAAATATCTCGAAAGCCATCATTATCCATATCAAACAACACACCTCCCCAACTCCAATCGGTTTTTGCTACGCCACTAAAATATGCAGTTTCTGAAAAGGTGCTATTCCCATTATTTACCTGTAAAGTGTTTTGCATGTATTGCTGATAAAAATCTTTACTTTGCTTTAGTTTGAATATATCATATCCTTCAAACTCAGTAACTGTTTTAGTACGCTCATCTCCTTCAGGAAGCATATCGGTTATGAAAATATCTGCGAGTCCGTCGTTATTGATATCCGACATATCTACTCCCATCGAGGACAAACTTAGATGAGAAGTCCAATTTTTTATTTCTTCTTTAAAAGTTCCATCTTGATTATTTATGTAAAGGTAATCGCGTTCATAGAAATCGTTAGAAACATAAATGTCTGGGTAGGTATCTTGGTTAATATCACTTATCATTACGCCTAAACCAAAGCCTATCAAACTTCCGTAAATACCAGCTTCTTCACTAACATCTACAAACGTTCCATTATCATTTCGAAGTAGCATATCTCCAACACCTTTAAAAATATCTGGAACGCCTTCCCAATCCTGAGCTCTTACTTTTCTCTGTGCAGCATAGCCTAAACTACTTACAGGAATGTTGCTATTATTTAAAATATACGCATCTAAATCGCCGTCTTTATCATAATCAAAAAAAGCAGCATGTGTTGTAAAACCACTTTTGGCAAGGTTGTATTCGTTCGCTTTTTCAGTAAAAGTAAGATCACCATTGTTAATATATAAATCATTATCATGGTTGTTCCCTTCCATGTTTCCTGCATTAGCGACATAAATGTCAAGGAGACCATCACTATTTAAATCAACCATGGTGACTCCAGTAGACCATGGTTTATTACCACCAACACCTGCTTTATCGGTTATATCTTCAAACTTAAAATTCCCTTTATTGAGAAAGAGTTTGTTTTTACCCATGTTGGCAGTTAGATAAATATCTGGTAAACTATCGTTGTTAATATCTCCAATGGCAACACCGCCACCATTGTAAAAATTTCGATATTTAAATATATTGAAGTCTTTTTGATTTTCAATTTCATTAATAAAATCAATACCGCTGTTTTCGTGAGAAATAAGTGTAAATAATGTTTCTTCTTCGATGGTTTTACTTTCTTTATCTTCAGTATTACAAGAAATAAAAAGCACAAAAATGCAGTATGTAAAAATTATTTTTTTCATGGGATGGTTTTCTTTTCTAAAAAAATCGTCTTACCGTTATTGATTGTTACGATATTATATGTTTTGTCTTTAATTTTTATTTTGTTGATATCTCTGGCTGGTCCAGCAATGTCAAACTCTTGGTTTTGTAAAGCATATAAAAAACCGTGCTTATTGTTTAATAATAAGAGGCCGTGTAAAGCGTCTAACCTTCCTAATTGTGTGCTTACTTCATAATTGTTACCTACTAGCAATGCATCGTTATAACCATCATTATTATAGTCATCTATATGGATATCAAATACGCTTGAGCTTTGTGCAGAAAATGGTAATAGATGTTTTTCAAAAGTTCCATCTCCATTATTTTCAAAATAACACGAAGCAAGTTCTGTAACTGTTTTTTTGTAGGCTGTTTCTATTTTTTTCTTCGGAAATAATTCTGAAAAAGAAGCGTTGGCAAAATCGGAATAGGATAGAAATTTTTTATTGAGTATTGGAAGTTGTTTGACAAGTTCATCTTTTGATGAAAATGTAGTTTCCTCTCCTTTGTAAAAATATGTTACTATGGGTTCAATATTTCCATTGTCATCAAAATCATTGCTGTAAAGTGTAATAGGTTCTTTGTTTGATGCTTTTAATCGTGTGTTTAATCCCCAATTTCCAACTATTATATCTAAATCTCCATCGTTATCAAAATCGGTGACTTTAAGTGTGTTCCACCAACCTTTTACGTTATCTAGATTGTTTTTTTGGAGTTCAAGTTGTTCTCCAGTATTTAAAAAAATTGAAATTGGCATCCAATGACCAACTACAATTAGGTCTTTCAAGTTGTCCTGATTGATATCAACCCAGACAGCGTCTTGAACATTTCCGACATTTTGGAAAGCATGCGCATAAGTAGTTGTAATGTCTTTAAAATTACCTTTTCCGTCGTTTTGAAAGATGTATTGTTTTGAGGTTTTTCCAAATGCTTGAGGGATTCCATTAGAAGTGATGCAGATGTCTAAATCATTGTCGTTATCGATATCTACAGCAGTAACACTAGAAGCATTAATGAAAATGTTTTGAAATTGTATTGTGTCTTTTATAAAGGTGTTGTTTTTGTTTCTATACAGTCTTGGCGAAAGCGGTTTTCCAGTTATAAACTCATTGCCTGCACTAACAACAATTAGGTCTTTATCTCCATCATTATCTGCGTCAAAAAATAGATTATCAATATCTTCATTGATGGCATCTTCTGCAAAAAAATTGGTTTGCGTTTCTTCAAAAGAGCCATTTTCTTTTTGTATGTATAATTTTGAGCTTTGTCCTTTTGCTCCTCCTATAAATACATCGGTTAATCCGTCGTTATTTATATCTGCAATAGCGGTTTTTGGTCCTAGGTTGGTACTCGCAAAAGGAATTAAAGGATCTCGATTAAATTCGATAGAAGTATTATCTCGATGTAAAAAAGAAAAGAGGGGAGCGGTATTTTTTAAATACACTTTCTCGACTTTCTTTGCGTAATTGTATTCCTCTGTAGCATTTTTATACTGAACAACTATGGTAGTGTTTGCCTTAGTATTTGTTATTTTTTCAGTTTTCCCATCAGGCCAAATAATGCGTATTGAATCAATTTTTGTAGTTGCTCCTAAACCAAAATGAAGTTCTGGTGAAACTGCCGATAAGTAACCCCGAGTAATATAATTTTCAGCAGAAAGCTTTAAAGAATCTGAATAAACAATAGCTTTTGCTCCGATACCAAAAGTATTTTTGTCGCTTCCTTTAAATTTAATTTTTAAATAACTTCTTTTATTTAAAAGTTCTTGTGAATTATTTTTGATGATGAAAGCTTCCTCATTAACATTGTTTACCACAAGGTCCAAATCTCCATCGTTATCTAAATCAGCATAAACGCTTCCGTTGCTATAAGATGGATTTTCGGAGAGCCAATTACGAGTAACATTTTTAAAAGTTTGGTTGCCTTTATTTTTAAAAAAATAGTTTGGGACATGTTTTTTGGGAATCTCATTTATAAAGGCCATATCTTCTTTTTTCATGCCTTTATTGAGTCGTTTTTGGATATTATCATTTGCAATGAAACTGATAAAATCCATATCGTTGGTAGCCCCTAAAATTCCGTTTGTAATGTATACGTCTTTATAGCCATCATTATCAAAATCTGCGATAAGTGGCGCCCATGACCATTCGGTAGCCGAAATACCGCTAAGAAAAGCTGTTTCTGAAAAACTTCCGTTACCGTTATTATAATGAAGGGTATTTTGCATATACTGCGGTGCATAACCGTTTTTTAGATACCCGCTATATGTTTGAAAATTGTATTCTGTGCCAGATGTTTTAAAGCTCTTTAAATCTTCAGGAAGCATATCTAAAGAGAGGATGTCTGAAAGTCCATCGTTATTTAAGTCTGCTACTGCATTTCCCATCGAAAAATGACTTGTATGACCTAAACTGGTTTCATCTTTAGTAATGATATCTTTAAAAGTTCCATCTTTTTGATTTAGATATAAATAATCATTTTCAAAAAAATCATTTCCAATATACATGTCTGGATATCCATCATTATTAATGTCTGATACGGAGATTCCAAGTCCGTATCCAATACTTCCTTGAAAAATACCGGCTTCTTTTGAATTGTCAACAAAAAAGCCATTTTCATTTTTAAACAATTTGTCCCCAGCAAGCGTATCTATGGTAGTTCTCTTTTTCCCATTTCCATACATTCTGTTTGGATGTACCGAATGATTTAATAAATACATATCAAGGTCTCCATCGAGGTCGTAATCAAAAAATACAGCCTGTGTTGCAAAAGATGAAATTGCTAAACCATATTTTTTTGACTCTTCTTTAAAAGTAGGAATCTTATTTTCATTAAGCCCTTGGTTTACATAAAGTAAGTTATGACTGTTTTTGGAAAGACTGCCAACTTTAGAAACGTATATATCCAACCAACCGTCATTGTTTATATCGACAATAGTAACGCCTGTTGTCCAATTATTAGCATTGTTAATGCCCGCAGGTTTTGTAATGTCTTGAAATTTAAAATTTTGTTGGTTTAAATATAATTTATCTTCAGTTTGGTTTGCAGTAAAATAGATGTCAATCCATCCGTCATTATTAAAATCTGCAACTGCAACACCAGCGCCATTGTAATAATAGAGGTAGTTAAGAATATTAAGCGAAGGAGTACTAGTTAAACGATTATTAAAATTGATATTTGTATGGGAAGATTTCAAGTATGAAAAAAGTTTTTTCTCTTTATTGCATGCGCATAATAAAAAGGCAATGAAATAAATTAAAAACTTCTTATTCATGGTTTTTGAGGTGTTCTTTAGTTAAATACACATAAACATATAAAAAAGCTAACTTTGAGTTAGCTTTTTTATAAATAATTGTTTTGAAGAATTTTTTTATTACTATTTTGAACATCACTAAAATAAAAAGTTTTACCGTTTGTTGAGGTTAATAATAAACGAAAAAGATTAACGAAAAGTTAATAACCTTAAGCATTACCTAAAACACGCTTTTTTACTTATAATTTTAGTTCCTTAGTGTATAATATGCTGAATTTTAAAAAAGGATATATCGTTGTTTTTACCATCTCGGTACTCGGCTTAGCTTTTATTCAATATCAATATTTAAAAATTGGATTGAATTTGGCTAAAGTGCAATTTAACTCCAAGGTAGGACAGGCAGTACAAACCATCAAGCAAGATTTGGAAACCAATAATGAGCTTACTTTTTTAGTGGCACAAGCTATAACTAAAAATGATGCTTATTTTAAATTGAGTGTTGATAGTATTCAAGATGCGTCACGTTATTTTTTAAATGATTTTTTAGTTGATAGATTGTTACAAAACGGTATAAAATCAGATTTTAGCTATCGTTTATACACGAATGATTCATTGCTATATCTAACCTCACCAAATTACATAGCCTCTCAAGAGGAGCAACTTAATTTCCCAATAGTATTAAGTGGATACCTCCCAAAAGAATTAAATAAACGATTGATTTTAGAATTGCAGTTTGAAGATTTAAACAAGTATTTTTTTTCACAATTAAATGGATTAACGATTCCGAGTTTAATTTTTATAATAGCCATTATTTTAGTTGTTTTTTGGGTTTTACGTTCGTTTTATTGGCAACGCAATGTAATTACAACAACAAACCAATTTATCAATAATCTTACGCACGAACTTAAAACTCCAGTGTTTTCTATAGGGTTGGCTACAAAATTGTTAGAAGAAAAATCGGATGATAGTTTAAAACCTTTTGTGAGTATTATTAGAGAGCAAAACGATAAATTGAAAGTGCAAATAGAAAAGGTGTTAGACTTAGCTGGCTTGGAGCATGGAAAAAGTGTGATAAAATTTCAGTTAATTAATTTTAAATCGAATTTACTTGCTTTAGCTCAATCTTTTTTGAAACTTTCAGAATTAGAAGGAGTTAAATTTGATTTTAATTTTTCAGATGAGGACTATTTTATTTTATGCGAACCAAATCATCTTGAAAATGCAGTGTCTAATTTATTAGAAAACGCTAAGAAATATTCTAAAAATTCACCAGAAATACTGCTAAATACTTTTATTAGTCATAACTTTTTGCATATCGAAGTAAAAGATAATGGGGTAGGAATTCCTGAAAAAGAATTAAAAAATGTGTTCAAAAAATTTCATAGAGTAGGCTCGGGCGACCTCCACACTGTTAAGGGATATGGTTTAGGATTGAGTTATGTAAAAGAGATAGTGCGTTTGCATAATGGAAAAATTTCTTTGGAAAGTAAAATGAATGAAGGAACTACGGTAACTATTAAATTACCTATAAAGTTGAAAGGATATGAATAAAATATTATTGTTAGAAGATGATAACGCTTTAGGATATTTGTTGAGTGAATATTTGAAGATGAAAAATTTTCATTTACGTTGGATTTCCAATAGCACTGAGGCTTTAGTGTTGTTAGAAAAAGAAAAGTTTGATTTACTAATTTTAGATGTAATGATGCCTGAGATGGACGGATTTACATTGGCACAAAAAATAAAAGATTTATATCCAACAATTCCATTTATATTTTTAACGGCACGCTCATTAAAAGTTGATGTTTTAAAAGGGTTTTCCTTTGGAGCTGTCGATTATTTGAAAAAACCAATTGATGAGGAAGAGTTAGTCGTTAGGATACAAGCTTTATTAGCACGATTAAACGTGGCAGACTCCCCAACAACTTACGACCAAATTAAAATTGGTGACTATTGCTTTATGCCTAATGTACAGCAATTAAAATATAATGACGACTATACAATATCATTAACCAGTAGAGAGAGCGAACTGTTGCTGTTTTTATGGAGACATAAAAACCAACTAGCAACACATAAAGAAATTCTCACTACTATTTGGGGGGAAAATGATTATTTCAATAAAAAGAGTTTGAATGTTTTTATATCGCATCTTAGAAAATATTTAAGTAAGGATTCTAATATTTCTATTGAAAACATTCATAATAAAGGATTTTTATTTAAAGTTTTGGATTAAAAAAAGCGCTTCTAATGAAGCGCTTTTAAAATGTCCATTTTTATTATGTTTTATTGATATCCTTCGTTTTGAGTTAAGTTAGGATTGGTAATTATTGCAGTAGCAGGAATTGGGAATAATACTCTAAATTCTTCTGTATTATCTTTAAATTCCCAAGTATCGGTAAATTTACCAAAACGAATTAAATCATTTCTTCTCCAATACTCAGCATATAATTCTCTACCTCTTTCATCTAATAAATCTTGCTCGGTTAGTGATGTTAGAGGAGTTGCTTTTCTAATTGTCCTTAACTCGTTAACCATTGTCAATGGGTCATCACCAGAGCTTCCTCCGCGCATAATTGCTTCAGCTTTCATTAAATGAGCATCTGCATATCTAAACAATACCATATGGTTTGCAAAAGAGCCGTTAACTGGTCTGTATTTAATTAATCGGATTCCAGTGGTTTCATTATTTCCTAATAAACCTGGGAGTTCTTTAGTGTACGACAGCGGATTCCCTTGTCTGTCTTTTAAAGGTTCACCTTTTGGTCCGTATTGTTGACCAATTAAGAAACCTGCTCCGATATTTGAACCATCTTTGATACCATCTTCATCAATGTCTTTATCACTTCCAGAAGCCACAACACCCTCTGTAGGTACAAAACCTCTCCTTTCTTCTTGTCCAGAACCTGGGGTATTTATAGTTGGGTCTCCTTCAAATAAATCGTAAAATTCAGCAAGGGTTGTGAAACCATTCCATCCTCCACCAGTATTATCTGGAGCACCTTGGTTGTAATGTAATCCATTCCATATTCTCGACCCAATATCTGAAGTTGTAAAGAAAATTGTTTCAGTGTCCGTATCGCTAGAAAAAAGTTCAAAATACCCTTCTTGTAAATCAAATCCATCCGCTTTAATAGCGTCGACTAACTCCACAACTTGTGTCATGTCAGTAGCATTTGGAGTACCTGTACCTGTATAAATGTGTTTATTCAGCATTAATTTTGCTAATAAGTAACGGGCAGAAGCTTTCGAAGCTTTTACCAAATCACTTCCAGGGCCAACGCTTGGTAAATTCGGAATAGCTTCATTTAAATCTTTCACAACAAAGTCAAAAGCTTCACTTCTAGTCATAACACTAGGTAAAACGTCTGGTCCATCCTGTGGATTTCTAAAAGGTACTTGCCCAAAAAGGTCTATAACCCAAAACATACTATAAGCTCTTAAAAACTTAGCCTCAGCAGCTTGTTGAGGTGTAGGACTACTTAAAGGGTCAATAATAGTTGTTGCATTGTAAACATTTGAGTTCAACTCATTCCAAGTGTTTTTTATAAAGTTGTGAGTAGTACTCCATGTATGTCCATGCAGTGTTCTCCATACACCATTATCACCCCAGTCAGTTCCACGCGTAGGCACCAAAAATTCATCAGTAGAAACTTCAACTATTCCGTACATGTTTTCTTGTGTTTGAACCTGTCCTCTAATGGAGTTGTAAAGGTTGTCTAGGTTTTCTTGTGGTTTAACTCCTGTAAATTCTCCCGATAAATTAGGGAAGATAGAGTCGGTTTCTTCAATTTCTAAATCGGTACATCCAGTAGCTCCTAGAAGAAATGCAGCGATTATGAGATTGTATATATTATATTTTTTCATGAGTTCGATTTTTAAAATGTTGCATTAATTCCAAATGTAACTGTTCTTGGTCTTGGAAAACTTGTATAATCAATTCCAAGCGATGGGATATCGTTTAATGGTTTTGGTGTATTTACCTCAGGGTCTAAACCAGAATAGTCTGTAATTACAAATAAGTTTTGACCTGTTACAGAAAATCTTAATCCATCAAGGAACCATCCTTCTCTGATAGGGAAATTATAACCAATAGAAGCATTTTGCAACCTTACAAAGTCTCCTTTTTCTAAAAATCTAGTAGAAACGTCTGGAGCATTTGCTGGTGATTCTCCATTGGTTAGTACATCTTCGGTTACGTTTTTTCCTCCATTAATAATACCAGCTGTAAAGAATGCATTGGCATTGTTGTTATAAACATATTGTCCGAACTGCCCAGCAAAAAAGGCATTAAAATCCCAATTTCTGTAGGAAACACTAGTAGATAAACCTGCATTTACAGTAGGCAATGCACTTTTCCCTACAAATTCCTGAACATCTCCGTTAGGGTAAATAGATATACCATTTTCATCAAATCCACCAAACTCTCTTAAGAAATAAGAAAATAAGGGTTGACCACCTGCTAATAATTGTGCGTACGCTCCTGTTAAACCATTTCCATTAATAGCTCCTGTTTGGATTTGCCCATTAAAATTTTTGACCATATTGTCATTATAAGAGATATTGAAGCCTGCATTCCAGTTGAAGTTATCGTTTTGAATAATATCATAGTTGATTGCAAATTCAATCCCTTTATTAATAACATCCGCATCTACATTTCCAAAGTAGAATGGCTGAGGAGAAGGTTGTGCTGCCTCTTGTTTTAATAATAAATCGTTTGTGGTTTTGTGGTATAAATCGATGCTACCATTAAGACGCTCATTCATAAAACCAAAATCCAATCCAATATTTGCTTGGGCTGTTTCTTCCCATTTTAAGCTAGGGTCAGGAAAAGCTACCAATCCTAATGCAGGTGGGTTTACATCTCCACCATTGCTTATCCCAATACCACCAAAGCGTTGTCTGTATGTAAAATTACCATAACCCAAACCATCTTGGTTTCCAGTAATACCGTAACCAAGGCGTAATTTTAAAGTAGAAACGGCATCACCAATAAAATCTTCTTGGTCTATTTTCCATGCAAACGCTCCAGATGGAAAGTATCCATAGGCATTATCAGGGCCAAATCGAGAAGAACCGTCGGCTCTAAGGGTAAAGGTGAAAATATATTTATCGGCTAGTGTATAATTTACTCTTCCAAAGAAAGATTGTAACTCGTCTGTATTGTTGTAAGTGTCTGCAGCCACGGCTACTAATCCAACTCCACTAGGAGGCGTGATTGTTTCATTGGCCGATACTTCTGGGAATAATCTGTTAACAAATAGCCCGTCGGCATCATAGCCATATTGCTGGTATGGTCCATCTATACTGTTTTCAACTGTTCTAGAGGCATTTTGTAGTTCATCAAACATTTCATCCATATTTGTAGATGAATATCCAAATCCATAAACTGATTTTCCTGCGCTTTTAAAGCTTTGGTATGAGTAACCTACTAAAAGGTCTATTTTAGAGTTGCCAAATTCCTTATTATAATTTAGGGTAAGGTCTAATAGTTCATTTTTGTTATAAGAATCTGCTAAAAATCCTTTTCCGTTAACAGGAGCACCATTTCCTAGTCCTGTAATATTTCCTGATAAAGCTTGATTTTTTTCAGCAGAAGACTCATCGTATCCCAAATTAATTTTAGCTTTTAGTCCATCTACGATTTCATATTCAGCAGAAATATTTGCTAAATAGCGATTTGTATTAGTAACATCTTTATAATACGCCAATGCTTGTGAAGGGATTAGATCGCTACCTGTAGAAAAGTCTAAATCTGTTGGCCAAGTTGGATTGGCAAAATAAGTAGCCCCTAATAAGTCTCCTGTTGATCCAGCTGTATTCGATATCATTGGTGCATCATCGTTTACTCTAGAGATGGTCCCGTTAAAATCAATTTTTAATTTGTCATCAAAAAAACGTTGTGATAAATTAAGTCTTCCCGTAATTCTTTCTTGTGAAGAATTGTGTACAATACCATTTTGGTCGGCATAACTAAACGATCCTCTTACATATCCAGAGCCATAATTATTTGAGTATGCTAAGTTTTGGTTGTTCGAAAATGAAGTTCTCAATACATAATCTTGCCAATCAGTATCAGCGCCAAAATCTAAAGCGCTTGGGTTTCCACCGTATTGTTCAATAGCGTTTAGGTATTGCTCACGATTTAATAAATCATATGTTTTGGCAGCTTTTGAAGCACTTGTACTAGAAGAAAATTCAAATTTTCCACCTTGTCCTGCTTTTCCAGTTTTTGTTGTAATTATAACCACCCCATTAGCAGCTCTAGATCCATAGATTGCAGTTGCAGAAGCATCTTTTAAGATACTCATACTCTCAATATCATTCGGGTTTAAAAAGTTTAATGGGTTTTTAGCTGAACTTGTACCAGCTCCTAAATCGGCACCATCGGCAGCAGTGTTTCCACCAGCAAGTGGCACACCATCTACTACAAATAAGGGGTTGTTGTTAGAACGTACAGAAGCCGTACCTCTAATTCTAACTTGTACTCCAGCACCGGGTTCTCCACTGGTTTGTGTAATCTGTACCCCAGCTGTTTTTCCTTGAATAAGTTGCTCGGGCGATGCAATAACACCTTGGTTAAAGTCTTCCGAACTAACCACAGCTACCGCACCTGTTGCATCTTTTTTTGTGGTAGTTCCATACCCAATTACCACTACTTCTCCTAGTGCTTGGGCATCTTCTGTTAAGGTTACATTAATGTTTGATTGTCCATTTACTGGAACTTCTTGACTTGCAAAACCTACATAACTAAATACTAAGGTTGCTTCATTGGGAACATTGTCTAAGGTGTAATTCCCGTCAAAATCGGTTTGAGTACCGTTGGATGTTCCTTTTACAAGAACATTTGCCCCAGGCAGAGGGCCAGTTGCATCAGAAACTGTTCCACTCACAGTTTGGGCCTTTGCCATGCTAAAACACAAGAGTGCCCCAACAAAGGCTAAGCCTTTCATTAAGTTGTTCTTCATACAATTAAATTTTAAGTTCAAATAGTTAGCTTATTTAACAGGTATCGATTTTTTTCATTAATAAGTTTAATATAAAAATCAACAAATGTTAAATTATCGTAATAAAATGTGAATATATAAAAAATATAATTAATAAATTATGTTATGATGTTATTTAGCCCCTATATTTTGTTACTTTATTAAAAGTTAATTTGACTATTATAAGTTATATATAACGACTAAAGGCTGCAAAACTGCAGCCTTTAGTCATATTTGGTAGGTTTTATTTAATTAATTGTTGTTACAGACCAAATTGCATATCCGTTTGCGGGAGCTTCAATCGTTACGCCACCATTACTGTTGGTTGTTGGTGCGTAGCTAGTATTTTCAGAATAATCCAATAAAACAGTGTTTTTCCAGTTTGTGCTTACCGCTTGTCTCTTTGTATTTCCAGAAGTATTAATGTAAAGAATAAGCCCAGGATTACTCGATGTTCCGTTTCTTTTCATGATATACTCATCATTGTCAACATATAAAATTTCGGTTTCACCTGTTGCCAAACTGTTGTGAATAGCTATTAATTGCTGAATTTCTTCTTGGAAATCATCATTTTCATAATCGCTGTAAAATATTGTAGGATACCCCGGATGCGTTAAAATATACGCGTAGGCTTTTAATTTGTTGTTGTATTCAATGTAGTTATCTTCATTACTATCTTTTTCGGTATCGTGATTGGCAGTAAAAGTAACAGCTTTGTCTGGGTGTGTTTGCCATAACATTTCTTTTTCAAGATATGTTAAATCGTTAAACCGATCGAGTGCTTCTTCTAGTTTGTAAAACGTAGAAAAATCGAATGCTCCGCTACCTGTTTCGTCCACATATGTTTTTAGCGTTGCTGCATTTCCATTCCAAAGTTCGGCAACCGAAAATCCGCCAACTTCATCAATCCATGCTTTTACAACCCATGGTTCGTAACCCAAAACATAATCAAAACGCCAACCGTCAAAACCCATAGTGTTTTTGTAATATTTTGCTACGGAATTATCTTGTTTCCACAACCAATTCTGAACATATTCTTGGTTGTGATCTAAGTTTTGTTCTTCGTAAAACAAACTCCCATCGTCGTAATTACTTGTGCTGTTTGGGTAGAAGTTCTCATAATTTCTGTTGAATAAACCCGAAGCATTACCATGCGTTTCATCAAAGAGTGTGTACGTGTTTTTATCTCGATACGGATTGTATTCTTCACTACCACCAGAGTTGTGATTAATAACAATATCGGCAATTACTTCTAAGTTATTCTGATGCGCTTTATTGATGAGTGCTTCCAATTCGGCTCTACTTCCAAACCGAGTTTCGATGGTTCCGTGTTGTTCAAATTCACCAAAATCAAAATAATCAGAAACATCGTATCCCATGGAATATCCACCCGATTGCCCTTTGGTTGCTACCGGAAGCCATAACCTATTTACACCAGCATCAGCCCATCCTTCAACTTTGTCGCTCAATACATTCCACCAATCTCCTCTCGGTTCTACGTCCCAATAAAAAGCTTGCATCATTACGCTAGAGCCATTGTTGTAATTTGATAAGTCTAAAGGTACAACGGTAGGAGCTTCTGGAGTGCTATTGTCATCACTTTTAGAACAACCAATAAGTGCTGTTAAAGTAAGTAGTAATAATAATTTTGTTTTCATGGTTTTGGTTTTATGTTGAAAAAAAACGGAAGACCTTTTGAGTCTTCCGTTGCTAACTTAATTAACTCACCTGCGTGAATTTTATAACCCAAATTTGAGTGTGGGTATATTTTTAATTGGTTTCTAAAGTATATTTTAAAGAGTCAAAGCTTACAGTTACTGTATAAGTTCCTGCTGTAATAGCAATGTTGTCTCCTCCTTGATCTAATACACCGTCTACACCAGTGTCTCCATAATCTAGAACCCACTCGTTGTTTTGGCGGAATTTAATTTCACCATCTACAAAAGTTGCTGTTGTTCCCCAAGTGTTGGTAGTAGCGTCAAACGTTAATAATTCGTCTGGACCATCCCATCCATTGGCAGTAGCCGATCCTACAATTCCCCATGAGAATGGTGTCATTGTATATGTTAAATCGCTTATATTAAACTCAATTTTGTATGAACCAGCAGTAACAGGAATGTTGTCTCCACCTTCTTCAAGTGTTCCGTCATTTCCAGTATCTCCGTAGTTTAAAGTCCAATCGTTGTTCTCTCTTATTTTAATTTCTCCATCAATAAGATTTGCATAAGCTACCACAACATTTTCATCATCTGTAAGCACAAAAGGAACATCTGGACCATCCCATCCGTTTGGAGTAGCCGATCCTACAAGTCCCCAAGTAGTTAAAATACTTACTTCGCCTTCTACCAATTCTACATTTACAGCAATTGCCTCAGAAAGTTTCTCAACAGTGTTCCCTCCGTTGCTACCAACATAAGCTCTAGCTTTAAAGTAAATAGTACCTGTGTTTGGCGCTTCTGTTTCAGCATCATTGTCTATTCCTGCTTCATTTGCCACTGCAATCATGTCTTTAACTTTGGCATCGTATGTAGGTGCCGAAAGGTTACTTGCAATTACAGTAATGTCTTCAAATGTTTCTGAAGGTGAAGCTTGTAATTCGTAGTATACAGGAGTAGGAGCGTTAAAATCAACAGCGTTCCATGTAAAAGTTTCTGCAATACTATCGTTTTCTGAAGCATCTAAAGTGTATAGGTCTTCAATAGTATTTTCAAATGCAATTTCTTCTGAACTTGGCATCGCGATATTGGCAATGTCATCGTCGTTTGAACATGCATGAAAGCCTAAAGTAGCTGTACATGCAAATAATAAAACTGATATTTTCTTCATTTTGATACGCATTTTAATAACCAGGGTTTTGGGTTAGGTTTGTATTGATTAAAACGATGTTGCTAGGTAATGGGAATAGATTTCTGAAATCGTCTACACCTGTACCATTTTTAGCACCTCCTTTAAAAGGCCATACGTAGCTTCCGCTTGTAAAGTATCCGAATCGAACTAAATCGGTTCTACGTTGTCCTTCCCAATACAATTCTCTTGCTCTTTCATCTAAAATAAAATCTAGTGTAAGGTCGCTTTGCGAAATTGTAGTTGCATTTGCACGTGCTCTCAACTCGTTAATATAACCAGCAGCAGTACCTAAGTCTCCACCAGCACCACCTCTTGCAACTGCTTCTGCGTAGTTTAAGTAAATTTCTGCAACTCTTATTAGCGGTAAATCGGTATCAACAAAATCTCCACCTTCATCGCTACCAGCGTTTCCTTGCGAATCGATATTTGTAAACTTAGTTACAGCATATCCATCGGTAAACGTATTAGCAATAGTGTTGATTTCGTATTCTTGTCCGTCGGTATAGAACATAGCTCTGGCATCTGACCAAGCTGTTGGATTACCATTTTCATCTGAAGTAGTAATAGCATCATCAAATTTTTCAACCAAACCACTTGTTGTACGTAAACCTGCCCAACCTCCGTTTACTCCGAAAGCAGCTGGCTCCATAGAACCACCAATAGCAGCGTGAACTAAAAAGGTTGTTCCTCCATAAGTTCTAGAGTTGTTTCCGTCGAAGTTTACCGCAAAAATAAATTCGTTTTGCGCTCCGTTGGTATCGTTATCTGCTAAGAAAAGTTCGTCGTAAGCAGTTCCGTTTCCGTTTGCATCTGTAGTGTTAATACTATATGAAGAATTAATCACTTTGTTTGCATAGGTAACAGCTTCTGTGTACTTAGCTTCGCTTGTCCAAACTTCAGCATTTAAATATAACTTAGAAAGTAATGCCCAAGCAGCTACACGATCTACACGTCCGTATTCGTTAGCGCCACTTTCTTTTAATTCTGTTTCAATTTCCGTTAATTCTGTTTCGATAAAATTGAAAATTTCTTCGCGAGTGTTTTGCTCTGGTAAATCGGTAGAAACGATTGTTACCAAAGGAACGTCGCTATAAAAATCGATAAGGTTGTAATAAGCAAATGCTCTTAAAAAGCGCGCTTCAGCAATAAAAGAAGCTACTTCGGCATTATCGCTTAAAGAAGCTGCCTTTTCGATAAATGAGTTACAGAATGAAACCTCTTGTGCTAAACGATAGTACATAGCAGTTGTAAAGTCGTTGCTAGCACCCCAAGTCATGGCGTGAAGGTTTGGTAACCCTGGGTCTCCCCAGCCAACAACAGCATTGTCTGTAGTTAATTCGTTTAAACTGAATAACATTCTTGTGTATTGAGAAGTACCTTCGTCGATACCAGAAATATCGGCATCTCCAGCAGGTCCTTCTTGTCCAGTTAATGCTAAACTGGCGTATAATTTTGTAAGTGCTCCTTTTGCGTCGTCTACGGTTGCAAATACATTTTCTTCTGTAAAGCTATCTGGATCAATAGGAGTTTGGTCTAAATCGTCGTGACAAGAAACCATTAAGGATCCTGAAGCTATTAATGCGATGAGTAATTTATATGTTTTTTTCATTGTAAATACTGATTAAAAGTTAAGATTTACACCAAATACGAATGATCTTGGTCTTGGATAAAAATTGTTATCGATACCTCCGTCAATTTCTGGATCTAAACCGTCGTAATCTGTAAAGATGGCAACATTTTGTACCGAACCGTAAAAACGTAGGGTAGTGCTAGGAATTGCATCTTGTAGTGTGTATCCTAAAGTAATGTTGTCGATTTTAAAGAACGATGCATCTTGTACATAATAATCACTTTGTAGGTTAGCTTCTGTAATTGTTTCGAAGCCTGAGTTAAAGTAATCTGAATGTAAGTTGGTAAGGATGCTATTTTCTGTAGCTCTGTTTAAATAACTTTTTGCAGAAGCCATATTGTTGTAAGCGTAGTTCCCAATGTTAGCTCTGGTAACTACAGCCATATCCCAGTTTTTGTAATTTAGGTTTGTATTTAACCCCATAATTACATCTGCATATGGATTTTTGTGAATATAGCGATCTTCATCGTTTATTTGGTTGTCTCCGTTTCTGTCTACAAAAGCACCTTCAATTGGAGCTCCGTCTTCGTTGTAAACTTGTTCGTAAACCCAATAGCTGAAAGGAGAATATCCTTCTTTGTGTAACTGAACATTGTTACCTGTTCCTCCGTTAATTCCTCCAACTTCTACTTGATCTGGAAGGTTGGTAATTTTGTTTTCGTTGAATGAAACGTTGTAGCCAATACTCCAGCTGAAGTTATCGGTTTGTACAGGAATTACATTCAATTCTAACTCAATACCTTTGTTTTCCATATCTCCAATGTTTTTATCGATTCCATTAGAGAAGTTTGTAAAAGGATCTACAGTTACAAAACTGATTAAGTCTTGTGTTTTTTTCATGTAAGCATTAACAGAACCAGAAATTCTATTGTTGTAGAAACCATAATCAACACCAACGTTTAAAGTTCTACCTACTTCCCAACGAAGGTCTTCGTTATACTCTTCTGGTCTGTATGTTTGGTAGAAGCTATTTCCTATTTGGTAATTCGCATTGGTTCTACTCGCCGTGTATTTGGTCAAGAAATTGTAATCTCCTAATCCGTTTACGTTTCCTATTTCTCCGTAACCTACTCTTAATTTTAATTCGTTGATGTTTTCAGCATCTGCTAAAAAGTTTTCGTTATTAATATTCCAAGCAAGCGCTACAGATGGGAAATACCCCCAACGGTCGTCTGGATTTAATTTAGAAGAAGCATCAGCTCTAAGTGTAGCAGTTACTAAATATCTGTTGTCGTAGCTATAGTTAAATCTTCCGAAGTAAGAAAGTAAAACACTTCTCCACTTGTCTATTTTAACTGGGTTGTTTCCTTCTTCTTCCGCTTCGCTATCAAAACTATAATTGTCGTTTTCGAAACTTTGGTAAGAATAACCTGCTACCGCTGTGATGTTGTGTACATCGTTTATTTCTTTTGTATAGGTTGCGTACGCATCAAATAATTTGTTGGTAGCCTCATTTGTGTAGTTAGAGAAAGATCCGTTCCAATCTAATTGAGAAGAAGGCATTTGCTCTGAAACTACTGTTCTTCCGTGGCTATTACTTTTATCTAAACCTACGTTTACAGTAGCAGTAATATCTGGGAAGAAATGAAGTTTGTAATCTACTTTTGCATTTCCGATAAAACGTCTTACTTCAGCAGTATCGTCTTTCAAATCTACTAGCGCTACAGGGTTTGTAGGTGCTAAGTTGTTTTGAACATTATCGTTGTTTAACCAAGTGAAGTATCCTCCAAAAGGAGAGTTTTCATCGTAGATAGCTTGTGTTGGATCGAAATCTACAGAAGCTCCGATAGCATCTCTATTGGCAAAAGTGTTTTCAGTATAAGAACCACGTCCGTTTAATTCAACTTTTAAATGATTGTCTAAAAATGAAGGACGTAAGTTGATCGAACCTGTTGTTCTTTGGAAGTTGTCTCCTTGTAAAATACCACCTTGGTCTGTATAACCAATAGAAGCTCTTACAGGCATAAATCCAGCAATGTTTCCTGTAGTACTAAAGTTGTGCTCAAAACCAAAAGCATTACCATAAATTTGGTCTTGCCAATCGGTGTTGCTATTTCCTAAACGGCTAATAGCATCTGCACTTCCTGTTTCGTTTACCAATGTTCTAAATTCATCGGCGTTCATAACGTCTACATAGCTAGTAGGTGTGTATAAAGTAGTTAAACCAGAATAGCTAAACTTAAACTCGTTTCCTTTTCCTTTTTTAGTTGTAATCATGATCACTCCGTTTGCAGCTCTTGCCCCATAAATAGCGGTAGAAGAAGCATCTTTTAAAACGGTCATGCTTTCAATATCGTTTGGATTGATAAAGTTTAATGGGCTTCTAGCACCACCAACATTGTTTTCTGCAATTGGAACTCCATCGATTACGTAAAGAGGCGAACTTGTTAAAGATAAAGATCCTTGACCTCTAATTACGATGTTTTGACCTTCTCCAGGAGCACCACCACCAGGTGTTACAGAAACCCCAGCAATTTTACCAGTAATTAACTGTCCTGCGTTTACTACAGGTCCTTGGTTAAAGTCTTCTGTCGAAACTTGATCTACTGCTCCAGTAGCATCTTTCTTTTTAACAGTACCGTATCCAATTACAACTACTTCATCAAGTTGTTGTGTATCTTCAGTAAGCACAATATTCATAGTTGCTCCTGCAACGGCTTTTTCTTGTGCTGTAAAACCGATGTATGAAAACTGGATAATTGCTCCGTCTTCAGCATTAATAGTAAAATTACCATCAAAATCGGTTGTTGTTCCGGTAGTTGTACCTTTAATAACAACATTTACACCTGGAATAGGTGTGTTTGTAGTTGCATCTGTAACAACTCCTGTAACCGATTGTTGTGCAAAAATGCCAATCGGAATTAGGAACATTAGTAGGGTTATTTTTTGAAATATTCTCATAAGAAATCTAAATAATTGTGAAAATGTTAGCTTATAATTTTTACTTCTCGATGTTAAAACTATGTAAAAATTAGGTAAAGAAAACGTTGGAGTTGGTTTTAGGTGTCACGAAAACGTTTTAGTGTTGAGAACTTTTCGTATTTTAACATAATCGGAGAATATGGGCGGTATTTTTTTTAATCGATAATTTTTGATAGCCTATTTTAAGAAATGTATAATTTCTGGTGTTTTTAAAATCTTCAATTTAATTAGAAAAGAAGCCTAATACTCCGTATTTTTGTAGTAGAATTAAGACCTTGATTCCCTGCCGTATTATGAAGAAAAAGATTACGATTAAAGAAATTGCTAGAGAGTTAGATGTATCGATATCCACAGTGTCGAAAGCTATGAGTAATAGCTCCGAAATAAGTAAAGATACCATTGAAAAAGTGCAAGCATTTGCAAAGCTCTATAATTATAAGCCTAATAACATTGCGTTAAGTTTAAAGAATAAAAAAACCAAGAATATAGCGGTTATTATTCCAGAAATTGTACATCATTTTTTCACCTTAATTATTAGCGGAATTGAGCATAAAGCCAATGAGTTGGGGTATAATGTTATTGTTTGTTTGTCGAACGAATCGTTTGATAAAGAGGTGATTAACATGGAGACTATGGCAAACGGACAAATAGATGGGTTTTTGTTGTCGCTCTCTAAAGACACTTTGTTTAAAAAAGATTTTCATCATTTGCGAGAGGTTATCAATCAAGGAATGCCGTTGGTGATGTTCGATCGTACTTCAGATGAGATTTATTGTGATAAAGTTATTATCGACGATGCGCGAGCTTCTTACAATGCCATTCAGCATTTAATTTATTCGGGTTGTAGTCGAATTGCTTTAATTACTACTGCGGATTATATGTCTATCGGGAAACTTCGTACCCAAGGTTATGTAAATGCACTTTATGATGCTGGAATTGAGTTGGATGAAAACTTAATTGTTAAAGTGGATAAAGATGAAGAGTTGGATGAAAAGGTGAAAAAACTTTTTGATACTGAAAAATTTGATGCCGTTTTTGGGGTGAACGAATTGTATGCAGTAGTGGCTATGCGCGAGGCTCACAATCGCGGATTTAAAATTCCGCAAGAAATGAGTTTTGTTGGTTTTAGCGACGGAATTTTATCTAAATACGCATATCCAACACTTACAACAGTTATTCAACACGGCTTCGAAATGGGCGAAAAAGCAGCTCAAATGCTTATCGAAAGACTCGAAAATAACGACGACGATTCGAGCTACAAAACAGAAGTTATAAAAACCTCTATTTTGCAACGAGAATCTACGAAACCTATTTAATAGTTTTCGTAAGTTCTACAAAGTTTAACATTAAGGCAGTTAGTTTCTTAACTACAAAAATAGTATCTTGCAGCCATCAAAGTTTATAATTTTTACTTCTCAATTTAGATTAAAGCTTTGATAAGTCATCGCGCTTATCGTATAATAAACTAACATATTACGATAATGAAAAAGCGTATTTTAAGTTTTTGGGAAATTTGGAATATGAGTTTCGGTTTCCTAGGAATTCAATTTGGTTTTGCACTTCAAGGAGGATTTATGTCACGTATATTTCAAACCCTTGGAGCAGATAAAGACAGCATCCCTCTTTTGTGGATTGCAGCACCCCTTACAGGATTAATTATTCAACCTATTATTGGATATTTAAGCGATAAAACTTGGCATTCCAGGTTGGGTCGTCGTCGTCCTTATTTTTTAATTGGAGCAATTTTAAGTTCCATCGCACTTTTTATAGTACCACATTCTTCCGCTTTGTGGATGGCAGCCGGACTGCTATGGGTGCTCGATGCTTCCATTAATGTAAGTATGGAGCCTTTTAGAGCTTTGGTAGCCGATAAGTTACACGAGTCACAACGTTCTTACGGGTTTGTTGTGCAAACGCTTATTATTGGTATTGGTACTTGGATTGCGAGTAACCTTCCTTGGTTTATCAGTTGGATGGGTGTAAGTAATGAGGCGGCACCTGGTGTTGTGCCAATGTCGGTAAAAGTTGCTTTTGCCATAGGGGCATTTGTTTTTATAACCACTATTCTCTATACTATTTTTACTACGGATGAATATCCGCCAGAAGATATGGAGGCCTTCAAGAAAATGAAAGCCGATTCTAAAGGAAACTTCCTGAAAGATATTTTTGAAAACATAGGCAATATGCCTCCTACAATGATAAAGTTAGGGGTAATTCAATTTTTTAGTTGGTTTGCCTTTTTTACCATGTGGAGTTTAGCCATGCCTGCACTTACCGAGCATGTGTACCATGCGCCTGCGCCTGTAGAGACTGCATTTAACATGCAAGATGCTGTGCAACAATCGGCATTTAATGTAGCCAATAAAAAATACCAAGATGCTTCCGACAGCGTTGGTTCGGCTATGGGAGTTTACGGACTTTCATCAATGGTTTTTGCACTCGTACTTACTTTTTATTCATCTAGAAAAAGAGTAAACCGAAAGTACACGCATATGTTTTCACTCATTTTAGGAGGTATTGGGTTTATTTCCATGTACTACGTTCCGTCGCCAGCATATTTATATGTAAGTTTTATTTTGGTAGGAATTGCTTGGGGAAGTATTCTCTCTATGCCATACGCCATGTTATCGAGTTCTATCGATGCCAAAAAAATGGGAGTTTACATGGGGCTTTTCAATATGTTTATTGTACTACCACAAATTATTGCTGCCGTTGGCGGAATTAATTATGCGTACAAATTTATAGGAGAAGAAACCATTTATGCGATGGTTGTTGCCGGAATTTGTTTAATTCTAGCAGGGTTTGCCAATCTACTTATCGTAAACAAAAAAGCAATTGCATACACTATAGACTAGTGTTTTTTCAAGCATTAAACTATACCTAAAAAGAAATTAAAATGAAGAAAGAAAAAGGATTTATATTCGATTTAGACGGCGTAATTGTCGATACTGCAAAGTTTCACTATTTGGCTTGGAAAAAAGCTGCTGCCGAATTTGATTTTGAACTTACACTCGAACAAAACGAACAACTCAAAGGCGTAAGCAGAGTAGATTCGCTTAAAAAAATATTAAACTGGGCAAATGCCGAAGTTTCTCAAGAAAAATTTGATGAACTGGCTGCCAATAAAAATGCCGATTACCTTACGTATGTCGATAAAATGACAGCAGATGATATTCTGCCAGGAGTAAAAAGCATACTTACAGAAATAAAAAAAGAAGGCTATCCAATTGCATTGGGATCGGCAAGTAAAAATGCACCAAAAATTCTACAAAAAGTGGGCATTATGGATTTGTTCGACGTAATTGTAGATGGAAATAGCGTTACCAAAGCAAAACCAAATCCAGAAGTATTTTTAATTGCTGCTGAAAAAATAAATGTAGCACCAACAAACTGCATTGTTTTTGAAGATGCCGAAGCAGGAGTAGAAGCAGCCAATACTGCCGGAATGATTTCCGTAGGATTAGGAAACGAAAATAGCTTACAAGAAGCCGACTATAACTTTACCAGTTTCACCGATATAACATTCAACTTTTTAAAAACACTTCAACCTAAATAAAAATGAATCAGGATTATATTGTACCAAACGAATGGTCTTTAATAGAAGAAGGATTTCAGCCGGCAAAAGTAAAGTCGTCTGAAAGTTTATTTAGCATCGGAAACGGAGCCATGGGGCAACGTGCAAATTTTGAAGAGCACTACTCGGGTGCTACTTTTCAAGGAAGCTATATCGCAGGGGTGTATTACCCAGATAAAACACGTGTAGGATGGTGGAAAAACGGCTATCCAGAGTATTTTGCAAAAGTACTTAATGCGCCAAATTGGATTGGAATTAATGTGCTCGTAAATGGCGAAATGCTCGATTTGAATACGTGTAAATCGGTTGAAGATTTCCGTAGAGAATTAAATATGAAAGAAGGTTGGCATCAGCGTAGTTTTAAAGCTACATTGCCAAACGACATCCAAATACAAGTAACCGCTACTCGATTTTTAAGTTTAGAAATGGACGAGGTTGGAGCTGTGAAATACAATGTTACGCCGTTAAATACTTCAGCAGAAATTACTTTTATGCCGTATGTAGATGGCGGAATCACAAATGAAGATACCAACTGGGATGATGCTTTTTGGGATGTTTACAACACAGGAACAAACAATAATTTTGGGTATGTAGTTTCTAAAACCAACAAAACCAATTACCATGTTTGTACAGGAATGATTAGTAAATTATTTCTGAATAACGAGCAAGTTACAGTAGCGCCAAACGAGAGTGTAGAAAAGTTAAAAACTACGTTTACTTATGCACTTAAGGCAAACCAAGGAGAAACTGCAACTATTGAAAAAATGGGAGGATATGTTACTTCTCTAAACCATAAAGAAGATGCACTTATCGATGCTTCGTTAAAAGTATTAAGCGAAGCTTCAGCTTTAGGTTTTAATGCGTTGTTGCAAAAACAAAAAGATGCATGGGCTGCTATTTGGGAGATGGCAGATATTACCATCGAAGGTGATGTAAAAGCACAACAAGGAATCCGTTTTAATATCTTTCATTTAAATCAAACTTATTCTGGTAAGGATGCTCGATTAAACATCGGACCAAAAGGATTTACGGGAGAGAAATACGGCGGAAGTACGTATTGGGATACCGAAGCGTATTGTATTCCGTTTTATATGGCAACCAAAGACGATCAAGTAGCGAGAAACCTTTTGAAATATCGTTATAATCACTTGCCAAAAGCTATCGAAAATGCCGAGAAATTAGGTTTTAAAAACGGCGCGGCTTTGTATCCAATGGTAACCATGAATGGAGAAGAGTGTCACAACGAGTGGGAAATTACGTTTGAAGAAATTCACCGTAACGGATCGATGGTGTACGCTATTTACAACTACGTTCGTTACTCTGGAGATTACAGCTATATTCCAGAAATGGGCTTGGAGGTAATGATTGCTATTGCGCGTTTTTGGCACCAAAGAGCAAACTTTTCTACCGATAAAAATAAGTATGTAATTCTTGGAGTTACAGGGCCAAATGAATACGAAAACAACGTAAACAACAACTGGTTTACAAACTATATTGCCAAGTGGTGTATTGAATATGCTGCTGAAAATGTTGAAAAGGTTAAAACCGAATATGCTTCCGATTACGAGCGAATTATGTCGAAAGCAAATCTTTCTTCAGAAGAAATAAAGCAATGGATGGAAGTTGCAGAAAACATGTATTTCCCTTATAGCGAGGAGCACAATGTGTTTTTACAACAAGATGGATTTTTAGATAAAGCTTTAATTACGGTGGAAAATCTTTCAAAAGAAGAAAGACCTATCAATCAAAAATGGTCTTGGGACCGTATTTTACGTTCGCCATACATCAAACAAGCCGATACTTTACAAGGATTTTACTTCTTTGAAGACCATTTCAGTAAAGAAGATTTGGCACGTCATTTTGATTTTTATGAGCCATTTACGGTACACGAATCGTCATTGTCGCCTTGCGTACACAGTATCCAAGCAGCTGTTTTAAACCGCATGGAGCAGGCGTACACTTTTTACTTGCGTACCTCTCGTTTAGACCTCGACGATTATAATAAAGAAGTACACGAAGGACTTCATATTACATCGATGGCTGGTACTTGGATGAGTATTGTAGAAGGTTTTGGAGGCATGCGTATTAAAGACGGGAATTTAACGTTCGAAACACGTATTCCAGAGCAGTGGAAAGCGTTTTCTTTTAAAGTGAATTTTAGAGGAAATATTGTAAAGGTGAATGTAACGCATCAAGAAACAACTTTTACAGTTACAGGAAATGAAGATTTGAAGATTAAACTGAATGGAAAAGAAGTTGCCGTAAAAGCAACCTCAAAAATAGCATAATATGAAGAGAGTAATTTTAAACGCATGGCTGCTTTTATTGGTAGTTTGTAACCTTTCGGCTCAAGAATTAAAATCGCCTAACGGAAATTTCGTAATGGATTTTTCTTTGCTGAAAGACGGTACGCCAACTTATAAATTAACTTACAAAGGACAAGATATTGTAAAGGAGAGTAAGCTTGGTTTTGAACTGAAAGATGATGAGAAATCGCTTTTGAATGGTTTTTCAGTGGAAGCAACAAACACCGATGAAGTGAATGAAACATGGAAACCAGTTTGGGGAGAAGTTTCAGAAATCACAAACCATTACAATGAATTGGCTGTTACATTGAAGCAAGCAGAAACAAATCGTAAAATGATTGTTCGTTTTCGTTTGTTTAACGACGGATTGGGTTTCCGTTATGAGTTTCCGCAGCAAGACAATTTAGTGTATTTTGTAATTAAAGAAGAGCATACACAATTTGCAATGGCAGGCAACCATACTGCTTTTTGGATTCCTGGAGATTACGATACGCAAGAGTACGATTATACAACCTCGAAGTTATCAGAAATTAGAGGGAAAATGGAAAGTGCCATTACGCCAAATGCTTCGCAAACTCCGTTTTCGCCAACGGGAGTACAAACTGCTTTGATGATGAAAACTGATAATGGATTGTACATCAATTTGCACGAAGCAGCTTTGATAAACTATCCAGCGATGCACCTTAATTTGGATGATAAAAACATGGTTTTTGAATCGTGGTTAACACCAGATGCTAATGGAGATAAAGGATATTTACAAGCGCCTTTTAATACGCCATGGAGAACAGTGATTGCAAGTGATGACGCTCGAGATGTTTTGGCTTCCAAAATAACTTATAATTTAAACGAGCCTTCAAAAATTGAAGATACTTCGTGGATTAAACCTGTAAAATATGTAGGTGTTTGGTGGGAAATGATTACGGGGAAAAGTTCTTGGGCTTATACCAACGACTTTCCTTCTATTAAATTAGGAGAAACCGATTACTCAAAAGCTACTCCAAACGGAACACATGCTGCAAATACTGAAAACGTAAAGAAATATATAGACTTTGCTGCAAAACATGGTTTTGACGCTGTTTTAGTAGAAGGTTGGAATGTAGGATGGGAAGATTGGTTTGGAAAATCAAAAGACTATGTGTTTGATTTTGTAACGCCTTATCCAGATTTTGATGTGGAAGGAATTCATGCGTATGCAAAATCAAAAGGAATAAAAATGATGATGCATCATGAAACGTCGAGTTCTGTTCGTAACTACGAGCGCCACATGGATGCAGCGTATAAATTTATGAACGACCACGGATATACTTCAGTAAAAAGTGGTTATGTAGGTGATATTTTACCAAGAGGTGAAAACCATTACAACCAATGGATTGTAAATCACTATCAATATGCACTTGAAAAAGCTGCCGATTACAAAATTATGGTTAATGCACACGAGGCTGTTCGTCCAACAGGTATTGCACGTACTTATCCAAACTTAATCGGGAACGAATCTGCGCGTGGAACCGAGTATCAAGCGTTTGGAGGTTCAAAACCAAACCACGTTACTATTTTACCGTTTACACGTTTAGTTGGTGGACCGATGGATTATACTCCAGGGATTTTTGAAATGGATATTAGTAAGATGAACCCGAATAACAATTCACATTTAAATGCAACTATTGCCAATCAATTAGCGTTGTACGTAACCATGTACAGTCCGCTTCAAATGGCTGCCGATACGCCAGAAAATTACAATCGTTTTTTAGATGCTTTTCAGTTTATTAAAGACGTAGCAGTAGATTGGGATGATAGTAAATATTTGGAAGCCGAGCCAGGAGCGTTTATTACGGTAGCTCGTAAAGCTAAAGGAAGTAATAATTGGTTTGTTGGAAATGTAAACGGAACAACGCCACGTACTACAACTATCAAGTTAGACTTTCTAGAAAAAGGAAAAAAATACGAAGCGACTATTTATGCTGATGCAAAAGATGCGCATTATAAAACCAATTCGCAGGCGTATAAAATTACGAAGCAAACTGTTACCAATACTTCGAAGTTAACACTTACATCGGCTCCTGGTGGTGGGTTTGCAATAAGTATTATAGAGAAGTAAAGGGTAGTTAGTATAGTTTTGAAGTAGGAGTCATTTCGAACCCCGAAGGGTGAGAAATCACATATGATTATTAGTGACCTCACAAGTAGTGAGATTTCTCTCTACGTTCGAAATGACTTAATAAACGTTTATTTTAAAATATCTAAAAATGGTAAAAATGAAATATACCTTAGCTGTAGCATTGGCCTTTTTGATGCATGTATCACTTCAGGCACAAATAAAAAAAATAGAACCTCCTTTTTGGTGGAGCGGAATGCAAAAAAGCGAAGTACAATTAATGGTTTATGGAGATAATATTTCTTCATTAACACCAGAAATTGAAGGGTTAAAAATAAAAGAGGTAAAGAAAACCGAAAACCCGAATTACCTATTTGTTACCATTGAAACAGAAAATGCATCAGCAAAAAACTATACCATCAATTTCAAAAAAGGTAAGAAAGTTGTTGATAGCAAAGCGTATGAATTAAAATCTAGACGTCAAAACTCAGCAAATAGAAAAGGTTTCGACTCGTCGGATATGATTTATTTACTGATGCCAGATCGTTTTGCAAATGGAAACCCTGCCAATGATAGTGCTTCTGAATTGACAGAAAAAGCAAATCGCGAAATACAAGGTGGTCGTCATGGTGGAGATATCCAAGGGATTATAGATCATTTAGATTATATTGAAAACCTAGGAGCAACTGCAGTTTGGAGTACTCCTTTATGCGAAGATAACGATGCGGAATACTCGTATCATACCTATGCGCAAAGCGATGTTTATAAAATTGATGCGCGTTACGGAACCAATGAAGAATATAAAAATTTGGCAGATGAGTTGCATAAAAGAGGCATGAAACTTATCAAAGACTATGTGGTAAATCATTGGGGTGTAGAGCATTGGATGATTAAAGATTTGCCAACGTACGATTGGATTCATCAATTTCCTGGATATGCGCAAACCAACTACCGAATGAGCACACAAATGGACCCGAATACTTCGGAAATAGATTATAAAATGTGCATGGACGGATGGTTTGTAAAATCGATGCCCGATTTAAATCAGCAAAATCCGTTGGTATTAAATTACTTAATTCAAAACGCAATTTGGTGGATTGAATATGCCGATTTAGATGGGTTTAGAGTCGATACGTATTCGTATAACGACAAAGAAGGAGTGGCTACATGGACCAAAGCTATTATGGACGAATATCCAAACTTTAACATTGTTGGAGAAATTTGGTTGCACGACCAAGCACAAATTGCCTATTGGCAAAAAGACAGTAAAGTAGGTGCTATACAAAACTACAATTCGCATTTGCCAAGTGTAATGGATTTTACATTGCACGATGCTGTAACGGCTGTTTTTAATGAAGAAAATCCGTCGTGGGATAAAGGTGCAATTCAGTTGTACGATAATTTCGTAAACGACTTTTTATATCCTGATATTGATAATATTCTTGTTTTTGCTGAAAATCATGACACAGGAAGAATAAATGAAATCTATCAGAATATTGAAGATTACAAATTAACAATGACGCTTATGGCCACAGTTCGTGGGATTCCTCAATTGTACTACGGTTCAGAAATAGGAATGCGAGGCGACAAAGGAAAAGGCGACGGCGATATCCGTAGAGATTTTCCTGGCGGATGGGAAGGCGATGCAAACAACGCATTTACTTCAGCAGGAAGAACAGCAACGCAAAAAGATTATTTCGATTTTACTTCTAAACTCTTCAATTGGAGAAAAAATAAAGAAGTTATTCATACAGGAAAAACAACGCAATACATTCCAGAAAACGAAGTGTATGTGTATTTCCGCAGTAATGGAAATGATACAGTAATGGTGGTTATCAATAACAATTCGGAAGCACAAACTTTAGATTTAAACCGATTTAAAGAGAATTTAAAAGATGCCAAACAAGGAAAAGATATTATTTCTGATGCTGATATTACGTTGAAAGACACTTTAAAAATTGCAGGAAAATCGAGTTATATTATAGAAGTTTTGTAAAATGATAAAACTAAAAAGCACCTTTCTTTTTATAATCTTAGTATCTTTAGTTGTTGCTTGTTCTAATACCAAAACAATGGAAGAAACAAAAACTAAGAAGCCATCGAAATTAGTAGTTTACCAAGTGTTTACACGCTTGTTTGGAAACACAAACACTACCAATAAACCTTGGGGAACTATCGAGGAAAATGGAGTTGGGAAGTTTGCCGATTTTACCGATAAAGCTTTACAAGAAATAAAAGACTTGGGGGTTACGCACGTTTGGTATACGGGAGTTCCGCACCATGCTTTGGTGAACGATTATACCGAATTTGGGATATCTAACGACGACCCTGAAGTGGTAAAAGGGCGTGCAGGTTCGCCGTACGCCGTGAAGGATTACTACAATGTAAATCCAGATTTGGCTACAAACCCTGCAAATCGTTTAGATGAATTTAAGCAGTTGGTAAATCGTACGCATGCAAATAATTTAAAGGTTATTATTGATATTGTTCCAAACCATGTTGCGAGAAATTACGAAGGGACAAGTAGTCCAGAAGGTGTAGAAAGTTTTGGAGCTTCCGATGATACATCGGTAGTATATCATAAAGATAATAACTTTTATTACACTCCAGGAGAACCTTTTAAGTTGCCGAATTGGCGTGATAATTACCGCCCGTTAGGAGGCGAAGAAAACCCGTTAATTGATGGGAAGTTTGATGAAAACCCTGCGAAATGGACAGGCAATGGTTCGCGTGCTTCGCAACCCGACCAAAACGATTGGTACGAAACGGTAAAAGTAAATTATGGAGTTTCCCCCGATGGACATCGCGATTTTGATACTTTACCCGCTGGTTTTGAAAATGAATCGTATAAAAAGCACTTCGAATTTTGGCAAGGAAAAGAAGTGCCTTCATCTTGGGTGAAATTTAAAGACATCGCCTTGTATTGGATTGATTTTGGAGTGGATGGTTTTCGTTACGATATGGCAGAAATGGTTCCTGTAGAGTTTTGGAGCTATATGAATTCGGCTATAAAAATGAAAAATCCAGACGCTTTTTTAATGGCAGAAGTGTACAATCCAGACTTGTATAGAGATTACATCCGTAAAGGAAAAATGGACTTTCTATACGATAAAGTGGATATGTACGATTCGTTAAAACACATCATGAAAGGTTACGGGTGGACCGACCATATTCCTGTGGTTCGAAATAAGTTTACAGACATCGAGTCGCATATGTTGTATTTTCTTGAAAACCACGATGAACAGCGTATTGCAAGTCCGGAGTTTGTTGGAAATGCAAATACAGCCAAACCTGCTATGACGGTTTTGGCAACAATTGGAACTTCTCCTTTAATGATTTATTTCGGACAAGAAGTGGGAGAGCCTGGTGCTGAAGATGCTGGTTTCGGCGACCCAAGTAGAACTTCAATTTTTGATTACATTGGCGTACCACACCATCAACGTTGGATGAATAATGGAAAATTTGATGGAGGTCAATCTACCGAAGAAGAAAAATCGTTGCGCGACTTTTACAAGCGTTTGCTCAATGTCGCTATAAGTCACGATGCACTTACTGGAGAAAGTCGAGAAATTCATTATTACAATAAAGAGCATACCGAAAATTACAACCATCGCGTGTTTTCATTTGTTCGATATTCAGCAGAAGAAAAACTTATTGTAGTAACCAATTTTGATACGGAAGTTTCGCATCAGTTTGAACTTCGAATTCCAAAAGATATTATTTCAGCTTGGAATTTATCAGCAGAAAATTATGAGTTAGAAGACTTGTTGTATCAACAAAATAATAAGCTAACATTAAGAAACGGTGAAGGTTTTATAAACGTATCATTGGCTCCTTTAGAATCGTTTATTTTTAAACTCTAAATTTTAGAGAATCTTAAAAATGATAAAAAAAGGAGTTGTTTTAGGAGTGCTTTTGGTACTTTTTCAAAGTTGTAATCAAATGGAAGAACCCATTGTAATTGGTCATAGAGGCGCTAGAGGGCATGTTGTGGAAAACAGTTTGCCTTCCATAGAAAAAGGTATCGAACTAGGTGCAGATGCTATCGAAATTGACGTTTTTAAAATTGCTGATGGAAGTGTTATTGTCTTTCATGATGATACTGTGGACAGACTGACAAAAGCAACTGGTCCTATTGAAAATTACACAAATGCAACTTTAGATACCTTGTCTTTAGAAGGTGATGTGAAGATTCCAACGCTTGAAGAAGTTTTAGATTTAATTGATAAAAGAGTGGTGTTAAATATCGAACTGAAAGGTTCGAATACAGCAACGCCAGTCCATCAAATTGTACAAAAATACATAGCTAAAAAAGGTTGGAAAGATGCCGACTTTATCATTTCGAGTTTTAAGTGGGATGAATTAGAAAAAACACGTGTTTTAAATGCGAACATTCCGATAGGGGTGCTAACTTCAGAAGATATTGAAGGAGCTATTTCCGAAGGAGAAAAGTTAAAAGCCGTTGCTATTCATCCGTATTTTAAAAGTTTAAATGCTGAAAATGTAAAGGCTATGAAAGCGAAAAATTTCAAGATTTATCCTTGGACGGTAAATGAACCTGAAGCAATTTCTCAAATGAAAACTTACAAAGTAGACGGGATTATTACCGATTTTCCAGAGCGAATTTAAACGCTATTCAGAATAATACCATTTATAGATTGATTTTACTGTAAAAGAAAATGGATGATTTTTTCTTTTAGCAAAGAAGAAAATCAAAGCATAGCCTAAGCTACGGTTTTATTTTATGATGAAGATAAAAGGAAAAAGAAATATTTTATTCCAGTAATATTGATGTATAAATCGTATAAATTACAAACCACCTTTTCTTTTTGATTAGGTGGTTTTTTTATTTTATGTATTTTTGAGCACTTCCCCCGTCTACGTATTAATCAAATTTGAAGATGAAAAAAATAATTGTATCGTTTGCGGTGGGAGCACTATTCTTCGGAAGTATTTCTGCACAAGACCGTTTTTTAACAGTAACATCAAAAGATAGTATCGATGGAGCGCCAAAACACAAAAGTAGTCTTGGTGTAAATATGAAGTTAAACGGTTATTTTGATGTTTTTGGAGGTTTGCAAGACAGCGAAACTTTTAATGTTGGAAACATTAATGTTTTTGGAACCGACGATTCTAAAAGTTTGCATGTAGATTTATACCAAACGCAAATAAAGTTTGAAACTGCTATTGTTTTAGAAAACGGAAAAAAAATTGATGCTGTTGTCGAAACCGACTTTTGGGGAGGCGACGGACATATTCGTTTAAGAAAAGCTTATGTAGAAACAGAACATTGGCAAATAGGACAAAACTGGAACAACTTTGGCGATGAGGTGTTGTGGCCAAATATTATGGAATGGGAAGGTCCGCCATCGGGAATTTGGCTTCGTAGTCCGCATGTAAAATATAAAAACACACTCCGAAACGAAAACTATATTTACGAAGTAAGTTTGGAGGCTCCAATAAACGATTACAATAGGTTTCCAGATATCGAACCGTATGTGGAGGAAAGCAATCAATATGTGCCAGATTTAACCCTCGCCATGAAATACAAACGCGATTGGGGACACATCAGACTTTCGTCGGTTTACAGATATATTCGCTATAAATTACAAGAGGAAGAAGATGGTTTTTTTGGATACGGATTTAGTTTTTCAGGAATTTACAGTCCAACATACACCAAAAATAATTTTCAGTATCAAATAGTAGCGGGGCAAGGAATTACAGCGTATATGACAACTATTGCAGGGCAAGGTTACGACGGATATCCGGCAGATAACAACAAATTTAAATCGACTCCAGTAGTTGGAGGTTGGGCTTCATACGAGTATTTTTTCTCCCCAAAATGGCATAGTAACGTAGTGTTTGGATACACACATTTTAGTAATAAAGGCGCTTCTCGTTATATACTTTTAGAAGATACAGAAACTCCAGATGTGTATTTAAATGGCGATATTACACATACGCATTACTACGGAATTTTAAATCTTATGTATGAGCCGTACGATAGGATGACTGTAGGTTTGGAGTTGGACTACGGAATAAAAGACCTCGATGCTGAAGGTTACGTAAACAGTGATTTTATCGACCAAGGAAAAGACAGAGACGCTATGCGAATTAGCTTCGGGTTTATGTTTTATTTTTAGGAAACTTAGTTAATGTGTTCACATTAAACTTGTCAAGTATTTTTGAAGTTATATCTGAAGAAGTAAAATATTTTAAATCACAATATCGGCAAGAAACAGTTCTTCGTGAATTCCGTTTTAACCTTAAAAATAGTAATATCTTTGCATCATGATTTTTGATGTGATAATTGTTGGCGGTGGTGCTGCAGGTTTTTTTACGGCTATTCAAATAGCAACGCAAAACCCAAAGCTTAACGTAGTTATTTTAGAGCGCGGAAAAGAAGTGCTTACCAAAGTAAAAGTTTCTGGAGGTGGACGCTGTAATGTTACGCATGCCGAATTTATACCGAACGAATTGGTGAAATCATATCCTAGAGGGCAGAAAGAACTTCGCGGTCCTTTTCATACTTTTTGTAGTGGCGATACTGTTGCTTTTTTTGAAGAACGCGGTGTTGCCCTAAAAATAGAGGAAGACGGACGAATGTTTCCCGAAAGCAATTCTTCTCAAACTATTATTGATTGTTTTTTAGCTGAAACAGAAAAGTTAGGTGTAAAAGTAAATACCAGTTGTGGGGTTAAATATATCAGAGCTTCAACTGAAAATGAATCTCTTTGGGAAGTAGAAACTTCGCAAGGGATGCTTCATTCAAAAAAGGTAGTGATAACCACGGGGAGTAACCCTAAAATTTGGCAACAATTGGCGCAGTTGGGGCATACTATTATTCCGCTGGTAGCTTCATTGTTTACCTTCAATATAAAAGACTCTAGAATAGATGGTTTGATGGGAGTTTCAACACCCGCTTCGGTAATGTTGTTTGACAATAAAGGAAACCCAATAAAACTGGAAAACGGACAAAAAGCATCGGCGCAAGGTCCGCTTTTAATAACCCATTGGGGAGTAAGTGGTCCTGCCATTTTAAAATTATCAGCGTGGGGCGCACGGGCCTTAGCGACATTAAATTATCAGTTTAAAATTCAAATTAACTGGTTGCCTGCCTACCATCAAGAAGAAGTTTTATCAGAATTAAAAGAGTTAAAAACTTCCGAAGCAAAAAAGGTAGTATTCAATTCAAGGCCTTTCGATATTCCAAAACGATTGTGGTTTAAACTATTGGAAGTTTCAGAAATTTCACAGCAACAACATTGGGCAGAATTGAGCAATACACATTTGCAAAAACTCTCGGAGGCACTTACAAAAGCAACTTTTCAAGTAAACGGAAAAAGTACTTTTAAAGAGGAATTTGTAACTGCTGGCGGTGTTGATTTAAAAGAGATAAACTTTAAAACCTACGAAAGTAAACTTTGCAAAAACCTTTATTTTGCTGGAGAAGTTATGAATATTGACGCTGTAACAGGAGGGTTTAATTTTCAAAATGCATGGACGGGCGGTTACATTGTTGCGCAAGCTATTGCTGAATAAATTCTTGAATAATGTGAGTTTGAGAAAGAATGATAAAATTGACCTATTTTAAAAAGTGTTGAAAATCAAGGAAGCAGTTTTAAAAACACTAACCCCTTTTTCCTAGAACCTTCTTCCTATTCACTAGTACTTAATTCAATTGCCAAATACTAAAATTTAAAATGGTAGCAAAACAAACCCAAAAAAGGTATGGGAACAACAAATAAGCTGCAGTTTTATTAACCACTTTAAACCATTTAATGGTGAGTAAAATGAGTACAAGCAATGTGAGAATTACTAACAGCGCCCAGAAAGGTTTGTGGAATCCGAAGAAGACAATACTCCACATTGCATTAAAAAGTAACTGAAATCCGAAATGATAAAGCGCTGTTTGCACCCATAAATGGTAGAACCCTTTTGCCCAAACAATCCCTGCCGAAACCCCCATCATGATGTATAAAATGGTCCAAACAGGGGCGAAAATCCAATTAGGCGGATTAAAAATAGGTTTGTTAAGTGTGGTGTACCATGTGTCGACAGAGCTTTGCGTTGCAAAACCCGATAAAAAGCCAATAGCCAAACAGGCCACAACGGCAATTATAATTTTGGTTAACTTTTTGTTCATAGCACTTTTAACTAGCACTAAAATAACAATTTATTTTTTTGTGAAAGACTAAAATCTTTCAATTTCGATTTAAATAAAAAGTAGACGTTACTTTAATTTTTCTTTTAAAAAGAATTTTTTGAAATCACGACTTTATCTTTCCGTACAAGATTAGAAAGCGATAAAATTAGACAAGGATGTATCTTTAAGTTATATTTGCCTAAACTTTTTAAAAATGACGGTTAGTAGCTATATTCCTTCTGCATATAAAAACACATTACAATCGGGTAGCGTTACTTGGCAATCGCCTAGTAATATTGCTTTGGTGAAATATTGGGGAAAACTGGAACATCAAATTCCAGCAAATCCATCTTTGAGTTTTACGCTAAATAACTGTCATACAAAAACAACTTTATCGTATTCGGAAAGAGAAGAAAACTCAGTTGATACTTTTAGTTTTGAGGTGTATTTAGATGGCGTTTTAAAACCCGATTTTGCTCCTAAGATTGAAGTTTTTTTTAAGCGAATTTTACCGTATGTACCTTTTTTAACCGATTATCATTTTAAAATTGAAACACAAAATTCGTTTCCACATAGTAGCGGAATTGCTTCTTCAGCTAGTGGAATGAGTGCTTTGGCGTTGTGTTTAATGAGTGTTGAAAAGCAATTTTCTTCGGAAATGACATCGACTTATTTTAACGAAAAAGCCTCTTTTTTGGCGCGTTTAGGTTCGGGAAGTGCTTGTAGAAGTATCGAAGGCCCTTTGGTAAGCTGGGGAAAGCATCAGCAAATAAAAAACAGCAGCGATTTACTTGGTGTAAAATATGAAGCCGAGGTAGCCGATGTTTTTAAAAATTACCAAGACACGATTTTGTTGGTTGATGTTGGAGAGAAAAAAGTGAGTAGCACAGTGGGACATAGTTTAATGAACGGTCACCCCTTTGCGGAACGTCGGTTTCAACAGGCACATGAGAATATTTCTAAACTGATTGAAATATTTAAAACAGGAAATCTCGACGCTTTTATCGAAGTTGTAGAAAGTGAGGCGTTAACGTTGCACGCGATGATGATGACTTCTATTCCGTATTATATCTTGATGAAACCAAATACCTTGGCCGTAATCGATAAAATATGGGAGTTTAGAAAAGCAACAGGCCTACATGTATGTTTCACCCTCGATGCTGGTGCTAACGTACATATTTTATATCCAGAATCAGAAAAGGCTGAGGTTCTGGAGTTTATTAAAACCGAACTCGTTGCATATTGCAAAAATCAGCAGTATATTTGCGATCAAATTGGTTTAGGTGCTCGTGAGATTGATAGTTAAATAAAAGTGTTTAAAACAGCACTTTGTTATGGTATCAGATTTGTTTATCTTTATTGTTAAGTTGAATAGGTAAATTCTCAAATAAAATATATTTTTTCATTATTAAGTAAACTATGAAAGGCCCATTATTTTACTCAAAAATATTACTCTTCGGAGAATATGGAATTATCAAAGATTCCAAAGGTTTATCAATACCCTATAATTTTTATAATGGTGCTCTTAAAGTTGAAGAAAACTTGGTAGACGATGCCAAGAAGTCAAATGAGAGTCTGCAGCGTTTTGCAACACATTTAGCTGAATTAGAAAATGAGCAACCACAATTGGTAACCTTCGATTTAGAAAAGCTAAATACTGATATTGCTAGTGGAATGTATTTTGATAGTAGTATTCCGCAGGGGTATGGCGTAGGGAGTAGTGGTGCTTTAGTTGCAGCTATTTACGATAAATATGCAACCGATAAGATTACTGTTTTAGAGAACTTAACTCGTGAAAAGTTATTAAAACTGAAAGAGATATTTGGAGCGATGGAATCTTTTTTCCACGGAAAATCTTCAGGCTTAGACCCTTTAAATAGTTACTTAAGTTTACCAATTTTAATCAATTCAAAAGACAATATTGAGCCTACAGGAATCCCTTCACAAGCAGTTGATGGGAAAGGTGCTGTGTTTTTATTAGATAGTGGTATTATAGGAGAAACTGCTCCGATGGTACAAATCTTTATGGAAAACATGAAGCAAGAAGGGTTTAGGAACATGCTCAAAAATCAGTTTATCAAACAAACCGATGCGTGTATTGAAGACTTTTTAAAAGGCGATGTAAAGTCGCTTTTTGGGAATTTAAAACACCTTTCTAATACTGTTTTAAATAATTTCAAACCGATGATTCCTGCTCAGTTTCATAAACTTTGGAAACAAGGAATCGATACCAATGATTATTACCTTAAGCTTTGTGGTTCTGGTGGCGGAGGCTATATTTTAGGATTTACCCAAGATATCGAAAAAGCCAAAAAAGCACTTGCAGGACACAAGTTAGAAGTAGTGTATAACTTCTAAAATTGCCATATGTTTAATAGGGGGCAAAAGCTATTGTTGTTAAAGTTGTTAAGCCTCTTTTCGGTGGTGCGTGGTTATAACGTACTCATGATTGCTATTGCGCAATATTTAACTTCCATTTACATTTTAGCACCCAATATTCCTGTTCGGAAAGTTTTATTCGATCCATATTTGTTTGCTATTGTTGTGGCTTCAGCAATTGCTATTGCGGCAGGGTACATTATTAATAGTTTTTATGACGCCGAGAAAGATTTAATAAACCGACCTACCAAATCAATGCTTGACAGATTGGTAAGTCAGCGGTTTAAGCTTTCCACTTATTTTATACTGAATTTTATATCGGTTATTTTTGCGAGTTATGTTTCGTTTAGAGCTGTTGTGTTTTTCTCACTTTACATTTTCGGGATATGGTTGTATTCGCATAAACTGAAAAAGATTCCGTTTGTAGGAAATTTTGTATCGGCTACACTAGCCATTACACCTTTTTTTGCAGTGTTTGTGTATTACAAAAATTTTCAACCCGTCATATTTGTTCATGCCATTTTTCTGTTTCTCATCATTTTAATGCGCGAAATGGTTAAAGATTTAGAAAACATAAAAGGCGATATTGCCCATAATTATCAAACAATACCGGTAGTTTATGGCGAGAAAACTTCAAAAATATTTATAACTGTTTTAGGCGGACTTACCCTTATCCCATCCTATTTTTTGGTGAGTTATTTTAGCGTTGGCTATATGTATATTTTCTTTTACGCCTGTATGTTGTTAATGCTTGTTTTTATATTTTTCTTGTGGAGATCTTCTACCAAAGTTCATTATTTGGTGCTTCACAATATCCTTAAATTTATTATTATCTCTGGAGTTTTAAGTATTCTGCTAATCGATATTGATTTACTTTTAAATAGAATTTTATAGGTTGAATTTCAACTGTTTTTGACGGATTTGTTCTTAATAATTTCAGTAGCAATTATCTTTTACAAACTTTTCGATGGTTTGCTATTGATATCCTATCTTTGCAAAAAAATAATTTATGAGTAGAGAGGACAAATCTAGAAAAGGAAAAAGTTCTAGTAGACAAGGTGGTGGAAGTAAAAAATTCTCCGGACGACAAGGTGGACATGCAAAAGGTAAGAGTTTTGCTAGAGGGAATGCACCTGTAAAAAATACTCCTACGCAAAAGAAAAATCAATTAGCTCCAGACGAAATTCGTCTTAATAAATTTATTGCCAATAGCGGTGTTTGTTCGCGTCGCGATGCTGATATTTATATAGCCTCAGGGAATGTTACCGTAAATGGTGAGATTGTTACTGAAATGGGTTATAAGGTAAAAGTGTCTGACGAGGTAAAATTCGACGGACGCAATATTACTCCAGAAAAAAAGGCGTATGTTTTACTGAACAAACCTAAAGGTTTTGTAAGTGGAAATTCCGAAGAAAGAGGAAAACGCACCGTTATGGATTTGGTTAAAAATGCTACCAAAAGTCGTATTGCTCCTGTAGGAACTCTCGAGCGAAACTCAACAGGATTGTTACTTTTTACTAACGATGTAGAGCTTTCTGCACGTTTAACAAAAGGGCAAGGGTTTAGAAAAATTTACCATGTTACGCTGAATAAAACTTTCCGTCATGAAGACTTACACAAAGTGAGGGAAGGTTTGGTAATTGATGAGAAAGAAATAAAAGTTGAAGAGATTACTTTTATTGAAGGTGGAAATAAAAACGAAATCGGAATCAAAATTTTCAGTAATCGTAAAAAGATTGTGACTCGTATTTTCAAACATTTAGAATATGAGATTTTGAGTATCGATAGGGTAGCTTACGGCGGACTAACAAAAAAGGATATTCCGAGAGGAACTTGGCGCCATCTTACCAATCAAGAAATAATCAATTTAAAGATGCTTTAATAAGCGCTTCTCGAAGAGGAGTTCGTAGGTAAAGCACGCATAAATTATTAAATATTCGAGCGCAACAATCCATAGGTTTTCTTTAAAATCTGGTAGCGCGTAGGCATGGTAACTTAACACAATTGCCATCGACCAAACCACAGGATATTTATAAGTTGTAAACACACACAATAACAGTGGTGTTGCAATGTACCAAGGATGTACAGTAGTGCTCATAAATAGGTAAAAGCTAACAGCCAAAAGCATGGAAATAAACAGTGTTTTTGGCTGATTGTTTTTTCTGAAGAACGCTAAAAATAGCACAAAAACAAATACGCCAATAGCCATTCGCGTCCCTGCAAGTTCGATAATATTATACCCTTTTCTGTAAAACCCGATAGCTCTCACTAGGTAGTAGAAACTTGCATTGAACTCAAATTTTTGAAACCAAAGTCCGATACTTTCGCTGTAATTTGCAATTAATTCTGATGATAAATACGGCAAGAAACTAGCTAAAACACCAATTATAACAAGGCTGTAAAACCCAATAAGCTGGAAGAAGTTTAGTTTTAAATGGGCAGTATCTTTTAAAAACCAGCGTAAAAATAAAGGTAAAAACAACAAGGGGAGTAATTTTGTCGAGACCGAAAACGATAGTAGCAACGCTCCTAAAATCCATTTTTGCTGAAGGATACAATACATAGCCACTATAAAAAAGAAAAGCATCACACTTTCAAAGTGTAAATTTCCTGTGAGTTCGATAATGATAAACGGATTTAAAAAGTACCAAAATATCTGATGCTTTGGTAACTGTAAAAGTCTAAGGATTTTTCTGCCGAAATATAAAATTCCGATATCGGCAAGGATGATAAAACTTCTTAAAACAATAATGTTTCCAAGTATTGTTTTTCCGCCAAGTAAGGCGCTCAAATAAAAAAACAATTGATTAATTGGTGGGTAATTACTGTAATGCGAAGCGTTTAAGTCTCCCATGCCAGCTCTTAATCCTAAGTAATTTTCAGCAGTAAAAAAATCAGCAGACAATAATTGTTCAACAGTATATTGATATGGATTTATTCCGTCGAGGAGTAATTTTCCGTCCCAAATAAACCGATAGAAATCTTGTGATAAATTGGGGATGGAAACAATAAATAGAAGTCTGAATACAATTCCGCAGTAAAAAAGAAATTTAAAATGAGACTTGCTTGTTTGCACTAATTTATAAAAAACAAAAAACAGCGCACCATATAAAAAGGTGAGTTTTATAAAGTCAGTTCGTTGCAAATTGTAAGCAAAGCTAAAATAAAATAATAGCGTTGCGAGTGAAAGAATTAAAGCGAGTTTGTGTTTTTGCCAGTTTGTAAACATTTATACTTTCGACCTAATTGAATGGAAAAATACAAAACCAAACCCAATAACGAGCATGAGGTGGAACGGAAATAAACTAAAATCGTTTAAGGCGAAGGCGCTGTACATCCCGAAGGCAAAATAAATAGCGAGCAAAGCTTCTAAAATTACGTTGCTAGAAATAGAAGTGGCGAGGTATTTATTGCCTTTCCAAGAGTCGGAAATGTTTTTGATATTGAATTTTGGCGTACGAACAAATTCACTTCGTTTCCCTCGATGACCTTCTAATACTGCAAAACTATTATGCAGTGTAAACCCTAATACAACGGTGAAAAATGTAACAAAAGTTTGGGTGTAGCTAACAATGTTTTTCCAACTTTTACCCTGAATATTTTTGTACGTAAACCAATAGCAAACGTATAAAATGAGGGTGCTTACAATGAAAATTCCTGTAACATCAAATAGCCAATTTGGAATAAGTTGGTAGTGTTTTATAAAGAGTACGGGTACACTGAGCACGGCAATTAAAAACGTGCACAAAAACATAGAACTGTTTAGCAGATGAATAAACCCGTGGAATTTCGTTTTGAACGGAATGTTTTTAGCGTTTATTAAATTGCGTACTGTTTTCCTGAAATTTTCAGCACCACCTTTGTTCCATCTAAATTGTTGGGTGCGCGCCGCACTTATAATTACAGGAAGCTCGGCAGGGGTTTCTACTTCTTCTAAATACTTAAATTTCCATTGCTTTATTTGCGCTCTGTAACTAAGGTCTAAATCTTCTGTAAGGGTATCGCCCTCCCAATTTCCTGCATCGATAATACAGGTTTTACGCCATATTCCAGCTGTTCCGTTAAAATTGATAAAATGGCCTTTTGCGTTTCTCCCTACTTGCTCTATGGTAAAATGTGCATCGAGTGCGAAGGCTTGAATTTTTGTAAGTAAAGAGTAATTTCGGTTGAGGTGCCCCCAACGTGTTTGCACGACTCCAATTTCTGGATTTTTAAAATAGGGAACTGTTTTTTGAAGCCAATCGGGGGCTGGAAGAAAATCGGCATCAAAAATAGCAATAAACTCACCAGATGCTTTTGCGAGTCCTTCTTTTAAAGCACCTGCTTTAAACCCTGTTCGGTTTTTTCTGGTAATATGTTTAATATCGATTCCTTGTTGCTGAAGGGTTTTTATGGTTTCCGCAGTTTTTAAAATAGATTCATCGGTAGAATCATCTAAAACCTGAATTTCTAATTTATTAGACGGATACTTGATTTTGGCGATATTTTCTAAAAGTCTGTCCACCACGTAGGCTTCGTTGTAGATAGGAAGTTGTATGGTAACTTCTGGAATTTCATCAGGATTGGAAAGGTCGAACTTTGGTTCGTTTACCAATTGTTTTCGAGCTTTTAAATAGTTTATGAGTAAATTCAGTTGCGTTAAACTATAAAAGAAAATAAGCACTAAAGCGATAATGTAAACTGTAAGAATGAGGTATGATGTTATTTCTAAAATCATTTAAAACTGTATTTAAAAATCCAACCTAATATTTTTACGCCTGCCATGATACTTCCTTTTACAGTTCCAGAAACTTTTGAAACTCCAATTCGGTTTTTGTAACGCACAGGAACTTCGATGTATGTGTAGTTTTTCTTAATTGCTTTGAGTTGCATTTCTACGGTCCATCCATAGGTTTTGTCTTCCATATTCAATGCCAAAAGTTTGTCGTATTTAATAGCTCTAAACGGACCTAAATCTGTAAAATTCGCATTAAAAAATAGTTTCATAAGCGTAGTTGCTAGCCAATTTCCAAAAACTTGTTGAGGTGTCATTGAGTTTTTAGCACGTAATTCCTTTACACGAGTACCAATAACCAAATCGATATTCTGCTCTAAAATTGGAGCGATTACTTTGGTAAGTTCTTCAGGATAATCAGAATAATCGCCATCGAGAAAAACAATAATATCGGGTTTTGTTGTTTGTTTAGCAATGTAATCCATTCCTTTTAAACACGCATATCCGTAGCCCTTTTGCGGTTCGGTAAGTACCGTAGCACCTGCTTTTGTAGCAACGGTAACCGTATTGTCGGTAGAATTATTGTTCACTACAATAACTTCATCTACTAGTGTCGGAATGTCTTTTATGACATGCGCAATTGAGCCTTCTTCGTTATACGCAGGAATTATTACTTTGATGAGCTTCATTTACAGGCAACTAAATTTAGTGTGCAAAAATACTATCTAATCTGGAGTTGAAAAGCGATTAAAGGTATTATTTGTTTTGTTTAATTAAGTCGAGTAAATCTACATCGTTTCCAAGTAAAACAGCATCGCTATTAATACGTCCTTTTGGCGTTTTATTTTCTAGTTTTAGAACGCCTCTTGGGCAAACCGCAGAGCAAATTCCGCAACCCACACACGAAGCTCTTACAATGTTTTCACCTTTTTGAGCGTATGCACGCACATCGATTCCCATTTCGCAATAGGTAGAACAATTTCCGCAGGAAATACATTGTCCGCCATTGGTGGTAATTCTAAATTTTGAAAATAAGCGTTGTTGTAAACCTAAAATTGCGGCCATCGGGCATCCAAATCGGCACCAAACACGGCTTCCTAAAATAGGATAGAACCCTGTTCCGATGACTCCAGAAAAAATAGAGCCGATTAAAAATGAATATGTTTTTCGAAGTGTTTCTGGATTGAAAATAAAAATATTACTTCCGCTGAAATAATGAATCCCGATGAGTCCGATAATCATCGAGATAAAGCCGATAGCACCATAGCGTGCATCTTTTTGTAATTCGTCTTTTTTGAAAATCCAAATCACCGCAAATAATGCACTTAAAAATACAGCAACACTCAGCAGAAAAACATCTTTGTTAAGCCAATATTTACTTGCGTCGTAGTTGAGGTAACTGTGAACTACGGCAACTGTCATCAATACAGAAAACACCAACACAGTGTGTACGAGCCAGCGTTCGATTTTCCATGCTTTTAAACTTTTGTCTGATAATTGTCTGAAGGCATCACCAGAAGTTTCAGCCAATCCGCCACAGCCACATACCCAAGAACAGTACCAACGTTTTCCGTAGAAATATGTTAAAATTGGGGTGATAACAAGGATGGAAGCAATTCCGAATAAAAGTAAAGCAATACCTATGTCGCCAGAACTTATAAAGCCATCAACTCGGTATTGGTCGAAGTTGTAATAGCTTAATGGCCAGATGTTTTTTAAATCGTAATACGGAATATTATATGCTTCGGAATTGTTTAAACGCGCCATCAGTTCTGGAATGATAAAAGCAAATGCCAACTGAAAAAACATTACGCTACAGGTGCGCAATACTTCGTAGCGGTTGTGACGATATTTCCAAAGAAATTTTATTCCGAAAGCCAAAATAGCAATGGTGTAAAGTGTTCCGTACACAAACCATTGACTCGCAGGATTTCCGCTTAAAAGTTCACTTAAAGGGTCGAACAACCCGATAAGACCAACATTTCCACCTTCACTTCTTAAGCCAAGAAATTGCGGGTAAAAGTACAAGACAATGTAAAAACCAGTCAATATAATTCCTAAGAGCCATGCTAAAAATCCTCTAGAGGAAATCGATTTAAACCAAACGGCGTCATTTTTAATACCGCTGTGTTTGTGTTGGTAAGCACCATAAGAAAACAAGGAGACACCAAAAATCATGGAAGTTAGCGAGATGGAAAGCCAAAGTGTTTTGTTGGGGAAGTTGACATTGAAAATGGCAAGTGTTAAAATACCCAATCCGAACATCCCGATTATAACCGATAACTTCTGAATAAAATTAAGCGCTACGGGCGGTTCTCCCGATAAGGACATGTTTCGTTGTACTGTATTCATATGTGTTTTTTAAGCAAGTTGTAATTGATGTTGAAATGCCTTTTTGATGGCTTTGAAATGAGAGCGGAAAAACTCTGGATCGAAATTAGCTTCTTCTAAATTCGAGACTACAAAATCGATATTTTTTTCTTCGGAAATCCATTTGTCAAAGGTTTGATGATCCAACCTAATTCCGAAAGTATTCACGCCTAAAATAGCATTGGTAGTTTTGTGGTATGCAAAAGTGATGCGTTTTTCTCCGTTTGGATGTTCCCACGAAAAATGTGCTTCGTACTCCTTTGGTTTTGCCCAAACCCATCCGTAAGTTTGATATTCAATATCAAAAAACTTAGCCGAATTAAACCAAATCCCTGGGTTGTAGGCAGTTTTATTTCCGCAGATAGTCTGTGCAACAACTTCGCCCATCATGCGCCCTGTGTACCAAACGGCTTCCACAGGTTTGCGGAGTCCAGTAGGTTCCAGTTGTTCGGCACAATCGCCAATGGCATAAATGTTTGGGATGTTGGTTTCGAGGTATTTATTGACTTTTACACCTTTTCCAGTATCAATTTCGCTATTTTTTATAAAATCGATAGCAGGAGAAACCCCAGCGGTAAGTCCAACCATATCGCACAAAATCTCTTCGCCACTCGATGTTATAACCGATTTTACACGTCCGTTTTCATCTCCAATAATTTCTTTTAGTTCGGTTTCCAAGCGTAAATCTACGTGGTGCGATTTTACGTGCCGACTTATCAAATTCGCATCGCCAGTTGGGAGTACACTTCCCCAAAAATCTTTATCGCGTACTAAAAATGTAACTGGAATTTTTCGGGTGTGTAACATTTCTGCTAGTTCGACTCCAATAAGTCCGCCACCAACAATAACTGCTCTTTTACAAACTTTGTTGTTGGGCGCATTCACTTCTAAAAGTTCTAAATCTTGTTTAGAATAGAGTCCTTGAACACCTTCTAAATCTTGTCCTGGCCATCCAAACTTGTTAGGTTTTGAGCCAGTAGCAATTATCAAATCGTCGTATGTAAGGGTAGATTCATCAGCAAAAATAAGTTTCTTTTCAGCAGTATTTATTGTAGTTACAAATCCTTCTTTTAAATCGATGTTGTTTTTCTCCCAAAACCAATTTTCGTAGGGTTGCGTATGTTCAAACTTCATATGCCCCATGTAAACATACATCAAGGCTGTTCTCGAAAAAAAGTATTTACTTTCCGCAGAAATCACGGTAATTTTATAATCACTTAATTTTCTAATATGCCTTGCCGTTGTAATTCCAGCAATACCATTCCCGATAATTGCAATATGTTTCATATATTTTCTTGGTATAAAATCTAGGTCGTATTACAAGATAAGAACTTAATTGCTGAATTTAATTTAGAAAGATTTTAAATTGAATAATGACTATTTTTCAGTAGCCAAAACCTTTAATTCGATATGAGAATTTTACCCTTTTTATTGTTTTTTTTATTGCTGAATAGTTGCAAAGAAGAAACACCAAAACAGCGAAAAATAAATGGAGTTAGCTTCGTTGCCACTCGAGATGCTATTACCCAACGACAAGCTTTGGCAGTAAAGCAAATTAACACAAACAGTGTTGCCTTGATGCCTTTTGGATTTATCAAGGAGCTCGACCACCCTGAAATAATGTTTAATAGTGAAAGGCAATGGTTTGGTGAGCGTAAAGAAGGGATTGCCCAAAATAAAAAGGTGTTCGATTCTTTGGGGATTGAAGTAATGCTGAAGCCTCAACTTTGGGTGAGTCATGGTGTTTTTACGGGTGATATCGCAATGACAACCGAGGAAAACTGGCAAGCTTTTGAAACTTCGTATAAAGCCTTTGTTTTATATTTTGCTGAAGTGGCATCGGAATTAAATATTCCTATATTTTGTTTGGGAACCGAGCTGAACAATTTTGCTGTAAATCGCCCAGATTTTTTTAAAAAATTAATTGCTGAAGTTCGAAAAGTGTATGCTGGGAAATTAACGTATGCTGAAAATTGGGATGTTTATCAAACGATTCCGTTTTGGAAAGATTTAGATTTTATAGGAATTGACGCTTATTTTCCACTTTCAGAAGAAAAAACACCAAGTGCGTCTACTTTAAAAAAGAGTTGGAAACCTTTTAAAGAAGAAATGGAACAACTGTCTGAACAAGTAAATAAACCAATTTTATTTACAGAATACGGCTACCGAAGTATAGACTACGTTGCCAAGGCACCTTGGGAGCATCATCGTACAGATGAGCAGGCAAATTTAAAAGCACAGCAAATTGCATTAACGGCTTTGTACGAAACCTTTTGGGACGAGCCTTGGTTTGCAGGCGGATTTTTGTGGAAATGGTTTCCCAATGAAAATGCAGGAGGCGAAAAAGATAACCGGTTTACTGTTCAAAATAAACCGGCTTTGGATGTTGTAAAAAAGTATTATACTGAATAAGGATTGTTATTTTGTTCCTTTCTCTAAGTATTTATCGATATAACGTTGGTCTAGCGCAGCAGAATCTTTATATTTTATACGTAAGTTTTCGAGTTTTATTTTAAGCTCGGCTACAATATTTTGGTACGCTGGGTCATTGTAAACATTGTTTAATTCTTTTGGATCTTTAATTCTGTCGTAAAGTTCCCATTCATCTATATCGTAATAAAAGTGTATAAGTTTGTAGGCTTGCGTTACAATGCCGTAATGTCTTTTCACCATGTGCACCGATGGGTATTCGTAATAGTGGTAGTAAGCAGCCTCACGCGTCCATTTACTATTTTCACCTTTTAGAAGTGGCAACATACTTTCGCCTTGCATATCTTTTGGAATTTTAATACCAGCAGCATCTAAAAAAGTAGGAGCAAAGTCTAAATTTTGAACCATATTATTGTTTTCAGTTCCTGGTTTAATAACTCCTGGCCAACTTATCATCAGTGGAGTTTTAAACGATTCGTCGTAGATAAACCTTTTGTCAAACCAACCGTGTTCACCCAAATAAAAACCTTGATCGGAAGTGTAAACAATAATTGTATTTTCAGTAAGGTTATTGGCTTCTAAATAATCTAGTAACCGGCCAACATTATCGTCTACAGAAGAGATGGTTCCTAAATAATCTTGCATATAGCGTTGGTACTTCCACTTCATTTTTTCTTCATCTGTCATATTTTGCCAATGCTGTTTGAAATCAGCGTTGATAGCATCAATAGTTGGGTCATATAGTGCTTTTTGTTCGGTATTCATTCGGCTATAAGGATAGGTGAAACCACCAGGTACATTTTCGATTTCGGGCAGTACATTCCCCATTTCGGCTAATGTTTCTGGACGTATTTTACTATCGTGCCCGTAACGTAAATGGTAAAGTAAATTCATTTCTGCAGTTTTTGCTGCTGTCCCTCGATTTTCATAATCGTCAAAAAGTGTTTCAGGTTCAGGGAAAGTTTTTTTAGAAAATTCAGCAAACTTTTCAGGACTTGGCCACCATGGTCTGTGTGGAGCTTTATGTAAATACATCAGCATAAAAGGCTTTTCTTTATCACGTTTTTTATCCAACCAATTTACAGTGTAATCGGTAATAATATCGGTCACATAGCCCGTAATGGTAGTGTCTCCTTTTTTGGTGATGAAATCTGGATTGATATAGCTGCCTTGTCCAGGAAGAATTGCAAAATCGTCCACTCCTTTTGGGTTGTTTCCGAAGTGTAGCTTGCCGAACATGGCAGTTTGATAACCTGCTTTTTGAAATATTTGCGGAAACGTAACATTGGTTGTATCGAAAGGAAAATGATTGTCGACTTTTCCGTTGATATGGCTATGTTTTCCTGTTAAAATAACCGCCCGTGAAGGTGCGCAAATAGAATTGGTAACCGAAGCATTTTTAAACAGCATTCCGTTTTTAGCAATTCGGTCGATATTGGGAGTTTCGATAAGTTTGTTTGAATAAGCGCTAATTGCTTGGTAAGCGTGGTCGTCGGACATTATAAAAATAATATTCGGACGTTTTTGTTGGATTGCTGAAGGATTTTTTGTTGCTTCATTTTTACATGAAAAAAACATTAAAATACACGTACAGCATAGGAGATTTTTTAAAAACATGGTGTTTATTGAATGATTAAAGCAACAAGATATGAAAACTAAAATAATTCGAATACTTGTGAAGTTAAAAGTTATTTTGTGTATTTTTAGAGTGAGTTAAAGTTTTGTATATGACAAAGAAAGATTTACTTACCCTAATTATTGTAATAATAACTTCATTTATGATAGCGTTTTTAATTTTTTCAGATTGGGAGCATTTTAAAAATGGACTTTTTGGTTAGTACATAAGTGTGCATAATTGATCCTTATAAATTTTAAATGTTATGCTCGAGAAGGATTACTTAATTAGATATTTGAATGCTTTATTTGAAGCTTTACAAAAACTTAAAAATAATGTAGAAACTTCTACATCATCAGGTGATGAAGAATTGAAATATGCATATGCGCTTCTTGGAGGAGATTTTGATTTTTTTAAAGAGATGACATTAGAAGATGTTATTAAATTTTTTGAAAGAAAAAATGGAGAGCATCTAGAGTCAATACACACCTTGTCTAGAATTTTGTATTATGACGCTTTGGAACAAAATGAAGAAGATTTAAAATTACAAATCTTATTAAAGTCTAAAGAATTAAATGATTTTTATAGCCAACACACAGATGCTTTTAATTTTGTTGATGTTGGTTTTGGAAATAAAGTTAATGTTGCAATAGCGGAATTCAAAAATACAGAATAAAAAAAGCCGACTTCTGTAAAAGTCGGCTTACGAATAATTTATGTGAAAGGAAATCTATTCTAAAATCCCATCAACAATTCCGTATGTTAAAGATTCTTGGGCATCCATCCAATAATCACGGTTAAAATCTTTCATGATTTTGTCGAAAGGTTGTCCGCAGTTATCAGCCAAAATTTGTGCGCCAATTTCTTTAGTTTTAATAATTTCTTTTGCCTGAATTTCAATATTCGAAGCTTGCCCTCTAGCACCACCACTAGGCTGATGAATCATCACGCGGGCGTAGGGATAAACAAAACGTCTTCCTTTTTCTCCAGCTGAAAGTAAAATAGACCCCATAGAAGCCGCCAAACCAGTACAAATAGTTGAAACCGGACTTTTTAACGATTTCATCGTGTCGTGAATAGCAAAACCAGAAGTAACATAACCTCCAGGGCTGTTAATAATCAGTTTAATTTCTTCATTGCTAATTGCGTCTAAATACAATAATCTATCAATAACATGTTTCGCCGATTTATCATCAACTTGCCCCCAAAGAAACACTTTTCTTTCTTCTAAAAGAGCGGCATCTATTTTATCTTGAATTTTATTACTAGCCATAATTTTATTGTTTATAGTTCAAATATACTTATTTCGATTTACTCACCAAGTGAGATTTATATGTGTTATTTTGTTAATACAGTCTCAGTTCAAATTAAAATGAAGCATCTTAATTGTATAACTGATAGGTGTCAATGATATTAAATATTTTTTCATTTTTGTCTTGACACAAAAACGAAACAAAAAAGTCAAGACTGATTAAAAAAGTATCAGAAAATCTACGGAACCATCCTCCACAGATAAAAAGAACTCACTTCGTTCAAACAGCTTTTTATCTTTTATCCTTTTCTGCTTCCTTGATTTTCAAAACTTTTTCAATAGGTCAGTTTTAGGTTTCATATTAAAAATATCTTTTTCAAGTTAAGATAATTCTTTTTTGTTTTCTGAATTTTCTTTGGAACTCCAAGGGTATAATTCCTGATTTATAAATTTCTTCGGAAAAGTATCTTCATCATCAAACCCTAATTCAATGTCTCTACCGCTGTACGGAATGTAATTGGTTTTAAAAAGATAATCCCATACACTGAGTGTAATTCCGAAGTTAACCCCATATTTGTTTGGCATTTCTTTACTATGATGCCAAATGTGCATTTTAGGATTGTTCAAGATGTATTTAAAAGGACCATAATCCCAACCAATATTAGCATGATTAAGGTGCCCAATGGTAATATTAAAAAAATGAACAATAGCAACTGCTTCAATCTCAAAGCCACCAATAATAGCAATAGGGATGTACAATATCGATTTGTACACAACGGGCTCCATCCAGTGGTAGCGAAAGTGTGCTGCAAACCCCATTTCTTTTACTGAATGATGTGTTTTATGAAAGTTCCAAAGGAATGGCACACGGTGCAATAAAATATGTGTTCCCCACTGAATAAAATCGGCTACAACAAAAAAGATGAATAACCCCACATACCAAGGAAGTTGCGATGCATCAAAAAGTTGAAAGCTTGAAAGTGAAAGTCCAAATACACTTAATAAATCGTTGAAAATTGTTGCTGCTGTATTAGAAAGTGCAATGAGCGCAATTAAATTCAGCAAGAAAAAATTAAAGAATAGATAAAAGGTATCTAGCCAAAAATCTTTTCGAAATATTTTCTGATTTTTTCGCCACGGAAATAAAATTTCAAGTCCCCAAACGGTTAAAGAAATAATAAGTAGCCCATAAAAATAATTCTCCCAATGGAAATTGGTGATTTCGTAGACGAGGTAATTAAAATACCCTGAATACGAATTTTTTATGATGTCTAAATATTTTTCCAATTCTACTTATTTATTTTTCATGCGATTTCTGACTGTTCGACTCCTGTATAGACCTACAAGGTTTCAAAAACCTTGTAGGTCTAAATCCTAGACAACGTAAAATGTCGTAATTTATTCGTTATGTGATTTCTCACTGCGTTCGAAATGACTTTTCGCGTAACAAACTACTTTTTCAAACAGCTTTTGTTTTTTCTGTGATAGTTTATTTATCTTAACAATTAACCACTTCAACAATTAAACAATTCAATAGGATGTGATTTCTCGCTGCGTTCGAAATGACTTTTCGAATAACAAACTACTTTGTATAAACAGCTTTTGTTTTTTCTATGACAGTTTATTTATTTTAACAATTAACCGCTTCAACAATTAAACAATTTAATAGCGTGTGATTTCTCACTTTGTTCGAAATGACTTTCAGTACAACTATAATTCCTTATTTTTTAGCAGCATCCGCCACCGTCGTAATGCCACGTAGATTCAGAAATAAAAATATCACTTCTATTTAAATTTTTCAAGGCATTCGCAGTTTTGTCACATACAGCTAAAGGTTGGTTTTGCAGTAACACATGTCCGTTTTTATCGTCAAAATAATCTTCTTCTCCGAAATAAATAGCAGCTTTTCCTGTAAAAACACAAGGTCCGTCTTTTGGCATTGGGTCTTTTATGGCTGCTACTTCAATCGATTCAATATAAATTAACTCGTTTGTGTTATAATGCACAGGGTCCAAAATTCGGTATGGTTTGCGGGCTCTAATTTCGATAGTTCCAAAACCTGCGTCGGTAAGCATTTTTACATATTCCTTTATCGGAAGGCTTCCACTTAGGCAAAGTGCTCTCAGTTTATCGTCGTTTCGAAGCTCGTCGCTCATTGGTTGTTCACAAGTAGGGTCGCTCATTACAAGGCGACCGTGTGGCTTCAATACGCGATACATTTCAGAAATAGCCTTTTTTAATTCTTCAGTTTTAAAAATATTAAAGAGACAATTTTGCGCAGCTACATCGATGCTGTTATCTTCCACAGGAAGGTGTAATGCGTCGCCTTTTTTTAAATCGACAAAATTGCTTTGGAACCAACTGTTTTGCGTTTCGGCTTCTTTGAAATTTTTACGAGAAGCTTCCAACATTTCATCTACAACATCAACTCCAATAACACCATTTTCTTGACGAGAAAAATAGGCAAATTGCAAAAGTTCCATCCCGCCACCAACACCAACATAAAGTATTTTAGGGTTGTTTACCAAATCTCGAGGATGCACAGTGCTTCCGCAACCGTAGTTCATTTCTTGCATTATTTTCGGGATTTTAAGCCCTGGCAATTCCCAAATAGGATTGGTGGTGCAACACAAACCAACATCTGGGGTGAGCGCTGCATCTTTGTACACGTTTTTGGTAGTTTCTAGGTAACTCATATGGTTTTGATAAGTTCTTTAAATAGCGTAATCATTTTTGGCTCGGCTTCACCAGCAATTCTTATGATTTCTTGGATGTCTACAGGCTCTAAATTATCTGGGTCTCCTTCATCTGTAATTACCGAAATTGCTGCTACAGGTAAATTTAAATGGTTAGCAACGATAACTTCAGGAACGGTACTCATTCCAACAGCATCGGCACCGATAAGTTTTAAGTAACGATATTCTGCTTTTGTTTCGAGTTGAGGTCCAACCACTGAAACATAAACTCCTTTTTGAAGTGGAATATTTTTTTGGTCTGCAACCTCAGTAATCGTTTTTCGCATTTCTAAATCGTACGGCTCGCTCATATCTACAAAACGCTCACCAAATTGACCAACATCTTTAAACGCAAGTGGAGAACCTCCTTGAAGGTTGATATGGTCTTCAATAAGCATTAAGTCACCTTTTTTAAGATCTAAATTGATAGAGCCCGCAGCGTTAGAAATAAGTAATTTTTTTATGCCGAGTTCTCTCATCGCGCGGATAGGGTAGGTAACATCCACTAAATCGTAACCTTCGTATAAATGAAAACGACCTTGCATTACGACTACTTTTTTTCCTTCGATTTCACCATAAATAAGCTTTCCTGAATGAAACTCAACTGTTGCCAGTGGAAAAAAGGGAATATGGTTGTAATGTGCTACAATTGGATTCTTTATTTCGTCTACTAATTTTCCTAATCCAGTACCTAAAACAATACCTACTTCAGGGTTCTCAAATCCCTTACTTTTTAGGTATTCGGCGGTTTCTTGTAATTCTTTTTTAGTCATAATTTTTTATTTTAAAAATTTTTGAAACGCAGGATGTGTTTTAATATCTTCGAATACATCTACATCGTTTAGAGGGGTTAACAAAGCTACGTCAAGGTTTTTTAAATTCTCTAAAGTATCTCTTAAAACCGTATCTGTTCCCCAATTTTTTTGCTGAAAAATTTCGGGATCTACCTTTTTAAGTCCGAGTAAGTAATAGCCTCCATCTTCGGCAGGGCCAATTACTACATCGTGTTTTTCGAGTTTTGAAAAAGCTTTTTCTATATGTTTTTCGGTAAGGTCGTACAAATCGCTCCCGATGATGATAACATTGCATGCTCCCGATGCAAAACTTTCTTCGAAGGCGTGTTGCATCCGTTCGCCTAAGTCGTTCCCTTGCTGTAATTTTTTTTCAAAATGGGCAGGATTCCAATTGTCGTCCGCAGTAATATTTTCAGAATAATATACTACTTTTTTAGCGCTACTTTTTTGAGTGACATTTGCGGTATGCGTCAAAAGAAATTTATAAATCGAGAGTGCTTTTTCATCTCCTATTGTTTTTGCGAGTCTTGTTTTTACCTTACCCAGTTCTGGGTTTCGTGTAAAAATGAGTAAAACATTTGTGTTGTTCATTCATCAAAAATTAAGCAACGGTTCCTTGGCAACTACTTCCTGCACCAGCAGTGCAACCGTAGCAATGTTGTGATACTACAATGTCTCTGTGAGTTAATTCTTGTTCGTTATATTGGCTAATGTGTTTTGCCTTGCTGTTGACTTTTAGATTGAGCATTTGGTTGAAATCACAGTCGTAAAGCCAACCGTCCCAACTTACCGAAATGGTGTTGGTACACATTACATTTGCTACTGCGGAAGGGTTAAAAGCTTCGACCAAACTGTACATATAATCTTCGTAGTTTTCGGATGCAATGAGGTATTCCAAAAAGCGAGAAATTGGAAGATTGGTAATAGCAAATAAATGGTGAAACTGAATGCCAAAATCATTCAACAATGCCTTTTTAAAGTCTTTCTCCATGGCTGCTTGGTCGGATGGAAGGAAAGCCCCCGAAGGATTGTAAACAAGGTCTAGTTTTAAATCGCTATCGGGCATACCGTAGCCCACAGCATTTAACTTTTTAAGGGCTTCGATAGACTTGCTAAAAACACCATCGCCACGTTGTTTATCGGTTTTACCTTGTGTCCAATGTGGCATAGACGACACTACATGAACATTGTGTTTTTTAAAAAATTCGGGTAAATCGTGGTATTTTTTATTTGCTTCAATGATAGTGAGGTTACTACGTACAATAAAATCTTTGATACCAACTTTTGAAGCCTCCTCAACAAACCATCTAAAATTCGGATTCATTTCTGGGGCTCCACCAGTAAGGTCGAGCGTGTGCGCTCCGGTAGTTTTTATAACATCCAAACACTGTTGCATAGTTTCTCGCGTCATAATTTCCTTTCGGTCTGGACCAGCGTCAACATGGCAATGCGAGCATACTTGGTTACACATATAGCCAACATTTATTTGTAAAATTTCAAGGGGTTTGGATTTTAATTGTGGCAATCCGCTTTGCGAAAGTTTACTTTTAAAGGTTGGGAGTTCTCCATTGGCAAAAATCCCGTTGGAGAGTATTTCTAATTGTTTGTTGGTTTGCGCAAGTTCATTTGCACGTTTGTGTAACGACTGTATGGCCATAAATTAATTATTTTCACGCTTATTTTTTCATATTCAAAGCAATAGTGTTTTGTTCGAAAAATTAAGGTTTACTTACATAGAAAGTTTTTCGTACTTGTTCATCATTTGTACGCCGTGTACCAATGTAGCACCACTTTCGATAGCAGCGCCAGCATGTACAGCTTCCATCATTTCTTCTTTTGTAATGCCTCGTTGTAAACCGTCTTTTGTGTAAGCATCTATACAATAAGGGCATTTTAAAACATGTGCTACTGCCAAAGCGATAAGCGATTTTTCTCTGGCGGTGAGCGCTCCTTCTTCGAAAACCTTTCCGTAGTAATCAAAAAATTTAGTACCTAGTTCTTCACTCCATTCCGTAATCTTTGAGAACTTTTTTAAATCTGCTGGGTTGTAATATGTTTTTTCCATTTTTGTTAAAGTTTATACTGTATTATTATGTTTTATGTGATAATTGACGTTTTTGTAGTTATTTCTTACAGAAAAAATTTTTATATCGTAATTTAGTTGCATCGAGCAAATGAGTAGAGCAATTTTAAATGCTCGCTTAATAAGTAAAAGTATAAGAAATAAATAGAACGATTACATGAAAAAAGGATTTTTAATCGATATGGACGGTGTTATCTACGGAAACGACACATTAATTCCTGGAGCAGATAAGTTTATAAAAACCTTGCAAAAAGAAGGAATTCCGTTTTTGTTTATGACCAATAACAGCCAACGTACACCTCTCGATACGGTAAACAAAGTGGCTCGAATGGGTATCAAAATAAAAGAAGAAAATGTGTACACAAGTGCTATGGCAACTGCCTATTTTTTATCTTTTATGAATCCAACTGGAACGGCTTATGTTTTGGGTGAAGGTGGTTTGATTACCAGTTTGCATCAACATGGCTATACTTTGGTAAATCAAAATCCAGATTTTGTAGTTGTAGGAGAAGGAAGAAATTTTACTTTAGAAATGGTAAACAATGCGGTAGATATGATTCTTTCTGGAGCAAAACTTATTGCTACGAACTTAGACCCGTCGCCTATGAAAAAGGGATGGTCTAACTTAGGAATCAAAGCTATTGTTGCCATGATAGAAGAAGCAACTGGAAAGAAAGCTTTTTCAGTAGGAAAGCCGAGCCCTGTAATGATGCGTTCTGCAAGAAAATATTTAGGTTTGGAAGCTAGAGAAACCATTATTATTGGCGATACTATGGATACCGATATTCTTGGTGGCGTGCAATTGGGATACACCACAATTTTAACACTTTCGGGAGTTTCGAAAGAAGCAGACTTGGTTAATTATGCCTTCAAACCAGACATGATTATCAATTCACTAGCCGAATTAGACTTGGAAAAAGCCTTGGCGCTTCAGTAAAAATTCCATTTTTTGCGATTTCAAAGCTGTTAAATTGAGTTTATACATGCTGTAAGTTGTATGTTTTTGCTTACCTTGACGTAATGTTTTCCGAAGAAAATTAAAACGAATGAATGTATTACTTTTTGGTATCACAAGAGAGATTGTTGGGAGCGATACTTTGTATATTGCTACGGATGAAAAAATACAGACGGTAGCGCAGTTGAAAAGTTTTTTAGCTGAAAAATATCCGCAGTTAAACAAGCTTTCTTCTTTGGCAATTGCTGTAAATAGCAAGTATGCAAAACCAGAAGATAAAATTACGATAGACGACGAAATTGCGTTAATTCCGCCTGTGAGTGGAGGTTAACAACTGTTTTTATGCTGATAGACAACCATCATAGAGTTATAAATTATTTGAGATTGGCGGTAACCGACCGTTGCAATTTGCGTTGCAATTATTGTATGCCCGAGGAGGGAATCGATTTTGCAAAGCGCACCGATTTGTTTTCTATGGTAGAGTTATGCCGTTTGAGTAGAATTATGGTTGCGCAAGGAATTTCTAAAATACGATTAACGGGAGGAGAGCCTTTTGTGCGAAAAGATATCATGACGTTAATTCGGCATTTAGCCATATTAGAAGGATTGGAAGATATTTCGGTAACTACAAACGCAACCCTTATCGGGCCGTTTATTCCTGAGTTAAAAGCACTCGGCGTTAAAAATATCAATGTGAGTTTGGATGCAATTCATAAAGATACTTTTGAAAAAATTACAAGACGAAATCAGTATGAAACAGTTTACAATAATCTTATACAATTAATTGCTGAAGGGTTTAATGTTCGGATAAATTGTATTGTGCTTGATGGGCAAAATGTACAAGAAATACTTCCGTTACTCGAGTTTACCAAACATTATGAAGTTTCGGTTCGCTTTTTAGAAGAAATGCCTTTTAATGGCGGAACAAAAAGTTTTCAAACCATTCAATGGAACTACAAAGCCATTTACAATTACATTGCAGAGCATTATCAAAATATTGAAAAATTAAATTCCGAAGCAACTTCGACTTCTATTAACTATAAAATTGAAGGATATAAAGGAACTTTTGGATTGATTCCTTCTTTTTCACGTACGTTTTGTGGAAGTTGTAACCGCTTGCGAATTTCTGCAACGGGCGATGTAATAACCTGTTTGTACGGAAAACCACGAATGAATATCAGAACTTTATTGCGAACAGCACAAACAGAAACAGAAATACAACAACATATTCAAGCAGTTATCGGAACGCGCTCTAAAACTGGTTTTGAAGAGCAAGAAAAATACAAAGGTGTTTTTAATAATTCGATGACTTCTATTGGAGGGTAAGCTTAAGTTAGAAGTACGATTTTAGGATTGAAAGATTTAAAGATTGAATGATTGAAGACTAGAAGTAGATGATGTAATGCTGTCAAACCGAGCGGAGTCGAGGTTTTGCAGAGTCGCTTCGAGCATAGCGAGAAGTCACATTTTTTAGTAAAAGAGATTTAAAGATTAAATAATTGAAAGATTTAAGGATTTAAAACTAGAAGTAGATGATGTAATGCTGTCAAACCGAGCGGAGTCGAGGTTTTGCAGAGTCACTTCGAGCACAGCGAGAAGTCTCATTACTAACTTCTCTATACTAGCTACTTAATAAAAAAACGAATGAGTAAATTATCACATATAGATGAAAACGGAGAAGCTTCCATGGTCGATGTGTCTGCAAAGGCAGTAACCGAGCGTGTGGCAATAGCTTCAGGAGATGTTATTTTTCCGACGGAAGTTTTTTCAGTATTAAAAGAAAGTCAGTTTTCAAATAAAAAAGGAAGTGTCATCCATACGGCAGTAATTGCTGGAATTCAAGCAGTCAAAAAAACAGCCGATTTGATTCCGCTGTGCCATCAATTGGCGCTTTCAAAAATAAGTATCGATATTCAGCCAAAAGAAAACAGTTTACAAATTAAGTGTACGGTAAAATGTACCGAACGAACTGGGGTTGAGATGGAGGCGCTAACAGGAGTTTCGGTAAGCGCTTTAACCATTTACGATATGTGTAAAGCCTTATCGCACGATATAAAAATTAGCAATATTCAGTTAGAAAATAAGTCGGGAGGAAAAAGTGATTTTAGCAGATAAATTATACGGTTTAGTTTTGGCAGGCGGACAAAGTTTGCGAATGGGAATCGATAAGGGTTTGCTAGCATATCATGAGCTTCCACAGCGAGAATATGTGTTTAAAATGTTGTTGGAAATTTGCGATTCGGCATATATTAGTATTCGGGAAAATCAGCAAAAAGAGTTTACTACAACCTCCAGTTTAATTGTTGATGAAGATACTTACAAAGGACCTATAAACGGAATTTTAAGTGCACATCATTACAATAAAAACGTAGCGTGGTTGGTTGTTGCGTGCGATTTACCTTTGTTAAATGTTTCAACGCTTGCATATTTAAAAAGTAAGCGGAATAAAGAAAAAGTAGCAACGGTATTTCTTTCCGAAGAAAAAAATATCGAACCACTTTGTGCTATTTGGGAGCCACATGGTTTGGAAAAAGTGAAGACTTTTATTGCTGAAAACAATACCTATTCGCCAAGTAAATTTCTGCAAAATGAAGATGTAGAAAAAGTTTTGCTGCCAAATTGTGAAGATTTATGGAATGTAAATGAGCAAAGTGAAGTTGTCGTAGCAAGACAGAAAATTAAAGAAAGAGAGTAAATTGAATACAAAAAGATACATACGCCAAACGATATTGAAAAGTTTTGGAGCTGAAGCTCAGCAAAAACTGAAAACAGCAAAGGTGCTTGTGGTTGGTGCAGGTGGTTTGGGTGTGCCCGTTTTGCAATATTTAAATGCCATGGGAGTTGGCGTACTCGGAATTGTAGAGAACGACACCATAGATTTATCCAACTTACAGCGTCAAGTTTTGTACAGCGAAGCTGAGGTTGGCTTACCAAAATTGGAAGTTGCAAGACAGAAGTTAGTCGCTCAAAATTCGGAGACAGTACTGCACACGTATGCAACATTTTTAACACCAGGAAATGCACTAGAAATTATCGAGAAATACGACCTTGTAGTTGATGCAACAGACAATTTCCCGACACGCTATTTAATAAACGATGCTTGTGTGATGCTACAAAAACCTTTTGTTTACGGTGCTTTGCATGAGTTTGAAGGGCAGGTGAGTGTGTTTAATTACAAAGGCGGACCAACGTATAGATGTTTATTTCCCACAATGCCAGGCAAAGGAGAAATGCCCGATTGTAATGAAAATGGAGTATTGGGAGTGATACCTGGAATTATCGGGAATTTACAAGCTTTGGAAGCAGTAAAAGTACTCACAGGAATTGGAAAACCGCTTGCTGGAACCTTGCTTATTTTTGACGGGTTGTCTCAACAATATCAAAAAATAAACTTTGAGGCAGTTAAAGAAAATCTAAAAAGAACAGCTTTAGAAACTAGTTATGAAACTATTTCTTGCGATACAGATTTTAGTATTTCTGCGGATGTATTTTCGAGTTTACTTCAGCAAAAGAACATACAAATTATCGATGTGCGTACGCCTTTAGAATTTTCAGATTTTCATTTTGAAGAAGCAAAAAACATTCCTTTACAAGAACTCACAACCAGAATTTCGGAAATCGATAGTTCGCAACCAGTGTATTTAGTTTGTCAGTCGGGCGTTCGTAGTACAAAGGCGTATCATCAATTAAAAGATACAATAAACACCACTTTTTACGAGTTGGAAGGTGGTATAAATAATTACTTAAAATATGCAGTTAGCCATTGAGTCGCTTGGTGTTTTAGCGCTTAGTTTTTTTATCATCGCATTGTTATATTCGTCGGTAGGTTTTGGTGGCGGAAGTAGCTATTTGGCGTTATTGACCTTGTTTTTTGCAAGCTTTTTTGTCATCCGTTCGGTGGCGTTGGTTTGTAATTTGGTGGTCGTTTCTGGAAGTACGTATTTGTATTATAAAAACGGACATTTCGATGTGAAAAAGTTTATTCCGTTTGTTGCGACAAGTATTCCGTTAGCATTTATTGGAGCGTCTTTTCGGCTTAAAGAATATGTGTTTTTTATCATTTTAGGAGTCGCTTTAATGATTTCTGCTATTCTTTTAGTCACACAAAGTTTAAAAGAACAAAAGCAAAAAACTCGACTCACCCCAAAAAAATATCCTATTTGGGTTACTTATTTGTTAGGCGCAAGTATCGGGTTTTTATCGGGTTTGGTAGGTATTGGAGGAGGTATTTTTCTGGCACCAATTTTAAATCATATGCGATGGGATTCGTCTATTAAAATTGCCGCTTTGGCAAGTTTCTTTATTTTGGTGAATTCGATTTCTGGCGTTACAGGTTTAGTTTCCAATCAAATGTTTGAGTTTCCGTGGAAAGAAGGATTGGTGCTTTTATTGGCTGTTTTTATTGGCGGACAAATAGGAATTCGTATCAGTTTAAATAAATTAAGCGGAAAAAGTATAAAGTTGCTTACCGCTTTACTAGTTTTTATTGTTGGGTTTCGAGTGCTTTTAAAAAACGGACTCGGAATCTCAATATTTTAATTTTAGAAATTGATGAATGTTTAAATGAATACAATGATAGCATTTGAAGAAGCATATAAAAAAGTATTGGAGCATACGCTTTCCTTCGGAAATGAAACCGTGCTTTTTACCAAAAGTTTAGGTCGTGTTTTAGCTGAAGATATTTATGCTGACAGAGATTTTCCGCCTTTCGACAGAGCTACTAAAGACGGAATTGCGATAAATTCGGAAGGGCTGTCGCAAACAAATTCATTTAAAATTGAAGGAATTGTGTCGGCAGGAACTCCGCAAGCAGTTTTACAAGAAAAAAGTAATTGTGTAGAAATCATGACGGGTGCTGTGCTTCCAAAAAATGCAGATACCGTAGTGATGTATGAGGAGATTGTTGTGGAAAATGGCATTGCAAAAATCACGAACACTGCCAAAAAAGGACAAAACATTCATTATAAAGGAAGCGACGTTAAAAAAGGTGCGGTGGTTGTGAAAAAAGACACTTTGATTACGGCTTCTGAAGTTGGGATTTTAGCAGCTGTAGGAAAAGTTGAGGTACTCGTAAAGAAGTTGCCAAAAGTAACTTTGATTTCTACAGGGGACGAATTGGTGGCGCCACACGAAACACCAGCACCACACCAAATTCGAAATTCAAATATGCATTCGTTGCATGCGCTTTTGCTGAATGAACAAATTCATCCGCAACATGTACATTTAAACGATAATTTAGAAGAAATTGAAAGTTCGCTTAAAGATTTGCTCCATACCAACGATGTATTAATTCTTAGTGGTGGCGTTTCTAAAGGGAAGTTTGATTTTATTCCGCAGGCTTTTGAAAATTTGGAAGTAGAAAAAGTGTTTCATCGGGTGAAACAACGTCCTGGAAAACCTTTTTGGTTTGGCGTTCATCACGAAACCAAAACCACTATTTTTTCATTTCCTGGAAATCCAGTTTCAACTTTTGTGAGTTATCATCTGTATTTTAAAAATTGGTTACAACAGTCTTTAAATATTTCAGCAAAAAAAGAACATGTAAAACTGGGAGAAGCATTTTCCAATACCACTTCGTTAACACTATTTGTACGTGTGAAAGTTGAAAATATCGATGGGGAATTAATAGCGTTTCCTGTAAAAGAGAACGGCTCTGGAGATTTAATGAGTTTAGCATTTACAGATGGATTTGTGATAATTGCTCCAACAAAAGAAACATTTCAAAAAGGCGAAACAGTACCATTTATAGCAACAAGATAATGACGCACGAGTTTAAACAAATTGTAGAAAGCCATATAAAAGCAACCCAAAAAGGACAAAAAACTGTTTTGGCTACGGTGGTTGCCCTCGATGGCTCGTCGTACAGAAAACCAGGCGTTCGGATGTTAATTCGAGAAGATGGAAAAATGACGGGCGCCGTAAGTGGTGGATGTGTAGAGAAGGAAGTATTACGGCAAAGTGAAACCGTGTTTAAAACGCAAATTCCAAAAGTGATGACCTACGATGGTCGCTACCGATTGGGTTGCGAAGGAATTTTACATATTTTAATTGAACCACTGCAACTTAGCGCGAATTTTATCAAATCTTTTGAGCAAACAATTGCCGAGAGAGTGGTTTTTTCGATTACTTCTGCGTTTAAAAAAGAGGTTGTGGAAGATGCGTCTTTTGGTTCGCAAGTAGCATTTTTGGATGGCACTAGTTTTTCTTTAGCTGAAAATAAAAAAGTAACAACTTCTACGGAAGTAGAAACCTTTACACAGCAATTAAAACCCTCTTTAAAATTAATTCTAATTGGTGCCGAACACGATGCCGTACAATTATGTGCACTAGCTTCTTTGAATGGTTGGGAGGTTGTGATTGTTGCTCCTGAAGACGATCCAAAAACATTGACGAATTTTCCAGGTGCCAAGCAATTAGAAAATGTTAGTCCGTATACGTTTAACCCAGAACTTATCGATAAAGAAACAGCGGTAGTATTAATGACGCATAGCTTCTCAAAAGACTTACAGTTTTTATTGAAAATAGCACATTTACCATTAAAATATCTTGGAATTTTGGGCCCAGCCCGTCGTCGGGAAAAGTTGTTTCAGCAGTTGTTAGAGTACATGCCAACCTTAGACGATGCTTTTTTTGAACGTGTGTTTGCACCCGCAGGAATTCATATCGGTGCTGAAACTCCACAGGAAATTGCAGTTTCGATTATTGCTGAAATTCTTGCGGTAGAACATGGTGCTGAGGTGATGCATTTAAAAAATAAAGAAGGACGAATACACGCAGATGAATAATATTGCAATTTTAATATTGAGCGCTGGCGCATCTTCAAGAATGGGAACTCCCAAGCAACTTTTACCTTGGGGAGATTTAACCTTGTTGGAGCATGCTATTGCCACGGCAAACGCTTCTACTTCCGTAGAGACTTTTGTAGTTTTAGGAGCGCATGCCGATGAAATTCAGCAACAAATTGCAATAAATGCTACGGTGCTTTTTCATAAAAATTGGAAATTGGGAATTGGGAGTTCTCTTGCTTTTGGAATCTCTCAATTAGCAAACAAAAGTTTTGATGCGGTGTTGATAATGCTTGCCGACCAACCTTTTGTTTCTACTGAATACATAAACGAATTGTTGTTGTGTTTTCAAACTTCAGCAGAAAAAATAATTGCGTCAAAGTTTCATGAAAATATAGGCGTTCCAGCTGTTTTTTCTTCGGAATATTTTAATGATTTAAAAAATTTAAAAGGAGATGTTGGGGCTAAAAAAATAATAAAATCTAACCTTGAAGATGTTAAAACAGTTGATGGAAACGCTGTTGTTATGGACGTAGATACGGTAGAAATGTATAAAAAAGCCTATAAATTGAAGTTTGATGATTACAGATAATTAATATAGGTTGCATTCTTTACAATTAAATTATTATATCTTTGCTTTTGAAATTCTTCCCCTCGAGAAACCTATCTAACTTAAAAAAATAACTTTTTATGAAATCTAGATTTAAATTTGGTTTCATGGTAGCGTTTTTATTAATGGCTACTGTGGTAACGGCGCAAGATCAAACATTATCTCAAGAAGATGAACTTGCAAAGAAACTTCAAAACCCTGTAGCGGATTTAATTAGTTTGCCATTTCAGTTTAATTTTGACTTTGGTGTTGGTCCTGCAGACGGGAGTAAAATGACATTAAACATTCAGCCAGTAATTCCTGTTAGTATCAGCGATGATTGGAATTTAATTACAAGAACGATTATTCCTGTAATATCTCAAAATGACATTGCTGGAAATTCTGGAAGTCAGTTTGGTTTGGGAGATGTTGTGGCTACTGGTTTTTTCTCGCCAAAAGCACCTACCGCTAGTGGAATTATCTGGGGGGTTGGACCTGCAGTTTTAATTCCAACTTCAACACATGAGTTGTTGGGAGTAGGAGAGTTTGGAGCTGGTCCGTCGGCAGTTGCACTTACTCAAAAAGGATCATTAACCGTTGGTGCTTTAGTAAACCATATTTGGGCAGACAACTTCAGTAATACTTTTATAAATCCATTTATATCTCAAAATTTCACAGGTGGATATGCAATTGTATTGAATACTGAAATGAATGTTAATTGGGAGAATGATAACAATCCTTATGGAGGGGTGTTGATGATTCAAGGTTCTAAAGTTTTTAATATAGGAACGCAACCATGCTCATTTGTTGTTGGGCCACGTATTCACTACGGAGGGGCAAGAACAGCCGATTGGGGAATTAAAGCCCAGTTAACATTAATGTTCCCTAAAGGGTAATTGATTTATTACACATGAAGATTTTTAATAAATCTACCAATGCTATAATTTTAGGAGGAATTTTCTTCTTAATTCCGCTGTTGTTATTCATAGTGTTAATTACACATGCAATACAATTGGCAATGCCGTTAGGGCGTAAATTGGTAGAAGTTTTTCATATTCATTCGGTATTTGGGGCCGCAACGGTAACAATTTTTACGATAGCAATTTTAGTTTTTATTTGCTATTTAAGTGGTTATTTGGTTCAAAAAGGATTAGTGAACGATTGGGGACAAAAAGTAGAAGACAAGCTGTTTTTGTTCTTTCCGAGTTTACAAATTTTAAAATATCGTTTGTTGGGCGATAAGCCAGTGCAAGAAAGCGATGATAATTGGAAATCGATTCTTTTAAAAGAAGATAATTTTTACCGAATAGCGTTTATAACAAGCTTCGAAAAAGGTTTTTATAGCATTTTTGTACCCGATGCACCACGTATGGATGCTGGAGAAATTCGTTTTATTGCTGAAACAGAAATAACGTTTATCCCGATTTCAATGAAAGATGCCATGAACTCATTAAACAGTTTTGGTCGCGATGGGGCGCTAGAAAAATACATGGTAAAATAGGGTTTAAGAACTAACATTCATCATAGATGAAATTATAATTAAGAAGGGCAAGTAACGTATGTTTTTGCCTTTCTTTGTGTAAAATAGAAGTATGTTTAATTTGAAAAAAATTTCTTTCTTAAAGTTTTTAATTGGAGCAATAGTATTTGTAATGTTCATAAATACTGGCTATGCTCAAAATTTAACTATCAGAAAAATAGATAAAGCGTATAGAGATAGTTTGATGCGCACAGAGTATCCATACATTTTACCCATTTATGGAGACCGAGTGCAACAAACAGGGCACGATTTACCTTTGCCGTTTGGTGTGATGGTAAATTACATTGGGCAAGATACGAAGCTGAATATCGACAACATTGCTTTGCGTTTAAACAATTCGGACTTTGTTGATATGGATTTTCTAGAATTCGAAACTTTTGAAAATACAGCAAACTTGGTAAATGTGCGTTTAGAGGCTTGGTTGTTTCCGTTTTTAAATGTTTACGGTTTGTATGCACATTCCGAAAGTAACAATGCTATTAAGTTAATTCATCCTTTTGAGCTTGAAATTCCTACCAATCCTTCCGCAGATACCTTCGGACTCGGAACAGTCTTGGCCTACGGAACAGGAAATTATTTTGCGGTATTCAATTTTAACGCCACTTGGTCGGATGTGAGTTCGCTCGATGAAAATGTATTTGGTACGGTAACATCTTTTAGGATTGGTCGAAGTTTTGGTTTTCATAAACGTTTTCATAATATCAATTTTAGTATCGGAGTTCAACATCAATATCTCGCCAGAAATTCATCAGGAGCACTTAAAATAAGCGATATCTTCTCGAAGATGGACAAAGGAAAACTACAAGAAGTGAAAGATGCAATTTCAGATACTGCCAATAATTGGTATGATGGATTAGGGCCAGCTCAGAAAATTATTGTAAACCAATTGGTAAATGAAATTGACAATTGGTTGGAGGGAAGAACTCCTGGAGATAGTGAGCTTGGTTACCGATTTGATAAAGATCCTTTAGGGCATACTTCGTTACAATTAGGGGTACAATATAACCATGGAAAACGTTGGTGGTACCGATTGGAAACGGGTGTAGGAAGAGGAAGAAATCAAATATTACTTTCTGCAAACTATCGCTTCGGAATAAAGAAAAAAGGAATAAACTAAACTATTTAAAATGAAAAAACACATTTACTTAATATTGTTTGTATTAGTGTCGGGAGTAGTTCAGGCGCAAGATATGTATGTTAATTTTTACGGAAGCTACGCCTTTGATGATAGCTTCGACTCGTATTACGATTATGATGCTTATTACGACGGAAAAATAAAAGGAGGATTTCAATGGGGAGCAGGTTTAGAGTATAAGCCAAGTCCGTATATGGGGTTTGAGTTTGTGTACCTGCGTCAAGATACCAATGCGCCAACATGGTATCGAACGTATAATAATGTTCGGGAGCAGTATGCAGATTTTGACTTAGGAATTAATTATTTGCTTTTAGGGGCCAATCGCTATTTTTCAAGACCAGGAAATCAGTTTCAAGGATTTGGAGGTTTAATGGCTGGAATGGTTATAGCCGATTTAGAAAATACAACCGAAGGAAGTAGATGGAGCTCAAATACAACAAAGTTTAGTTGGGGAGCAAAATTGGGAGGTATTTATTGGATGAACGACTATTTTGGTTTAAAGCTTCAAGCGCAATTACTTTCTGTGGTGCAAGGAGCTGGTGGTGGTTTTTACTTTGATGGATACGGTCCGCAAACAAGCGTGTACACCTATTCTACAATTTATCAATTTAGTTTGGGTGGTGGCTTAGTGTTTAGCATCAACTAAAAAAATAAGGAATATTTTGTAAAAGAAGCGCTGAGAATTTCTCAGAGCTTCTTTTTTTTGGTAGTTGTAAAAACCAAAAAACCCGATTTTCAAATAAATGAAATCGGGCTTTTAGTGGTGGTGCCTCCAGGAATCGAACCAGGGACACAAGGATTTTCAGTCCTTTGCTCTACCAACTGAGCTAAGGCACCAGTTGCTTGATTGCGGGTGCAAATATAGATGCAAATTTAATATCTGCAAAATATTTTTCAAAAAAAATGGTTTTGTAACTTTACAACTTTAACCTTTTATGATGAATTTAATTGTAGATGTAGGAAATTCGTTTATCAAAGTTGCTGTATTCAAAGAAGATACCGTTTTGGAAGTTTATAAAGCCGACCAAGAAAATTTTTTAAAAAAAATTTCAAAAATCTTTGAACAGTACCCTTCGATACGTGCTATTATGGTTTCTTCCGTAGGGAAATTATCAGAAAAGCAAATAAAGGCGCTTGCTGTTTTTGCACCAACTTATACGTTGAGTGCGAATTCTAAATTGCCTTTTAAAAACGATTATGCTACGCCAACCACGCTTGGAGTAGATCGAATAGCACTTGTTGCTGCTGCCTATTATAAGTATCCGATGAAAAATTGTTTAGTAATCGATGCAGGAACTTGTATAACTTATGACTTTTTAACTGAAAGCGGAGTTTATAAAGGCGGTGCAATTTCTCCAGGCGTTCGAATGCGTTTTAGAGCGATGCATGAGTTTACCGCAAAACTCCCGATGATTGAAACCTATGAGTTAGATGATTTTATCGGAACCACAACTCAAGAGTGTATGATTGCCGGTGTTTTGTTCGGAATTGTTAACGAAATTGAAGCTACAATCCTACAATATCAAAGAAAATTTAAAGATTTAACAGTAATTTTTACAGGTGGCGACAGTCATTTTTTGTCTAAAAGATTAAAAAGTAGCATATTTGCGCATCCGAATTTCCTCTTGGAGGGAGTTAATTATATTTTAGAACTCAACAAACACTAATGATTAAAAAGATTTTTATTGTAGCTATCTTGTTTATTTGTAGCTACGGTTTAGCGCAGGAAGGAAGTGTATCACCATATTCATTTTTCGGAACGGGAGACCAACGTTTTAAAGGATCGGCAGAAAATAGAATGATGGGGGGAATTAGTGTTTATACAGATAGTATTCACATCAATTTTAATAATCCAGCATCTTTAGGGAAGCTTGGCTTAACAACTTTTGCCGTTGGTGGAGGTTACCATTCTCTACGTCTTGAAACCAATGAAAGCAATGAAAAGGCATCCGACGCTACATTCGATTATATCGGAGTAGGGATTCCGTTGGGAAATAGAATGGGAATTAGTTTTGGGTTAACACCTTTTACTTCTGTTGGATACCGCGTACAGTCGTTGAATGAAGATGTCGATCCTGTTCAGCTAGATAAATATGCAGGAACAGGTGGAATTAATAAAGTTTTTCTTGCCTACGGAATTAACTTTCTGAAAAATTTCAGTCTTGGAGCGAAGGCGAATTTTAATTTTGGAGATGTAGAAAATGAAGCAATACGCTACGTAGAAGGTATTCAATACGGAACAAGAATTACAAATCATTCAGAATATAGTGGATTCGATTTTAATTTTTCCTTAAATTACGAAGCCGATTTAACTGATAAATTGCATTTGCAATCATCGGTATTGTATACGCCAGCAACAAAGATTACATCGAGTAACTCAAGATCAATTTCAACACTTATAACCAATGCGGCAGGTGTAGAAGTTCCACGAGTTACCGAAGAAATAGATTTGGGAGCATTAGGACTTAATTCAACTTATTTGCATTTGCCAGAATCGTATGCAGTAGGTTTAGGAGTTGGTAAAAAATATACTTGGTTTATTGGTGGTGAATACGAAATAACCAAGAGTAGCGAATTTGTAAACGATTTTGTAACTCCAGTAAACGGAGCGTACGAGGACGGAGAAAGATTTTCTGCGGGTGCTTTTTGGACGCCAGATTATGATTCGTTTACAAGTTACTGGAAGCGTGTTACTTACAGGGTTGGATTGAAGAATGAGCGTACTGGATTACTAGTTAATAACGTTCCTGTTCACGACTTTGGCATGTCTTTTGGTTTAGGTTTACCAATAAGTGGTTTTTCAAATGCCAATGTTGGATTTGAATTTGGAAAAAGAGGAAGTACTTATTTAGGTAGAATAGAAGAGAATTATTTTAATGTTTTTATAGGTTTGTCGTTAAACGACAAATGGTTTAGAAAGAATTTAATTAGATAGAAATATACGTTAACCATAAAATTAAATAAATGAAAAAGAAGATTTCTATGATGGTTGGTGTTTTGGGGGTTGCTTTCGTGACATTGGGGCAAGCACAAAACCCAGAGTGTCCACAAAACTTGTCGGTATATGCAGAGCATGCAAAGGTGAAAAATTATGATGCTGCATACGAGCCATGGAAAATGGTGTATGAAAATTGTCCTGGATTGCATTGGGCAAACTTTCATTACGGAGAACTAATCTTAAAAGATAAGATTAAAAAAGATCCAGCAAATAAAGATCAGTATGTAAAGATGCTTACAGATGTATATCAAAAGGGACCTCAGTATTTTCCAGACAGATATACGAAAACAGGGGCGGATATCGATGCTGCTTTGTTGATGAATGATCAAAAATTAGGTTCGGACGAAGAGGTTTTTAATCTTTTAGACAAAGCGTTTAATGAAGACAAAGATGGCTTTAAAAATCCTAAGGCATTATACTTATACTTCTCTACGTTGGTAGATTTACACTCGGCTGGTAAAAAAGACTTACAAGATGTTTTTGATACCTATGATGATGTAACAGAAAAAATTGCTGAAGAAAACCAAGAACTTGGAGAGACAATTGTAAAGTATGTTCCTAAAGAAGATGCAGGAACGCTTACAAGTAAAGAAGAGAAAATCTTAGCTGCAGCAAGACAAAACGGAGAAAACTACGAAAAAATTAGTAGTAGTGTTGATGCTAAGTTAGGTAAGTTAGCAGACTGTGATAACTTGATTCCTCTTTATCAGAAAAACTTTGAAGCTCATAAAACTGATGTTGCTTGGTTGAAAAGTGCAGCAGGAAGAATGGATGCTAAAGATTGTACTGGAGATCCAATGTTTGTGAAGTTGGTTGAGGCATTAGATCAATTAGAGCCATCAGCGAGTTCAAAATACTACTTAGGGTCTTTATATGAAGAGCAAGGAAACAGCTCGAAAGCTAATGATTACTTCAAGCAGTCAATAGACTTAGAGACAGATCCTGTTAGAAAAGCTAATAAGTTAACTAAAATGGCAAGTAAAGCTTCTAAGAGAGGTCAAAAATCTACTGCTAGAACGTATGCGCAACAAGCTTTAGATTTAAACCCAGCAAACGGAACGCCTTACTTAATCATTGCAAATTTATATGCAAACAGTGCTAACGATTGTGGAGGTACAGCCTTTGAAAAAAGAGCAATGTACTGGAAAGCTGCTGATATCGCTAGAAAAGCAGGACAAGTAGATCCTTCTTTAAAAAGTAGAGCGGCGCAAACTGCAGCAAGTTATGCTGGTAGAGCACCAAGTAAACAAGATATTTTTAGTTCTGGAATGGCAGGAAAAACAATTCAATTTAACTGTTGGGTTGGTGGAAGCGTAACAGTTCCAAGCCTATAATATGAAATTCAGTTTAAAATATATTTTTATAAACATTGTCACAGTATTTGCTGTGACAATGTTTTTTTCATGTGAAGGGAATTTAAAAGAAGTTCAGAAAATGAATGCCTTCACTAAAACACCAATTGGAATCGCGGAAAATTTTGTTCTAAAATATACCGATTCCTTGAGGTTAACTGCTGTTGTTAGCGGTCCTGTGTACGAAGATTTCAGCAATCAAACATTTCCGTATAGAGAATTCCCAAAAGGAGTACATGTTGATTTTTATGATAAGGATAATCAAAAAAGTACGGTTTCTGCCAACTACGGAATTATATATTTGAATACAAAACTGATTGATATGCAGGGAAATGTTGTGCTTGAAACGCATGACGGAAAACGATTAAATGCACCTCAATTGTATTGGGATCAAAACAACCAATGGATTTTTACTGAAGGCGACTATACTTTTACGAGTCCAGATTTAAATATGAAAGGTGTAGGTATCGATTTCAATAAAGAATTTACAGTGGTGAGTTCTCACGGAAACTCAGGAACCGCTGTAGTGAAAGACTCCGAAGAAAGCGAGGAATAACCTAACTTCATTTTTTACTCTTCAATCAAAATGGTCTTACAATCCATTAATAATTAGATTATTTTTTTCAGAATTAAATTCTATCAAGCGAGAAAATTTATATCATAAATAAAAAATTCGCTTATTTATAACTTTTCTTTACATTTGATTCATAGAATTTTTACGGTTTCTACATGTTGTGTAGTTGTGAAAGAGCGAAGTAAAATCGTTCTTCCGTAGAAAAATCATAAAAGTAAACACATGAAATACTTTAAAATATTTGAAATTTTATACCTTGTTGTAGCTGTTTTAGCCATTATAGAAACTGTGCGCATGTGGTCTGTAGATAGGTCGAGAGCGTATATCATGTTGGTTTTTGCAGTAGTTTCTATTGGGATGTTTTTCTTTAGAAGATTTTACCGAAAGAAATTTTCAGATAGGCAAAATAATCAGTAAATGACTGGTGTAATTATCATAATTATCTCTTTATTGCTCTCTGCTTTTTTCTCGGGGATGGAAATTGCATACGTTTCTTCCAATAAAATTCATATAGAAATAGAGAAAAAGCAAGAAGGTTTTTTGGCGAAGATTTTAACTAAGCTCACCAAAAAACCATCAAAATTTATCGCCACCATGCTTGTTGGAAACAATATTGCCTTGGTAGTGTATGGTATTTTTATGGGAGATTTAATTATCGATAAAATTTACCCAGCATACGCCAATGTTGACAGTCCGCCTTTTGATGTTATTTTGGTGCAAACCATTATTTCTACATTGGTTATTTTGGTAACGGCCGAGTTTTTGCCGAAAGTATTTTTTCAAATCTATGCCAATACACTTTTAAAGTTTTTTGCCATTCCGGCATATCTTTTTTACGTGTTGTTTTCATTTATATCTTCGTTTATTATTTGGATTTCAGACCTAGTTTTAAAAGTATTTTTTAAGACTGAAGGCGATGAAGTGCAGTTGGCTTTCAGTAAAGTTGAGTTAGGCGATTATATTTCTGAACAAATGGAAGCTGCCGATGAGGAAGACGATTTAGATTCAGAAATACAACTTTTTCAAAATGCTTTAGAGTTTGCTGAAGTCAAAGCTCGTGAAGTGATGATTCCGCGTACCGAAATTACAGCAGTAGAAGTGGATGAACTTCCGAAGGGAATAAGCAAAATATTTACTGATACAGGATACTCAAAAATATTGGTTTACAAAGATACAATCGACGATATTATTGGCTATGTACACTCGTTCGATTTATTTAAAAAACCCGCCAATATCAAGTCGGTTATGATGCCGGTGGAATATGTTCCAGAAACAATGCTTATTAGCGATGTGCTTGAAGTGTTGACTAAAAAAAGGAAGAGTATTGCGGTGGTTTTGGATGAATACGGAGGAACTTCTGGAATTATGACTGTTGAAGATATTGTTGAAGAGTTGTTTGGAGAAATTGAAGACGAGCATGATAGTGTGGCGCTTATTGAAGAGCAAATTAGTGAGTCTGAATATAAATTTTCGGCACGTTTAGAAGTCGATTATATAAATGAAGAATACAAATTAGATTTGCCAGAAGGGGAGAACTACGAAACCCTTGGTGGACTCATTGTGAGTAATATTGGCGAAATTCCTTCTAAAGATGAAATTGTGGTGGTAGGCGACTATCAGTTTACAATTTTAGAAGTGAGTAACACAAAAATAGACCTTGTATATTTAAAGGTTATTGAAGAGGAATAACTGCAAAGCTTCTCTAATTTTCTTTTTATTTTTTCAGAATTATTAAATTTCAATAAAGTATCCGTATAAAAATACCTGAAATTGAAGGCTATTTAATTTTTTAAGAAACATAATTCATAAAATCAACAATAATTGCATCTTCAGGTTTTTATTATTCTAAAAAAGTGGTATTTTCGCCCACATTAATTTAATAAATTGTATTGATAAATGGCAATTCTAGAAAAAATTAGAAGTCGATCGCTAATCTTAATCTTAGTAATAGGTTTGGCTTTATTTGCATTTGTTATTTCTGGTATCTTCACTAAAGATTCTGGTACAGGAAAAACAACCGTAGGAGAAGTAAATGGAGAAAGTATTTCGCGACAAGAGTTTGCGTACAAAGTTGAAAATGCTTCCAGAAGATATGGTGCTAATGCAACCACAGTTCAAGTGGTAAATCAAGTATGGAATCAAGAGGTTAGAAATATTATATTAGAGCAACAATACGATGCGCTAGGAATTAATATTGAAAAAGACCAAATTTTAGAAGTTGTAAAAGCAAACCCTGCTTTTGCTCAAGATCCTACTTTTCAAAATGAAGCTGGTGTTTTTGACGAAGGAAAATTTATCGAGTTTATTGCCGATTTAAAAGCTAATAATCCTGCTGGATACCAACAATGGCAATTGCAAGAAGCGGCTTTAATTAACGCTTCAAAAGAGCAATCGTATTTCAACTTGGTAAAAGCTGGTGTTGGAACAACGCTTAAAGAAGGAGAGTTGGTTTATCATTTAGAAAATGATAAAGTAGATGTAAAGTATGCAAAAGTTCCTTATAGTTCTATTCCAGACAGTACAGTAAGTGTTTCAGATAGTGAAATCGAAGCGTATGTAAAAGAGCATAAAAACGAATTTACGCAAGATGCTTCAAGAGATGTTCGTTATGTTTTCTTCGAAGAAAAAGCATCAGAAGAAGATATTCAAGAAGTGAAAACTTCACTTTCTAAACTTTTAGAAAACTCAGTAGTATATAACGAAACTACTAAAGCAGACGAAACTGTTGCTGGATTTAGAACAACTACAAATCTTCAAGATTTTGTAAACAAAAATTCAGATATCAAATACGATACTACTTACGTTGCTAAAAAAGATTTACCAACGGCTGTTGCAGATACACTTTACAACTTGCCAGTTGGTGGAGTTTACGGTCCGTATCAAGATGGAAACTATTACAAAATCACAAGAATGGTTGCTAAAAAGCAAGGTGGTTCTGTAAAAGCAAGTCATATTTTAATTTCTTACGATGGTTCTCAAGCTCAGCCAACAGAGCCAAGAACTAAAGAAGCTGCAAAAGCAAAAGCTGAAGAGATTTTAGCAAAAGTAAAAGCTAACCCAGATGAGTTTGCTACCTTGGCTAGAGAAAACTCTGAAGATCCAGGTTCTGCAACTCGTGGAGGTACTTATGATAATATTCCAGAAGGGCAAATGGTGCCTCAGTTTAACGATTATATCTTCGGGAACTCAATTGGTTCTATCGGTTTAGTTGAAACAGATTTTGGTTACCACATTATCAAAGTAGACGATAAATATGATGTTGTTCAATTGGCAACTGTTGCAAGAGAAATTGAACCATCAGAAAAAACAATTAGCGATTTATATACTGAAACAACTAAGTTTGAAATGGCTGCTGCAGATGGAGATTTCCAAGAAGTAGCAAAAGCATCAAACTACAGTGTACGTCCAGTAAATAAAATTTTAGCATTAGACGAAAACATCCCTGGAATTGGAAACCAGCGTAGCGTTGTGCAATGGGCTTTTAACGCCGATACGGAAGTAGGAGACGTAAAACGTTTCAACACACCAAACGGATATGCAATTGTTCAGTTAACAGGAAGAAGAAAAGAAGGTTTAGCTACCGCGAAAGATGCTGCTGCAACTGTATTGCCTATTCTTAGAAAAGAGAAAAAGGCAGCTATCATTATGAAGAATAATGAAGGGAAATCTATCGATGATTTTGCAAAAGCTAACAATGTAACGGTAACTGGAGCAACTGGTTTAAACATGAAAACTCCTACAATTGCAGGAGCTGGAAGAGAGCCAAAAGTTGTTGGTGTTGCAATGGCTTTATCGGAAGGTGAAACTTCTAATATGATTGATGGTGAAAACGGTGTGTTTATGGTTTCTGTAACTAAAAAATCTATTGCACCTTCATTAGACAATTATGCAACTTATGCAAACACACAGAAAACGCTTAACAGAGGAAGAGCTTCTTTGAGCGCATACAATGCATTAAAAGATGCTGCAGAAATTGAAGACGAAAGAGCTGAAATTTACTAAGCAGTAATATTATAGATTAAAAAAAAGCTTCCAATTTGGAAGCTTTTTTTATGCAATCATTTCTTGATATGGGATAATTGTTTGGTATCCTTTTTCGATAAAATACGACTTGACATAAGAAGCCTCTCCGGTTGCTAATACAAAGTCGCCTCCCCATGCGCCTAAACTTTTAATACTTCCTTTAAAGTCGCTAAAAAGAGCTTGTTTAACAGTAGGAAGTTTTAGAATTGAGGAAATCGTATTTTCATGTGTATTTAATATAGCTTCAAAGGTTTTTAATGTCGAAGCGTTTAAAATTTCTTTAGTGAGTTGGGTAGTAGCTTCAATAGCGATTTGCTTATCTTTTTCTGAAGTAACTTCTCGATAGCGTTGAATACCTTCCCTGCTGTTTTGTTTTTTATTTAGATGAATAAAAAAGAGGTGTTCTGTAAATGAAGGAGTAAAAGTAACTGTTTCGATTTGCGGATTTTTATTGATTACCCGATACGTAATTGGAGTGCTGTTTTGTGCGCAAGCAATGTCGTAGCCGCTTCCGGAAAAGCTATTCCATAACAATTGAAACGCATCTACTTTTGCCCAAGATGCAATGTTGTTAATCAATGTTGAAGAAGAACCTAAGCCCCAATTTTCTGGAAATTCTAAATGTGTTTTTACTTTTATTCCTCTTGTGTTTTTTAGAAAACTCGGATTTAAAACGTTCGCTTCTTTTAATATTTTCAATAAAGTTTCTGCTACCAAAACGGTGTTGGTTGTGTCAATTTCAAGCTTAAAATTTTCAGCATTAAAATTGAAAGTAGCAGTAAACCAACATTTGTTTTCGTAGTTGTAAGCCTCCCAATAAATTTTATGTTCGTCAATTTCTTCAATAGATAATGACTGTCCGAGTTTGGTTGGAATTGCCAAGCAAGTTGCGCCATCCAACACTGTGTATTCCGAAGTAATTAATAATTTTCCGTGGCTATAAAACTCAGACATTTTTTGCTTTTAACGCATTAAACTGATTGATAACATCGCTGTGCGTAATGGTTTTATTTTTATAATAGTCAATAAAATACGCTTTTTCTTCTGCAGTTGCACCAAGCTGATTTAAGATATTCATAAGGTGCATTTTCATATGTCCTTTTTGAATTCCATCGGTAATTAAAGAGCGAACCGCAGCAAAGTTTTGCGCAAGTCCAGCAACTGCGATAATTTGCATTAATTCTTTTGCCGATGGGCGGTTTAAAATTTCCAACGACAGTTTTACTAAAGGATGCAAGCTTGTGAGTCCGCCAACAGTACCAAGTGCCAACGGGATTTCAATCCAAAATTTAAAGATGCCATCTTCAACCTTGGCGTGTGTTAAACTTTTATAGCTTCCCGATTTTGCTGCATAGGCATGTGCACCAGCTTCAATAGCTCTAAAGTCGTTTCCTGTTGCTAAAACTACCGCATCGATACCGTTCATAATTCCTTTGTTGTGAGTTACCGCACGGTGAGGTTCTGCGTTTGCAATAGCAACAGCTCTCACAAATTTATCGGCAAATTCCTGCGGACTCAAATTTTTATCTTCATTTAAAGCATCAACTGGGCAACTAACTTCTGCTTTTACCACACAATTTGGTACGTAGTTGGACAAAATGCTCATTACAATTTCGATGTCCTTTTCTTCAGCAGAAAGCATATCACACGTTTGTGCTTCACTCTTAAACGTTTTTGCAATGGTCTCTAAACACGAATTGATAAAATTTGCACCCATGGCGTCTAGCGTTTCAAAAGTGCAATGCAATTGAAAGTAATTTGCCAGTTCGTTGCTTTTATCTCTTAATTCTATGTTTGTAATTCCGCCACCACGCTTACGCATATTTGCGGTAATCGATTCGGTTGCTTGGAGTAAAGTTGGTTTTACTTCAGCAAAAAAACGGTTTAAATTTTCGGTATTTCCATAAAACATAAAATGTACTTGCCCAATTTTTTCGGTCCCTAAAATTTCAGCCTTAAATCCACCACGCTGTTGCCAATATTTGGCTGCTTTTCCTGCGGCCGCTACCACCGAACTTTCTTCGATAACCATCGGGATGGTGTGGTATTTGTCGTTGATAAGGAAGTTGGGCGCAATACCAAGTGGAAGGTAAAAGTTAGAAATGGTGTTCTCGATAAATTCATCGTGCAACGATTGTAGCTTCGCATCGCTGTTTACATATTGCTGTAAAATATCGATGCCTTCTTCTTGATTTATAAAATGATTTTTAGCTAACCAAGCTATTTTTTCTTGCTTAGTAAGTTTCGAAAATCCGTTTACGGGTATTGCCATTTTGTGTAAATTATAAGTGGCAAAGATAAACATTCTCTTTGTAGTTGGACGTTGGTTTGCAAACTACCGAAGCGGTTTGTATAGCGATGTTCGGTTAATTGTGTGAAAAATTGTAAGAAAGGCTTTTTCTAAGGAATGTTTAACGTGAAAAGTTACGGTATATGTGAAATTTTTAGTAAACTTGACGGTTTTTTAATCAATACCTAACAATTAATGAAGAAATATTCTTTGATGTTCCTACTTTTTGTAGGACTGGTTTCCCTCGCAACCGCTCAAAATCAAAAAATCACTTTAGAAGAAATATGGGGTGGCGCTTTCCGAACTGAAGGAATGGACGTGCTTCACTCTATGAAGAACGGACAACAATATACCGTTTTAAACTTCGATAGAAATACCAGAACGACTTCGGTAGATAAGTACAATTACGAGACTTTAGAGAAAGTTGAAACCATTGTTTCCTCTCAAAACCTTAGTGAAATTGCCAATTTTTCGTCTTATACTTTTAGTGCAGACGAGTCAAAATTAATTTTGGCAACCAATGTAGAAGCTGTTTTTAGACGTTCGCGTTTAGGGACATACTATGTGTACGATATCGCTTCAAAGAAATTAGATTTAATTGCTGATGACAAAATTCAAGAGCCAACTTTTTCTCCAGACGGTTCGAAAGTGGCGTATGTTTTAAACAACAACATTTTTATTAAAAACTTAGCTTCAGGAGAAACTATCCAAGTAACTACCGATGGAGAGAAGAATAAAATTATCAACGGGGTTACCGATTGGGTGTACGAAGAAGAGTTTGCTTTTGTACGTGCTTTCGATTGGAATAGTACAGGTGAATATCTTGCTTATATTCGTTTTGACGAAAGTGAAGTTCCAGAATTTTCTATGGATGTTTATGGTGAAACACTTTATCCAACACAGCAGGTTTTTAAATATCCAAAGGCTGGTGAGAACAACTCGAATGTAAGTTTACACACTTTTGAAGTTGCATCAAAAACCACGAAGAATGTAGATTTGGAAGATGCGTATTACATCCCTAGAATTCAATGGACAAATGATGCAGATGTATTAAGTGTACAGGTGATGAATCGTCATCAAAATGATATGAAATTGTATTTTTACAATGTAAATAAAGGTGCCGAAGTTGTGCTTCACGAAACTGATAAAGCATATATTGATGTAACCGATAATTTAACTTTTTTAGCAGACAATAGTTTTATTTGGACCAGTGAAAAAGATGGATACAATCACATTTATCATTATTCAAAAAGCGGAAAGTTACTAAACCAAATTACAAAAGGAGCTTGGGAAGTAACAAGTTATTATGGATATGACGATAAGACCGACCGTATTTTTTACCAATCGGTAGAAAATGGTTCAATCAACCGAGATGTTTATGCTATTAAACTAAACGGAAAAGACAAAAAAAGACTTTCAAGTGAAGAAGGTACCAACAGCGCAACTTTTAGTGCCGATTTTAGCTACTACATCAATTCTTTTTCGAGTGCTTCTATGCCAACTCGCTACACGCTAAACGACAGTAAAACTGGTAAAGAATTAAAAGAGATTGTGAATAACAATCAGCTTTTAAAGAAAATGTCTTCTTATGAAATTTCACCTAAAGAATTTTCAACGATAAACGTTAACGGAAACGATTTAAATATGTGGATGATAAAGCCTAAAAACTTCGATCCAAATAAAAAGTATCCGTTGTTTATGTATCAATATTCTGGTCCAGGTTCGCAACAAGTAGCCAACAGATGGATGGCGTCTAACGATTATTGGTACGAAATGCTCGCAGAAAAAGGTTATATTGTTGCCTGTGTTGATGGCCGTGGAACTGGTTTTAAAGGAGCCGAATTTAAAAAGGTAACCTATAAAGAATTAGGGAAATACGAAGTAGAAGACCAAATTGCAGCAGCTAAAAAATTAGGTGAGCTACCTTATATCGATCAAGATCGAATTGGAATTTGGGGATGGAGCTACGGCGGATTTATGAGTACTAATTGTATTTTAAAAGGGAATGATGTGTTTAGTATGGCTATTGCTGTAGCGCCTGTTACAAGCTGGCGTTTTTACGATTCAATTTATACAGAAAGATACATGCAAACGCCACAAGAAAATGCAAGTGGTTACGATGAGAATTCTCCGTTGAGTTACCCAGAATTATTACAAGGAGATTATTTACTGATTCACGGAACTGGCGATGATAATGTACACGTGCAAAACACTATGCGTATGGCAGAAGCGCTTATCCAGGCTAATAAGCAATTTGATTGGGCAATTTATCCTGATAAAAACCACGGGATTTACGGTGGAAACACACGTTTGCAATTATATATAAAAATGACAAACTTTATCGATGCGCATCTTGGTGATGCTTCAGGAGAAATAAACGTATCAAAAAAGATAAATAATTAAATAGTAATTAAAACACACTTAAATGGAGTTTAAATTTGGAGGTTCAGAAGTAAATCAAAGAACCGTATTAGGGCATCCTTCGGGACTTTTTGTACTATTTTTTACAGAAATGTGGGAGCGCTTTTCGTATTACGGAATGCGTGCCTTATTAGTTTTATTTTTAACCGCTTCACTTTTAGAAGAAGGTTGGGGTTGGGAAAGAAGTGATGCGCTTTTATTATATGGTTGGTATACAAGTTTGGTATATGTTACCCCAATAATAGGTGGTTTTATTGCTGATAAGTTTTTAGGATATAGAAATGCTGTAGTTCTAGGTGCACTTATTATGACTCTTGGTCACGCCTCAATGGCGTTGGAAGGGTTCTCTAATTATTTCTTTTATATTGGATTGTTAGGTCTAATTTTAGGAAATGGGTTGTTTAAACCGAATATTTCTTCAATGGTAGGGCAGCTGTATAAAAACCAAGGGAAAGAAAAAGATGCTGGATATACCATTTTTTACATGGGGATTAATGCGGGGTCTTTCTTAGGAATTTTACTTTGTGGTTATATTGGAGAAAAAGTTGGATGGCATTACGGATTTGGACTTGCAGGAATTTTTATGTTCTTAGGGATGTTACAATTCTATTTTGCTCAAAAGATTTTTGGAAATATTGGATTGTCTTCGGAACAAGTTGAAGAAGCTAAAGATAGTTTAATAGCAAATATTGATAAAACTGACGAAGCTAAAGTAGAGGAAGAGTCTCCTAAAGTAGTTAGAGATAGAATTATTGTAATTTCTATTTTTGCACTATTTACGGTTTTCTTTTGGTGGGCTTTCGAGCAAGCAGGAGGTTCTATGACTATCTTCGCTGCCGATTATACCGACAGAGCTTTAGTTGGAAGTGCAGCGACTACTTTTAAGATCATTAACAGTATTATTGTTGTAGTCCCAATGTTAGTTGTTACATGGGTTTTGTTACAATTATTTAAACAGACTTTTAGTAAATTCCCTTTATCAAATGTCTGGTTAGGCTTGAGTTTCGCTATTATCTGGGCGATCGTTTTATGGATGTTGAATAAGGAATTTTCTGATAATGCAACTGAAGTGCCTGCTTCTTGGTTCTCGGTATTAAATTCACTGTTTATTATTTTGTTTGCGCCATTGTTTTCTAAAATTTGGGAAAGTAAACTAAATCCATCTGGGCCTGTTAAATTTGCAATAGGTTTAATTTTATTGGGAGTAGGTTTTGCAGTATTATCGTACGGGGCTTCTGGAATTCCAGAGGGTGCTAAAACTGCTTCGGTAAGTTTGATGTTTTTAGTGTTTGCTTATTTCTTCCATACTTTAGGAGAGCTTTGTGTGTCGCCTGTAGGATTGTCATATGTTAGTAAATTGTCTCCTGTTAAGTTAGTCGGGATGATGTTCGGGATATGGTTTGGAGCTAACTCAATAGCTAATCTTTTAGGTGGGGTTACAGGGAGTTATATCGATACAATTTCAGAAGAATATGGATTGTCTACTTTCTTCTTAATTTTTACAATCATTCCGATTACTGCAGCTTTAATTTTATTATTGTTAAACCCAATGATGAAACGAAAAATGCACGGAATCAATTAATAAAATATTAATTAGTTAATACAAAAGCTCCCTTTTCGCCTGTGTAGTGAAAAGGGATTTTTTGTTGCGTACAACTCCGTTTCCAAAGTTGCACTAGCGATTTGTAATTACTTCCGTCAGCAATAACTTTGGTGGGTTTTAATTCTAATAAAACCTTTTCTAGATTTATTTTTGGTGAATTTATTAGGAGTAAAATAGATAGCGAGTCTTCCTTTTTATAGGCTAAAGTTGAATCGATAAACACTATTTTTTGTTGCTGAAAATTAATTGGATTTGAAAACTTAATACGCTCCAATTGATTAATGTTTGCTCCAGTTTTATAATTTTTTAAAATGTAATTTTCTTCTGATGCAGTATCGTTCACTTGTAGTAATCTGCCTTTTTGTATTCCGATAAGTGTTTTTCTATTCTGATGAAAAACTATAAAACGCTGTTTGTTTTCCGTTTTTTTATACTGAAAGAAAATCGTTCCGAAGCAAAATAAAATAATTCCGAAGAAAATATAACTGATGTTTTTACTGCGTTTTTTCAGCAGAAGAATTGTTAAAACAATTAAAATTGAAGTCGATATAAAATTCAATGCAGTAAAATGAATTGTTGTAAATATGAAAGCTTCCTTTTGAGCAATCCACGCGGTAAAAACATTCATGTAATGGATGCATGTTAAATATACTTCAGCATATATTGTTGGAAGTATATTGAAGAATGCAAGGATGATGAGGATAAATCCAGCACCGAGTAAAATTCCAATAAAGGGAATCAAGACTAAATTTGACACAAAAAACAGTCCTGGGAATTGATGGAAATAATATAAAGTGATGGGTAAAACACTCAACTGCGCCGCCAAACTAACAGTGAATAAGCTCCATAAATAGCTTGTTATTTTATAGTTGGGAGTCCACAAAGCAACAAGTGTAGGTTGTATCCATAAAATTCCGAAGACGGCTGCGTAACTCAATTGAAAGCCAACATCAAACAAAAAGTTGGGTTCGAACAAGAGTAACACCAACATCGAACTGATGAGCGCGTAATAACTGTTTCTTTGCCGATTTAAGGTTTTCGCATATGCCAAAAAACTAAACATAGTTACTGCTCTAACTACCGAGGCGCTTAAGCCTGCAATTGTAGCGAAAGCCCAAAGTGTGATTACAATGAGTAATAGTTTAATCTTTTTGCCGTGTTTGATACGTTCTATAGGTTTTAAAAGTAGGTGTAAAAACAAAAATAAAATCCCGATATGTAAGCCCGAAATTGCCAATAAATGAATTGCACCAGCCATTGCGTAAGCGTTGTAAGTTTCTTTTGATACATCTTGCCGTTGTCCGAGTAGTAAGGCGTTTACGACTGCTATTTCTTCTTTGTTTGGGTATGTTGACAGACTTTCATTAATGCGTTCTCTGAATAAGGAGGCAAACCCAAAAATCGATTTTACTTCCGTAGAAATTAATTGAACATCAGTTTTTTTTAATTGTAGCTGATGGTAAATTTCACGATGCGATAAATAACGGCTATAATCAAATTCGTACGGATTTAAGGGCTTGTTTATTGGTTTCTGTAGGTTTTGTGTAGTGTATACGTAGTCTATTTTTGGAGTTTGGAGGCTATCTTTGTTAAACACTACGAGTATTTTTCCGTTAACCGATTTGGAGTTTGTTTTTAAAACTTCGGCTTCATATAGATATTGATGGGTGTTTTGTTTTAATTCTTTTGAAATTTTAAATGTAATAGTGTCTTTTGCTTGATAGCTATATTGGTAATGTTTCGGGTTCCTTTCAGAATGTATTGCGATATTCAATGCGCCGATAACTACAAAAGTGAGGTACGTACAAATTCCAAAAGCTAAAGTGTTCGATTTACGTACTTTAAAATAGAACAGTAAAGCGATGCAAAGGATTGTTGCGGAAACTAAATAGACGGTTTTAAATTGAAAAAAATAACCAAAAAGTATCCCTGCAATAAAGCATATTAGAAGTTTTAATATGGGATAATTTAGTAATTTCACATAGAAAATATACTAAATTTATTTGAGAGTAGCTATAAAATTCTGCGCGCGTGATGGAAGGCGTAATTCCAATATCCTTCGCTTAACGAAGAAACAAGTACACCTCTTGAAGTTGTTGAATGGATAAATTTAATATCATCTTCTTTGATATCTACTACGAGCCCAACATGGTTAATTTTTTTCTTACTTCTGCCTGTTGTAAAAAATAACAAATCGCCTTTTTCAACTTCTTTAAGTTTAATTTCTTTGCCTTGTGTAGCCATCATGTAAGAAGCACGTTGGAGGTCTATTTCATGTTCTTTAAACGAAACATAAATGAGTCCGGAGCAATCCATACCATGTTTGGTAGTGCCACCATATTTGTATGGAGTACCGCTGTAATTAAGTGCGGTTTTAATAATGGCATTGGCTTCATTGCTGGCAGTGCTAGTTGTTGTTCTGTTGTTTTTTCTTGAAGAATTTTCGTTTGCCTTTACGGTAACTTTGTATGGATTCTCGGTTACTGATTCGTTTCTTTCAACAGCAGCTTCAGTTGTGGTGGAAATAGCTTTTTTTTTGCTTCCGCAGGAAAACATAAAAAGAGAAATAATGGTAAGCGTATAAATGTTTTTTACGGGTAGCTTGTACGTCATTAGTTTGATAGTTTTTTGAAAATAAGTTCCGCAGCTTTTTTGCTAGCGCCTTTTCCTCCTAATTTTTTTTCTAACTCAAAATAATCTAAAAAAATACGTTCCCTTACTTCTGGATTCAGAATTTTTTGGAGTTCGGCTTTTAGATTTTTTGTGTTTAATTCGTTTTGGATAAGTTCTTTTACAACTTCCTTATCCATTATTAAATTTACTAATGAGATGTACTTTAGGGTGATAATTCGTTTGGCAATTTGGTAACTTATCCAATTTCCTTTGTAGCAAACTACTTCTGGAACTTTAAAAAGTGCAGTTTCTAACGTGGCGGTACCGCTGGTTACCAGTGCAGCTGTAGAAACGCTTAATAAATCGTAGGTTTTTCCAGTTACAAAATGAACGTTTGCTTTGCCAATAAATTGTTCGTAAAAGCTGTATTCTTGACTCGGTGCTCCAGCAATTACAAATTGGTAGGTTTTAAAATCGTCTACAATGCTAAGCATGATAGAGAGCATATTGGTAATTTCTTGCTTTCTACTTCCAGGAAGAAGTGCAATAATTTCGCGCTCGTCTAATTGGTGTTGCTTTCTAAACTCGTTTGGTGTTATTTGATTGCGATTGGCAATGGCATCTAATAATGGGTGCCCCACAAAATTAACAGGATAGTTATGTTTGTTTTCGTAGAAATCTTTTTCAAACGGAAGTATCACAAACATTTCATCTATATCTCTTTTGATAACTTCGATTCTGCCTTCTCTCGAAGCCCAAATTTGTGGAGAAACATAATAGAAAGTTCGATAATTTAACGCTTTTGCCCATTTGGCAATACGAAGGTTGAAACCTGAATAATCGATAAAAATAAGTACGTCGGGATTGAATTTTTCAATGTCTTCTTTGCAGAATGAAATATTGGAGAAGATTTTTCGCAAGTTAGTAACCACCTCAAAAAAACCCATAAACGATTGTTCTTTGTAGTGTTTTACCAATTCCACTCCAGCAGCTTGCATTAAATCGCCTCCCCATCCTCTAAAAGATGCGTTTGTGTCAATTTTTGCAAGTTCTTTTACGAGATTCGAAGCGTGTAAATCGCCCGATGCTTCTCCAGAAATAATGTAATACTTCACCCGTTACGCTTTATTCTTAAAAAATTTTCAGTAGCAAGATAATAAAAGCGGTTAGAAAAGTAGCAATAAGTACACCTCTAGCGCGTAAGTCTCTTTTCAGTTTTATAAAACCAAAAAAAGCGGCTAAATTGAGCAGTGCACCTAAGGCGATTAAACTTCCTAAATGGCCTTGTTCTCTTGCAATGATAATACTTTCTGAGATACTTAAATCAGAAAATATTAAAATATATAAAAGGGTTCCTAGAATGTTTGCTATAATTCCAACGGCAAAACCTATAAGAATTTCTTTTTTATTCATTTAAATTCCAAGTATTTAAATCTTGAATGGCGTGGTGAGCTGTGAGGTCAAACTGCACAGGTACAAGCGAAACGTAACCGTTTGCAAGTGCCCATTCATCGGTATCTTCGCCTTTATCTTGGTTTACAAATTTCCCGGTAAGCCAATAATATTCTCTTCCCATTGGATTGGTGCGTTTGTCAAATTCTTCCACCCAACGCGCATTGGCTTGTCGGCAAACTTTTATCCCTTTTATTTCGTTTTCTTTTAGCTTCGGGAAATTAACATTTAAGACAACTCCTTTCGGCATTCCGTTTTTTAGGACACCTTCGGTAATTGTTTTTACATATTTTTTTACTGAATCAAAATCGGCTTCCCAAGAATAGTCGCATAATGAAAACCCAATAGCAGGAATTCCTTCGACGCCAGCTTCAACGGCCGCGCTCATCGTGCCGGAGTAAATTACATTTATAGACGAGTTAGAACCGTGATTAATTCCGCTCACGCAGATGTCTGGTTTTTTGTTTAGAATTTCGTTTACGGCCAATTTTACACAATCGGCAGGCGTACCACTACAGCTATATTCTAGTTGTACATCATCATGATTTATGGTAATCGGACTACAATATAATGTTGAGTTTACGGTAATTGCATGTCCCATGCCACTTTGCGGACTGTCGGGAGCAACAACAATTACATCTCCAATTTCATTCATTACCGATATTAAGGCGCGAATACCTGGGGCGGTAATTCCGTCGTCATTCGTAACTAATATTAAGGGTTTTTTCTTCATTATTACAACTGATTATTTTTCAGGAAACTATCGAAATAAATGTGTGTTTCGATACGTTAGTGATACAAATTTCATTGCTAAAATAAGCAAATTATAATTTTGATATTGCTTTAAAGAACGAAGTTAATGATACTTTAACGCTTTCAAAGAAGTTGCTTTTTTGCTTATTTCTTAAAATAGTATCAAAATATTTCAGTTTAACAAAATATTAGAGTAGATGTAGTGTTGTGGCATGATTTTTTCCTTACTTTAGTCAATCCGTTACAGATTTTCTGTTGTGGGAAAAAGTTTAATAAAATGATTTTTTTATGTATCTTAATACTTTTTAGCAGTGGTACATTTCTGCTGAATTGATAAAGAGCCTCATAAAAGTAAAAATATTTAAAATCTAGAATAAAGAAGTTATAAATGAAAAGGAAATTAGTGTATCTGTTGGCTGTGCTTTTAGTATCGGCGGCATCGTGTAGTTTTACCAATAAAACATTTGATAATCCAGACAAAGACAAGATGCTCCTTGACTTGATTTCATATGTGTTGGAAAACGCCCATTTTGATCCAAAAGACGTAGATGATAATTTTTCTGAGCATGTGTTTGATAATTACATAGATGCTTTAGATCCATTAAAACGTTATTTTTTACAAAGCGATATAGATGAGTTTAAGAAGTATCGTTCTGCTATTGATGATCAAATAAAGACTTCTGATTTAACATTTTTCAATTTGACATACGACCGATTAATGCAACGTATGGATGAAGCGTCTGTAATGTATAAAGACGTTTTAGAAAAGCCGTTTAATTACAATGAAGATGAAGTGATTAATGTAGATTATGAGGCGATTCCGTATGCAAAAAATAAAGAAGAACTTTGGGCGCGTTGGAGAAACCAAATGAAGTTTTCTACTATTGAGCGCTATGTAAGTGCGATGGAAGCCAAAAATGACACCATAGCAGATGCTGAAAATGCACTAGATGATGAATATTCTGATGATCCTGTTGAGTTGGAAAAACAAACTCGTGAGGCTACAATTAAAACACTAGAAGAATATTTTGAGTTTATGGAAGATTTGCAGCGCAAAGATTGGTTTGCGGTGTACTTGAACTCAATTGTTGAAGAATTTGATCCGCATACATTTTATTTTGCACCAGACGATAAAGATCGTTTTGATGTGAGTATGTCTGGAAAATTTGAAGGAATTGGAGCTAGGTTACAAAAAAAGAGCGACCATATAAAAATTATAGAAATCATCTCGGGAGGACCAGCATGGCGTGCTAACACTTTGGAAGTTGGCGACGTGATTATGAAAGTTGGTCAAGAAAACGAAACACCAGTTAGTGTAGTTGGAATGCGTTTGGAAGATGCCGTTAAATTGATAAAAGGTCCAAAAGGGTCGAAAGTAATTTTAACCGTAAAACGTGTTGACGGGACTGTTGATGATGTTGCGCTAGAACGTGATGTGGTTGAGTTGGAAGAATCGTATGCAAAATCATCTATTGTAAAGAAAGACAACAGGACTTTTGGTGTTATAAACCTTCCTAAATTCTATATTGATTTTGATGATTATAATAATAGAAATGCAGCTACAGATGTTGCAAAAGAAATAGAAGAACTTAAGAAAGCAGGGGCAGAAGGTCTAATTGTAGATTTAAGAAGTAACGGAGGAGGGTCTTTAAAAACAGTAGTTGATATTGCTGGATTATTCATTAAAGATGGTCCTGTAGTGCAAGTAAAAACTACTGGAAGAAAAAAAGAAGTTTTAGAAGATACCGATGAGCGTATTCAATGGGATGGTCCATTGGTTATTCTTGTAAATGAATTGTCGGCTTCAGCTTCAGAAATTTTAGCAGCAGCAATGCAGGATTACAAAAGAGCTATTATCTTAGGAAGTAAGCAAACTTATGGAAAAGGAACAGTTCAGAATGTAATCGACTTAAACCAATTTATTCGTGGGAATAACGATTATGGAGATGTTGGAGCAATTAAAGTTACCACACAAAAGTTTTACCGTATTAATGGTGGCTCAACACAATTAGAAGGCGTGAAGAGCGATGTTGTAGTTCCAGATAAGTATAGCTACAGAGATATGGGAGAAAAGGATCAAGAAAATCCGTTGCCTTGGGATAAAATTGAAGCTGTACAGTATAAAGATTGGGCTGGATATATTGATTATGACGAAACTATTGAAAGAAGCAAAGAGCGCATGGCAAACAACGAGCAATTAAAGTTAATTGACGAAAATGCCAAATGGGTAAAAGAGCAACAAGAAGATAAAGAGTATCCGTTAAATATTGATAAGTATAAAGCTGAAATCGAAAAGGATGAAGAGATACTGAAACGTTTCAAAAAAATTGCCGATTATAAAACAAATCTTACTTTCGAGTCGTTACCATACGAAATGAAAAAAATGGAGGCTGACACCATTTTAAAAGAAAAGCGAGTACGTTGGCATGAGAGTCTTTCTAAAGATGTTTATATTGAAGAAGCTATTAACGTGTTAGAAGATTTAAAAATAAATACAATTAAGAAGAATAAGGTAGTCGATGTAAAAGGCTAGTTTGTTTTAAAAACTAATATCAAAGAAAAGGTCATCAATTTGATGGCCTTTTTTCTGTCAGCAAAAAAATAAAAAAAACCTCTAAAATCAAAAGATTCCAGAGGTTTTAAGTACTCGAGGTGGGAATCGAACCCACACTCCCGAAAGAACTGGATTTTGAATCCAGCGCGTCTACCAATTCCGCCACTCGAGCGTGTAGCCATTAAAATTAATACAAATGATTAATTTCGGAATGCAAAACTATAAAATATTTTTAATCTTCAAACTAAAAATAGTAACAAAATGCTTTTAGTGTTAGAATAAATTTCTAAATTTGCACCTCATTTTGCACAACACAACGATAATTAACTATTAAACAAGATATTACAATGCCTTATTCGGTGCCAGATCCAAAGATTTTTTCTTGTACTCAGAGTCAAGATTTAGCAGAAAGAATTGCAAAAGCATTTGGAACAGATCTGGGGAGTGTGTCTTTTACAAGGTATAGTGATGGTGAGTTTCAACCGTCATTTGAAGAATCTATCCGCGGAATGCGTGTTTTTATTATAGGTTCTACAAACCCGAGTTCAGAAAATTTAATGGAAATGCTACTTATGTTAGATGCTGCTAAAAGAGCATCAGCAAGACATATTACAGCAGTAATGCCATACTTTGGATGGGCTAGACAAGACAGAAAAGACAAGCCAAGAGTGCCGATAGGAGCAAAGTTAGTAGCTAAATTATTAGAGTCTGCAGGAGCAACCAGAATTATTACTATGGATCTCCATGCCGACCAAATTCAAGGATTTTTCGAGAAGCCAGTAGATCATTTATTTGCATCTACGATCTTCTTACCGTATTTAAAAAGTCTTGAATTGGATAATTTAACCATCGCCTCTCCAGATATGGGAGGTTCTAAAAGAGCGTATGCCTACTCTAAGTTTTTAGGTTCGGACGTGGTAATTTGTTACAAACAGCGTAAAAAAGCCAATGTAATAGACCACATGGAGCTTATTGGAGATGTAACAGGTAAGAACGTTGTTTTGGTTGATGATATGGTTGATACCGCTGGTACACTTACAAAAGCAGCCGATTTGATGATGGAGCGTGGCGCTAAAAGTGTAAGAGCAATATGTACACATGCATTACTTTCGGGCAATGCATACGAAAGAATTGAAAACTCTCAGCTTACAGAATTAATCGTTACCGATTCAATTCCGCCAAAGCAAAAGAGTGATAAAGTGAGAGTGTTAAGCTGTGCCGATCTTTTTGCAGATGTAATGCATCGCGTACACCACAACACTTCCATCAGTTCTAAATTTTTAATGTAAATTATTTTAATTTTTTTATAATGAAGTCAATTACAATTAAAGGATCTCAAAGAGAAAGCGTGGGTAAGTCGTCGACTAAAGCCTTACGTAATGCTGGACAGGTACCTTGCGTAGTATACGGAGGGGAAAATCCATTACACTTTTCAGCTGATGAAAAAGCGTTTAAAGATTTGGTTTACACTCCAAATGCGCACACAGTAGTTATTTCATTAGATAACGGAAAGACGTATAATGCAATTTTACAGGACATTCAATTTCACCCTGTAACAGATGCTATTTTACACATCGATTTCTATCAGTTATTTGATGATAAAGAAGTAACTATGGAAATCCCTGTACGTAAAGTAGGAAACTCTCCAGGGGTTATTGCCGGTGGGGTTTTACGTATCAATCAGCGTAAATTAAAGGTAAAAGCAATTCCTGCTAACTTACCAGATTATATCGATGCTGATGTTTCTAAATTAGAAATTGGTAACAAATTATACGTTACTGCTTTAGCAAATGATGATTACAAGATTATGCACCCAGACAACACGGTTGTATGTCAAGTTAGAATCTCTCGTGCTGCGATGAAAGCTGCTCAAGAGGCTGCTAAAGAAGAAAAAGCTGCAGCAAAAGGTAAATAATTGAAGTAAATTATTCAATTTTATCATACAGAAGCACCTCCTTTCGAGGTGCTTTTTTATTTTTGCAACAAGTTGAATACACAAGCTATGTTGCAATTAATAAAGCATTTTTTTGTTAAAATCCCCACTCAAGATACACAGTCTATGAAGAAGTTTTTAATAGTAGGATTAGGAAATATTGGTCAAGAATACGACGAAACACGACACAATATTGGATTTAAAATTCTCGATTTTTTTGCTTCGGAAGAAGATGTAACTTTTGAAAGTAATAAGCTCGGAGCAACAGCAACCTACAAATTTAAAGGACGTACTTTTATTTTTTTAAAGCCTAGTACGTATATGAATTTAAGCGGTAAAGCAGTAAAATATTGGATGACTAAAGAAAAGATTTCAGTAGAAAATATTTTAATTATTACTGATGATATCAACTTGCCGTTCGGGAAAATAAGAGTAAAAGCTAAAGGAAGCGATGGCGGACATAACGGCTTAAAAGATATTCAGCAACAATTAGGAACCACAAATTACCCAAGATTTAGATTTGGAGTAGGAGCAGAATTTTCAAAAGGTCGCCAAGTAGATTACGTACTTGGGAAATGGAACGACGAAGAAAATGCGCAAATGAAAGATCGCTTGCTACGCTCAAAAGAATTGATAAAATCTTTTGGAACAGCTGGTCTAAACAATACTATGAATACCTTTAATAATACTTAATCTTCGATACTCTTAGTTTTAATCAATCAAATCAGTTTACTCTACCTTAAATTGCGAAACTTGTGAGTTAGAAACATTTCCTTCCGCATCTGTAGTTTTTACAAACCAAAAATAAGTGCCAGCTCCTGGAGTTGCGTAAGTGTAATTGGTGTTGATAATGCTGTTTGCAATACTTGTACTTGGAGGGTTAGAATCACCTAGAAACAATTCATAACTCGAAATGTCATTATCAATATCCGAAGCACTCCATGTAAAGGTAATATTGGCATTTGTGGTGTAAACCGTACTTCCTGAAATCGGCTCATTTAAGTCGGCAGGAAAAGGCGGATACGTAGTTCTACCTTCACCAGCGTTGTAAAACTTCCAAACGGCACTTTGAGTTTCAGCTAAAGTTTCAGCATTGATAGAAGTGATATACCAAGAATAGGGAACACCTCTGTTTAAAGTGGCATCTCTAAAAGTAGTTTCGCTAGTCAAAGTTTCAGTCGCATTGGTGTTCAGGTTTCTTATGGTAAGTCGGTATGTGTCTGTATTTTCCGACGGTTGCCATTCAAAAGTAATTGTACTAGTACTGTTATTTGCGTCTGTGATAACGCCTTCTGTACACTCCGAATTTTCTAACGGAAATACAAGCTGAGCTACAGTTGGAGGTAATGGCGTAGGAGGCGGACTGTCATCTCCACCGCCACCGCATCGTATAAAAAGGAGCGCACATAAAATATATAAAATAGAATGCTTTGTGTACATGCTTTATTTTTTTAACAGTTTAAAAGTTTTGGTGGTGTTTTCATTTTGAATATTCATCATATACAAACCGCTGGTTAAGCTCGAAAGGTAAAGTTTTATGTGTCCGTTTTCATCGCTTATTTGCGTTTGCGAGTTTACCATTTCACCTGTAATATTAAAAATACTGATGCTGTTTTTTATACTTGGCGTATCCGTATAAATTGTAAGTTCATCTATAAAAGGATTTGGAAAAATAGCCATTTCGCCACTGCTAATAATGAGCTCCTGATAAATACCCTGACAATCTTTTTCAGTATAAACTTTTAAAGCGTTTATTCCTTTTTTAAGGTTGAGTTCTACAAAATCGCGATTGGTTTTTTGGAGAATTCCATTTAGTTCGATAAGGTAAACATCGCTCCCAGATAAGTTTAAAGAAACTGAATTTTTATTGCTTTTATTAGCGATTACATTTAGTGGTTCAGGTTCGTTTATTTGAACATCAAAACACTGCTGATACGTGCTACTCGCATCGGTGGTGAAGCAGAGTTGGTAACTGCCAGCACTCAAGTTGGTAAACTCTGTGGAGGCTTTGAAGTCTTGCGTTGTGAAAGTGCCGTTTCCTGTAAGGGTAGCTGTATAGTTGTAGTTTTCTGAAGCGTCAATCGTTATGCTTCCGTTATTACTGCTGATACAACTTTCGTCTGTTAATTTAATTCTGTAATTGTTGGTTGGCAAACTGAAAATTTCACATCCGTAGATATCAACTTTAGCGCCAATTGGCGTATTCGGACAAAGGTCGTCTTCGTCTAAAACTCCGTCTTTGTCGGTGTCGGTGCTCAAATCGCCATTCACACAAAGATTTATTCTAAATGAATTAATGCTTCCGCCATCGTCATTATTTGCATCATCGACTTTTAATTTCCAAGTACCTTTTATCGGTTCCCCGCTCAAAATACTCAGTGTTTGCTGTGGTTTAATAATTCCAGAAAGTGTAGGGGTTGTGGTAGCGCATGAGATGTTGTTTCCGTCGTCACTAAAAGTCGCAACAATATTATCTCTATCACCACATTGTTCAGCAATTAAAGGAACAACCGTACCTGAAGGAGAAATTAAACTAATTGATAAATCTTCAAGCCAAGAATGGGTAATATCAACACCAACGGTAATGCTACTTAAAGAACCGTTGTCGGTAATTGTAAGGTTGGATGTGGTTGTTGAAGTGCCCACACTCGAGATGTATAAAGTTGCGTTGCTTACATAACTTTCACAAGAAATATTAATTGTAGTGAACGAAGATGTGCTTGTGAAATTTCCTTCACCACAAGTGTTTATGGGTTTTATACGCCAATAATAAGTTGTGGTTTCTTCTAAATTGGTGGGTTGGTATTGCGTGAGCGTTGTAGTTTCGTCAACAATAATATTACTAAAGTTAGACGATTTTGAAATTTGAATAGCGTAACTATTTGCATTGGTGTACTCGTCCCAAGTAAGAATGGTTTGCAATGGTTGCTCGGTGGCTCCATTGGTTGGCGAAGTTATATTTATCGCCTCAAAAGTGTTCGAGAAAATCGATAATTCAATAGGGTATTCTTTTATTTGTCCACCTTCGGAAGTCGCTACAATGGTAAAGTCGTTGATACCAACGGTTAAATTTTCGGTATTGTCGATAGTTACATTTACAGCAGTGTCGTTGGAAGTAACGGTAGTTTCACTAAAGTTTACAACCAATCCAGGTGGAATGTTTGTTGCTGAAAAAGTTACGGGTTCAGAAAAAGTACCATAACTATGATATGTAAACGGAATGGTAAGCGTGTTTGGTTGACAAATATTGTATTCTAAGGTATCAAAAAGTAAAGCGTAATCGGATGCTTCGATACTTAAAGTTGCTTGGTTTAAAGCAAAGAAAATATTATCGGAAGCTTTTACCATAATTCGTGCATTCGAAGTGGTAATATCTCCAGGAATAACAACCTGTTTTGAACCGTCATTTTTAGTTTTTTCTGAAAGAATAATCGGGTTTTCAAAGTCGTTATTTAGTATCAAACATACATCAACAAAACTTGTGCTAATCGGAATTTTATTGGTTTCCCCCACATCCCAAGTTACTTTGTAAACCGAGCCTCCTTGTAGCGTTTCATTCGCTGTTTGCGACGTTACTGCAAAAGGAGTATTAGTTTTTACCGTGGTTACCGATAAGTCGCCTCGTGCAATTTGTCCGCCTTCAGCATTATTATCTCTTACCAATAATGAGAAATTCAGTGTTCTTGAAACTGTTGGAATAACTTCCCATGTTGGCGCTAAGTTGTTGTTTAAAATATCACTTTCCCTTGGGAAAAATCTCTTTGAAGATAAAGACGGAGGGTAAGACCTAAAAGATGGTCCGTTAGTGGCATTTGCAACAGGCGGTTGCACCGAAACTTCATTGTTTTGTTGCTCCCAAGTATACGTAAGCGTATCATCGTTACTGTCGGTTACAGTTGCATTTAACACAAATGGAGTTCCTGCAGGAATGGTATAATCTGTAAGTTCGGTAATTACAGGAGCCGTATTATTAATTGCAGATGTGGTGCCACAGGTGCTACTTCCTTCGGTAATATTATCCCAAATTTGAGAAATACTAATGGCGTGAAAATAAGCATCGCTATTTCCTTGAACGTTACTCGGACAAATCCCAGCGTACGCCATAATAGTTGACCCGCTTCCTGGTTCTACAGAGGTAGCGCCACTTCGGTTTGAGCTACACGAATTGTTAAACGTGTGCGTAGCTCCAAATTGGTGACCAATTTCGTGGGCTACAAAATCAATATCATACACATCGCCAATTGGGTTGATGTAGCCTGTTACCCCGCGTGCTTTGTTGGATGTACAAACAGATGCAAGTTGCGCAATTCCATCACCACCGCTTGTGCTTGTGCTAAACACATGTCCGATGTCGTAGTTAGAAAAACCTACAGCAGCATCAATTACATCTTGAATTTCATTAATTAAGGTTTGTCCGTTTCCATTGGTAAGTCCGTCGGTATCGGCATCCAAAAATATCAAATCGTCGTTATTGGCAATAAGTTGTAAACTAATAGCAAGGTCGTTTTCGTACACGCTATTTATTCGAGTAATCGAAGTGTTCATGGCGGCAAGAACCGCTGCCTTTTTTTGTTGTTCAGTACCGTCAGAAACTTCTGCGCGGTCGGTGTGGTATTTTGCATATTCGGCAGTACAAGCCAACGCCATACGGTATGTTCTCAGCATTCCGTCGTCAACAGGGCGTAGCGCATAGCTATTTTTTGAAATTGTTTCTTTGCTAGCTTCTTCTACTTTACATTCAAATTCAGTAGTAGTAAAAGCAGATTTTTCAGCTAGGTAATAAGTGTTTTTTTCTTCGGAAGGATTAATGTAATGGGTGTTTTTGGAAGTTCGGATGAGTCCGTGAAATCCGCTCGGGTCTACCGAAAAATAAATCTTCTCGCTTGGGTTTTCAGTAGAAACACCCATATACGATTTTATCGAAGGATATTTTTTTGCCAAATCTGGAGCGAATACATTGGTTTCGGTAATCTTGAAATTGGTAATTGTATTTTCTTCCGTAGGAAAACCAATGGTTACAGCAGAACTTTTAGATGAAAAGTTTCCTCTTTTTGGAGTGTTTTTTAACTGATTTTGTAAATGTTCGAAATCTAGAGTATAGGTCGAAATGCTTTTTTCTTTTTGTAATGAAATAGGTTTGTTGGTTTGAGACGCAACAGTCCACACTGCTTCGCTTTGCGAAAAAACTGAAACAGAGAAAAATAGGAGGAGGAAAAGTGGGATTAGCTTAATGCTCGTTCTCATTGATTGGTAATGTATTGCCATAAAAATAGACAATTTTACGGTTGTTTTTTAAAAAAATTAAGAAATACGATATTTAATTTAATGAATTATTCGCTTTTTAATTCGTTATTTTGTGGTGAATGATGTTTAATTTAAATGCTTTTAAGTGATTTTAAAGCGTAATCTTTTTGATAAAGAAGAAAGTTACTATACGGTAGTAACTGTAGGAACTTTTGATGGTGTGCATGTAGGACACAAAAAAATTATCGATAAAATTGTTGCCAATGCAAAAGCAAACGATTTGAAATCGACAATTTTGACGTTTTTCCCGCATCCTCGAATGGTACTTCAGCAAGCATCAGACTTAAAATTATTAAATACCCTCGACGAGAAAATATCTATTCTAGAAAAAACTGGTTTAGACCAATTAATTATCCATCCGTTTACCAAAGAATTTTCAAGACTTACTGCGGAAGAATATGTAAAAGATGTGTTGGTAGACAGCATAAAAGCGAAAAAAGTAATTATTGGATACGATCATCGTTTTGGAAGAAACCGTACCGCAACGATTGATAATTTAATTGCCTTTGGCGAAAAGTATGATTTTGAAGTTGAACAAATTTCAGTAGAAGAAATAAACGAAGTTTCGGTAAGTTCAACAAAAATTAGAAAAGCCCTAGAAGCGGGCGATATTCATACGGCAAATACTTTTTTAGGATACAATTATATGCTTACAGGAACTATTGCAACTGGTAAAGGTTTAGGGAAGCAAATAGATTTTCCAACTGCAAATATTAGAATTGAAGAGAGCTATAAATTGGTTCCAAAAATTGGAGTGTACGTTGTGAAAAGTGTTTACAACGGAAAAGAGATTTATGGTATGATGAATATTGGATTTAATCCTACCGTAAACGGAAGTAAGAAATCAATCGAAGTGCATTTCCTTGATTTTTCTGAAGATGTTTACGGAAAAGAAATCCGAGTGGAATTGTTACATCGATTACGAGACGAAAAACGTTTTGACTCTATCGAAGATTTGCAGAAGCAACTTGTAAAAGATAAAGAAGCAACACAAGCTTTGATTGCAACGTATGATGCTGAATAAATTTCTTTTTACTCGAATTGATAACGCCGGACTTGTAGTTTTTAGAGCGATTTTTGGGTTTTTAATTGCTGCAGAAGCCTTTGGAGCAATCGCCACAGGTTGGGTAAGGCGTGCACTTGTTGAACCTAAGTTTACGTTTAATTTTATCGGTCTCGATTTTTTACAGCCACTACCTGGAAATGGTATGTATTTTTACTTTGCCATTATGGGTGTTTTTGGTTTGTTGGTTATGCTTGGCTACAAATATAAGTGGAGCATGGCAGGTTTTACAATACTGTGGGCAGGGGTATATTTTATGCAAAAAAGCTCTTACAACAATCATTATTACTTATTGCTTTTGTTGTGCTTGTTAATGTTGGTGTTGCCTGCAAACAGGTATTTTTCACTCGATGCCAAATGCAATCCTTCATTTAAAAAAATATACATGCCACAATGGTGTAAGTGGTTAATAATTCTTCAAGTTTGGATAGTTTACACCTATGCTTCAATTGCTAAGTTGTATCCAGATTGGCTCGACTTAACCGTTGTGAAAAATTTAATGCAACCACGTGCAAACTATTTTTTAATTGGTGGTTTGCTTCAAAAAGAATGGGTTCATTTCTTTATTGCCTATTCTGGGATAGCGTTTGATTTGTTAATTGTTCCGCTATTACTTTGGAAACGCACCCGAAAGTGGGCATTTTTCGCATCTATATTTTTTCATTTATTCAACTCGGTAGTGTTTCAAATTGGGATTTTTCCGTATATGTCGTTGGCTTTTAGTTTGTTCTTTTTTCAGCCAAAAACTATCAGAAATATCTTTTTGAAAAAGAAACCTTTATATACTGAAGATGAAGTTGAAATGCCTTCGTATAGAAATGCACTTTTGTGGGTAGGAGGAATTTATTTTTTAATTCAGATAGCTTTGCCACTTCGCCATTGGGTGATAAAAGACAATGTACTTTGGACAGAAGAAGGACACCGTTTAAGTTGGCGAATGATGCTAAGAGGAAAGTCGGGAATAATTACTTTTAAAGTTGTAAACCACACTACAGGAAAGCAACATTTTGTAAAACTCAGTAATTATTTAACGTCAAAACAACAGCGAATTGTAGCCACCAAACCCGATGTGATTTGGCAATTTGCACAGCGCTTAAAAAAGGAATATCAAGAAAAAGGCGAACAAATAAGTGTGTATGCAATGTCGAGTAAAGTGCGTGTAAATGGAGGCGAATACAAAGCTTTTATCAAACCAGAAGTAGACCTTGCAAACGAGCCTTGGCATTATTTTTCGCATGAAGAATGGATTTATCCTTATGAAGAAAAAACAGCGTTAAATTCAACTTCGAGAAATAAGTCGTAAACAAAGAAATAACGCTAAATAAAATAGCGAAATACATTTCTAAATCATCCGTAAACGTTTAAATTTGTCATTCGATTTTGCAGAAGCAATATCAATTTATAATCATTTTTTAATTTAATTCGAAGAATCATGCTTCAAGTACAGTTTATTAGAGACCACAAGGAAGAAGTAATTAAGCGCCTACAGATAAGAAATGTAGAAGCTTCAGTTATTGAAGAAGTACTTTCCTTGGATGAAGAGCGAAGAGCGCTTCAGGCACAATTAGATAACACATTGGCCGAGTCAAATAAATTGTCCAAAGAAATAGGAGGCTATTATAAAAGTGGAGAAGTAGATAAGGCTAACGAGTTAAAAGCAAAAACAGGTGAGTTAAAAGAAGAGTCTAAAACACTTTCTGAGCAATTAAACGCCAAGTCTGATGCCTTAACAAGTTTGTTGTATAGCATTCCGAATATTCCAAATGCAATCGTTCCAGCTGGTAATTCAGAAGACGATAACGAAGAAGTTTTTAAAGAAGGAGAAGTGCCACAATTAGCTGGTGATGCTTTACCGCATTGGGAACTCGCTAAGAAATACGATATTATCGATTTCGATTTAGGAGCTAAAATTACAGGCGCTGGATTTCCAGTGTACAAAGGTAAAGGAGCTCGTTTACAACGCGCTTTGATAGCTTACTTTTTAGATAAAAATACAGATGCTGGTTATACCGAATACCAAGTGCCGCATTTGGTGAACGAAGCTTCTGGTTACGGTACAGGGCAATTGCCAGATAAAGAGGGGCAAATGTACCATGTTACTGCAGACGATTTGTATTTAATTCCAACTGCTGAAGTACCAGTTACCAACATTTTTAGAGATGAAATTGTTTCTGAAAACGATTTGCCAATTAAAATTACAGGATACACGCCTTGTTTTAGACGCGAAGCTGGAAGTTATGGTGCTCATGTAAGAGGATTAAACCGTTTGCATCAGTTTGATAAAGTTGAACTTGTGCGTGTTGAGCATCCAGAGAAATCGTATGAGGCTTTGGATAGTATGGTGGCACATATAAAAGAAATTTTACGCGAACTAAAATTACCATATCGAATTTTAAGATTGTGTGGTGGCGATTTAGGATTTACTTCTGCGCTTACCTACGATTTTGAAGTGTATTCAACAGCGCAAGAACGTTGGTTGGAGATTAGTTCGGTTTCTAATTTTGAAACCTACCAAGCAAATCGTTTAAAGCTACGTTTTAAAGACGAAAACGGGAAAAGCGTTTTGGCGCACACATTGAACGGAAGTTCATTAGCGCTACCAAGAGTATTGGCAGGAATTTTGGAAAATTACCAAACGCCAGACGGAATTAAAATTCCAGATGTATTAGTGCCATACACTGGTTTTGATATGATTTCATAAGTAAAACACTATATTTTTTTATATAAAGAGGCTGTCTTAAAAGTTTAATTTTTCGTCAAACTGAGCTTGACTCAGTTTCTCATCTAGCTAAAACTAATTTGATGAGATTCTGAAATAAATTCAGAATGACGTTTTTAAAATACTTTTTAGACAGCCTCTTTGTTTTTTTTACAACTTTCATAAATGCGGTCATTCCGAACGAGGTACGAGGAGGAATCTCACCTTCTTGATAAAATACTTATTTCTCGCATTTTCATTTAATTCGAGTATCTTTATGCTGAAGTGTATAAAGTAGCATTAAAACAACAATCAATTTTCGTGAGAGTTTTTCTTCTGATAATATTTTTTCTAATAGGAATTTTTAAAATTTCAGCTCAAGATGAAGCCATTGCGCAACAGTATTTTGAAAAGGGAGATTTTGAAAAGGCAGTAGTTTATTATCAGAAATTATATAATAAAAATCCTAACAACCGTACGTTTGTTTTGGCGGTGGTTAATTGTTATCAGCAGTTAAATCAGCTTGAAAAATCAGAAGCGATATTGCTTAAAAAGGCTTTAGAAAAAAATGCAAATCCAACGTATGTTATCGAGGCAGGATACAATTATCAGTTGAAAAATGAAGCTGATAAAGCTACTTTGTATTACGATAAGGCACTCGAAATGTTGAACGAAAATCCGAATTACGTATATGTAATTGGAGGAACTTTTCGGCAAAAAACAATTTTAGATTACGCCATGAAAGCCTATAAAACGGCAATGGAATTAGAGCCTAAATTTAATTTTAATTACGAGTTGGCTTTAATTTATGGCGAACAAGGCGATATTGAAAACATGTACCAAATGTATTTGGATTTAATGTTGGAGCGCGAAACATTAAAAGGGCAAATAAAAAGGAATTTAAGCGGATTTATTTCTGAAGATGGCAGTGCTGAAAACAATGTGCTTTTTAAGAAAATAGTTTTAAAGCGTTCGCAAACCAATCCCAACGTTTTGTGGAACGAACTTTTGAGTTGGCTTTTTATTCAGCAACACGATTACAAAAGTGCATTTACGCAGGAAAAAGCGATTTATAAGCGCTCGGAAGTTACTTCTTTAAACACTATTATTGAGTTGGGAGTTATTGCGTACGACAATGAAGATGCGGAAACCGCACGTCAAATATTCCAATTTGTTGTAGAACAAACTCAAGACCAAGAGTTGTTGATGTATGCAAAGCTTCAGTTAATTACGATTGATTTACATTCAGAAAAAAATATCGATAAAATTGAAAAGGAGTATCAAGCGTTGTTAAACGAATACGGCATTACTCCGCAAACCATAGAAGTTCAAGTGGCTTACGCTAAATTTTTGGCCTTTGTAAAAAATGATTCGGCAACAGCTTTATCGGTTTTAAAAGAAGCGATTGCATTACCCTTAAATAAATTTTCTGAAGCACAAGTACGAATGGCAACTGCCGATGTTTTGGTGTTCGACGAACAATTTAACCAAGCGCTAATTTATTATTCGCAAGTACAAAAGGCTTTAAAAAATGATGTTTTAGGGCAAGAAGCTCGGTTTAAAGTAGCGCAAACAAGTTTTTATAAAGGCGATTTTGATTGGGCAGAAACACAGCTAAAAGTTTTAAAGTCGTCTACTTCGCAACTTATCGCCAACGATGCTTTGCAGTTGAAACTTTTAATTTCTGATAATAAGTTAGCCGATTCAACGCAAACAGCATTGAAACTTTATGCCAAAGCCGATTTACTTGCGTTTCAGGAGAACGAAGCACAAGCAATAAACTTACTCGATATTATTCTGAAAGACCACAAGGGCGAACCTATTGAAGACGAGGCGTTGTTGTTACAAGCGAGTTTGTTGGAGAAAAATAATAGCTACGAAAAGGCAGTAACAAACTATCAAAAAATTATAGAGTTTTTCCCAGAAGATATTTTAATGGACGACGCTTTGTATAACTTGGCACAGCTTTATATTAAAAAACTATCCAAACCCGAACTTGCAAAAAAGCTTTTAGAGCGTATAATTTTTGAGCATCAAGACAGCATTTATTTTATCGATGCTCGAAAAGAATACCGAACCCTACGTGGCGACGCCATTAATTAAAAGCACTTAAAAAAGGGAAATTCCTCTTAAGATGCTTAATTTTGAACATTCAACACGGAACACATGTATATTTATAACGTAACTACAAATATTGAAGAAACAGCCGAGGCGAATTGGTTGCTTTGGATGAAGGAGGAGCACATTCCAGAAATGCTTGCCACAGGAAAATTTTCCAATGCTATAATGACTAAAGTGTTGGTAGAAGAAGAAATGGGAGGAACCACGTATTCGGTGCAATATTTTACCAAAGATAAAGATACTCTAAAGCGTTATTACGCTGAAGATGCAGATGCATTAAGAAGTAAAGCTCTTAAAAAATTTGCTAATAAAATGGTATCTTTTAGAACAGAATTAGAAATTGTAAGCGAGCATTAAAGCTTTCTTAGCATTTAAAGTGCTATGAGTAAAAAGAAAAAAAAGTTTGATTACAAACCTTATAAAAAGGCAGTAAGTCAGCAAGATTCTCCTGTAAAGGCAAAAAAGCATTTAGGGCAACATTTTTTAACCGATGAAAGTGTAGCCGAACGTATTGGTGATACACTTACCTTGAATAATTACAGCAAGGTTTTGGAAATTGGTCCTGGAACAGGGGTGCTAACCAAATATTTATTGCAAAAAGATATTGATTTAGTTGCGATGGATTTGGATAGTGAATCGATTGTGTATTTGCGTCAGAATTTTTTGCTGGAGCATCCAAGGCCTGCTACAATTAAAAGAGATTTTGAGGTTGTTGAAGCTGACTTTTTAAAGTACAACACCCAATTGCTTTTTGGGGAAGAGCCTTTTGCAATTACAGGAAATTTTCCGTACAATATATCTTCGCAAATTGTGTTTAAGATGTTGGATTTACGAGCGCAAATTCCAGAATTTACTGGGATGTTTCAGAAGGAAGTAGCCCAACGTATTTGCGAGAAAGAGGGAAATAAAACCTATGGAATTTTATCGGTTTTGGTGCAAGCGTTTTACGATGCTGAGTATTTATTTACCGTACCACCAACAGTTTTTAATCCGCCACCAAAGGTTGATTCTGGTGTGTTGCGACTTATTCGTAAAGCCGATTTTTCGCTTCCGTGCGACGAGCGTTTGTTTTTTAAAGTGGTAAAAGCAGCCTTTGGAATGCGAAGAAAAACATTGCGAAATAGCTTAAAAGTTTTTGAGTTGAGCGATAACTTAAAAGAAGATGCTATATTTGATAGAAGACCTGAACAGATGAGTGTGGACGATTTTATACATCTAACCACTCGAATTGAAAAAGATATTGTGTAAGCTGCACAAAGGATAGGAGCGGGATCCCCAAACAAAACGAAGTGCGTTTGGGATATAGCGGATAGCCTGGCGACCATTGAAAAATGGGCGTGTGCCCAAAAAATAATAGAAATATGACTCCATTTAAACTTAGCGAAGCGCTTATTGAGGAAATAGAAAACCTTATTGAAAGTAGGGGCGATGCGACCTTGCTTGATATGATGGAAGATTTCCATTATGCCGATGTTGCTGAAATTATACACGAGCTGAACCTCGAAGAGGCGACTTATATTATTAAGTTGTTGGATAGTGAGAAGACTTCGGATGTGCTTACCGAGCTTGATGAAGATATTAGGGAGCAGATTTTAGGGAATTTATCGGCGAAGGAAATTGCGGAGGAAATTAGCGAACTTGATACGGATGATGCTGCCGATATTATTGCGGAGCTTCCAGATGAACGTGTGAATGAAATTATTGCGCAGATTGACGATAAGGAGCACGCTCGTGATATTGTGGAGTTATTGCGGTACGATGAAAATTCGGCTGGGGGTTTGATGGCGAAAGAGCTGGTAAAGGTTAATGAAAATTGGAATGTACTTGCATCGGTTAAAGAAATGCGTAGGCAGGCGGAAAATGTAACGCGTGTACACTCGATTTATGTTGTTGATAACGATGATAAATTAAAAGGACGTTTGTCGTTAAAAGACCTGTTGACGACTTCGACAAAAGCAGAAATAAAAGATATTTATATCCCAAAAGTGGATTATGTAACGGTGCACGACAAAGGCGAAGATGTAGCAAGATTGATGTCGAAATACGATTTGGAAGCCGTTCCTGTAATTGATGAATTGGGAAGATTGGTTGGCCGTATTACCATTGATGATATTGTGGATGTAATTCGCGAGGAAGCCGAAAAAGATTATCAGTTAGCGGCGGGTATTACACAAGATGTAGAAGCCGATGATAGTATTTGGGAACTTACGCGCGCGCGATTACCTTGGTTGCTTATTGGAATGTTTGGTGGTTTGGGAGCTGCTAGTATTATTGGAAGTTTTCAAGGTGCTTTAAAAGAACCAATCCTGCTTAGTTTTGTGCCATTAATACAAGCTACGGCTGGGAATATGGGCGTACAGTCATCTGCAATTGTAGTGCAAGGTCTTGCCAACGACACCATAAAAGGAGAGATGTTGAAACGTCTCGGGAAAGAGTTTTTATTAGGACTTACCAACGGAAGTGCTATTGCTTTTGTAGTATTAATAATTAGTCACTTTTTATTTCATACTTCGTATTTAGTATCGGCTACTATTGGAGCTGCGCTTATTACAGTAATTATTATTGCTGCAATTATCGGGACTTTTATTCCAATTTTTCTAGACAAAAAAGGAATCGACCCTGCGGTTGCTACAGGACCCTTTATTACCACAAGTAACGATGTTTTTGGGATTTTGATATATTTCTCAATTGCCAAGTTTATTTTGGGCTTTTAGTGGTAATTCATATAGAAAATTTTGTTTTTTAACGAAAAAGAATGTTAAATAGCTATATAAATTTTCTCACATAAGTATACTTATATTAATTTTACTAAATTATAATCCCTAAGCTTCACCAACCTTAGGGAATTTTTTTATGAAAGAATTCAAGCGATATAGTAAATCAACCAAACGTTCACTTATAAAATTGTACGTCCTTAATTGTAAATTAAAGGAAACATACAATGAGTGTCAATATTACATATCGCCAAGTGAACTTAAAATTTTTTACGAAGAGAGTTTCTTCAATAAAAGCAATTTTTGTTCAACAATGAATGATGCTTTTATGAACGAGCATAAACTTCAACTTTTTAAGTCGCAAATTGAGGTGTCGTTCTACATAACAATGCTTACTTTTAAGTTGTATTTACAGGGCGATAAAAGTGCATACCTGTTTAAAAAGGCTTTAAAGTTGGAAGAAAAAAGCACTTTTGTGGTAGCTTCCTTGATTAAAGAAGATGTTTCTCCTACGTTGCACAAAGAATTGACTCACCATTTTCATATGCAGGAGAAACGGATAATAGCACTAAAAAACATCATAAAAAACCATTACGACGCACTTCCGCAGGAGTCGTAACGAAGTGTTATAATCTGCTTTATTTTTCCGTTTCCTGTTTTTATAAATTACCTTTGTAGTAAGAAATACACTGCTGTTTTACAAGTTGTAAACTTGAAAATATGCATTAAAAATAATAAGAATGAAGATACTTCATTTAGATACAAATCACCCGCTCATGATTGAGCAATTGGCCGAATTAGGTTTTCAAAACGATACAGATTATACTTCGAGTTACGAAACTGTTGTTGCAAAAATTAAAGATTACGACGGAATTATCATCCGCAGTAGAATAAAAATAGATGCTCATTTTTTAAGGAGTGCTACGCAATTGAAATTTATAGGACGCGTAGGTGCAGGATTAGAAAATATCGACACAGAAGTTGCAAAAGAGTTGAGAATACAGCTTTTTAATGCTCCAGAAGGAAATAGAAATGCCGTTGGAGAGCAAGCTTTAGGAATGTTACTTTCATTGTTTAATAAACTTTTAATTGCTGATAAAGAAGTTCGAAACGGACTTTGGAGAAGGGAAGAAAATAGAGGTTTAGAACTTGATGGTAAAACCGTAGGAATTATAGGTTACGGAAATATGGGAAAAGCATTTGCAAAAAAACTGAAAGGTTTTGATGTGGATGTACTTTGCTACGATATTGTTGGAGGAGTAGGCGATGAAAATGCACGTCAAGTTGGAATTTTAGAATTCACCAAGAAAGTAGATGTGGTGAGTTTACACACGCCACAAACGCCACAAACTTTGGGAATGATTAATGAAGAATTTATCAATTCGTTTCATAAGTCGTTTTGGTTTATAAACACTGCTCGTGGTAAAAGTGTAGTAACTGCAGACTTAGTATCAGCACTAAAATCGGGGAAAGTATTAGGAGCAGGGTTAGATGTCTTGGAATACGAAAAAGCATCTTTCGAGAATTTATTTTCTGAAGAAATGCCTGATGCACTTCAGTATTTAATACAATCGGATAAAGTGTTGTTAACACCTCATATTGCAGGTTGGACGGTAGAAAGCAAAGTGAAGCTTGCACAAACCATTGTCGACAAAATAAAGGCGACTTTTATAGAAAAGAATTAAGTTTTGAGCGAGGAAATACATACCGTAACTGAATATTTGACTGCTGTTCCAAACGAGCGGAGAGAAGTTTTTATGTCGCTTCGCAACGTTATTTTAAAGAACTTGCCCGAGGGTTTTGAAGAAACTTTAAATTACGGAATGATTGGTTATGTAGTTCCTCATAGTTTATACCCAGCGGGCTATCACTGCAACCCCGATTTGCCACTTCCTTTTATCAATATTGCTTCGCAGAAAAATTATATTGCGTTGTATCATATGGGGTTGTATGCCGATGAGGTTTTGAATAATTGGTTTGTTTCAGAATATCCAAAACATTCAAAATTAAAATTAGACATGGGTAAAAGTTGTATTCGGTTTAAAAAAATTGATACTATTCCACTTGATTTAATAGGCGGGTTGGTTTCGAAAATGAGTGTGGAAAATTGGATTGCACTTTACCAAGCGAATATTAAGAAAAAGTAAAGTATCGAAAAAATGCCGTAATTCTACGATTACGGTAGTTATTTCTGATGTTTATTTGTTAATTTAGCTTACTAACTAATTTTAAAAAAATGAGCAACGAAAAAGAATTTGAGGAAAAGGCAAAAGAATTTGCCCATGAAGCAAAAGAATCAGCACAAGAATTTGCAGATAACGCACAAGAGGCATTAAACAGTCAGGATAATAAGAAGATTGTAGCTGGACTTTTAGCGATCCTTTTGGGAACGTTTGGAATTCATAAATTTATTTTAGGATACCAAAAAGAAGGTATTATTATGCTTTTGTGTTCTGTGTTATCATGCGGAATCTTAGCACCAATCATTTATATTATTGGTATTATTGAAGGTATTATTTACCTTACAAAATCTGACGCTGAGTTTTATAATACGTACCAAGTTGGTAGAAAACCTTGGTTCTAATATAGAGTTAAAGACGGTCTGAAATGTGTAAAGCAAAGATTTAGTTTTTCTTTTCAGACCTTCTTTTTTTATTTCCCCCATTTCTTTTTCAGCATAAATAAAATATTATGGGGTTTACAAAAATGTTAGCGCATACATTAGAGCAGAACGAACTCTCAAAGACATTTAAAGCTTTGGGGCATCCTGCTAGAATTGCAATTCTTCAATACATAAGCAATAATCCAGAGTGTATCTGTAACGATATGGTGAAAGATATAGATTTGGCTCAAGCTACTATTTCTCAGCATTTAGTAGAACTTAAAAAAGTAGATTTAATTATTGGGAAACACGTAGGTAAAAAAACGTGTTACAGTATTAATATTGATAAGTTATATGAAGTAAAGCAGTCTGTTGGTTCCTTTTTCAACGAAACGCAACAGGGCGCACAATAAAGTAAAAAGGCTGTTTTAAATTTTTTAAACAGCCTTTTTTATTTCGAATAATGGGGAAAACTATTGTTCTCCGTCTTCCATTAGTTTTCTTTCTAATTCTGCTTGGAATTCTTCCATTACAGGTTTTACAGTACTTTCGGGTAAGTCTGCAATTTTAATGTACATAAGTCCGTCTACCGAATTATTAAAAAGCGGATCGACATTAAAGGCAACTACTTTTGCATTTTGTTTGATGTACTTTTTGATTAATACAGGAAGTCTTAAATTTCCTGGTTCTACTTCATCAATTAAACGATCAAATTTGTTTAGATCGGCTTCTGTTTCATCAAAAACAAACTCTTTGTCGGCATCTTTAAGTTTTACTTTAAACTCTTTCTTCGGACTAATATATTGTGCTACGTACGGATCCCAATAATGCGATTTCATAAACTCAATCATCAGTGATTTTGAGAAGTTTGAAAACTGATTACTGATGCTCACACCACCAATTAAATATTTATGCTCGGGGTGTCGAAGTGTTGTATGCACAATTCCTTTCCACAGTAAAAAGAGTGGCATAGGTTTTTGCTGATAATCGCTCACAATAAATGCGCGTCCCATTTCGATGGATTCGCTCATCATTTTGTATAATTCGGGTTCAAATTTAAAAAGATCTTGAAGGTAAAATCCATCAATTCCTTTAGCTTTAAAAATTTCAGAACCCATTCCCATTCTGTAGGCACCAACAATAGCGCGCGCTTCATTATCCCATAAAAAGAGATGGTGGTAGTATTCGTCAAACTCATCGGTGTCGATGGCTTGGTTTGTGCCTTCGCCAACTTCTCTAAAAGTAATTTCTCTAAGACGACCAATTTCTCTTAAGATATAAGGCATTTGGTTTGCCTTCGCTAAAAAGACTTCGTAGTTTTTGCTTTGCAGTAAGCGTAGGTCTTTTTCTTTTAAATCGTTAACCTCTTTCTCCATTAAATCTTTGCTTACTGGGGTAATGATTTCTTTTGGAGAACGCGGAAATTTAAAACTTGTTGGCACTTTATCAAATAAGCGACCTTCCTCAAATGCGTTGGCTAGCATGTATGTTTTCTTTCGGAGGAAATCGGTAAATTCTTCAAGAGTTTCGTGTTCTTGTTGTGCATCTACACTTATGGGACGCCCAATTCTCACGCGAATTACACGGTTGCGTTGCGTTAATACTTCCGAAGGAAGTTTTGCCGTGCGCAGGGTGTCATTCAGTTTAGAAAGACGGTAAAATAATTTGCTATTTTTGGCATGAAAGTAAATAGGAACCACAGGAACTTCTGCACGTTTTACAAGTTTCATAGCGGCTTCTTCCCAAGGGCGGTCTACAATAAGTTTACCATCTCGATAGGTTGAAACTTCTCCAGCAGGAAAAACTCCAAGCGGATGTCCCTCTCTTAAATGCATTAACGATTGCTTAAACCCAGCAACGCTACTTTTGGCGTCTTTATGACTCTCAAACGGATTTACAGGCATAATGTAAGGCGCCATTGGTTTGATACGGTGTAGCAAAAAGTTGGCAATAATTTTAAAGTCAGCTCTTTGTTCCAAGAGTAATTTCAGCAATAAAATTCCGTCTATTCCTCCCAGCGGGTGGTTTGAAATAGTTATAAAAGCACCATCTTTTGGAAGTCGTTTTAAGTCTTCCTCTGGAATTTCAAAATTAATTTCAAATTCGTCTAAGATGGCATTCAGAAAGTCTAATCCAGTTTTTTCTTTATGCTTGTCGTATACTTTATTAATCGTAGATATGTTCAATATTTTCATCAGTGTCCAACCACTTAATGTCCCAAAAATACCGTACTTATCTGCGTTAATTACTTGCGCTACTTCTTTTGCGGTAACTAATCCCATTTAAAGTTATATTGAGGTCTAATCAATACAAATATAGAAAAAGAAACTGAGCTCTTGCTTTATTTTACAACCAACTGAACGGTTTCTTGCGTGCGCTGCTCTAGTAAAACTTCGTGTCCGTTTTGTAAAGAAGCGATGGCTTTTTCGTTAAAATGTCTTATGGTATAGAGTGATACGTCTTCGTAGTGCGTAACTTTAAATTTCGATTTAAGTATTTTTAGAAGATCGTCTAACCTATTAAATTTATTTTCAACACACACTGAAAAACTAATAGCAGAGTTTTGAATTAAATCTACTTTCATTCTATGTGTACTGAAAATTTTAAAAATTTCGCTGATGTTTTCTTCAACAATGAATGAAAAATCTAGGGATGAAAGTTTTAATAAAGTTTGATTTTTCTTCACGATAAAACAAGGCACATTTGGCGTAATTCCTTTGCCTTTCATTACCACCGTTCCATCTTCTTTTGGATTGATAAACGATTTTACGTGAAGCGGAATTTCTTTTCTTTGAAGCGGTTGTAAAGTTTTTGGGTGAATTACAGAAGCTCCGTAGAATGCAAGCTCGATGGCTTCGCGGTATGAAATTCTGTTTAAAAGCTCGGCGTTTTCAAAATAACGAGGATCGGCATTAAGAACACCTGGAACGTCTTTCCAAATTGTTACAGAATCGGCATTGAGGCAGTACGCAAAAATTGCAGCAGTATAATCAGACCCCTCTCTACCTAAAGTTGTTGTAAAATTATTGTCGTCGCTACCAAGAAAACCTTGTGTGATGTTCAAGCAGGTTTGATCGATATGTTGCGAAATATTCTTTTGAGTTTCTTCCCAATTTACAATACCTTCTCTGTAACTATCATCAGTTTTAATATAATCTCTAACATCTAGCCATTTGTTTTTAATGCCTACTTCAGCAAAATAAGCACTCAAAATAGTGGTAGAAATAAGCTCTCCGTAGCCTACAACTTGGTCGTAAACAAACGCGTATTTAGGCGATTTGTTCCACGCTAAAAAACCTTGAACTTGCTCGATTAAGCCTTTTACTTTAGCAAAAATTGGGTGTTTTTCATTCTGAAATAAATCGGTTAGAATAGCGTGATGATAGCTAATAATTTCATCAAAAGAAGCATTTAACTCGCTTTTATTTTCAAAATAATTTTTCACAACCACTTCCATCGCATTGGTTGTTTTTCCCATAGCCGAAACCACCAACAAGGTGTTTTCGTGACCTACTGTTTGTAATACATTTACAACATTTTTTATCCCATCGGCATCTTTAACAGAGGCTCCTCCAAATTTAAAAATTCTCATTAATTTGTATTTGCTATAAAATTCTTAATTCCTTGTTCGTCTAATTGTACGGTATCCCAATCTCTTAAAATTAAGGCACCATTTTTTTCGTAAAACTTAACAGCTGGGGTGTTCCAATCGAGTACCACCCATTCTATACGTTTTACGCCAAGCTTGTGTCCGTATTTAATTACTTCAGCAAAAAGTGCACTTCCAATTCCGGTACCTCTTTTATCTTGTCGAACTACCAAATCTTCTAGGTGTATGGTTTTGCCTTTCCAAGTAGAATAGCGGTTGTAAAACAATGCCATTCCTTCAATTTTGTTATTTAATTCGGCTACCAAACATTTAAATAAAGGCTGTGCTCCAAAGCCATCTCTCTTTAAATCTTCGATAGTAACTTCAACGGCATCAGGTTCTTTCTCAAAATCAGCAAGTTCTTGAATGAGTTCAAGTACTTGTGCCATGTCTTTTTCTTCTGCTTGTCTAATTGTAAACTCCATATCTGTTACAAATATAACTTATAGTTATAATTACATAAAAATGAAATTTCACGAAAACGATGTAGTTTCACAAAAATGTCGATATTTGTGAGCGTAAAAACACAAAAACCGTTATGACCAAGAAAAACAAAACACTAGGCGAGTTTATTATTGAAAATCAGCGCGCTTTTCCGTATTCTACAGGAGAATTATCAAAACTAATTAACGCCATCCGACTGGCAGCAAAAGTTGTAAACCATGAGGTGAACAAAGCCGGATTGGTAGATGTTTTAGGTTCGAGTGGCGATATAAATGCGCAAGGCGAAGACCAACAAAAGTTGGATGTTTTGGCAAATGAAAAGTTTATACAATCGTTGACGAACAGAGAAATTGTATGCGGAATTGCTTCAGAAGAAGAAGATAATTTTGTGGCAATTAACAGCTACGACAACAATAATCAAAATAAATATGTAGTGTTGTTTGACCCGCTAGATGGCTCGAGTAATATCGATGTAAATGTATCTGTGGGAACAATTTTTTCGGTATACCGACGTATAACACCTATCGGAACGCCTGTTACCATTGAAGATTTTTTACAACCAGGGCGCGATCAAGTTGCTGCAGGTTACATAGTTTACGGTACATCTACAATGTTGGTGTATACTACTGGGCATGGTGTAAATGGTTTTACTTTAAACCCTGCAATCGGAACATTTTATTTATCGCACCCAAATATGCAGTATCCAGAAGACGGTTCGATTTATTCTGTAAACGAAGGAAATTATGTGCACTTTCCAGAAGGAGTTAAAAAGTATATAAAATATTGCCAGATGGAAGAAGATGATCGTCCGTATACTTCGCGATATATAGGTTCGTTGGTGTCTGACTTTCACCGAAACATGATTAAAGGTGGTATCTTTTTGTACCCAGAAAGTAGTAAAGCCGTGAACGGAAAATTACGTTTGTTGTATGAATGCAACCCAATGGCCTTTTTGGCAGAACAAGCAGGAGGAAAGGCTAGTGATGGTTCGCAGGCAATTTTAGATATTAAGCCAACAGAATTACACCAAAGGGTGCCTTTTTACTGCGGAAGTAAAAATATGGTGACCAAAGCAGAATCGTTTATAGCAGATTATAAAACCAACTAAAATTTCGAATATACTTGAAAACAAAAAAGCTGTTCCATGGAACAGCTTTTTTTATGATAGGTTAGAATCGGATTAACGATTCATGTGTTTTATTTCTTCAATAAAAGTATCTAGATCAACACCTATATCTACCAAATACAACGCTTTTTTCATAATGAATTCAACGTTTGCAGGGTTAAAACCAAGTCCAACTCCCAAACGAATCATAATTTTAAATTCGTCTTCATCAGTAATATGGTCGGCGTGAATCATACGTGCAATATCATACAAACGCTCCAATCTTGTGTTGTATAAAGTTGGAGGGTTGATTGGGAAAGCAGAAGGGTTTTCTAAAATCTCTTCATATAATTCCTCCGAAATATCTAAGTTTTTTGCCAATCGGTCTAAAAATGCTTTTTCCTCTGGGTTAATGGCTCCGTCAGAAAGTGCAACTCTTACAATAGCTGCAAAATGATCGCGGTTTCTTTCACTAAATCCGCTAGAATATAAATCTGAAATAGACATCAATGTAATTTTTTAATGTGCGCACAAAGATAAATAAACCCTTATATTAAAATGAGGAAATTTTTCTATTTTTTTCAGAACTACTTATTTATACACATTTAAACTTTTATTTTGTTTTCAGACTTCTAAAAAACATTAACAAATACATACGTATTCAACGACTTTGTTGTATTTCTTTTAAGATTATTGGTTAAAAATTGTTTAAAGTGTAATTGTAATTTGCTGTCGTACAAGATGTTTAGTAGCTTGATAATGATTTTATTAACCAAATAAAAAATAGAGTTATGAGTTATACAGAAGAAATTTCAGGAAAAATTAATGAACTTTTAGAAAAGAATTACGATGCGCAAAAAGGGTTTTTAAATTCGAGTGAAAACGTTAAGAACACCAATTTAAAAACATACTTTAAAACTAAAGCATTGGAGCGTGAAAAATTTTCAGATGAATTAAAACGAGAAATTATTTCGTTTGGAGAAAAACCAACCGATTCGGGTAGTATTACGGGTAATGTGCATCGTGCTTGGATGGATATTAAATCGGTCGTAGCTAGCAACGATGAAGAGGCTATTTTGGAGGAAGTACAACGTGGTGAAGAAGCAAGTTTAGAAGATTATAATGAGGTTTTAAACCAAACTTCCTTGCCACAATCAACACGTGCAATGCTTACTCGTCAACGAAATGCCGTTCAAAATTCGGTAAACAATGCCAAGCGCTACGAGCAAATAGTTTCTTAGAATTAGCGCAATAAAATTTTACAAACCGTCTAAAAAAACATCATTTTTTAGACGGTTTTTTCTTTTTATAAAAGTTGATAACTCTTCTTCAAATCTACTTTTTTCTCTAAAAAATATCCGTAATTTTAAGGATTCAGTTTGAAAACGACTAATCACTTCATTCTTAAAGAAATATAGTTTTATGTACCTGATTTTTGACACAGAAACCACTGGTTTACCGAAGCGATGGGATGCTCCCATAACCGATGTAGACAATTGGCCTCGCGCAATTCAAATTGCATGGCAGTTGCACGATGCCATGGGAAATTTAATCGAACATCAGGATTATTTAATTAAGCCAGAAGGATTTAATATCCCTTTTGATGCTGAAAAAATACATGGTATTTCTACCGAATTGGCAGCTCAAGAAGGACTTCCGCTAAATGAAGTACTCGAAAAATTTAATCAGGCACTACAAAAAACAACCTACGTAGTTGGGCAAAATGTTGGCTTTGATGTTAATATTATGGGTGCCGAGCTGTATCGAGCTGGTGTTGAAACCAATTTAACCGAACTTCCCGTTTTGGATACTTGTACCGAAACTACAGCGGCTTTGTGTAAAATTCCAGGAGGGCGTGGAGGTAAATTTAAATTGCCAACACTTACCGAATTACACGAATATCTGTTTAACGAACCTTTTGCTGAAGCGCATAATGCAACTGCCGATGTGGAAGCAACTACACGTTGTTTTTTAGAACTTATTCGGAAAGAAGTTTTTACTGCGGAAGAATTAGATGTTGCGCCGTCGTATTTTAGAGAGTTTTCAGAAGAGCATCCACAGCCAATTCAACTCATCGGGCTAAAGCATATCAATTTAAAAAAAGCTTCCGATGAAATTAGAGAACAACTTGCAAAAGAGGCGCCTTCAGAAGAAATTTCAACAGAAGAATTAAAACAGAATATTAAAGATTTAAAAGATGCGAGTTTTGCACATCTTCATAATTATTCTCAGTTTTCAATTCTTCAGGCAACATCAAGCATTCCAGATCTTGTTGCTGCCACAGCAAAAGCCAAAATGCCTGCGGTTGCATTAACCGACATGGCAAACATGATGGGAGCTTTTCATTTTGTAAAAGAAGTTGGTAACCACAACAAATCGGTAAAAGCCAAAAATGAAGAGGCTATTGCCAATGGCGAAGAGCCTACCGAAATCCCTATAAAACCAATTGTTGGTTGTACGTTGAATGTGTGTGAAAACCATTTGGATAAATCAATAAAAGATAATGGTTACCAAATTGTGATGCTCGCCAAAAACAAAAATGGTTATCACAATCTGGCAAAAATGTCGTCTATTGCTTATACTGAAGGGTTTTATTACGTACCTAGAATTGATAAAAAAGTAGTAGAACAATACAAGGAAGACATCATTGTACTCACTGGGAACTTGTATGGTGAAGTGCCTAGTAAGCTTTTAAATATTGGAGAAGTTCAAGCGGAAGAAGCGTTGCTTTGGTGGAAAAATCAGTTTGGAGACGATTTGTATGTGGAGGTAATGCGCCACAACCAAGAAGATGAAAATAGAGTAAATAGCGAGTTGGTGAATTTGGCAAATAAACATCAAGTAAAGTTGATTGCTACCAACAACTGCTATTATATAAATAAAGAAAATGCCAATGCACACGATATTTTGTTGTGTGTAAAAGACGGAGAGAAAAAAGACACGCCTATCGGTCGAGGTCGAGGCTACCGCTATGGTTTGCCAAACCAAGAATATTATTTTAAAAGTGGCGATGAGATGAAGGAAATCTTTAAAGACCTTCCAGACGCTATTTTTAATATTCAAGAAGTTGTAGACAAGGTAGAGCCTTATGAGTTGGCACGAGATGTACTTTTACCTGCTTTCGATATTCCAGAGGAATTTCAGGTGGAAGAAGACAAACTTGATAATGGAAAACGCGGTGAAAATAAATACTTAAAACACCTTACCTATGAAGGGGCTAAAAAGCGTTATCCAGAAATTACAGATGAAATAAAAGAGCGTTTAGATTTTGAGCTGAGCGTTATTGAAAATACTGGGTATCCAGGGTATTTCTTAATTGTGCAAGATTTTATTGCAGCCGCTAGAGATATGGATGTTTCCGTTGGCCCAGGTCGTGGTTCGGCAGCAGGTTCGGCAGTTGCCTACTGTTTAGGAATTACCAATATCGACCCAATTCATTACGATTTACTTTTTGAGCGGTTTTTAAATCCAGACAGGGTATCGCTGCCAGATATCGATATCGATTTTGACGATGAAGGTCGAAGTCGCGTAATGGATTATGTAATCGAAAAATACGGTGCCAATCAAGTAGCGCAAATTATTACCTACGGAACTATGGCGGCAAAGTCGTCTATTCGAGATACTGCGCGTGTTTTGGATTTGCCTTTACACGATGCTGATAGAATAGCGAAACTGATTCCGAATATGAAACTCGGAAAGATTTTTAGTTTGGACGACGCCAAATTGAAAAGCAGTTTGAGAGCCGAAGAAATCGATAAGGTAAACGAACTCAAAAATATTGCTGATGGCGAAGATTTAGAAGCGCTTACTGTAAATCAAGCACGTGTGTTAGAAGGTTCGGTAAGGAACACAGGAATTCATGCCTGCGGAGTGATTATCACCCCAGATGATATTACCAAATTCGTTCCTGTATCTACTGCTAAAGATTCCGATTTATACGTAACACAATTTGATAACTCGGTGGTAGAAAGTGCTGGGTTGTTAAAAATGGATTTCTTGGGGCTGAAAACATTAACGCTTATCAAGGATACCGTAAAACTTGTAAAATATAAACACGGTATTGATTTAAATCCAGATGATTTTCCTTTAGATGATGAAAAAACGTACGAGCTTTTTCAACGTGGTGAAACGGTAGGGATATTTCAGTATGAATCTGCTGGAATGCAAAAACACATGAAGGATTTAAAACCGACAGTTTTTGCCGATTTGATTGCGATGAATGCGCTGTATCGACCTGGTCCGCTAGAATACATTCCGAGTTTTATCCGAAGAAAACATGGCGATGAAGAGATTAAATACGATCTCGATGCTATGGAGGAATATTTAAAAGAAACTTACGGAATTACAGTCTACCAAGAGCAGGTGATGTTGCTTTCTCAGAAGTTGGCAGGTTTTACAAAAGGGGAAGCCGATGTACTTCGTAAAGCAATGGGGAAAAAGATTTTTGCCCTGCTAGAGCAACTAAAACCTAAGTTTTTGGACGGAGGAGAAGCAAAAGGCCATTCCAGAGAAATTCTTGAGAAAGTTTGGAAAGATTGGGAAGCCTTTGCGAGTTACGCCTTCAATAAATCGCACTCTACTTGTTATGCGTGGATTGGTTATCAAACGGCGTATTTAAAAGCAAATTACCCTGCAGAATATATGGCAGCGGTATTATCGAACAACATGAACGATATCAAGCAAGTAACTTTCTTTTTAGAGGAATGTAAACGTATGGGGATTGAAGTGTTGGGGCCAGATGTCAACGAATCGTATTATAAATTTACCGTAAATAAAGATGGTGCTATTCGCTTCGGAATGGGAGCCATCAAAGGTGTTGGGCGTGGTGCAGTAGACACTATTGTAAACGGACGTGAAGAAGGAAAGTACAAGTCGGTTTTCGATTTAGCAAAACGAATCGACTTACGAGCGGCCAATAAAAAAGCTTTCGAGAACTTGGCGTTGGCTGGTGGTTTGGATTCTTTTGGAGATACACACAGAGCGCAATATTTTCATTCTGAAGGAGACGGAATTACCTTTTTAGAAAAGGCAATTAAATACGGTGCGAAATTTCAAGAAAATGAAAATTCGGCACAAGTAAGTTTGTTTGGAGAAGCAAGTGATGTGCAAATTCCAGAGCCTCAAATTCCGCCTTGCGATACTTGGGGAACCATGGAAAAGTTAAAAAGAGAAAAAGAAGTTGTAGGGATTTATATTTCTGGGCATCCGTTAGATGATTTTAAAACCGAAATTGAAGTTTTCTGTAACGGAACTGTTGGACATTTTAATAATTTACAAGCTATCGTAGGTAATGAAATTGCTTTTGCAGGTGTGATTTCCGATGTGCAACATCGCGTTTCAAAAAACGGAAAAGGTTGGGCTTCTTTTATTGTTGAAGATTACACAGATTCGTATGAATTTAGAATGTTTGGCGAAGAGTATTTAAAGTTTCGTCACTTCTTAATGATAAACTCTTTTATATATATCAAAGCGTATGTGAGAGAAGGTTGGACGAATAGGGAGACAGGAAAACGTGGAGACCCAAGATTGCAATTTAACTCGATGGAGCAATTGCAAGATGTGATGGAACGCTATGCCAAAAAGCTTACCATAAAAATGAAACTCGACGAAATTAAAGATGAACGTATTGATACTTTAAAAGATATTTTACGCAACCATGCTGGCGAGCATATTTTGAATTTTATTGTATATGAAATGGACGATGAAATTAAGTTGACAATGCCAAGCAGAAAGCAAAAAGTAAATATCTCTAATGAGCTTTTGCAAGAGCTAAAAAAGCAAGAAGTAATTTATAAATTGAATTAACAAAAAAGGCTTTTGAAATGTATATTTCAAAAGCCTTTTTTGATTTTAAATGGAACGATTAATACTATTTAATCAGACTTAGATTGATTGAATTACGCTTTTTTGTTTTGTAATATATCGATAAGAATTTCCATTTCTGTTAGAAGTTTTCCGTTTCCTTCGTATCCTACCGCTTTATAGTTTAATTTTCCGTCTGGGCCGATAATTATTTTTGTTGGTATTCCTGTAATACCATAACTATCTGCAACAACAAATTTTCTAGAATCTTTAATTGGGTCGTCATAAATTACATGGAAATCGTATTTATTTTCAGCAATAAAACCAGTAACGTCTTTTTCTCTTTTTGGAGTATTCTCAAAGGTGTTTACAAATAATATGGCAACTTTGTCATCGTCTTCATACTTCTCAACCAATTGTTGCATTTCTGGGAACGAAGCTTTACAAGGACCGCACCATGTAGCCCAAAAATCTAGAATTACAACTTTACCTTTTAAAGAAGCTAAACTTACTTCATTACCTTGGGTATCTTTTAATGTAAACAAAGGAGCTTCCTCGTCAAGAAGATTTTCTTCGATTTCTCCTTTTAAATGTACGTAAACTGCATCTTTTAGTTCGTTTATTTTAGTGTCGAGTCCTACTTCACCTTTTGTTGCCTTATAAGCTTCCGCGTAATAATCTAACATTTCTGGGGAAGATTTTCCTTTTTTGATGAATACTTCTCCTTCAGTTAAAACAGTTTCGTACTGCTTGTCTGCTAATAAAAATTCCAAATACCTTTTGTTTGTTGTGATGGTATTTCCTTCTCCCACTGCAATTTTCTGGGAAGCGATAGCGTCTTTAATTTTTCCTTGTTCAAACAATACAAGTCCGTAGGTGTCGGCGTACATTTTGTAAACACTTTCGAGACGATTTTTGTATTGCTTTTCAGAATAAAAAACTGGTTTATTATCAGGTTCGTTTTCTAAACTTTTGATTAAATCAAGCGATTTTTTTGAGATATTTTCAGCAAAATCTAAATCTTTTTTGGCTTCAGCATTTGTCCATGCAATATTGTTGTAGGCAGATGCTGTGGTCATTTTATCTTCAATTAAATTCGCGTATTCATTAAACTTTTCGGTATTACCTTCTTTGTAGTAAGCTGTTGCGAGTGATTGAAGCACAATGTCATTCATACGCCCTGAAGACGTTGGGAATTCAGTTTTAAAATTTTTGTAGGCTTCTTCTTTTTCAGCTAAATCTTTTGTGCGATATACTTTAATTAACTTATCCTGCTCTGCAATTTCTCCTTTTGGGAAAGCAACTATAGCAGCTTCTTTAATCGAATCGGCTTTTTCACGGTTGTTACTCAAAAGATATAATCTATTTAAAGTGTTGTAATTTTCTTCGGATAAATTTTCTTTTGAAGCTAACGAATCAATATATGACGAAACAAGTTTTTTTCCTTCCGTGGCACGCTCTGTGTACATTAAGCTTAGATAAGGAATGTTCCATGTTTCTCGAATTTCTGGATGTAAATTAACGTCTGTGTTAATGGCATTCAGAATAGAATCTTTTTCGACATTCAATTCATTTCTCTCTCCATAAACTAGTTTATGATAAGCGCTGGCTGCAAGACTTCCAGGAAGTGCAGATTGGTCTTCTTTGTAAAGAGGGAAAACATAACCTTGTTTGTTGTTTGTGTCGAGTTGGTCATTCTTTTTAAAATTAAAAGAAATAGCAGTGGCCGAATCTGGAATTTGAAGGCTAGCTGTTAGCGCATCAGAATTCTTTTTAAAATCGATGTCGTATGGATAAGCAGCGGTATTAACTACATAAAAAACAACAGCTTCAAGACTGTCTGGATTCGATTCGTTATACGAGATTTCTAAAGTTTCCCCAGGAGATGGCTTTGCATTGAGAAGCGTTAATTTTCCAGTAGTTAAACTTTCATTTTTAGAGGATTCTGTTTGACAAGCACTCAATAGAAGTATTAATGCTAAAGAATAAATGAGGGTTTTCATATTATCTATTTTTGATTAATGGGTTTTAAAAGTAGTGTTTTTGTTTTAATTTAAGGGGAAGTGTTGGGCAAACCGTACCAAATTTTTAAGTGTTTTACGCCAAACTTCCTTGCTTTTTGGAGCTCGATTCCCATGTAGATGTCAATTTTTTTATGGAACCGTGCATTCATTTTATCTTTTACAAAGTAAATCCCGTCAAAACCTTCAATTTTAATAGGGGTGTTTTGTGTAATTCCAAGTTTTAATAAATCTCTAGAAATAGCAATTGCCTTCATGCCTGGCTGTAAAGAGTCGCCCCAGGCACCAATAGACGGGTTTCCTACAGTTTGATTTTCTAATGAATTGTATGCCGAAGCTTTAACTTGTAACGGAGTCCAAATAAAATCATCGTCGTTTATGTTACCTTCTTGAGCATTTAGAAGCGTGTTAAAGGCTATCGATATTAGTATGAAAAAATAAAGTTTCATTGAATGTTTTATTCAGATGGACAGTGTCGATTAAAATAAATAGTTCTGTAAGTTATAGAAAAAATACTAAATTTAAAGCTCGTAATCAATTATTTAAATGAATCTATAGTTAAAACAAATACATCAACTGTAAGGATTCGAGAAATAATTGACTAAATTTGCAGAATTAAGTTGAACTCATTAAAAATAAATAAAATGGCTTTAGAGATAACAGATGCTACTTTCGACGAAGTAGTTTTAAAAAGTGATAAACCTGTATTAGTAGATTTTTGGGCAGCTTGGTGTGGTCCATGTAGAATGGTAGCTCCAATTATTGACCAATTGAGCGAGGAGTATGAAGGTAAAGCTGTTATTGGAAAGGTAGATGTAGATGCAAATCAAGAGTTTGCAGCGAAATACGGCGTGAGAAATATCCCAACAGTTTTAGTTTTCCAAAACGGAGAAGTTGTAGGACGCCAAGTAGGTGTTGCTCCTAAAACTGCTTACAATGAAGCAATTGACACATTGTTATAATGTAACAATGTTAAGTATAAAAAAGGTTTGGCTGTTGGTCAAACCTTTTTTATTTTTATAGTTTATTAACGCGTTTTACGATTCCCCACTATGGCATCTATTTTTACAAAAATTATCAATGGAGAAATTCCAAGTTATAAAATTGCTGAAGATGAAAATTTTTATGCTTTTTTAGACATCAATCCAAATGCTAAGGGGCATACACTTTGTATTCCTAAAAAGGAGGTTGACAAGATTTTTGAGTTAGATGAAGAAACTTATATGGGGCTTATGGCATTTTCAAGAAAAGTTGCTGTAGCTTTAAAAAAAGTAATCGACTGTAAACGTGTTGGGATTGCTGTTGTTGGGCTAGAAGTTCCACATGCACATGTACATTTAATTCCGTTAAACCACATGGGAGAAATGACATTTCAGCAAAAAATAAAACTTAGCGATGACGAATTTAAAAGCATTGCAGAAAAAGTAAGTGCACTTCTTTAAAATTACTTCAAAAATATAGTGAGCAATATTGCAACGGCAATAATTGCAACCAAACAAACAATCGAAAACCGAGTTAATTTGAAATAGGTTTTTGGCGATTGAATACTTTTAAAATAAAAATCTCTTACCCGCTCAATATCTTCTGTCCATCGTACAGGGTAAATGGTAGTTTTACAATTGCTACACACAATTTTATCGGTTATTTCTTTGGTAGCGGTATGGTACCAAGTATTTTCCGCATGTTTTTGAAAGAATGTAAGAGTTAAACCTTCATTCGAGAAACATTCAGGACAATTGTTAGTTAGCGTAGCTTCTTTAATTTCTTCGTATGATATTTTCACTGTAGGTTGTTTTTGTTGATTTATGCATCTTCAATTTTGAGGGAAACTTGAATGGTGGTTCCTTTATCGATTACAGAATTTAGAACTTTAACTTTTCCGTTGTGATAATCTTCAATAATTCTTCGAACAAGCGATAGTCCCAATCCCCATCCTCTTTTTTTGGTGGTATATCCAGGTTCGAAAATTTTGTAAAAATCACTTTTTAAAATCCCTTTTCCTGTATCTATAACGTTTATTTTTACGGTTTTCTTGTCTTCAACAACTTCAATCGTTAAATCTCCTTTACCTTTCATGGCGTCAATGGAGTTTACAATAAGGTTTTCGATGGTCCAACTATAAAGTTGTGGATTCACCATGCATAAAATAGTATTTTCGGGCGCTTCAAATTTAAAATTTACAAGCTTCGAACTTCTAGCTTTTATATAGTCAAAAGTATTTTTTGTTTCTGAAATGATATCGAGTTTTTCAAGTTTTGGAACCGATCCAATTTTAGAGAAACGTTCTGTTATGGTTGAAAGCCGATCGATGTCTTTTTCAATTTCTTCTGTAATTGTAGGCGGTACATTTTCCGATTTCAAAAGTTCGGTCCATCCTAATAATGACGAAAGAGGCGTTCCAATTTGGTGAGCTGTTTCTTTTGCCATTCCTGCCCAAAGTTTGTTTTGCTCGGCAACTTTAGATATCTGATAAAAGAAATAAACACTTCCTCCGAAAAAAGAAATAATTAAAATAAGCGCAATTGGGTAATACTTCAAATTGTTTAAAACGTCTGAGTTACCGTAGTAGAGCGTTCCGTAGCGTTCGTTTCTAAACGTAACTTCAATCGGCGCATTTTCAGCAACAAATTGTTTTACTTTATTTTTAATGTAAATAGAGTCGTTGGCTTTGTCTTCGGGGAGGTTATTCGATCTAATTTCTCCATTTTCTCCCATGTAAATAATAGGTGTACTGGTGTTGTTTTTGATAACGGCAAGTGTAAGCATTCCGAGGTCGCGATCTAGGTCTTCGTCTTGTAAAAACTCCCCTAAAGCCTCTGCCCAAATCTTCATTTTATTGCGTTCTTCTTCTTTAAATTTCTGAAAGAAAACGTAGGTGTTCCATAAAATCGAAACAACAATTACTAATGAAGATAATATTAAAATCCAACGTGTAGCTTTTTTCATGAGTCTGTAAGGATGGCTTTGTGCTACCAGTCCATAAATATAAAGTAAAACCTTAAAATAAAGGCGGTGCTTTTAGTTTTTATACTTCTTTTAAAAAGAAAATTAGACTTAGTGTAAACGTTTTTATACCATTTTTATTTCCTTATTTTTGTTGAAAACAACGGTATGTTATCTATAGATCCTAAAGAAATTTCCACAGCACAATTACATGGGTATTTGCTCGGTGCAGTAAGTCCGAGACCTATTGCTTTTGCAAGTACAATAGACGCCTCTGGAGCTGTAAATTTATCGCCTTTTAGTTTTTTTAATGTGTATAGTTCGAATCCTCCAATAATGATTTTTTCTGCCAATAGAAGGGTTCGAGATAATACAACAAAACACACGTTACAAAATGTTTTGGAAACTAAAGAAGTAGTGGTAAATGTTGTGAATTATAACATTGTACAGCAAACTTCGTTGAGTAGCACAGAATATGAAAAAGGTGTAAATGAGTTTGAAAAAGCAGGTTTAACAATGCTGAAGTCGGATGTTGTGAAGCCTTTTAGAGTCGCTGAATCTCCTGTTCAGTTTGAATGTAAGGTGAATGAAGTTATTTCGTTGGGAGAACAAGGTGGTGCCGGAAATTTAATTGTTTGTGAAGTTGTAAAGCTTCACGTTAACGAAGCTGTTCTGGATGAAAACGGACAAATAGATCAATATAAAATTGACTTGGTGAGTCGTATGGGAGGAAACTGGTACAGTCGTGCCAATGCAGGAATGTTTGAGGTGCCAAAACCGCTTTCAAGTATTGGGATTGGAGTAGATGCTATTCCTGAAAACATCCGATACAGTAAAGTGTTAACTGGAAATGATCTTGGTATTTTAGGAAATGTAGAAAGTTTGCCTACTGCTACTGCGGTAACAGATTTTCAAAATACTGCTTCCGAAGAAATAAAAGCCATTATCAAGTCGGCAAACGAAGAAGCTAAACATAAAAAGGCACAACAACTTATTGCACAAAATGATGTAACAACTGCTTGGTTGCTTTTAATGACTCGTTAAAAACTTAGCAGATTTTAAACTCCAACAAGGAGTAAATTGAATATATTTTTAATATTTTTGAAGCATGGAAATACAAGGAAAAATAAAGTTGATAGACGAAACTAAAACCTTCGGTAGCAACGGTTTTAGAAAAAGAGAATTGGTTATTACAACAGAAGAACAATACCCACAACATATTCTTGTGGAGTTTATTCAAGATAAATGCGATCTTTTAAATGCATATCAAGTTGGGCAACCAGTTAAGGTGAGTATCAACCTTAGAGGTAGAGAGTGGGTAAATCCACAGGGAGAAACAAAGTATTTCAACTCTATTCAAGGTTGGCGAATTGAAAACCTTCAATCGGCGCCAAGTGGAGCTCCAGAAATGCCTCCTATGCCACCTGAAGATGCGTTTGAACCTGCAAACGATTTTAAAGAAGACGATCACGACGATTTACCTTTCTAAAAAACAAAAAGGAGCTTTAAAAAAAGCTCCTTTTTTTGATTTAATGTAATGCTTGGGGGAGTAAAAACCCCCAACCAATATGGTAAGGGGGTATATTGTGGTTTTAGGTACGTCATTGTATTAAACTCAAAAAGCAATGATGAAAATAATTAAGTACAATGACATGCGCCAAATTTGTGATAATTAATTAATAAATACAAGTTAAATTTACTTTTTTTATCACTTTTTTTGAGTTTTATAACAAAAAAACTATAAATAAATGGTTTTTCTTACAGAAGATATAAAATTCCCTCCGGTAGAATCTGCTTCGGTTGATGGTGTTGTTGCCATGGGTGGCGATTTGTCTTCTGCGCGTTTAATTGAAGCATACAAACAAGGAATTTTTCCGTGGTTTGATCAAGGCGATTTGATATTGTGGTGGAGTCCAGATCCTCGAATGGTGTTAGTCCCTTCCGAAGTAAAAATATCAAAGAGCATGAAGTCGGTTTTAAAGAAACAACTTTTTAAAGTCACCTTTAATACTGCTTTTGAAGAAGTAATTAAAAACTGCTCCAAGATTACTCGTAAAGGTCAAGACGGGACGTGGATTGACCAAAGTATGATTGAGGCTTATGTGAAGCTTCATGAAATGGGTTATGCAAAATCTGTTGAGGTTTGGCATCAAGAAAAACTCGTTGGCGGACTCTACGGTGTTGATATGGGACATGTATTTTGTGGGGAAAGTATGTTTTCTAAAATGAGTAATGCTTCCAAAACCGCATTTATATATTTGGCGCAAAAGCTAGAAAAAGAAAACTACCAACTCATCGATTGTCAATTGTACACCGACCATTTATATTCGTTGGGTGCAAGGGAGATTCTAAGAGAAGAATTTATTGAGATTTTAAAAGCTTAAGCTAATTTTTTCACTTCACTATACCTAAAGCAATTTTCTTCGTGGTCGTTTACCATTCCTGTAGCTTGCATGTGCGCATAAACCACGGTTGAACCTACAAATTTAAATCCTCGTTTTTTTAAATCTTTACTCAAAGCGTCCGAAATTTCAGTGTTTGCAGGAGCTTCTTTATAGTTTTTTAGTTGATTTTGAATAGGTTTTCCGTCAACAAAACTCCAAATATAATTGCTGAAGCTTCCGAATTCTTCTTGAATTTTCATGAAGTTTTGCGCGTTGGTAATGGTCGCTTTTATTTTTAATTTATTCCTGATGATTCCTTCATTCTGAAGTAAAGCTTCGTATTTTTTTTCATCATAAGAAGCTATTTTTTTATAATCGAAATTGTCTAATGCCTCTCGGAAGTTTTCTCGCTTTCGTAAAATAGTAATCCAACTAAGTCCAGCTTGAAAAGTCTCCAAAATGAGAAATTCAAAAATAGTAGCATCGTCGTAAACAGGAACTCCCCATTCTGTATCGTGATATGCTTCATAAAGGGCATCGCCTTCGCACCAACCGCAACGTTTCATCCGTATGATATTTATCAGTATTGTAACTGTAAGTTTTACTTAAATTTGAGTCTAAAGTATAAAAGTAAGAAATAGTATTTAATCGATATTTATAATATGGAAGAAATAGTTAGAGTGCTTATCAAAGAAGGGTTAAAAAAGAGTTATACGTACGCCGATTATAGAGCGTTGGTGGAGCAGTTGGTACTTGAAAATAAATCGACTGGAGTGGAACAAACTGAAGCTTTGTCTAATTATAGCATGCTTAACCACAAACGTATGAAGCGCTTGGATAAAACGGTAAAGTTGCTAGAATCTGTTCAAGAGAAATTAAAATCATTCAACCGAAAAGTAACTTGGTTAGTGCCCACAGAAAGTTGGTGTGGCGATGCCGCTCAAACGCTTCCTATAATAAATGCAATTGCTGAAGCTTCAGAAAATATTACTTTGAAAGTAGTTTTAAGAGATGAAAATGAGCAATTAATGGATCATTTTTTAACGCGTGGAAGTCGTTCAATTCCGAAGTTAATTATGGTAGATGATGCCGTGAATGAAGTGATTGATTGTTGGGGTCCGCGTCCGTCAATAGCAACAAATATGGTAAAAGCGTATAAGGAAGCACACGGAAAATTAACACCAGAATTTAAGCAAGATTTACAAGTTTGGTACAATAAAGATAAAGGGCAAAATACTATCGAGGATTTACTTGAATTACTCTCCTTGAAATAAATAAGTAATAGTTCCTATCTGCTCAGAACTGTTGGTGGAAGGGCTAAATTTTGCTTTTAACGCATAGTTGGTGGCGTTTTCAACCAAACAGCCGTTGGAAGTTGTCGAGCTACTTTTGTTAAACGATGCATCGATAACATTTCCTTGTGTATCAACTTTGATGTTTACAACCACTTTTCCAAAACTTTCGCAGGTGTACACTGGGTTTGGCAAACTTACATGCGTACGATGCAATAAAGAATACGTTATGGTTGTTCGCCTTTTTATATTGACTTTTGGGGCGTTTCCTTTTCTTTTAAGCGCTTCAATTTTTCGGCGTTGTTCTTGAAGTTTTTCAGCATAATCGCTAGCGTATCCGTTGTTGGAAGCTTCGTTACTTACGGCATCAGTGCTGTTGTCTGGAGTTTCGCTAGTAGCTTTTTGTGCTTCTTGTTGTAATTCTTCTAACGATTTAAAATTGTCAACCTCGTCGGCAAATTGTTGTTTTTCGGCTTCGTTGTATGCTTTGTGTGTTTCTAACTCGGTAAGGGTGAGTTCTTCTTCCTGCGGAATTTCTTCTTCTAAAAGCTTTTCATCAAAACTCAATTCGTATAAAAACTCTTCTTCTTTTTGACCTGCTAGTTGAATATTGAGAAGCGTCAGTAAAAAAATCCCCATCAAACAACTCGAAATAATCAAGGCTAATTGCCGGTTGTTTAACTGGTTTATTTTACTAACAAGTTTGTCGCTAGCACGGTTAAATTGATGTGTTATTTTTTTATAATCCATAGGTAAAGTAACCTAGATGCTAAAGATAAAAATATTATGGTTTTTGCCTAAACTACAAGCAATATATTCGTTTGATGCAATGATTTTTATTCTAATTCTTCGGCAAAAGCATCTGGGGTTATTGCATTACTTACGTTGAAATCGCCTATTTTGGTTCTTCTTAAAGCCGATAAATACGCACCCGATTGTAGGGCTTTTCCAAAATCGTGGGCTAAAGACCTAATGTAAGTACCTTTGCTACATACCACTCTAAACTCAACTTCGGGCATGTTTATAGCCGTGATTTCAAAAGTTTCGATGGTTATTTTTCTAGATTTTATTTCGACTTCAACGCCTTCACGAGCAAATTCGTACAGTCTTTTTCCGTCTTTTTTTAATGCTGAAAATACTGGCGGATACTGGTCGATTTCTCCTAAGAAAGTTTTAGTAGCGTTCTGGATTTTTTCTTCTGAAATATGTTCCGTAGGAAATACAGCATCAATTTCGGTTTCCATATCGTACGATGGTCGTGAAGCGCCAAGTGTAATGGTGCCTGTGTATTCTTTAATTTGACCTTGTAGTTCGGGTATTTTTTTGGTGAATTTCCCTGTGCAAATAATAAGGAGTCCTGTAGCAAGAGGGTCGAGCGTTCCAGCGTGACCAACCTTTATTTTTTTAAGACCAAACTTCTTCTTGATGGCCCATTTAATTTTGTTTACCGCCTGAAAAGAAGACCAGGTAAGCGGTTTGTCAATTAATAATATCTGTCCGCTTTTTATAGAATCTTCCGTGTACATTATTTATATTTTTTATAAGAAGTAACCCAATACAATTGCAATCAACCCAACAATAAAACAGTATACTGCAAAGTAAATAAGTTTGCTATTTTTTACAAGTTGAATCATCCAAGTACATGCTATAATTCCCGATACAAATGCAGCGATGAAACCAATGGCAAGGGTAGGAGTGTTGTGTCCTTCGAATGATAATTCGCCACTTAAAACATCTTTGGCAATTTTCCCGAAAATTAACGGAACGACCATCAAAAATGAAAATCGTGCTGCTTTACTTTTGTCGTTTCCTAATAAAACAGAAGTTGAAATTGTTGCTCCAGACCTTGAAATTCCAGGTAGCATTGCAATAGCTTGCGACACCCCAATTACAAACGCATTGGTGTAACTTACTGGTTTTCCTGTGTGTTTAGCTTTGTCGGCCAAATACAATAACAAGGCAGTAACGATAAGCATAAAACCAACCAGTAAAACATTGCCGTTAAAAAGTAGTCCCAATTGCTCTTCAAAGAAATAACCAATAAGCGCAGCGGGAATCATGGAAATAATAATTTTTAGGGTAAACTTTGTTTCTTCATTCCAAGAAAATTTAAAAACACCTTTTACAATTTCCAAAATGTCTTTTCTGAAAACAACCATGGTGCTCAAAGCTGTTGCAAAATGAAGTACTACGGTAAAAAGTAAACTTTCTTGCGGTAAAGAATTGTCGCCTAAAATAGCTTTTCCAAGCTCTAAATGCCCACTTGAAGAAACAGGTAAAAACTCTGTAAGTCCTTGGATAATTCCAAGAATAATAGCGTCTATAACTTCCATGCTTTTCTGTTGAAGTAATTAAGAGTTTGTTTTCTTTTTAGTAGGATTTAAAAGAATGGCGTATACTTCAATTCCAAACCCGATAAGTACAAGTGTTGGTGCTAAACGGATTCTTCTGAAGCTAAATATCTCTGGATTGAACACATTTGGGTCGTTGCTTCCTCCGCCACTCATCAAAATAAAACCTATAATAATGAAAGCCAACCCTATAAACATAAAAAGGTAGTTTTTCTTCTGAAATATAAAACCGTTATCGGGTGTATGTTGAGATTCTTTTTTCACGAGATTGTTTTTAATAATATAAATCGTCTGTTCTTAAATTTAAGAAACGTTGGGTTGCAATATACGTACTAATCCAAGTAATTATAATTCCCATCACAAAAATTCCTGCAAATAATGCTGCTAGAATAAGTGGTTCGGAAAGTAAATTTAATTGTGGCATTTTTACATCAACATAATATAAAAGTCCGGCCATAGCGATAATTGCTACGATGGCACCCACCATTCCCAGTTTAACGCTTGTCCAAATAAACGGTCTGCGAATAAAACGTTTGGTGGCTCCAACCATTTGCATTGTTTTAATAATAAAACGTTTTGAGTAAACCGAAAGACGGATGGAACTGTTTATGAGTAATACGGCTATGAGTGTAAAAACTGCGCTTGCAATTAAAATCCAGAAACTCATTCGTTTTACATTTTCGTTGAGTAACGAAATTAAAGGTTTGTCGTACGAAACTTCGGCAACATATTCTTTTTTACTTAAATCGTCTGCAATTTTTTGGATGCTATCGGTGGCTACATACTGCGCGTTTAGATGCACATCGATAGAGTTTTGAAGCGGATTGTAACCTAAAAACTCTAAAAAGTTTTCGCCAATTTCTTTACTATGCGCTTCTGCAGCTTCTTCTTTCGAAACAAAAGTTGCAGTTTTAGTGTACTCGGTCATTGCCAAACTTTTTTGAAGCTGATTGATTTCAACCTCCTTGGCGTTGTCTTTTAAAAATACCGTAATAGCCACTTGTTCTTTAAAATGATTTGCTAGTTTTTTGGTGTTGATGACCAAAAGCCCTAATACTCCCAATAAAAATAAAACAAGTGCAATACTTAGAATTACAGAAAAGTATGAAGATATTAATTTGCGTTTTTGGTAGCGCTCAAAAGACTTGCTCATATAATAAATATAATTGGATGTGTAAAAGTAATAAAGTAAATTTAATCGCTATAATTTAAAACGTGTAAGATTGCGATTAAATTATAAATTGAATATAGCCTTTTGAAAAATTGTACAGATGAAATTACAAACCGAAGTAAACAACTTAAAATTAGCTGGAAATTTAGACTTGTTAGCAAACCAAGTGGTGGAAGGCTTTATTAGCGGAATGCATAAGAGTCCGTTTCATGGGTTTTCTTCGGAATTTGCCGAGCATAAAATTTACAACCAAGGTGAAAGTACACGTAATATCGATTGGAAACTATTTGGTAGAACCGATAAGTTGTACACCAAAAAGTATGATGAAGAAACCAATTTACGGTGTCATATTATTGTCGATAATTCTGCTTCGATGCATTATCCTGCGTTAAAAAATCAGTCGGTACAACAATTAAATAAAATTGGATTTTCGGCTTTGGCATCGGCTTCATTGATGAAGATTTTCAAAAAGCAACGCGATGCTGTAGGTTTAAGTGTTTATGCTGATAGTTATGAGTTTTATGCTCCCGAGAAAGGAAGCGAGCGTCATCAACATTTGTTGCTTCATGCGTTAGAATCGATGTTAACTTCAGAAAAAAAAGAAATTTCAGCAACAAAAACGTATACATATTTACATCAAATTTCCAATAAAATTCATCGTAGAAGTCTTATTTTCTTGTTTACTGATTTATTTCAGACGGAAACCAATCAAGAAGAATTGTTTAAAGCACTTCAGCATTTAAAATACAATAAGCACGAGGTTGTTTTTTTTCATGTGATGGATAAAGAAAAGGAGTTTGATTTTTCGTTTGATAATACTCCAAAGCGTTTTGTTGATGTTGAAACTGGGGCTTCCATCGATTTGTATGCCGATAATGTAAAAGAAGCTTATGAAGATTTGATGCAAAAGTTTCAGCAAACAATAAAAATACAATGTGCAAAGTATCAAATTAAGTATGTGGCTGTAGATGTGAACAAGAATTTCAATAAAATTTTACAAACATATTTAGTTGAACGTCAAAAATTTAAATAGTATTGAGCTTTAATTTATTTAATTTTTGTAAAAAAATACTTGTGGAATTAAAAAAGCGATGTATATTTGCACTCGCAATAGCAAAAGGTCTGGTAGTTCAGCTGGTTAGAATACATGCCTGTCACGCATGGGGTCGCGGGTTCGAATCCCGTCCAGACCGCTAAAAGCAAAAAGCTTCAATGAGAATTGAGGCTTTTTTAGCATTAAAATAGTTGTGTTGTTCAGTGGTAGAAATACTGCTGAAGGTTTAGTAGTTAAACCAATGAAAGGCTTTCCTCTCGACCATGTCGAGTTGTTGAAGGCTTTTTTTATACATAATTATTAAATAAGGTTTGCATAATAAAGAATAGCGTGTATATTTGCACTCGCAAAATAAAGGTCTGGTAGTTCAGCTGGTTAGAATACATGCCTGTCACGCATGGGGTCGCGGGTTCGAATCCCGTCCAGACCGCAAAAAGCTTCAACAATTGTTGAGGCTTTTTTTGTTTTTAGACTGTTTTTGTTTTGTTTCGAAGCGACTTATAAATTTCCCTTTTGTTTTAATTTAGAAAGCATTAACTTTATTTTGAAGTCAAAATAAGCTTTTGTAAGCAGATATTATTAAATTTGTAAGGAATTAAAATACAAAGTATAAGAATATGCGTGTAGCAATATTGGATGATCATAAAATGATTACCGACATGGTTGTAGGAATACTGGAAAATGTTCCAGAAGTAAGAAGTAAGCAATCTTTTACTTCGCATCCAGAGTTTATAGCGTATATTAAAAGTAATGATGTAAACCTTATTATTATTGATGTTTTTATGCCTGAAAAAAATGGGTTAGAAATTATCAAAGAGATTCGAGAATTTAGCAAGGTTAAAGATTTAAAAATAATTGTACTTTCTTCGTCTGTATCTACAAAAATAATGAAGGATGCAATATCGTTTGGAGCGAATGCATATGTAACTAAGCAAGATGCAATCTCCGAACTTATCGAAGCGATAGTTCATTTTAAACAGAATAACGAAAAACCATATTTTAGTCAAAATGCTACATTGGCAATGGTTGACAACTTCAACAAAAAAGAAGTAAAACTTTCTCCACGCGAATTACAGTTACTTAACTTAATGTGTGATGGAATGACTGCAAAAGAAATTGCATACGAATTAGATTTAAGTGTAAATACAATTCATTTTTACAGCAAGCGCTTAATGGCTAAAATGGATGTAAATAGAACTGTAGATTTAATTTTAAAAGCAATTGAAGAGGGTTACGTACTCTCTAAATAACACTTCTGATAAATATACAAAACATAATATATTGATTTTCAGTAAAATAAAATATATACATTAAAATTAATGTATATGTTTATAGAATTTCACTGTACCCATTTTTTTATTTTATTCGCATACGTGCTATACTTTTGTCTACGAGTTAGAGCTCAATAAACATTTAGTTTATGAGGTTGACTTTAGGTTGGTTTATTGATTAAGGCTTAAGGTTAGAGAGTAATAGTAGGTAGAAATTAGTAGGTTTTTTTATTTGGTTTGATATAGATTATTCTGTATCGCTATTCTTTCCTTAAGCCTTTTTATTTGAAAAATAATTTTTTCGCAAGAAACTTCTCTATTCATTGTAAGAATTCCCCTTTTTTATAATGATTTTTTACAAACCCAATAGTTAGTGTAATTGTTAATTAGCTTGATCTATGAAGATATTAGTACATGATTCGCAAAGCGCATTCTCAAAACTATTGCAGAAAAGCGCGTTAGTAGCAGAGGCTTTTGAGGTTTGTGAAACTTTTGAAGCAATCAATTTAAAAGCGGAAGATTACGTAGCCGTTATTTTCTTTGCTTATACTCCAGAAGAACTGTTGGATTTGCTTGAAGTGTACAAACAAAATATCCCAATAATATTATGCTCGTCGGATAAAGACGTGTATGAGAAAGCTAAAAATATCTACGGACTTATAGCTGTAGATATGTCTACACACAAAAACGAAATTGTAAACTATTTCAATTCATTATTGGTAATGGCTGCATAAGCCCAAAACACTTTTGATATGACACACTTTTTAATAGCAAAATCTAGTTTTTTTGCCACCATCGCAGGTTCAGGATATGAAGTATTATTAATACTCCTTTTCATATTATTCATTTTTAGAAAAAAACTTATTTGAGTTAGCACTAGTTTAAGTTAAAATTTCATCCTTGTTACTTTTTGAAGCAAGGATTTTTTTTGTGCCTTTTTTTCTTATTCATTTTACCACCTTAAATAGTACTTTTGTAAAATGGTAGATTATATTATAGTAGGAGTCGGATTGGGAGGAATAGCCTTTTGCGAAACTTTAGAGGAACAGCAAAAATCATTTGTGGTATTTGATGACGATTCTCAGCAGTCGTCAAATGTGGCAGGTGGAATGTACAATCCAGTAACTTTGAAGCGTTTTACAGCTGTGTGGAAATCTCAAGAGCAGTTAGAATTACTTACGCCATATTATAAAAAATTAGAAGATAAGCTTTCGATTAAAATAGATCACAAGCTTCAAGTGCTTCGTAAGTTTGCTTCTATTGAAGAGCAAAATACTTGGTTTGAAGCTTCCGATAAACCAAACTTACAACCCTTTCTTTCTACTTCATTACTTAAAAATACAAATCAAAAAATAAATGCGCCACTTGGTTTTGGAGAAGTGTTGCATACGGGGCGTGTTGATGTAAATAAATTACAACTGCATTATATTTCTTATTTAAAATCGCAGGCTAAGTTTTTTGCTGAACGTATTGATTATCAGCAATTACAAATTGAAGATGATTGTGTTATGTACAAAAATATCACAGCCAAGAAAATTGTTTTCTGTGAAGGTTTTGGTTTGCAATACAATCCGTTTTTTAATTATTTACCGTTAACAGGAACTAAAGGTGAACTTCTCGATATTGAAATTGAAGATTTCGACTTAGACTTTATTTTAAAATCGGGTGCTTTTATAATTCCCTTAGGTGGAAACAAATACAAAGTTGGAGCAACAAATAATTGGGCAGATAAAACAAATGAAATTACAACAGAGGCTCGCCACGAACTCGAAGAAAAATTACAAGGATTTTTAAAAAGCGACTATAAAGTTACCAACCAATTGGTGGGTATTCGTCCAACAGTTATTGATAGAAAACCGCTATTAGGGAATCATCCAAATCATAAAAATATCTTTATTTTAAACGGATTAGGAAGTCGCGGGGTAATGATATCTCCTTATGTTGCTCAGAAGCTATTTGATTATATCGAGAATGAAATTTCTTTAGAAAAAGAAATTGATATTAAAAGGTTTGAAAATAAATATTTCAAAGCCATGTAAACATGAATGTGTTATACTATTTAGTTACTGATTAACATTAGGTTTTGCGCTATTTTTCTTCACGGCATTAGCATCGTATTTAATAAAAATGTTAATCCAGATATTTCGAGACCATCGCATAATTACAGGCATAAAAACAATCATTGTTGCGATAATAGCATAGAAAGAAGTTTTTAAGCTCGTCCCAATAAACAAATAGGAAATTATAAACGCAGCAACAGCAAAAGCCACTCCAACAGCATAACTCACATACATAGCACCATAGAAAAATGAAGGCTCAATTTTGTATTTTGTACCACAACTAGAACAATGCTCATTCATGTGCAAAGTTTCGCTGGGGTTGTACATATTTTTACTTGCGTACATACTTTCTTCTTGGCATTTTGGGCAAGTTCCTGTTAAAATACTGTATAGTTTGCTTCCTTTTTTTAACATTTGCAAAAATTTTAAACAAAAGTACTATATTCTAGTGTCTTTTTAATTGATAATTACCACTAAAATGTTGAATGTTCACAACCTTTCTGTCTCTTTTGGAGGCGAATATTTATTTGAAGAAATAGCTTTTAGGCTGAGTCCTGGAGACCGTGTTGGTCTGATTGGGAAAAATGGAGCAGGAAAGTCGACCATGTTGAAGCTACTTTCAAAAGAAATGGAGCCAGATAGTGGTGTTATTTCTACGGATAAAGAAGTTCGAATAGGATTTTTAAAGCAAGATATCGACTTTGTTTTAGGAAATACGGTGCTTGAAGAGGCGTATCAAGCTTTTGAAGAAATTAAAGCCTTAGAGCTCCAATTGGATGAAATTAACAGACAATTGGCAGAGCGTACCGATTATGAAAGTGAATCATACAACCAGTTAATTATCGATTTAAGCGATTTAACGCATCGATATGAAATTCTTGGTGGTTATAACTACCAAGGGAAAACCGAGCGTGTACTTTTAGGGCTTGGTTTTAAAAGAGACGATTTTGATAAACTTACAGATACTTTCTCTGGTGGGTGGCGTATGCGTATCGAACTTGCTAAACTTTTACTTCAAGATAATGATGTGCTATTGCTCGATGAGCCTACCAACCACCTCGATATCGAGTCTATTATTTGGTTGGAGCAGTTTTTGAAAGTGTATGCAGGAGTGGTGGTAATTGTTTCGCATGATAAAATGTTTTTAGATAATGTTACCAACCGAACCATAGAAATTTCGCTTGGAAAAGCATACGATTATAATAAACCTTATTCTGAATATTTAACCTTGCGTGCCGAAATGCGCGAGCTTCAAATGAACGCCCAAAAGAATCAGGAGAAGCAAATTCAGCAGACAGAAAAATTAATCGAGAAGTTTAGAGCAAAAGCATCTAAGGCTTCCATGGCGCAATCGCTTATCAAAAAGTTAGATAAAGTAGAGCGTATTGAGGTTGATGAAGAAGACAACGCAGTAATGAATATTCGTTTTCCTGTTTCGGTACAACCAGGAAGAGTGGTGGTAGAGGCAGAAGGTGTTGGTAAAAATTATGGTGATAAAGTTGTGTTAAACAACGTCAACATGATGATTGAGCGTAATACAAAAACGGCTTTTGTTGGGCAAAACGGACAAGGGAAAACAACTTTAGCAAAAATTATTGTTGGAGAAATTAAGAATACTGGAGAACTCAAACTGGGTCACAATGTGCAAATAGGATATTTTGCACAAAACCAGGCGGAATATCTAGATGGTGAAAAAACTATTTTGGATACCATGCTCGATGAAGCGCGCGACAGTAACAGGTCGAAAGTTAGAGATATGTTGGGAGCTTTTTTGTTTAGAGGAGACGATGTAGATAAAAAGGTGAAAGTACTTTCTGGAGGGGAGCGAAACAGACTTGCGCTGTGTAAAATGTTACTGCATCCGTTTAATGTTTTGGTAATGGATGAGCCTACCAATCACCTCGATATTAAATCGAAAAATGTACTTAAAGAAGCACTTAAAAATTTCGAAGGGACCTTGTTATTAGTTTCTCACGACAGGGATTTTTTACAAGGCTTGACCGACAGTGTTTATGAGTTTAGAGACCATCAAATAAAACAATATCTAGGGGATATTAATTTTTATTTAGAAGAAAGAAAAATGGACGACTTTAGAGCAGTTGAGAAAAAAACGGAAGTTGCAAAAACTACTCCAAAAGAAGAAACTGCTCAGAAGTTATCATTTGAAGACCAAAAAAAGCTAAAGGCTTTAAAAAATAAAATCAGTAAGGCCGAAACTACGGTAGCCGATTTGGAAAGAGAAATTGCTTCTATTGATGCTGAACTTGCTGAAAATCATGATGAATTAATTGCAAAGCCAGACTTTTTTAAGAACTATAATAAGAAAAAAGAGCTCTTAGAAAAAGAAACTGAAGCGTGGTATTTACTGACAGAAGAATTGAATAACTTACAATAATTGTGTATTTCATCGAAAAAATATGCATTTTACGGAATTATAAGCTAACTTGTAAGTATATTAGTGGTGTAGTACAATCAACCATTTTATAATTTACGCGTCACTAGGGTTAAAGAAACTTGATCCATATTTTAGTTAGTTTGTTTGATTGATTTACGGAGTGTTGGTTTTTCCAACACTCTTTTTTTTGTGTAAGGTTTTTGTTGTCTTGATAACTAATGTAAATTCAACATTAGAAAGATGAATATGTGTTTTAAATCAGTCTTGACTTTTTTGTTTCGTTTTTGTGTCAAGACAAAAATGAAAACACTAATAAAAAACTGGAATACATATAATTAATATTTATATCGAACTCAAATTAACAAAGTAGCTATGTTTGAACATTTTTTTCAGTGTCCGTATTGTTGGGAAGAAGTCTCTATGTTGTTAGATACTTCTGTAAGTCAGATGTATATTGAAGATTGTGAGGTTTGCTGTAATCCAATTCAAGTGCACGTGGAGTTTGTTAATGGCGAATTGGAATCTTTTTCTGCTGAAAATATTGAGCAATAATTAAGCTGTATAAACTACACTATCTACTAGCCCTGATTGAGCCAAATACCGTGTATAGGCGAAAGCCTGTCTACCGATAGGCAGGCAGGTAACAGCCTTTGCTGGGAAGCGCATGCTAAAGTGCTTCTAATAAAATTAATTATTATTTTTTATCTGATTGATTTCGTTTTTCAAGGCTACAAGTGTTTGCTGTATTTGCGACAAAGCAATATTGCCGGCACTTTCGTCGAGTTCGGAACTTATTTTACTTTGTACTTCCCACAACTCCTGGATTTGATGAGTTTGGATGGTTATTGGTGGATAGTCTGGATTGATGGAAATGAGCGATAAATGCTCGTTGCTGTCGTGTTTTTGGATTTTTTTTACCAATACGGTATCGTGCATAACCACGATACAAATAGTATGATTTTTTAAAGAATTTACACTTTCTACAGCTTTTCCGAGTACCCATTCTTTAGGGTGAAGCATAGGTAACATACTGTCTCCTTCCACCTGAAAACCGCGGTAGGTGGCGTTTCGATATTCTGGCAGCGGAATGGTAAATGCAGGCAACTCTTCGTACCAGTCGAGATCTTGGATATTGTGCGGGTAACCCGCTGCAGCTTTTACATTTACCAAGACTATACCTTCATTGTTTTCGGGCGTTACGGTAAGTACTTTTGGTGAAGTATCTATAGTGGTGTTGAGTTTTTGTTGCGTGCTTTTGCCGTAAAGCCAAAGCGGATTTATTTGAAAATGCTCGATTAAAGCTATCAAAATACTCCCTGAAATTTTCGATTTCCCACGTTCGATATCGGCAGTCGAATTTTTCACACCAAGCACTTCTGCAAAGCTTTGTTGCGTGTGGTTGAGCTTTTCTCTTATTTCTTTAAACCTAATAACTTCTATTGGGAGTGCTGTTTTCATATACTAACCGAATACTTTTGACAATGTAAATATATAAAATTTTCGGAAAAATTCCTTTTTATTGGAAAATTTCCATACATTTGAAATGTGATTTTAAACTTTTAAGCTAATTTACTTAAAGATATGAAGCTATCGACATTTAATATTGGAAATTTTCCAAAATTTATAAAAATGCTAAAAAGTCGGTTTTTTCGTATCGATACAAAACAAGATACTATGAAAACAATTTTAATTTACGACGGAAGTTTTACAGGTTTTTTAACTGCAGTGTATAGAGTTTTTGAAGCAAATTTAAAAGAGGTGTCTATTGTGAAGCCAAAACATTACACTCCAGATATGTTTGCAACTTCGGAGGAGATAATTTCTTCGGAAGTGAAAGCGAAACGTGTATGGAATTCTTTGGAAATTAAGGCGACAAAGTACAGTGCAAATCAAGTTTACAAAGCGTTTTTGAGTGAAATTAAAGGTACTGAAGATGTGTTACTGCGATATATAAAATATGTGTACGTTTCTGAGTCTTTTAATTGTGTTGATATGTCTAATGTAAATGCGTTACGTGTGCATCAAGTGGCAAGAATGGTTACTAGAGAGATGCATCATGTACAAGATTATTTAGATTTTAAAACGACTGAAGCTGGAGTTGACTTGGCAGTTGTAAATTCAAAATTTAATTTGTTGCCACTTATCGGAAGTTATTTTAAAAGAAAATATCCAACTAAGAAATGGTTTATTTATGATGCTCGTAGAGATTATGGATTGCTTTACGATTTAACTTCGGTTAAGCAAACAACTTTAGATGCAGTAAATGAAACTGAAATTTTAAGTCGCATAGGATTGCATAAAGGACTTTTGTTTGTAGATAAAGGAACTCAAGTTGCCATGAAGCAGTCAAAAAATACGTTGGTAGCGGTTTAAATTTCTGAAATTATTTAGTTAACGTGAGTTCTACATAAGAATGATGAATATGTAATAAATTTGACCTATTTAAAAAGCCTTGAAAATCAAGGAAGCGGCGTGGGCTGATAGATAAAAAGCTGTTTGAGCGTAGCGAGTTCTTTTTATCTGTGGAGGATGTTTCCGTAGATTTCCTTATGCTTTTTAAATCAGTCTTGACTTTTTTGTTTCGTTTTTGTGTCAAGACAAAAATGAAAGTGCGATTAAATAATTGAGATACAAATAGTTGATTTTTATTTATATTGACATTTATATCTAACTGAGGTAAGTTAATAAATAACTGTACCTTTTACAGAGCGGTCATACATAACAATACTGCCTGCAACTGCTACATTTAAACTGAATGTCGATTGAAATTTTATAAGCTTGTGAGATTTTTCAATTGCTTCGTTGCTTAGTCCGTGGTCTTCTGCGCCTAATAAATATACAGCACGTCTCGGATGTTGGAAATCCGATAAGAGTTCGGCTTCATCTGTTAATTCTACACCAATTAATAAAGCACTTTTTGGAAGGTGTTTGTAGAAATCTTCAAAAGTATCGTAATGGAAATATGGCATCGCGCCAACAGCTTTGTGGGTATCGCACGCTTGTTTGTGGTATCGATTTCCGATAGTAAAAATAAAACTAGCACCTAAGTTTTGAGCAGAACGCCATAACACACCTAAATTCTCAGGAGTTTTTCCGTTTTGAATTCCAATTCCAAAATATCCTTGTTCTAGATTGTCTATTTGCATGCAATGGAGTTTTTGCAAAGATGTGTAAAATTGATCCATAAAAAAAGCCTTTCGATTGAAAGGCTTTTTCTTCGTAGCGGGAACAGGACTCGAACCTGTGACCTTCGGGTTATGAGCCCGACGAGCTACCTACTGCTCTATCCCGCGATGTTTGCGAGTGCAAATATACAACGTTTTTATACATCTGCAAGGATAAAGTAGAAATAATTTTATTTTTTTTTCTTTTTCCCTTTTTTCTTTCGCCACTGCAAGGATTTAGTTACTTTAGTTTTTATGAATAAAATTAACGATGCTATAAGCGCACTCATTCCGTATGCCGAATGGGCAATGCTCTTCTTTGTTGTTGGAGGAGGACTGTTTTTATTGATCTATTCAAAGCTAAAACCTTACCGTATGTTTAAACATGCTATTGAGGTGGTGAGTGGTAAGCACGACGATCCAAACGATCCAGGGGAGATTAGTCACTTACAAGCTTTGTCATCGGCTGTTGCGGCAACTGTGGGATTGGGAAATATTTCTGGAGTTGCAATTGCTATTTATCAAGGCGGACCAGGCGTTGTTTTTTGGATGTGGCTCACAGCAATTATCGGAATGGTTATTAAATTTTATTCGTGTAGCTTGGCTGTAATGTTTCGTACGATTGATGAAACTGGAAAAATCGAATCCGGACCGATGCACTATATTACAAAAGGAATTGGACCTAAAGGAAAACCGCTAGCTATTTTCTTTTCGATTGCTGGTTTGGTAGGATTTTTAGGCGTGTTTACAGTAAACCAGTTTACACAAACTTTTATGACTGTTGTAAATCCAGATGTAAATATCGCCGCTTTAGGAGATTTTAATTGGAAATTAATCATAGGATTTACACTTTCAATAGTAACGTCGTTGGTTATTTTCGGCGGACTCAAAAAAATTGCTAAAGTGGCAACCGCTATTGTTCCTTTTATGGTGGCATTGTATTTTATAGCTGTTTTGGTTATCATGTTTACCAATTTAAGTGGTATTATCCCATCATTTAAACTTATTTTTGAAGAAGCTTTTAATTTCGAAACTGCAATTAAAGGAGGCTTTTGGGGCTTGGTTATTTTGGGTGTGAGAAGGGCAGTGTTTTCAAACGAATCTGGTTTGGGAAGTGCTCCAATGTATCATGGAGAGTCTAAAACCAACGAGCCCGTTCAAGAAGGTTTGGTCGCCATGTTAGGACCATTTATCGATACTATTATTGTTTGTACGCTTACAGCGCTTACCATAATTATTAGCGGAGCATATTTGGAGGCCGAAAGTAATGGTATTGCAATGACTTTGTTGGCTTTCGATAAATCGTTGTTTGGTTATGGAGATGTTCTGCTTATGCTTATCGTAGCAGCTTTTGCCATGTCAACCTTATTTACATACTCGTATTACGGTACAAAATGCTTAACCTTCCTTACCAATGTTAAAATCGGGAAGCTTTTTAATGTTTATTACGTAGCAACCATTACCTTTGCAGCAATTACTTCTGTTGGAGTTGTTATTAACTTAATAGATTTGGCTTACGCGCTTATGTGTATTCCAAATATGATAGCCGTTATTTACTTGGCGCCAAAAGTTAACAAATCAATGAAGTTGTATGTAAAAAAGATAAAAGATGGAGCAGCATAAGGCAGGATTTGTAAATATAATAGGAAATCCAAACGTTGGAAAATCTACATTGATGAATGCTTTTATTGGTGAGAAATTATCAATTATCACCTCAAAAGCACAAACTACTCGTCATCGTATTTTCGGAATTTTTAATGGTGATGATTTTCAGATTGTATTTTCTGATACTCCCGGAATTATCAAACCTGCATACGAGCTTCAGGCTTCCATGATGGATTTTGTGAAATCGGCTTTTGAAGATGCCGATGTCCTTATTTATATGGTTGAAATTGGTGAGAAGGAACTTAAAGACGAAGCTTTCTTCAATAAAATAACCAATTCAAAGCTACCTGTTTTATTACTGCTGAATAAAATTGATATCTCTTCGCAGGAAGTTTTGGAAGACCAAGTGCAATGGTGGAGTGAGAAAGTGCCAAACGCCGAAATATATCCAATTTCAGCATTGACAAATTTTAATATCGATACTGTTTTTAACCGAATTTTAGAGTTGCTTCCTGTATCTCCTCCTTTTTATCCGAAAGACCAAATTACCGATAAACCCGAACGTTTCTTTGTAAATGAAACAGTTCGAGAAAAAATATTAATCAACTACAAAAAAGAAATTCCGTATGCTGTAGAGGTAGAAACTGAAGAATTTCTTGAAGATGAAGATATTATTCGTATTCGCTCAGTTATTATGGTAGAGCGAGACACCCAAAAGGGAATTATTATCGGGCATAAAGGAGCCGCTTTGAAAAAAGTTGGAATTCAAGCTCGAAAAGATTTAGAGCAGTTTTTTGGGAAACAAGTACATATCGAAATTTATGTAAAGGTTAATAAAAACTGGCGCTCAAACCAAAACCAGTTAAAACGTTTTGGATATAACCAGAAATAAGTACTGCCGTAAATCGAGTAACAATAACTTTACGTTGCAACGAATAAGTAACATAAGTTTCCAAATCCAGTAACACTAACTTAAAGCAGCTTTAGTTTCTTTGGAGTCAACAAAAATCTAACCAATGAAACTAAGATTAATCCCTGCTATTGCAATGTTGGCAATAGTGCTAACTGCATGTCAAAGTGACGACGATGGTTCTGTAGTAGAAATTCCAGGTACTACAGAAGTTAATTTTCAACACTTATCTGTTATCAACGCTGGAGGAACTACCGAAATCTCTGCATTCGATGCAAACACCAAAAAATTATTTACTGTAAATCCAGATATGGATGCCGTAATGGTGTTCGATTTGTCGGATCTTTCCTCTCCAACGCAATTAGATATAATCGATGTAAGTGCTATCGGGACACCAAATAGTGTGTCGGTTTATGGAGATATGTTGGCAATTGCCGTAGAGGCAAGTAATAAGCAGGCTAACGGGAGCGTTCTTGTTTACAATACCGATACGCAAGCATTACAAAACACTTATACAGTTGGAGCTTTGCCAGATATGGTTTTATTTTCTCCTGACGGAAAATACTTAGTAACTGCCGATGAAGGAGAGCCAAGTTCTGATTATTTGGTAGACCCAAAAGGGAGCATCAGTATTATTGAAGTTGCATCAGGAAATGTGTCAACACTTACGTTCGACGCCTTTGAGAGTCAGCAAGCGACTTTATCGAGTAACGGATTTAGAGTTTTTGGTCCAGGGGCAAGTTTAGCTCAAGACATCGAACCAGAATATGTAGCAATCTCGGACGATTCTAAAACTGCGTGGGTTACACTTCAAGAAAATAATGGAATTGCCAAAGTAAATTTACAATCAAAGCAAATCGAAGCTATTTATCCGTTAGGGTTTAAAGACCATTCACTAGCAGAAAATGCACTAGATGCAAGTAATAAAGATGATGTTACCGAACTAAAAAACTGGCCAGTAAAAGGAGTTTTTATGCCAGATGCTATTAAACATGTAGCTATCGATGGTGCTTCTTATGTAATTACTGCCAACGAAGGAGATGCTAGAGATTACGATGCTTTTTCAGAAGAAGAAAGAATAAAAGATATTACACTAGATCCACTTGCGTTTCCAGATTTTGAAATGTTTCAAGAGGATGAAAACCTAGGAAGATTAAAAATTACTACAACATTAGGAGACACCGATGGTGATGGCGATTTTGACGAATTGTATGCCTACGGAGCACGTTCTTTTACGATTTGGTCTGAAAATGGAACCTTAGTGCACGATAGTGGAAGCGATATTGCTGCAAAAGTATTGGAGTTCACTCCAGAAAGTTTTAATGCAGATGAAGGAGAAGTGGACGGAAGAAGTGACGATAAAGGAGCCGAGCCAGAATCTGTAGAAGTGTTGCAAATGGGAGAACGCACTATCTTATTTGTAGGATTAGAAAGAAACAGCCAGGTAATGGTGTACGACATAAGTATTCCTACAGCACCAGAATTTATACAGATTTTAAGTAGATCTGGAGACGATGCCCCAGAGGGTGTACTTGCTATAAGCGCGGAAGACAGTCCGTCGGAAAAAGCTTTGCTTGTGGTAACCAATGAGGCTAGCGGAACAATCAGTATCTATCAGAATAATTAAGATTTTTAAATTAGTTTTAATTCCGTAGAAGAGGTTGTCTAAATATTTTAGGCAGCCTTTTCTTATTTTAAAAATGTAGATTTTTTAGCAGATTAATATTCTAAACTTTATTAGTGCTTGTGCATTGTTAAAACTAAAAAAATAGAATTACCTTTGCGCCATAAAAATTTAAGTATGAGTGCCATTGTAGCCATAGTAGGAAGACCAAATGTAGGAAAGTCGACACTTTTTAATCGAATGATAAAAAGAAGAGATGCTATTGTAGATGAAATAAGTGGTGTTACTCGCGATCGTCATTACGGAAAATCGGATTGGAACGGAAGAGAATTTTCGTTAATCGATACTGGAGGATATGTTGTTGGAAGTGACGATATTTTTGAAAAAGAAATAGATAAACAAGTAGAACTTGCCATCGATGAAGCCGATGTAATTATTTTTGTGGTTGATGTAGCTACAGGAGTTACAGGAATGGATGAGGAGGTAGCGCAGTTATTACGTCAAGTAAATAAACCTACTTTTTTAGCGGTAAATAAAGTTGATAGCGCGCTTAGAGAAGCCGATGCTGTAGAGTTTTACGCTTTAGGTTTAGGAGAATATTACACCATATCTAGTATCAACGGAAGTGGAACGGGAGAATTATTGGATGCTGTTGTTGAAAGTTTACCGGAAGATACTGGAGTGGTAGAAGAAGAGTTGCCAAGATTTGCCGTTGTTGGACGTCCAAATGCTGGGAAATCGTCTTTTATAAATGCACTTTTAGGTGAAGATAGATACATTGTAACCGATATTGCGGGTACAACTCGCGATAGTGTTGATACGAAATACAACCGTTTTGGTTTTGAATTTAATTTGGTTGATACCGCCGGAATTAGAAGAAAAGCTAAAGTAAAAGAAGATTTAGAATTTTATACCGTAATGCGTTCGGTGCGTGCTATCGAACATTCCGATGTTTGTTTGTTGGTACTCGATGCTACTCGTGGTTTTGAAGGTCAAGATTTAAATATTTTTTGGTTAGCCGAAAGAAACCGAAAAGGGATTGTAATTTTGGTCAATAAATGGGATTTAGTAGATAAAGATACACATACAGTTAAAAAGTTTGAAGCCTACATTCGTAAGCAAATCGAACCTTTTACCGATGTGCCAATTGTGTTTATTTCAGCCTTGTCAAAACAACGTATTTTTAAAGCAATTGAAACGGCTGTTGAGGTTTACAATAACAAAACAAAACGTATCACAACTTCAAAGTTGAATGATACTATGTTGCCAATTATCGAGAACACTCCACCACCTTCTCATAAAGGAAAGTATGTAAAAGTGAAATTCTGTACACAATTGCCAACACCAACACCTCAGTTTGCATTTTTTGCCAATTTACCGCAATATGTAAAAGAACCATATAGACGTTTTATTGAAAACAAACTTCGAGAAAACTTCGATTTTAACGGTGTTCCTGTACAGGTTTATTTCAGAAAAAAATAAAGACTGTTTTAAATTAAATAATCTAGTTTCCTTCAAACTGACCTATTTAAAAAGTGTTGAAAATCAAGGAAGCAGTGTTGGGTGAAAGATAAAAAGCTGTTTGAGCGTAGCGAGTTCTTTTTATCTGTGGAGGTAGTTTCCGTAGATTTTCTTATACTTTTTTAATCAGTCTTGACTTTTTTGTTTCGTTTTTGTGTCAAGACAAAAATGAAAGTCAATTATTGAAAAAAATCAATTGTTACTTTTTTGTAATTGAATTTATATAAAGTTGAGTTTCATACTAAGTAATTATACATTTCGAAACAAGGAAACCTTCAAATTCTAGTTAAAATATTATTAAAAAGTAAAAAATACGTTTATTGGTATTGATTTTATTCTATTTTCGAAGAAACTATACCAATACGTTATGATGCTATTTTTTAAAGCTATTTCTAGTTGCAGGACTGCAATAGAAATGTTTATGATCCAAAATTCCTCAAAAATTTTGATGCTTGTTAAACCTTCAGCACAAATAAAAGTCTTAGGAGTATGACAAGCTTAAAAAACAACCGAATGAAAGGAAAATTAGGATGCTTATTATTTCTAATTATTGGTTTTTACTCGTATGCTCAAGAGTATGAAATTACCGGAAGGGTAATCGACCAAAACACCAACGAGCCCTTAGAGGCTTCTACAATTTATGCCGAACGTGTTCAAGATAGTACGATGTTGTCGTACACAATTTCAGAACCAGACGGAATTTTTCACCTCGACTTAAATACTTCAGAAAAAAAGGTCAATTTATTTATTACTTACAACGGATATACGCCCGTAAAGAAAAGTATTACAATTGACAAGCGCATTATTTCTTTAGGCGATATTAAGCTTACCATACAAGCGGAACAACTTGAAGGAGTGAGCGTTGTGGGAGAGCGTGTTCCTATAAAAATTTCGAGAGATACCTTGGAGTTTAATGCGGGGTCTTTTAAAACGCGTCCCGATGCGAATGTGGAAGATGTGCTTAAAAAGCTTCCTGGAGTTGAGGTAGATACCGAAGGAAAAATTACCGTAAACGGAAAAGAAGTAAATAAGGTTTTGGTAAACGGACAAGTGTTTTTTAGCGATGATCCGAAGGTGGCAACTAAAAGCTTACCAAAAGAAATTATCGATAAAATCCAAATTTCCGATACCAAGTCTAAAACGCAAGAATTTACAGGAGACGATGGCGATGGCGAAACAAAAACCATCAATATCACCATTAAAAAAGATAAGAACAAGGGGTATATGGGGCGTGCTTCGTTGGGCTACGGTACCGATGAGCGTTATCAAGTAAACGGGCTCCTTAATTATTTTAAAGACAAAGAGCGTATCAGTTTTATTGCGAGTTCGAATAATATAAATAACGCTGGGTTTTCTTTTGATGAAATTTATGACATGGTAGGGAATACTCGTGGCGGTTATTCTACTTTAAATGATAATGGATTGGTTAATAACTACGGAAGAGGAATTACAACTTCTTCAACCATTGGAGCTAGTTATGCCAATGCTGAAAAAGATGCTTACGAGTTGAGTGCAAATTACTTTTTTGCATATAGCGACTCTTATAACAATCAGAAAACATCAAGAGAAAATTTATTGCCAGAAGGGAGTTTCTTTACCGATAGCGAATCTCGTTTTGAAGGTTCGACCAATTCCAACAAAGGTTCGGCAAATTTAGAGTTTGACATCGATGAGACTTTACGAATTTCGTTGGAACCTTCATTAAATGTAACGCGTACCAATTCTTTCGATACAAGTGCTACGAGCTCTACAAATGTAGATGGAGAATTATCAAATAGTAATGATGTACAAACAGTTGATGACGGTTTACAAAGGAATTTTTCGAATAATTTAAATGTGCTTAAAAAGTTGGATTCCATTGGGAAGTTTATCCGATTTACTTTTTCGAATGCAAATAATAAAAATGAAAACGAATCGAATTTTCAATCTACGCGAGAAGTTTTTGGAGACAATGCAAGTTTGGAAAATGTAAATCAGTTTACAACTACCGACAACAGAACCGATAATTACAATGTAGAATTGTCGTACAGACAACCGCTAGGGAATCAATATTTCTTAGATTTTGGTTATGGGTATAGCACTAAGAAGCAACGTAATGAAAACGATGTTTTTGATTTTGATGCTTCTTCTGACGGCTACACAGATTTTAATGATGATTTGAGTACCAATTTTGAGTTTACAAACAATCAGCAAACACCATCTTTTGGCATCCGTAGAGATGGTGAAAAATGGCGTTGGAGAATTGGAGCAGATTATGCTTTAACCGACATCAGCAATAAAGATTTTTTACACGAAGGTACTTTTAAAAGGAATTACGAAAATTTCTTGCTTAACGCTTCGTCGACTTACAGATTTAGTCAGAATATGCGTTTTCGAGTAAATTACCGTACCAGTATCGATGTGCCATCGGTTGGGCAATTACAGCCAGTTGTAAATATCAATAACCCGCTAAATATTAGACAAGGAAATCCAGATTTGGATGTTTCTAAAACGCATCGACTGTCTTTAAACTTTAATAATTTCAATTGGCGTGAGCGTACCGGGATTTTTGTGTACGCAGGAGGAGAAATTCAAGATGATAAAGTGGTAAGTGTTACTACTACGGATGAAGATTTATTGAGAACAACTACTTTTACCAACGTTAACGGAAATTACAACGCATATTTAGGACTTGGATATACCAAGCAAATTAAAAAAGATACTACCTATACGGTGAAATTTAATTTCCGCCCGAATGTTAACTACAGTAGAGATGTAAGTTTTAATAACGGACAGGAGCTTGTTGCAAAACAATTTAGCGTTAGCCCGAGAATTAGTACAACTTTTAATTATTTAGAGTTGTTAGAAATCGAGCCAGGGTACAATATTTCGTACAACAATACCAAGTATAACATTGAGCGCTTTGAAGATATTGAGTTTATATCGCATACGGCTTCGTTAAGAACAACAACATATTGGCCAGAAAATGTGGTTTGGGGTAACGATATAAATTATAACTACAACGGGAATGTTTCCGATGACTTTGATAAAGATGCGCTGTTTTGGAATATGAGTTTAGGGTATCAGTTTTTGGATAAAAGAGCTACTTTTAAAGTCTTGGCATACGATTTATTAAATCAAAACAATAACGTATCAAGAACAACTGGAGCCGATTATATTCAAGATTACCAAAGTACGGTGTTAACACAATACTTTATGGCTAGTTTAAGTATAAAATTCGACCGATTTGGAGGAAAACCTGGTCCTGGAGGTCCTGGTGGTGGAAGAAGAAGACCGCCACCACCTAGAGGTTAAATTACATAAAAAAATCCGAAGTAAAATTTACTTCGGATTTTTTTATGTTATAAAATTTAATTTGAAAATGTTGTTTTAAATTACCAACTTCCTCCAGCACCGCCACCGCTAAAGCCACCACCGCCGAAGCCTCCACCAAATCCGCCTCCTCCGAAGCCACCTCCAGAAGAACCGCCAAAGCCACCGCCACCAAAGTTTCCGCCACCGCGCCCCATATTACTCAAAATAATCATATCGAGTAAATCTAAACCACCACCTTTACGAGTTCGGTTGCCACCATTTCCGCCACCACGGTTGTTCTTTGAAAATATGATAAGGATGATTATAAAAACGAAGAAAATAAAAATTATAGCTCCAAAACCACCACTGCCAGTAGAATTGTTTTTTCTTGCCTGTGGCGTTCCTTTGTATGTCCCAGCAAAAAGTTGAATTAAAGCATCTGTACCCTTATTGAGGCCACTATAATAGTTTCCCGTTTTAAATTCAGGAATAATAACATTTCTAATAATTTCTCCGTTTATACCTGCGGTAAGTTTCTGTTCGAGACCATATCCAGGAGCAATCCAAATTTTACGTTCTTGTTCTGTTAGGAGAATAAACACCCCGTTATCTTCTTTTGCCTGTCCAACGCCCCATTCGTGCGCCCATTTTGGAGCTAGCGTTCCAATATATTCCCCGTTAATTGTAGGTACTGTAGCAATTACAATTTGAGTACTTGTGGTATCGGCGTAATTAATCAGTTTTTGTTCTAAGGCTGTTTTTTCTGAACTCGAGAGAACATTTGCATAGTCGAATACACTGGTTTCGATATTCGGTTTTTTAGGAATATCAAATTGCGCATGTATCGATTGTAAAAAAATACATCCGAAGAGAAATAGTAGGAATACAATTTTTTGTTTTTGCATTAAAATTTAGCTTTTCGAGATTTGGTCTGGTAATTCGTTTACATCGTCGTGTTGCCAAGGAAAATGTTTTTGTAACTCTTCGCCAGCTTTTAAAATACCTTCTACAAGGCCGTCTTTAAAACGCTTGTTTCTAAAATGGTTTTGGATGATGTCTTTGGTGCTATTCCAAAAATCTTTTGGAACTACCTTGTCAATACCTTTGTCGCCGTAAATGGCAAATGTTTTATCGTTGGTAGCAACATAAATAAGCACTCCATTTTCATCTTTGGTGTTATCCATTTTTAGAAAATGAAATAACTCGTGCGCACGTTCTAAAGGTGTTTTTTTAGAAGTACCTTCAATGTGTACACGAATTTCTCCTGAAGTCTCTTTTTCTGCTTGCCTGATAGCGTTTACAACTTCGTTTTCTTCTTCGGAAGTTAAAAACGCCTCCACATTAGATGTTTTCATTTAAATGGAAAGTTGTTAGTTAAAAAGCTGCTTGAAGAATTGAATAAGTGTCATTCTGAATTTAGTTCAGTTTAACAAATAACGTTACCCTTCAAACAGCTTTTAAATGTATTTTATTCATCAAAATTAAAATCTACGTCAACAGGTTTTTCTGCACCTGCTTCTGCATCGAAATACGGTTTACCTTCAAAACCAAACCATCCAGCAAGAATGCTATTTGGAAATGTTTTTACGTGGTTGTTGTACGGTTTAATAGCCTCGTTATAGCGTACTCTGGCTGTTTGGATGCTGTTTTCTGTACTTGTAAGCTCGTCTTGTAATTTTAAGAAATTTTGATTTGCTTTAAGTTCTGGATAACGCTCAACGCTCACCAAAAGTCTGCTTAACGCACTACTTACACCCCCTTGCGCTTGGTTAAATTGCTCCAATTGCTCTGGTGTAATATTTTCTGGGTTGATGTTAACTTGTGTAGCTTTTGCACGTGCCTCGATAACATCTGTTAATGTTTTTCTTTCGAAGTCGGCTGCACCTTTAACTGTGTTTACAAGGTTCCCGATAAGGTCGTTTCTACGTTGGTAAGCTGTTTGTACATTTCCCCAAGCTTCCGAAACGTTTTCGTTTAATTGAACCGCTTTGTTGTTAAATCCTACAGCCCAATTGTAGAGCCCAAAACCAATAATTGCTAGGACAATTAAACCAATAATCCACTTTTTCATTTTACGTTACTTTTTTAAGTTGTTAATTTTTATTGTAGGTGGGGTGTGTTTTCGATTTAGAAAACTTTTTCAAAATTCAGTAATAAAATCGAAAATAGAGAAATAATTTTATAATTGATCTTTAATTTTGATCAATTCGGCTTTTACCCCTTCTAATTTACGAATTATCTCAAAATTAGAAAGTGCTTTTTGCTTTTGTTCTTTTAAATGAAGCTTTGCACCGTCGAGTGTAAACCCACGCTCTTTTACTAAATGGTAAATAAGGCTGAGGTTTTTTAAATCTTCTTGTGTAAACTTACGGTTGCCTTTTGCGTTTTTTTTAGGCTGAAGAATATCAAATTCCTTATCCCAGAAACGAATCAAAGAGGTGTTTACATCAAATGCTTTGGCAACTTCGCCAATACTGTAATATCGTTTTTCTGGAAGATTGATATGCATTAGTCAAGCGATTGGTTTTCTTGTGATGCAGCATGTAATAATGCTTCGTATTCTTCCGAAGATAAACTTCCGTAGTAGAAATTAATCGGGTTAATTCGGTTTCCGTCCTTCCAAACTTCGTAGTGGCAGTGTGGTGCTTGCGAGCGCCCAGTACTTCCAACCAAACCAATAAGGTCGCCTCTTTTTACTTTTTGCCCTTGGCGTACTTTGTATTTACTTAAATGTCCGTAAAGGCTCATATACCCAAAACCATGGTCTATACGGATATGCTCTCCATATCCCGAAGATTTATTGTCGGCACGGGTTACAACGCCATCGCCCGTAGCATAAACTGGAGTACCTCTAGGAGCGGTAAAGTCCATTCCGTAGTGCATTTTTCGAACCTTTGTAAATGGGTCGGAACGCCATCCATAACCAGAAGCCATACGTGTTAAATCTTCATTGCTTACAGGTTGAATAGCAGGGATAGCCGCCAAAAGTTTTTCTTTCTCTTTCGCGAGTTCGGTAATTTCATCAAGCGATTTCGACTGAATTACCATGCGCTTTTGAAGTTTTTCTAACTTTTTGGTAGCGTCTATAATTAAATCAGAATTGTTAAACCCTTCTAAGTTTTTATACCTGTTAATCCCTCCAAAACCCGCTGTTCGTTGTTCTTTAGGAATCGGACTCGCTTCAAAATACAGGCGGTAAATATTGTTGTCGCGATCTTCTATATTGGCAAGCACTTCTTCCATTTGCGCCATTTTGTTTTCCAATAACTCAAATTGAAACTCAAAGTTTTTTAATTCCCTCGCTTGCGATAGCTCTTTTGGAGTGTTCACCAAATTGGTGTTTAATAAAATAAGTAAGCAGATGCCGCCAAAAAGAAAAGCCGCCAAAATAAATAAGCTAATGTTTACAACCTTCTTACCTTTTTTAGGCTCAATCCTTCTATAAGATAAAGTTTCAGAATCGTAATAATATTTTACCTTCGCCATTAGTTTAAATATTCTATTTTTGCTACGTAAATTATTGTAGAGCTAATTGTGTAACGAGCAAATATATAAATTGTTTTTCAGTTAGTGTAATTTTTAGAAAAAGTTAAGATTTTATGATGAATTCCAAAGAGATAAGAAAGCAGTTTTTGAAGTTTTTTGAAGCTAAGGGTCACGAAATTGTCTCTTCTGCACCTATGGTAATTAAAGACGATCCAACACTGATGTTTACCAATGCAGGGATGAATCAGTTTAAAGAATATTTTTTAGGGAATAAAGTACCTAAAAATCCACGTGCAACCGACACCCAAAAGTGTTTGCGTGTAAGTGGAAAGCATAACGATTTGGAAGAAGTAGGGAAAGATACCTACCACCACACCATGTTTGAAATGCTCGGAAACTGGAGTTTTGGCGATTATTTTAAAAAAGAAGCCATACAGTGGGCGTGGGAATTGCTTACAGAAGTTTATAAAATAGACAAAGATATTTTATACGTTACTGTTTTTGAAGGTGAATCTTCGGAAGGGCTTCCGATTGACCAAGAAGCGTATGATTTTTGGAAAGAAATTATTCCTGAAGACCGAATTATCCTCGGAAATAAAAAAGATAATTTTTGGGAAATGGGTGACCAAGGACCATGCGGACCGTCGTCGGAAATTCATGTAGATATTCGTTCAGCAGAAGAAAAAGCAAAAATTTCTGGAGCTGAATTGGTAAATAAAGATCATCCGCAAGTTGTAGAGATTTGGAACTTGGTATTTATGGAATTTAACCGTAAAGCCGATGGTTCTCTCGAAAAATTACCTGCGCAACACGTAGATACGGGAATGGGATTTGAGCGTCTTTGTATGGTGCTTCAAGATAAAAAGAGTAATTACGACACCGATGTTTTTACCCCGCTTATTAGAGAGATAGAAACCATTACCAATTCTAAATATGCACAAACCGAAGAGGTTGATATTGCCATTCGTGTAATTGCCGACCACGTGCGAGCGGTTTCTTTTGCTATTGCCGATGGGCAGTTGCCAAGTAATACGGGTGCTGGTTATGTAATTAGAAGAATTTTGCGTCGTGCAATTCGCTACGGATTTACATTTTTAGATCAAAAAGAACCGTTTATCTACAAATTGGTAGATACACTTATCAAGCAAATGCATGAGTTCTTTCCGGAGTTACAAAAGGAAAAGAATATTATTATCAATGTAATTCGCGAAGAGGAAAACTCGTTTTTAAGAACTTTAGCACAAGGTTTGGTCTTGCTCGACAATATAATTGGAGCCAATAATGGTAAAACAATAGCAGGAAGCAAAGCTTTTGAGTTGTATGATACCTATGGTTTCCCAATCGATTTAACTGCGCTTATTCTTCAGGAAAAAGGATATCAGTTAGATGAAAAAGGATTTCAAGAAGAATTAGAAAAACAAAAAAATAGATCGAGAGCCGCTACCAAAGTCGAAACTGGCGATTGGGAAGTGTTAATCGACGACCCAATTGAAGAATTTGTTGGGTATGATACTTTAGAAACTCAAGTTCGTATTACGCGTTACCGAAAAGTAGAGAGTAAAAAAGATGGCGAGTTGTATCAGTTGGTGTTTAATATTACACCTTTTTATGCTGAAGGAGGAGGACAAGTAGGAGATAAAGGTTACTTGGAGTCTGCCAATGGCGATGTAGTGTATATCATCGACACCAAAAAAGAGAACAACTTAATTATCCACTTTTCTAAAAACTTACCTAAAAATCTAAACGATCCGTTTAGAGCGGTGGTCGATGAAAAACAACGTAGCCGTACAGCTGCAAATCATACCGCAACACATTTATTGCATCAGGCGTTGCGTAGTGTTTTAGGAACGCATGTAGAGCAAAAAGGAAGTATGGTCCATAGCGGATATTTGCGTTTTGATTTTTCGCATTTTGCAAAAGTTACTTCCGAAGAACTTACACATATTGAAGATTTTGTAAACGCTAGAATTCGCGAGCAATTGCCTTTACAAGAAAATAGACATATGCCATATCAAGAAGCAATCGATCAAGGAGCTATGGCTCTTTTTGGCGAAAAGTATGGCGATTTGGTGCGTGCCGTTAAGTTTGGTGAGAGTATGGAACTTTGTGGAGGAACGCATGTTGCAAATACTGGAGATATTTGGCATTTTATTATTACGAGTGAAGGCGCTGTAGCTGCTGGAGTTCGTAGAATTGAAGCAATATCTTTTGATGCTGCCAAAGAATATTTTGCAAAACAAACAGCTGCTTTTAATGAGGTGAAAGCGGTATTGAAAAATAATGCTACCGACCCAATAAAAGCGATTACTGCCTTGCAGGATGAAAACGCTGCGATGAAAAAACAAATCGAGCAGTTGTTAAAAGACAAAGCTAAAGGATTGAAAGGCGAACTAAAAGCAGAACTTGAAGAAATTAATGGTGTTAATTTCTTGGCTAAAAAAGTAGATTTAGACCAAGGAAGTATCAAAGATTTAGCATTCGAATTAGGAAGTGAGTTTAAAAACTTGTACTTGTTATTTGCTTCGGAAGCTGACGGAAAAGTGATGCTGACCTGTTATATTTCAAAAGAAATTGTAAAAGAGAAAGCACTCAACGCAGGGCAAATTGTTCGAGAATTAGGAAAGCTAATTCAAGGAGGTGGAGGTGGACAACCATTCTTCGCAACAGCTGGAGGAAGAAACCCAGAGGGAATTCCGCAGGTACTTGAAAATGCTAAAGGATATATTTCATAAAGTTGATAAATAATAGAGTGCGATAAAGGAGTTCGACTCGTTATCAATAAAATTAAGAGACTGTCTCAAAAGTTTAATTTAATGTCAAACTGAATTTGTTTTCAGAATGATGTATTAAATGCTTTTGAGGCAGTCTTTTTTTATTTTCCCTTTTGTTAAAATATTCTAAACAGTTAAACCTTTCTTCTAAAACAATGTCTTAGAGGTATAACAGTTTAAAATAATAAAAAGATGAAAAAGACACTAAGCTTATTATTACTAGTAATAATTACAGGAACAACATTTGCTCAAGACGGACCAAGAGAAAAACGTGGAGACGAAAATAGAAAAGAGCGTAGAGAAGATTTTAGAAAAGAATTTGCCGATTTATCTCCTGCACAAATAGCTACTTTACAGACTAAAAAAATGGCTTTGGAGTTAGACTTAACAGAGGCACAACAAAAAGATGTTTTGAGTTTGAATACGGAATTGGCAACAAGCCGTAAAGCGCAGATGGAAACAATGAAAGCTAAAAAAGAAAGCGGAGAGAAACCAACTTCTGATGAGCGCTACGCAATGATGAATAAAAGATTAGACGAGCAATTGGCGGTTCAAACCAAAATGAAAAAGATATTGAATGAAGATCAATACAAAATGTGGAAAAGAAACCAGCATAAAAAAGGTGGTAAAAAGCCAATGGGAAGAAAAGAAGGCATGCATGCTAGAAAATAATAGTTTGATTTGCTCACCACAGTGAGTTATAATAAACAAAACCCTCAAGATTCTATTTTGAGGGTTTTGTGTTTATAAGTTAATATAGAATTTATGAGAATTAACAATTTGAATGCTAAATATTTTCATGAATTTCCTTTAATTTATATAAACCAAAACCTTGTTATGATGATAAAAAACAACCTACTTCCAATTTTCTTAATGTTCTTTTTTATTGTATTTAGTTGTAGCAACGATGATGATACAGCTCCCCCTATTACTGCCGAAAATACATTTTCATGCAAAATAAATGGTAAGCTTTTTATTCCCAAAGATCACGGAGGATTTCCTGTAATATTAGATGGAACGAGTGTTAATTTAGCTCAGAATAATTCATGGCGATTCATCTTTGGAAATAGATCTACGGATGTTTACATCTATTTGCATGAAGTTGAAAAGACTGGTAGCTATTCATTGAGTACTTCAGAAGGGCGAGGGGATTTTTTTCAAAAGAATGAAAATCTTATAGAATTAGATTTAAGTCCATGGGACAGCAATATAGAACATATTTCTACACTGGAATCAGGAGAAATAGAAGTTTTGGAGCTAGAGGTTAATAAGCGTATAGTATTGGAGTTCGATAAGATAACTTTGGTTAATAAAGACGACGCTAGTGATAAGGTAGTTCTTACCGAAGGGAAGTTGAATATAAACCTAGAAACACTCTATGGTGAGAAGAATTAAATAGTGTAATTATATTGTTAATTTATTTTATAGTCTTGTTTTTTGGTTAAGAATTCCTTTATAAGAATTCCTTTAATTTATATAAACCAAAATCTTATTATAATGAAAAAAAATAGCCTACTTCCAATTTTCTTAATGTTCTTTTTTATTGTATTTAGTTGTAGCAACGATGATGATACAGCTCCCCCTATTACTGCCGAGAATACATTTTCATGCAAAATAAATGGTAAGCTTTTTATTCCCAAAGATCACGGAGGATTTCCTGTAATACAAGAAGGGATTTATTCTTTTGCTGATAATGATGGATCTTGGTTTTTTGAATTTGGGAATAGATCCGCAGATGTATATATTTATTTAGTAGAGGTTAATAAAACAGGAAGTTATACTTTAGGGTTGTCTGAAGGTAGAGCGCATTTTTATCAAAAAACAGAAAATCTTATGGAGGTTGATCTAGACAATGTCACTGGTTCTACCCATATTTCTACAATGCAATCAGGAGAAATAGAAGTTTTGGAGCTAGAGGTTAATAAGCGTATAGTATTGGAGTTCGATAAGATAACTTTGGTTAATAAAGACGATGCTAGCGATAAGGTAGTCCTTACCGACGGGAAGTTAAATATAAACCTAGAAACGCTCTATGGCGAAGAAAATAACTAGTTAAGCTTATGGATGATAATATCAAAAAAATATTTAAAACCTCTCTCAAATTTTACATTTTTAAGAGAGGTTTTTATGCTATAAACTCTTAACCACTTTGGCGGCAGCTTCAATGGTTTTGTCTAAATCTTCATAAGTTAATGCGTCATTTAAAAACCAGCTTTCAAAGGCGCTAGGCGGAAGGTAAATACCTTCGTTTAACATTCCGTGGAAAAACTTTTTAAAGTATTCGTTATTTCCTTTTGCTGAAGTTTCAAAATCGTATACTTCGTCTGTAAAGTGGACAGAAATCATCGATCCTAAGCGGTTAATGCAATAGGTAAGTTCTGTTTCTTCAAATACTTTTTCCAAACCTTTGTGTAGGTATGCCGTTTTATCGTCTAAGCTTTTGTAAATATCTTCATGTTCCGATAAGGCTTGAAGCATGGTAAGTCCGGCTGCCATAGCAAGTGGATTTCCGCTTAAAGTTCCGGCTTGGTACACAGGGCCAAGTGGCGCCAAATGGTTCATTATTTCATTTTTTGCAGCAAAAGCACCCACTGGTAAGCCGCCACCAATAACCTTTCCGAAGGTAACAATATCGGCTTTTATATTTAAGCGTTCTTGCGCACCACCTTTGGCAAGTCGGAAACCAGTCATTACTTCATCAAAAATAAGTAAAGTGTTATGGGCATCGCACAATTTGCGTAAACCTTCTAAAAAGCCTTTGTTAGGAATGATGCATCCCATGTTTCCGGCAACAGGTTCAATAATAATTGCTGCAACTTCATTTTTATTAGCTTCAAGAAGTGCTTTTACATTTTCTAAATCGTTGTAATTGGCGAGTAAAGTGTCTTTGGCAGTACCTTGCGTAACACCAGGACTATTTGGACTTCCGAAGGTGACAGCACCACTTCCTGCCTGAATTAAAAACGAATCTGAATGTCCGTGGTAGCAACCCGCAAATTTGATGATTTTATCTCTTCCGGTATAGCCTCGAGCCAATCTTACTGCACTCATACATGCTTCGGTTCCGCTATTTACAAATCGAATTTTATCGATGTTTGGCACCATAGCAACTGCAAGTTTAGCAATTTCGGTTTCTATTTCGGTTGGCATTCCGAAGGAAGTACCAAGTTCAGTTTTTTCGATAACAGCATTAACAACAGGTTGAAAGGCATGCCCTAAAATCATAGGTCCCCAAGATGCAATGTAGTCTATTAATTTATTTCCGTCCTCATCATATAGATAGGCGCCCTTTGCTTGTTTTACAAAAATTGGATCTCCGCCAACAGCATTAAATGCTCTTACAGGAGAATTTACACCGCCAGGGATGTATTTTTTAGCTTCAGCAAAAAGTGCACTACTTCTTTTGTATAACATGTGTTTTGTTTTAGTTAAGATATAATATTTGTCCGATTTGAATATTATTATCTTTTAATCCGTTTTTTCTTTTGATAGCATCGACAGATACATTGTAGCGTTTGGAAATAGAGTAAAGTGTATCTCCTTTTGAAACCCGATAAGTTTGTTCAGCTACTTGTTTTACACGTGCAGGGTTGGTACCCAGAACGGCAGCGTCGTATTTGTAAAGTTCGTATTTTTCTATTAAACTGATGAGTTTTTCAGGATATCGTCTGTCAGTTGCATAACCTGCATTTCGAAGTCCTTTTGCCCATCCTCGGTAATCGTCTTTGTCTAAATCAAACAAAAATGCATACCTACTTCGGGTTGTTAAAAACTCGGAGTGATCTTGATAGGAAAGTTCTGGGTATTTGTATTTTCTAAAACATTCGCCTCTTTCATCGTCGTCGTGATACGCCCGTTCGCCTGTCCATCCTGTGTGGCATTTTATTCCGAAGTGATTATTAGCTTTTCTTACCAATTCACCTTTTCCTGCACCACTTTCTAAAATTCCTTGTGATAAAATAATACTTGCTGGAATGCCGTAATTGCGCATTTGGCGTTGTGCAATCGGACTAAAAACATCGATATATTCTTCAACAGTGGCCGTATAAACAGTTGTTCTAGAAGTAGATTCTAGAGTTTCGGTATGATTGTAAGTAGGTTCTGTAGTTCGGTCTGTAGGTTTTGTACGCGTGTGGGTAGTGTGTTTTCTAGGGTGTTTTTTGGTAGCAACAGCTTTTTTTTTACTGTCGCAGCTAGCTAACGAAATTATAAGGAAAATAAAAATGAGGCGTTTTATTAGCATTGTATTAATGGTAAATTCTTTTGTTTTAAATGGCTATTCATCCCTGCGATTCCTTGTAGGCCGCCTGTATGAATGGCGAGTATTTGTGTGTTTTCTTCAAAATAACCTTTTTTTATCAGATCAATAATTCCGAAGAGCATTTTCCCAGTATAAATTGGGTCTAGCGGAATTGCGGTTCTTTCTTTGAAATGATTTATAAATTCAACCAAATCAGTATTTATTTTGGCATAACCACCAAAATGATAATCTGTAATAAGTTTCCAGTTACTCTGTGTGGCAAATTTACATATTTCTGTTTGTAAAAAATCACCTTTTAAGGCCGGAAAGCCCAAAACTTGTTGACGTAGTCGTGAACAATTTATAAGTCCAGCAATGGTGCCGCCTGTGCCAACTGCTGAGCAGACATAATCGAAATTGAAATCGGAGGTTTCTAAAATTTCTTCGCAACCTTTTACCGCATGCTTGTTGGTGCCACCTTCGGGTACTAAATAAAAATTGCCAAAAGTATTTTGTAGCGATTTTATAAAGTTCGAATCTTCTTTATTTCTGTAGTCTTCTCGGCTTACAAACTTAAATTCCATCCCGTGTTTTTGCGCAAAAGTGAGGGTTGGATTTTCATTGATTTTCGAAGCGATTTCTTCGCCTCTAATAATTCCAATAGTTTTATAACCTTGTTCAAATCCTGCGTAAGCGGTTGCAGCAATGTGGTTTGAAAAAGCACCTCCAAAAGTGAGTAGCGTAGTTTGATTTTGCTTTTTTGCTTCTTCAAGATTGTATTTTAATTTTCTGAATTTATTCCCAGAAATAAACGGATGAATAAGATCTTCTCTTTTGATAAAAAGTCGAACTTTCGCCTTTGTAGTTTCTTCTAAAATAACTTCTTGATTGTGCACAGCTATAGTGTTCTAAAAACAAAGATACAACAAACCAGTTATAGAAAAGCTGAACGATAAATTTTGAAAAAAAGCTGTTTGAAAAATTTAATTTTTTGTAAAACCGTGTTTAATTCGGTTACTCATTCTGCTAAAAACTAATATGATGAGTAAATGATAAAATTGACCTATTTAAAAAGCATGTGAAAATCAAGGAAGCAGCGTGGGCTGTTAGATAAAAAGCTGTTTGAGCGTAGCGAGTTCTTTTTATCTGTGGCGGTTGTTTCCGTAGATTTCTCATGCTTTTTTAATCAGTCTTGACTTTTTTGTTTCGTTTTTGTGTCAAGACAAAAATGAAAGTATTAATAAATAACTGAAATACAAATACTTAAATGTATCTATGTTGATATTTATATCGAACTGAGGTTAAGTATGAATGTTAATTTTTAAATACTTTTCAAACAGCCTTTTTTGCATTTTAGAGTTTTTGAGCTCCTTTTTGGTTGTTGAATTTTTGAAAATAAAGTTGCTGAAGCGAATCTGCCATTCGCATCATTTGTTGCATTTGTTTTTTAGGGTCTAAAAATTCATTTTGAAAGATTCTGTCATGAGAAAATGGCATTTGAAAAATAGTATCATTGTCAAAACTCATAAAGTCATCAAACAAATTAGCTGAAAACTTGCTCTGAAAACCTTGCATGATACTGTCCATTTGTTTGTCAGTAAAGTGCGAGTCGTTTGATGAGTACGACCATACATAAGTAGAATCCATACGGATAACATTACCATTTTCATCAACTTCTTTGTTTACTGTCCAACGTTCGTTGGGTTTGTTTTTAGAGATTTCTTCTGAAGAAGTTTCGTTATTTTTTTCTTGTGCAGTGCAAGAAATCATCATTAATAACGAACAAAATAAAACTGTTTTTTTCATGATATTTCGAAATTAATTAAACGTTTTAATAGCACAAAAATTCAGAAAAAAACAAGCAAAATAAATGCCAATTTGATGTTAAGAAGCGTTAAAAATATACCTAACAAAACTCCATAACCTACGGTTTTCGATGTAATCTAACCGATGTTCGTTTTGATATGCTTCTCTTTCAAAACTTATATTTCTATAGGCTTTGTGAAAACTTTTATAACGAATAAAACCAACAATCCATTCAAAAAAATACAAAATGTAAAAAGGGAGAATTAGCAGTTCTAATTGCTGCTGAAGGTGGATGCGCTCGTGATTAATCAAAATTTCATCGTGTTTTAAATTTTGTTCTTTCAAGATAATTACTGGCCATAATGTGAGCCCGATATATCTTTTGGGAAATATGTATTTAAAAATTAGAATCATAAAAACACTTGCTGGCAGAGCCGTAGTTTTCTGTTATCTTTGTAAAGATAGAAGGATTTGTTGTTGTAAAAATTTATTTCAAAAGTTTTTAAACAGAAATTATTAACAGCGTAAAATTAACACCCTTTTATTGAGTATATTATAAAATGAAGAAGATATTAAAACCAGAAGAAGGCGATTATTATTTGTCTCCACAAGGATACCGAGTTTTTACCGAACAATACCATTTAAAACGTGGTTATTGTTGCGAAAATGGTTGTAAACATTGCCCATATGGTTTTAAAAAGAACAAAAAATAATACAAATGATAACTACACAAAATACATTTTCGAGCGATATTTTAGAAGGAATTCCAACTAAATTACCACCAAAAAAAACGTATGATACGAGTGTAAATCATGCACCAAAACGCAAAGACATTTTAACTGCTGAAGAGAAAAAATTAGCGCTTAAAAATGCTTTGCGATATTTTGATAAAGAGTTTCATGCTGAATTATTACCGGAATTTAAAGAAGAATTAGAAACCTACGGACGTATTTATATGTATCGTTTGCGTCCAGATTACGATATGTATGCGCGACCAATTGACGCATATCCTGCAAAGTCTAAGCAAGCTGCCGCGATTATGCTGATGATTATGAATAATCTCGACCCAAAAGTGGCACAACATCCGCATGAATTAATTACCTACGGTGGTAATGGGGCTGTTTTTCAAAACTGGGCGCAATACCGTTTAACGATGCAATATTTGGCAACTATGAACGACGAACAAACATTGGTGATGTATAGCGGACATCCAATGGGGTTGTTTCCATCTCATAAAAATGCACCGCGTGTAGTGGTTACCAACGGGATGATGATACCTAATTATTCTAAGCAAGACGACTGGGAAAAGTTTAATGCTTTGGGAGTTACGCAATACGGACAAATGACTGCGGGAAGTTATATGTACATCGGTCCGCAAGGAATTGTTCATGGAACCACTATTACTGTTTTAAACGGATTTAGAAAGATTGGAAAAGACCCAAAGGGAAGTGTTTTTGTAACTTCTGGTTTAGGTGGAATGAGTGGAGCACAACCAAAAGCAGGAAACATTGCAGGTTGTATTACAGTTTGTGCTGAGGTCAATCCGAAAGCTATAGAAACACGTCATTCTCAAGGTTGGGTAGATGAAGTTATTACTGATGTTGATACCTTGGTAACTCGTGTGAAAAAAGCAAAAGCTGATAAAGAAACCGTTTCTATTGCTTACCAAGGAAATGTGGTTGAAGTATGGGAAGCATTTGATAAAGAAGAAATTCATATCGATTTAGGTTCCGACCAAACATCGTTACACAATCCTTGGGCTGGAGGGTATTATCCTGTGGATGTAAGTTTTGAAAACGCTCAAAAAATGATGGCTTCGGATGTTGAAACTTTCAAACTAAAAGTACAAGAAAGTTTACGCCGACAAGCTTCAGCAATAAATAAACACACGCAAAAGGGGACATACTTTTTCGATTACGGAAATGCCTTTTTGTTGGAAGCTTCTCGTGCTGGTGCCAAAATATATAAAAATGAGAATGGAGAGTTTGTAGACTCCTCTTCCCTTCGGGAAGGGGATGGGGGATGGGCTTATCCGAGTTATGTGCAAGATATCATGGGGCCAATGTGTTTTGATTATGGATTTGGACCTTTCAGATGGGTATGCGCAAGTGGTAATCAAGAAGATTTAAAAAAGACCGATGCCATAGCTTGTGAGGTTTTAGAGCGCATCAAATTAAACGCTCCAAAAGAAATTCAGCAGCAATTAGCCGACAATATTCAGTGGATAAAAGCAGCACAAGAAAATAAATTGGTGGTGGGGTCGCAAGCACGAATTTTATATGCCGATGCCGAAGGTAGAATTGAAATTGCTAAAGCTTTCAACAAAGCCATTTCAGAAAATAAAATAGGAGAAGTAATCTTAGGGCGCGACCATCACGATGTTAGTGGTACCGATTCTCCGTACAGAGAAACTTCAAATATTTACGACGGTTCTAGCTTTACAGCAGACATGGCTATTCATAATGTAATTGGCGATAGTTTTAGAGGAGCAACGTGGGTAAGCATACACAATGGTGGTGGTGTAGGTTGGGGCGAAGTAATAAATGGTGGTTTTGGTATGGTTCTTGATGGTACTGAAGAAGCAGCTAAACGTTTGCAATCCATGTTGTTTTGGGATGTGAATAACGGAATTGCTAGAAGAAGTTGGGCAAGGAATGAAGAAGCCGTTTTTGCAATAAAACGTGCCATGCAAAACGAACCGAATTTAAAAGTTACGTTGCCTAATTTTGTAGATGAAGAGCTGTTGTAAGATTTAAAACCAAATGCTTCGGCAAACACTAATACTATAAATTTTTAAAAGGAAACGATATGAAAACATTTAAACTATTCGCTGGAATATTGCTCTTAACTTTATTGATGAGCGCTTGTGCTTCAATAAATGTCTCAAGCGATTACGATCGTCAAGTAGATTTTAGTCAGTATAAAACTTTTGCATTTTACAAACCAGGTATTGATAAAGCAGGGATTTCTGATTTAGATAAGAAAAGAATTTTAAAAGCTATTCAATACGAATTACAAAACAGAGGCTACCGTTTATCGGAAAATCCAGATGTTTTGGTTAGTATTTTTACCAAAGAAGTAGATAGAGTAAATGTGTACAACAACGTTGGTTGGGGCTGGGGTTGGTATGGAAACCCTTATTGGGGAGGTGGTTATAACTCTGTTACCACAGAAACTGAAGGGTCTTTATATATCGATTTGATTGATGCTGGTAAAAAAGAATTAGTTTGGCAAGGAAAAGGTACAGGAAACCTTGTAACCAACGGAAACTTAGCAAAAAAAGAAGAGCGTATTTCTGAGTTTGTAAAAGAAATTTTAGCCCAATTCCCTCCAATGACAACACAAGTTGCAATGGCGAAATAAACGTTTGCCATTTATAATATGGTTTTAAACAATGAATAAAATAATGTGTTGATTTGTAAAATCTTCACTTAAGTTTTAAAAGCTACTTTTTTTAAGGTAGCTTTTTTTCTAGGTTTTTGTATTTTTAAAACATAAATGAAAAGTATATGGAAACTGCTTATAAAAGTAATCCCCTTTTAGATCGATTACCAGCGCATCTAAAACAGTTTATTAAGCCGCAAAATTACGATGATTACACATCAATTAATCAGGCGGTGTGGCGTTATGTAATGCGAAAAAATGTAGACTATTTGAGTAGAGTTGCACACGAATCGTATACTGAAGGATTACAAAAAACAGGGATTTCCATAAACAACATTCCGAGTATGTACGGAATGAATCGTATTTTAAAAAATATTGGTTGGGCAGCTGTTGCTGTGGATGGATTTATTCCACCAAATGCTTTTATGGAGTTTCAAGCGTACAATGTTTTGGTGATTGCTTCAGACATTCGTCAACTAGAAAATATAGAATACACTCCAGCTCCCGATATTATTCATGAAGGTGCTGGACATGCACCCATCATTGCAAATCCAGAGTATGCTGAGTATTTGAGACGTTTTGGTGAAATAGGTTGTAAAGCAATTTCGAGTGCTAAAGATTATGAAATGTATGAGGCTATTCGTCATTTGTCTATTATCAAAGAAGCCGAGGGAACGTCAGCTTCAGCAATAAAAGATGCCGAAGAAAAAGTAGCTTTCTTGCAAGAAAATATGGGGCAACCTAGCGAAATGGCATTGATTCGGAATTTACATTGGTGGACGGTAGAATACGGACTCATAGGAACGGTTGAAAACCCTAAAATATACGGCGCAGGATTATTGTCGTCTATCGGGGAAAGTAAGTGGTGTATGACCGATGAGGTGAAAAAAATACCGTATTCTTTAGATGCTGCTTATCAAGATTTTGATATTACCAAGCCGCAACCACAGCTATTTGTAACCCCCGATTTTGCGCATTTAAGTTTGATTTTAGAAGAATTTGCCAATACCATGGCATTGAGAAAAGGCGGATTGTCTGGACTTGAAAAACTTATAGAGTCGAAAGCTTTAGGGACTTTAGAGTTGAGTACAGGGATACAAATTTCTGGAGTTTTTAATAGAGTAATTGCTGCTGAAGGAAAACCAATTTATTTTCAAACTAGCGGGAAAACGGCACTTTCGTATAAAGATAAAGAGCTTGTTGGTCATGGAACTATTCAACATTCACAAGGTTTTGGTAGCCCTGTTGGGAAATTAAAAGGGATTAATCTTGCGATTGAAGATATGAGTCCGCGCGATTTAAAAGCGTATAATATTTATGAAGGGCACCAAGTAAATTTGGAGTTTGAAGGAGGTGTTACAGTTTCGGGAACCATCATTACAGGAACTCGAAACTTAATGGGGAAAATTATTCTGATAAGTTTTAAAGATTGTACGGTAACTTATAGGAATGAGGTTTTGTTTCAGCCGTCAAACGATATTTACAATATGGCGGTTGGGAAAGAGGCTATCTCGGCTTATAGTGGTCCTGCCGACATACAAAGTTTCGATTTAATTACGCATGTGCCTTCAGAAAAAACAATAAAACAAACCAAAACCGATACTACCAAAAAGTTAGAGGCGTTATACTTACAAGTGCGTGAATTTAGAGAGGGCAAAAACAGAACAATTTCAAGGCACAAAGTGTTTGAGCAAATACAAGAATTTTTTCCTGAAGATTGGTTGCTTTCGGTTGAATTATACGAGTTGGCACGAATGAGTGGAGACGATGAGTTTTCAGCAGAAATAAAAGCGCATTTAGAAACAGTGAAGCAAAATAAACCACGCGTAGGTCATTTAATAGATGACGGAATTTTGTTGGTTGACGGTGCTTTTGTTCAATAAAAATAAGAGAATTACAATTGAAAAAATATATATTTATTCTAGGGTTTATCTTGGCTCAGGTTGCGTGTAAAAACGACGATGTGCAAACTACAAAACTCACAACCGACGCCGATTCGCTACGTTTACAACAACGAAAAGAAAAGGTGCTTACAGACGAACAGCATATTAAAAATATGCTTCGTAAAAAGAACAATCAACTACAAACTAAAGATTCTGTTTTTTACACAGCTACCATAAAACGCCCTGTAGATTCTTCTTTTATTGTGATGAATTTATACGGAAAAGCCAAGCGTCAAGGAAAGTTGCAAGAGTTTAAAAAAACGGCAATTATTAAAGACGGAAAAACAATTACTTCTGAAATTTCAGGGAGTGTTTTCAGAATCGATAACGTAGCCAAAAATCAGTATAAAATATATACTCACGATGCTTCACAGCACAGTTATGCTGCATTTGATGTAGACTTTGATGAAGAGCCAGTAAGTATTAAAAAAGCGACAAAAACAGCCAATTTTTACTATAATTTACTTCCGAAGAAAACATTTACATATTCTATTGATAATAAAGATAAATTCTTCTCGATTCGGAAAGATAAGTTAGTTCTTAACGACACTATTTTGGATACATTGGCAAATGGCGGAAAAGTTTATAAGTCGGTTGCGTTACTGGATTCGCAAGAAGCTGCAGGCTTAAATACGTACTATTTTGTAGACAGTGTGAGTGTTTTGGAGAAACTCATTATTAGAGATACTGCGCGCGTTTTAACCAATATTACTTTAAGCGGAAAGCGTTTTGATGGAGTTTCTACTACCAACTACAGCAGTGCATTTGTCAACGATTCTATTTTTCAAAGTTATGAAGTAACCGAAAAGCAGACTAAAAACTCAGCGCATGTAGTAGCGTACGCAACCGATTCTGTTGTTCGGAATTATCGATACAATAAGAATTTTAATTTTTCGCTTCTCAACACCAACGCATACCAATCGGAGCAATCGTATCCGCAGTTTTACAAAGCGTTAATCGATTCTACTTTTTACGTGTATAGCAAGCCTTTTGCAATGAATAAACAAGAGCTTCGTTGGCGTTATTCGGTGCGATATACGCGAAAAACAGTTGCCAATCCTATGCCGATAGAAGTTTCAGTTTCTAAAAAAGAGTTGATAAAAAATGTGGATAGTAGTTTTGTTTTTGAAGCGCCTTTACAGCCGATAAAGAAACCAATTAAAATAGAAACTTTGTCGGAGCAAAATTATAAAGTATCCGATTTTGATATCAATTTTGATGGATATACTGATTTTAGTTTCCCTGAAGGCTTTGACTTAAACCAAAATGCTACTTACGCGGTGTATTTATATCGCCCAGAGAAGCAAACTTTTATTAAAAATAACACTTTTACAGGGCCATCTATGGCGCCGTATATTCTGATTGACAAGGACAATAAATCGGCTATTTACACTTCAAAAATTGGGAATAACAACTATAGCGCCCGAATTGTAAAAATAGGAGACGATGGTAAAGTGCTGTACAAAGAAACTTATTGGAGCACTCAAACAGGAGGGAAGATTAAAATTCATTATCAAAAAAGTCAAGGGAATGCCGTTGTTGAAAAGCAAAACGATATTGCCAAGTCTAAAAATTGGAATGCTAAAGATTTTAAAAATGAGTTTTTGAATTGGGTGAAGGAGCGAACACAGTAGCTTTTATTAGTCTTTTAAAAGCTGAATTTCTTTAGCTTGTTCAATAGTTTTTTGGTTATACACCAATTTCCAACCCATAGTATTGGTAAGAATATAAAATCGAGAAAGCTCTGTGATAAGTCGGTTTTCGGCGTTTTCTTCAAGCTTAGATTCTTTTATTTTTTTCTTTATCGCAATATTTACTTGGTCTTTTATCTTGTTAAAGTCGTTGGCGTTAAACGGATTTAAATAATCTCCAGAAACATCGTAATATTTTAAATCTGGAAAAATCTTCACTTCGGGTTCTGGAATATCAGTAATGTATAAGGTTTTGTTAGCCTCATCAACTTTAAAAGTTACTTTACTGAGGTCGTAAGCTATCGTTACATCTGCATTTGCGATAACCAAAGCTTTTTTTTCCGTAGTAAGTAAATTGGCAAAAATCTTTTCTGACTGTTGGTAATTAAACACCTGAGAAAAATGCCCTTCGGTAACTACTAATTTGCGAACATTTTTTATTTCTTGCTGAAGTAATGCCGTGTTTTCTTTTAAAAATTGCGCACGGTCGTCGTATCTTTTATAAACTTGATATGCCCATAAAATGAGCAAAGTAATGATAATCCCGAAAAGTACTTTTCGCATCTTAAAAAGTTATATGTGGATGTTTTTCTGAAAGATACATAATTTTCTGTTGAAGTTTTTCTTGAAACTTTTTAAACTCATCACTTTCAGTATTAAATGGTCGATGCTGAAGTCCGTTTTGAATTTTTTCAACATCTTTCATAGTAGTTTCAGCTTTAGAAGAAATCCAAATCTGCTGAAACTTCTCCCAGATATACGAAATAGCAGTTTTGTTTGGGTGAATCATGTCTTCAGCGTAAAAACGATAATCGCGTAATTCGTCCATCATAATCTCGTATGCAGGGAAATAATTAAACTTCGAACTTTTAGTAATGGTGCTTTGAACAGCCGAGATTAAATGCGCTTTACTGTGTTGGTTTTCCGTAAATCCATCTTTTAAATGGCGAACTGGAGAAACCGTAAAAATAATTTCTGCCTTCGGATTTAGTTGCTCGATAAGAGCAGTGATATTTGCTAAAGATGTTTCAGTTTCGGAAACCGAAAGCAACTGTTTCGAGAATTTGGTTTGTGGTACTTTATGGCAATTCGCAACCAATTTTTGAGTTTCTAAATGTTTATAACCCCAAGCGGTTCCTAGTGTAAAAACGATATGAGTGGCACTTTGAATGGATTTTAAAGTAGCTTCGAGCGCACTGTTGAGATTGTTTAGAAAAGCTTCTTTGTTTGGATTGCTTAATGCTGAATGAACTTCGAAACTATGCCAGCGTTCATTGAGGAAGAAAATATCGTTTTCGGTAAACTCTTTTTGTGTGACAATTCGCTCAATGTTATTTTCTAAAGCTTTCGGATGAAATAAAATTCCAAACGGATTTACAAGTGTTTGAAGCTTATAAAAATTAAGTTTCTCGCCTATGTTTTCCACAAAACAAGAGCCCATTAACAACACTTTAGATGTATAATCTATTTGATTGTTTGCTGTCGTTAACGGGACTTGTGTTTGTAGTTTCATCTGGTTACTTTTTTTCAATCAATCCTGCGCGTCTCAATAAAGCTTCTGGTTGAGGTTCTTTCCCTCTAAAGCGTTTGTACAATTCCATTGGGTTTTCGGTACCCCCTTGAGAAAGTACGTTGTCTTTAAATTTTTGCGCTACTTCTTTGCTGAAAATTCCTTTTTCTTTGAAAAATTCAAAAGCATCGGCATCGAGTACTTCTGCCCATTTATAACTGTAGTATCCTGCGGAATAACCTCCTTGGAAAATATGAGAAAACGCAACACTCATACAAGTTTCTGGAGTTTCAGGGTAAAGCCGTGTAGCATCAAAAACTTTACTTTCATGATTTTTTACATCTTCAATATGCGTTGGATTTATTCCGTGCCAACTCATATCGAGCATTCCAAAACTTAGCTGGCGTAAGGTTTGCATTCCTTCCATAAAGGTAGCCGACTCTTTTATTTTTTCGACATATTCCATTGGGATGACTTCTCCTGTTTGGTAGTGTTTTGCAAAAATCTCGAGTGCTTCTTTCTCGTAGCACCAATTTTCTAAAACCTGACTCGGAAGCTCTACAAAATCCCAATAAACACTCGTTCCGCTTAAACTTGGGTAAGTGGTATTGGCAAGCATTCCGTGTAGTGCATGTCCGAATTCGTGAAACAAAGTAGTAACTTCGTTAAAAGTTAATAACGATGGTTTTGAGCTCGTAGGCTTAGTGAAATTACAAACAATAGAAATATGCGGACGCGAATTTTCGCCGTCTTTTTTGTATTGCGATTTGTAACTCGTCATCCAAGCGCCATTTCTTTTTCCTTTTCGCGGATGGAAATCAGCATAAAAAACCGCGATAAAATTATTGTTCTCGTCAACTACTTTGTAGGTTTTTACATCTGAATGATACTTGTCTATTTCGGTAGTTTCTTCAAATTTTAAACCGTATAATTTTTCAGCAATGGTGAAAACCCCATTAATTACATTTTCTAATTTGAAGTATGGTTTAAGTTTTTCGTCATCTAAATCAAAAAGTTTTTGCTTTAGTTTTTCAGTATAAAACGAACCATCCCATTTTTGAAGTTGCTCGATATCATCTTCTTCTTTAGCAAAATTACTAAGCTGCTTAAACTCTTGTTCTGCTGCAGGTTTTGCTTTTTCAAGTAATTCAGCTAAAAACGAATTTACAGTTTCTGGAGTTTTAGCCATGCGCTCTTCGAGTACAAAATGTGCATGCGTTTTATAACCTAAGAGTTCGGCACGTTGCTGGCGTAAGCGTACAATTTGTTTTACATTTTCTCGGTTATCGTGGTCGTTTCCTTGAAAAGCTTTGCTTCCAAAGGCAAGCGACATTTTTTTGCGCAGGTCTCTGTTTTCAGCATACGTCATTAAAGGTAAATAACTTGGGTAGTTTAGCGTGAAAATCCAACCTTCCTTTTCGCGAGATTTAGCTTCATCGGCAGCGGCTTCTAAAGTACTTTCTGGAAGTCCTTTTAGTTCTTCGATATTTGTAATATGTAGTTCAAAAGCATTGGTTTCGGCTAAAACATTTTCGCCAAATTTCAAGCTCAACTGCGATAATTGCTTGTCGATACCTCTTAAAATTGCCTTTTTATCTTCTGGGAGATTTGCTCCATTTCTAGCAAAACCTTTATAGGTTTTATCCAAAAGCATTTTTTGTTCTTTAGTGAGCGAAAGTGTGTCTTTTGCTTCCCAAACGGTTTTAACACGCTTAAACAAAGCTTCATTTAAACGAATGTCGTTTCCGAATTCTGAAAGCAAAGGCGAAATTTGCTGTGCTAACTTCTGAATTTCTTCATTGGTTTCGGCACTATTTAAATTGAAAAAAATAGAGGTAATTCTGTCTAATTGTGCGCCTGAAAATTCTAGCGCTTCAATTGTATTTTCAAAAGTAGCAGCATCAGTATTTGAAGTAATCGCATCGATTTCAGCTTTAGTTTTATTTATTTCCTCTTGAATTGCAGGAAGGAAATCTTCATTTTTTATTGCTGAAAAGGGAGCCGTTTGAAAAGGCGTTGTAAAAGTATGATTAAGCAAATTTGCCATATTGTTTTAATTTATTCGAATTGTTTTACAAAGTAAAAAACTTTCGCCAAAAAAGAGAAAGCGCTTAAAGAATGATTAACATTTTAAACGCTTTTTAATTGATGTATTCTTACTGCGTTGCAATAAGATATTGGTTTTAAAGGATTATTGCTTTACGCTTTCAGCACCTTTGATAACCTTTTCTTTTAAAGATTCTTTGTAAGAAATAATATTGTTTTGCACAGCTTTGTCTGATGCGCCGATAATTTGCGCTGCAAGAATTCCTGCATTTTTTGCGCCATTTAAAGCTACCGTTGCAACAGGAACACCGCCTGGCATTTGAAGAATGGAAAGTACAGAATCCCAACCATCGATAGAATTACTACTTTTTACGGGCACCCCAATAACTGGAAGTGGCGATAAAGAAGCAACCATACCTGGTAAATGCGCCGCTCCACCTGCACCTGCAATTATTACAGAAATTCCGTTGGTGTGTGCGTTTTTTCCAAAGTCGTACATTTTTTCTGGAGTACGGTGTGCCGATACGATGTCTACAGTGGTTTCAACTCCTAATTCTTTTAAAACATCGATTGCGTCTTGCATTACTGGGAGGTCGCTAGTGCTCCCCATGATAACTGCTACTTTTGCCATTTTTTGTATTCGTTTTTAAAAGTGTAAAGGTACAAAGAAGCAAAAAGAAAGTCTATAATTAGTTGTAGGAATCTTTTTTCCATTTAAAAACCCCCAAGGTTTAAAAAACCTTGGGGGTTTTAAGCGTTGGTTATTTTTCTTCAGCAATAACCTTAATACTTTTCTTAACCTGCTCGGCAATTTCTCTTGCTTTTGCAATGTCTTCATTAACAATGGTTACGTGTCCCATTTTTCGAAACGGACGTGTTTCGCGCTTTCCGTAAATGTGTGGAGTTACGCCTTCCATCGCCATAATGTTTTCAATGTTTTTATACACTACGGGTCCTGTGTAATCTTCATCACCAACCAAATTCACCATAATACCAGCTACTTTGCTTTCGGTATTTCCTAGCGGAAGTCCTAAAATAGCACGTACTTGTTGTTCGAATTGATTGGTGTAACTAGCTTCGATACTGTAATGACCACTATTGTGAGGGCGTGGCGCTACTTCGTTTACTAAAATTTCGTCGTTTTCTGTTTGGAACATTTCAACAGCCAATAACCCAACGTGTTGGTAAGCTTGCGATACTTTTAGGGCAACCAACTGTGCTTTTTCAGCTACTTTTTTGTCGATTCGCGCAGGGCAAATTACATACTCAACTTGGTTGGCTTCTGGGTGAAACTCCATTTCAACAACAGGGTATGTTTTTACGTTTCCTTTGGTGTCGCGCGCTACAATTACCGCCAATTCGTTTTTAAAAGGAATCATTTTCTCCGCAATACATTCTCCTTCTGGTAACCCTTCCAAATCGGAATAAGTACGCACCACCTTTACCCCTTGACCGTCGTACCCAAAACGCGCACTTTTCCAAACAAAAGGAAAAGTAAGGGCTTCGTTTTTAACGGCATTAAGCATTTCTTCAGGGTAGGCAAAACGTGTAAACTCGGCCGTAGGAATATTGTTGTCAACATAGAACAACTTCTGTGTTGCTTTGTTGTTGATTGTTTTTAATGTTTTAGCTGAAGGAAATACAGTTTTTCCTTCTTTTTCAAGCTGTTCCAAAGCCTCAACATTAACATTCTCAATTTCAAAAGTAAGTACATCTACTTTTTTTCCGAAGTTATAAACGGTATCATAATCCATTAAATCTCCTTGGAAAAACTCATTGCAAGCTATTTTGCATGGAGCTTCATTGCTTGGGTCGAGTACAAGGGTTTGAATGTCAAACTTTCGAGTTTCGTACAGCATCATTTTACCGAGTTGTCCGCCTCCTAAAATACCTAATTTAAAATCAGAAGAAAAGTAGTTCATCTTGAAATTGTGTTTTAACTGAATGTTTCTAAACTTGATTTTGCAAAAGTATAGCTAAATATGAAATCTACATAATTTAGACGATGGCGAAGTTTATTTAAGCGAGAAATAGAATGAATTAAACGGTATCTAGATAATAAAGAATCTGAAAGAAGCAACAAAAGTAAAGCCAGCGTTTTGGTAACTATTTGTTTGTTAGGGCGCGAAAGCTATATTTTTTTGTGAAAAATCTGTAAATATTAACGAAAACAATTAAATTTAAAGGGAAAACAAAAATCTAAATGATATCTTTGCAACTTTATAATTTTTAGAAAATTGATTAAGCTTCACGATAAATATTTTGAGCCTTTTATTTCTGCGGAAGAAATTGATGTAGCCATTAAAAAAATGGTCGAAAAGGTAAAAGCCGATTTTAAAGACGAAACACCCATTTTTGTGTGCGTGCTTAATGGTGCTTTTATGTTTGCATCAGATTTTATGAAGCATTACGACCAAGATTGCGAAATTACGTTTGTAAAATTAAGTTCGTATCGCGGAATGTCTTCTACCGGAATTGTAAAAACACTTTTGGATGTTCCAGACACCGTAGAAAACAGAAGTGTTGTGATTTTAGAAGACGTTATAGACACCGGAAACACTGTAAAGGAGTTGGTGAATATGTTTTCTCAGATAAACGTAAAAAGGTTTAAAATTGCATCCATGTTTTACAAACCCGAAATGTATAGTGGCGAGTATAATATTGATTATGTAGGATTGGAAATTCCAGATGAATTTATTGTGGGATATGGGCTTGATTACGACGAGTTAGGAAGAAATTTACCAGAAGTATATAAAATAAAAGAATAACATATGATTAATTTAGTACTGTTCGGGAAACCAGGAGCAGGTAAAGGTACACAAGCTAATTTTTTAAAAGAGAAATACAATTTAAAGCACATATCTACCGGCGACGTTTTTAGGTTTAATATTAAAAACGGTACTGAATTAGGTACACTAGCAAAATCTTATATCGATAAAGGAGAATTGGTTCCAGACGAGGTAACTATTAACATGTTACGCGACGAAGTTGAGAAAAATCCTGATGCAAACGGATTTATTTTTGACGGTTTTCCAAGAACAAATGCGCAAGCAAAAGCTTTGGATAACTTGATGACCGATAAAAACATGAAGATTGATGCTACGATTGCTTTAGAAGCTGATGATGAAGTGCTAATTCAACGTTTGTTAGAGCGCGGAAAAGTAAGCGGAAGAAGCGATGACCAAGACGAAAATAAAATTAGAAACCGATTTGAAGAATACGCTGAAAAAACAGCTCCTTTAATCGAGTTTTACCAAGAACAAGGAAAGTTTCATAGTGTAAACGGAATTGGTTCTATCGAAGAAATTACAGAGCGTTTAAGTAAAGTTATAGCTACTTTGTAAAACTGTTAAATCGTTGAATTGTTTATACGAAGAACTGTTTACTTATCTGCTTTTTAAAAATAAGTAATAGTGATGTATAAACATTCTTTCGAAAAGCTTGAAGTGTGGAATGACGCTGTAGATTTAGTTGAATTAATTTATAAATTAACAGAAGGATTTCCAGATAGTGAGAAGTTCGGGTTGGTAAGTCAAATGAAGCGATGCTCTATATCAATATCTTCAAATTTAGCGGAAGGAACTTCAAGAAATTCAAAAAAAGATAAAGCTCACTTTTCAAATATTGCTTTTAGCTCGTGTATGGAGCTATTGAATCAATTAATCATTTCTTTTAGGTTAAACTTTATAGTTGAAAAGCAGTATTTAGAAATTAGAAATCAAATAATGAAGGTTTCTAATAAAGTTAATGCGCTTCGAAAATCTCAATTAAACAATTAACCGAATAAACGATTAACCAATTTAACATTTCAACAGCTCAACGATTCAACAATAAGAATAAAACATATTTAAAATGACAGAAGGAAATTTTACAGATTATGTAAAGATAAAAGTGGTATCTGGTAAAGGCGGACAAGGGTCGGCGCATTTACGCAGAGAAAAATATGTAGCTTATGGAGGTCCCGATGGTGGTGATGGAGGTCGAGGCGGACACATAATTATTAAAGGAAACAAAAACTTATGGACCTTGTTTCACTTTAAATTTAAAAGGAGTTTCCAAGCCGGTCATGGAGAACACGGGAGTAAACAAACCAGTACAGGAGCCGACGGTAGCGATGTTTTTATTGAAGTGCCGTTAGGAACGCAGGTAAAAGATGCGGAAACCAACGAAATCTTGTTTGAGATTACTGAAGATGGCGAAGAAAAAATCATAGCAAAAGGAGGAAAAGGTGGTTTAGGAAATAATCATTTCAAATCGGCTACCAATCAAACGCCTCGTTATGCACAACCTGGTCTTCCTGGCGAAGAAAAAGAGGTTTTATTAGAGCTTAAATTACTTGCCGATGTAGGTTTGGTTGGGTTTCCAAATGCAGGAAAATCAACATTACTTTCGGTAATTACCTCTGCAAAACCAAAAATTGCCGATTACGAGTTTACAACACTAAAACCAAACTTAGGAATTGTTCAATATCGCGACTATCGTACGTTTGTAATGGCCGATATCCCTGGGATTATCGAAGGAGCTTCTGAAGGGAAAGGACTTGGTTATTACTTTTTACGTCACATTGAACGTAACTCTACGCTGTTGTTTTTAATTCCTGCTGATGCAAAAGATATCTATAAGGAATACGAAATTCTTTTAAATGAACTGAAAAAATACAATCCGGAGTTACTCGATAAAGAGCGTTTGGTAGCCATTTCTAAGTCGGATATGTTGGATGAAGAATTGAAAGAAGAGTTAAAAGAAGAACTAGATAAAAGCTTTAAAGACACAAAATACATGTTTATTTCTTCCGTGGCGCAACAAGGAATTCAGCAATTAAAAGATAGGTTGTGGGAGATGATGAATAAAGATGAAACAGCATAGTTTCTTGTCATTTTTGTACACTTCAGCAGAAAAAAATATTTAGTTTTTTCAGAATATGAAAATAGAGATTGATGAAATTTCAGTTTAAAAAAATAGAAAAAGAAAATCTACCCCAGGTTTTACAACTATTTAAAGAAACTGCTGAGAAAATCGGGAAAATGAATGTTGACCATTGGCAGTATTGGAAAAATCCGCCAGAGGAGAAAATCACATGGGTAGCAGATGGTATCCAAAATGGCGAGTTTTTTTTCGTGACAGAACAAAGCGGAGAAACAATTGGCATGGTTCGGATTTTAACTGAAGATTTACTTTATTGGGGTGTTCAGCAAGAAAAAGCTACGTATGTACACTCTTTGGTGGTGAAAGAAAAATACAATGGGAAGGGAGTTGGAACTGAAATTTTACACGAAATTGCAAAAAACGCAAAGTCTGCCGGAAGTGTTTATTTAAGGTTGGATGCAGATGCTAAAAACCCAAAACTTTGTAGTTATTACGAAAAGATGGGTTTTGAAAAAGTAGGTGTAAAACAATTGTCTTTGTCGAACTACAATCTTTATCAAAAAGAAGTGTAGGTGCACCGCCTTAAGTTTTGTTTAAGACTAATAATGTTTTATTTCGACCTGCTTAAAAAAGTTTTAAAAATCAAGGAAGCAGCGTGGGGTGATAGATAAAAAGCTGTTTGAGCGTAGCGAGTTCTTTTTATCTGTGGAGGATGGTTCCGTAGATTTTTTATACTTTTTTCAGTTAGTCTTGACTTTTTTGTTTCGTTTTTGTGTCAAGACAAAAATGAAAGCTAACTTAATTTATATGGTATTTACAAGAATTAAGTTATTCCTTAAAATCATAGCTTCTATTTTGATATCGGTTTTTTTGTGTAATTTTAACTAAAAAAGAAGATGTACTTTAGATATTTAGCATTGCTTTGTTGTTTGTTTTTTTATGCCTGTGGAAGCGTGCAAGTAGCCTACGACTACGATAAAAAAACAGATTTCTCTCAGTTTAAAAGTTACGATTACTATCCAAATATGGAAAGCGGATTAAGCGAATTAGACAATAAAAGGTTGTTTAGGCACCTCGATAGTTTGTTGCAAACTCGCGGTTACGAATATTCTACTACACCAGATATTTACATCAATATAAAAACATCAAACAGACCAAAACCTAGTAATAGTTCGGTTGGAATTGGAATTGGTGGAACCGGTAGAAATATAGGCGGAGGCGTTTCGGTTGGAGTGCCTTTGGGTGGTAACGAGCAATATCGAGAAATTGTTTTTGACATTGTAAATGCTACCGAAGACGAACTTATCTGGCAAGCAGTGAGCGAAGGAACAATTTCCGAACAAATGACACCAGAAATTCGCGATGCAAAGCTAAAAGCAGTAGTCGATAAGGTGTTTTCTAATTATCCTCCAAAACAATAATGTTTCAAGTTGTTTATAAAAGTAAGTTGGTTGTAGCCATGTTGTTTTGCATGGTGTTTTATCCGTTAGCTGGGCAACAAAATGTGGTATTGGACCGTGCAAATCAGCTTATAAAAACGAATAAAATTTCCGAAGCAAAGAAAGTATTGTTACAAGCCTACAAAAAAAATGATACGCCAGCATTAACCGAACGTTTGGGAGATGTGTATGGTATTGAAAAGGCTTGGGATTCAGCTTCATTTTATTATAAAAAATTGGTGGATGCAAATCCGAAAAACGCTACATATCATTATAAATATGGTGGTGTTTTAGGTGTTATTTCGTTAGAAAATAAAATGAAAGCACTTACGCTTTTAGGCGATGTAAAAGAGCATTTTAAATTGGCATGCGAGCTTGATGATGAAAATTTAGATGCACGTTGGGCTTCGATTGATTTGTATTTAAAACTTCCAGGTATTTTGGGCGGAAGTAACGAAAAGGCATATCAATATGCGGAAGAACTTTATGCTATTGTTCCTATTGAGGGTTATATGTCGAAGTCGTATATCGAAGCGGAACGCAAAAATAAAGAATTAGCAGTAGTGTATGCGAAGCGAGCTTTGGATGTTGTGGCCAAAAATGATATTCCAGATGCTTCTTATAAACGTGAAGAAACACATTATCAAATAGGCGTTTTGGCTTCAACTTATAACTATCAGTTAAAAGCGGGAGTAAAACATTTGCTGATTTTTGAAAAGCTGTATACGCCTGAGTCTATCATTCCGCTGTCGGATGTTTATTACCAGTTAGCAAAGTTGTATCGCCTTCAGCAGGAAAAAGAAAAAGCAACAACTTATATTGAAAAGGCAGTAAAGTTGATGCCGAATTCCAAAGAAATTTTATCAGAAAAAAAAGAAATTCAAAAACTGTAAAAATAAACCGAGTAATATGTTTTACGGAAGTTTGGCTTTCGCAAGCGGAGATTTTATCTTTACAGTCTCAATAGTTTAAAAAGTACACATTGAATATACATTTTATCGCCATCGGAGGGAGTGCCATGCACAATTTAGCATTGGCTTTGCATTATAAAGGATACAAAATTACTGGGAGCGACGACGTTATTTTTGAGCCTTCAAAATCGCGTTTATCTGCGCAAGGTTTGTGTCCAGATACATTTGGTTGGTTTCCAGAAAAAATCACTACAGATCTTGATGCTGTAATTTTAGGGATGCATGCAAAACCCGACAATCCAGAATTGGCTAAGGCGAAGGAATTGGGCGTTAAAATTTATTCGTATCCAGAGTTTATCTACGAGCAAAGTAAGTTTAAGACCCGTGTAGTTATTGGTGGAAGTCACGGTAAAACAACGATTACTTCCATGATTTTACATGTGTTGCATTATCATGATATTGATGTAGATTATATGGTGGGTGCGCAATTGGAAGGGTTTGATACGATGGTGAAACTTACCGAAGACAATGACTTTATTGTACTTGAAGGAGATGAGTATTTGTCATCGCCAATAGATCGTCGTCCGAAGTTTCATTTATACCGACCAAATATTGCTTTGTTAAGCGGAATTGCTTGGGATCACATCAATGTATTTCCAACTTTTGAGAACTATGTAGAGCAATTTAAAATTTTCACCGATTCGATTGTTGAGGGTGGAAGTATTACCTATAATGAAGAAGATAAAGTTGTTGCTGAAGTGGTAGAGGCTTCTGAAAATCAGATTAGGAAAATTCCATACCAAACCCCAGCGTTTACTGTGGAAGATGGTGTAACGTATTTAGAAACGCCAGAAGGTGCTATGCCAATTGAAGTTTTTGGTCGTCATAATTTGAATAACTTGGCTGGAGCAAAATGGATTTGCCAACACATGGGTGTAGATGAAGACGACTTTTACGAAGCAATTGCTAGTTTTAAAGGTGCTTCGAAGCGTTTGGATAAATTAGCAGAAAAAAATAATAGTGTAATTTACAAAGACTTTGCCCATGCGCCAAGCAAGGTAAATGCCACTTTAACCGCAGTAAGAGAACAGTTTCCTACGCGCAAAGTTATAGCGTGTTTGGAACTTCATACCTATAGTAGTTTAAATGCTACATTTTTAAAAGAATACCAAAACACACTCGATAATACCGATGTTGCTGTTGTTTTCTTTTCTCCTGAAGCGGTTAAAATTAAGCAACTCGATACAGTTACAGCCGCACAAATCGAAGAAGCTTTTAACCGAAAAGATTTAATAGTTTTTACAAGTCCTGAAGAATTTAAAGCTTATCTATTCAATTTAAACCTCGAAAATACTGCACTACTTTTAATGAGTAGTGGTAATTATGGTGGTTTAGATTTTGAAGAGGTTAAAACGCTCGTAAAATAGTTTTAAAGAGAGCTTTTGTTATTGTTGTAATGAAGTTTTGAAGTAGCAACACTTTAATTTTTAAAAGTTTATAATGTATGTTGTTATTTCTTATCTTTATTATATGAAAGAAAAATCAACTTCTTTTTCGATTAAAAACTGGAGTATTCACGACCGTCCGCGAGAGAAACTGCTTGCAACGGGAAAGCAGTCATTAACCGATGCCGAGCTTATTGCAATACTTATTGGTAGCGGAAGTCGGAATGAAAGTGCTGTGCAACTCTCCAAACGAATTTTAGCTTCCGTAGATAATAATCTAAACGAGTTAGGGAAGTTAAGCGTACATCAATTAACCAAATTTAAAGGGATTGGGGAAGCCAAAGCGGTAACCATTGTAGCTTCTTTAGAATTGGGACGGAGAAGAAGAGGCGAGGAGTCTAATAAAATTCAGCAGATAAAAAGTAGTAAACATGTATTTGAAGTAATGCAACCAAAGTTGGGCGATTTACCACATGAAGAATTTTGGATTTTATACTTGAGCAATTCCAATTCCATTTTACAAATGTTACAGTTGAGCAAAGGAGGAATTACAGGTACTTTGGTAGATGTTCGGTTGGCGCTTAAACGCGCTTTGGAAGTAAATGCAATAGCTATGATTTTGGTACACAACCATCCGTCGGGGACTTTAAAACCAAGTGAAGCCGATAAAAACATCACCCAAAAAATAAAAAATGCAGGCGAAGGAATGGATATAAAACTGTTAGACCACCTTATTGTAACTGAAAAGTCTTACTTTAGCTTTGCAGACGAAGGACTTTTATAATTATGCTACTCGTATACACCTATAAAGTAACACCACGACTAACTTATATCATGCGACACATTTTTACACAAATGTTGCATATTGATATTAGTATTACTACAAAAGTGGAAGATTTTATAGCACATAAAGGTCCGAAAATTACCTATACCAAACAGCCATTACAAAACGAGTTTTTCATTAAAAGTAATGATTTGTTGTTTGAGCAAGGTATCTCTGATGTAGAAATTACGATGCACAAATGGGGCGAAGTACCGTGTTTTTTTCCTACTACCGACAAGTGTGCTATTCCGTTTGATATTTTTGCGGCAAGCTTCTATTTGTTAAGTAGATATGAAGAGTACCTACCGCATGTAAAAGACGAACATGGAAGGTTTCCTGTGGAAGAAAGTTTAGCATTTCAGCAGAAATTTTTAGAGATTCCAGTTGTAGATGTTTGGGTGAAAAAATTGAAAACAGCATTACAAGAGCGCTTTCCTGAGATAGAATTTCCGAAGCGAAGTTATAAGCAAACTTCTATTATGGATATTTCGGTGGCGTATGCTTATCTAAAAAAGGGATTTATTCGAACCCTTGGAGGAACACTTATCGATTTGTTTAATTTAAGGTTGAAGCGAATTGTAGAGCGTTATTTAGTGCTGTTACGCTTTCGTCACGATCCTTTTGATTTTTTCGATCAAGTAACAGAGTTGCATAAAAAATACAATGTACCAGCTATTTTTTTCTTTCTGATGGCCGATTATTCTGCTTACGATAAAAATATTTCTGTTATAAATCCTACGTTTCGATCGCTGGTAAAATCGGTTGCCGATTACAGTATCGTTTCGCTAATGGCTTCTTATAAATCTTTAACAGATGTAACAACCTTGAAGAAAGAGCGTAAACGTTTAATCGATTTTATCAATAGGCCTGTGAAGAGAGTTCGCCAGCGGTACAATCGGTTAAATATTCCAGATGCTTACCGTTTAATGGTCGATGCAGGTTTTAATGAAGATTACACCATGGGCTATACAAGTGAAACAGGTTTTAGAGCAGGAACTTGTACGCCATTTTACTTTTATGATATTAGTTTTGAAGAGCAAATACCTATTTTAATAAATTCGTTTTGTGTTCAATATACAGCCTTGTATAAATATAAAAGTTTGGACCAAGTGAAAGAAAAAATAAAACAATTGGCAAATAGTGTAAAGGCTGTTGATGGTGATTTTAATATTGTTTTTTCAAATGAAGTATTAGACCTACAACATCGAAATGCATGGAAAAAATTGTATATCGATTATTTAAAAATGAGTTTAGACTAGCATGCAACATAAAGATATTACAGATGTATTTTTTGATTTAGATCATACGTTGTGGGATTTTGAAAAGAATTCGGCACTTACATATCAAAAAATATTTTCTGACCATGAAATAGGAATTAATCTCTCTGACTTTTTAACGGAATATGTGCCGTATAATCAGGAGTTATGGAAGCTTTATCAAGAAGATAAAGTTTCAAAAGAAGACCTTCGATATAAGCGATTGAAGGTTACTTTCGATCGACTTGGACTCAAGGTAAATGATGCCAAAATCTTTCAGCTAAGCGATGATTATATAACTTATTTATCTAGTTTTAATCATCTTTTTAGCGACACTATTGAAACTTTAGATTATTTAGCGCCCAAGTATAAATTGCACATTATTACAAACGGCTTTGCCGAGGTTCAGTTAGGGAAATTAAAGAATTCTAAAATCTATCATTATTTTAATGTGATTATGGATTCTGAAACAGCAGGCGTAAAAAAACCGAATCCGTTAATATTTCAAACCGCATTACAACAGGCAAATGTAAAAGCTGAAAATTCAATGATGATAGGCGATAGTTACGATGCCGATATCATTGGAGCGCAAGGTGTAGGGATGCATACACTGTTTTATGCGCCAACAGAAGATTATCTAAATGTTAATACTGAGAAAGTTGCCGAATTAAAGCAAATAAAACAGTATCTTTAAGACACAATACTTTGTTCGTTTTAACGTTTGTAGAACATGCCACTACTCATCAAAAAATACAACACTATCTTACTTCTTATTTTGAGTAGTTTTTTGATGTTTTCTTGTGTGAAAGATGTAGATTTTGATCAAGCAGAAACACTCACTATTGAACCTGTTATTGATGCAAGTCTTTTTTATTTTGAATTATCAGCCTCTAGTGTCGGAAATGCTCCGAACAATGATATAACACCGCTGTCAGTTCAAGACACTACAAAAATGGATGTGTTTTCAAAACCTTTTTTTAAGGAGAATTTACAAGAAGCAGCATTTATATTTGAATTTGAAAATACTAGTCAGCGTGAGTTTAATGCCAAAATTGTTTTTTATGATGTGGCTTATAATCAGCTTGATGAAATTGATATTCTAATCAACGGACCTACAATTTCAAGAACTCATCGTTATGCTCCATCAGAAATAGATAAAATTACAAATACCGAGTATTTAAAATTGGAGTTGGAATTACTCCCGGGAACTCCATTGCTTGATCCAAATTCTACAGGAGCACTTTCGCTAAAATCTTCAGGAACTTTTTTTATGAATATCGATGCGGATTAAAACAATCCACTTAGTGATAATTCTTTTCTTTGGCTTTTTTGTAAATGCCCAAAATAAGCAGTTACTCTACAATTTTACCGATATTCCGCAGTCGTTAATGGTAAATCCTGGAGCCACAATTCAAAACAATGCTTTTTTTGGTATTCCTGCTTTGTCAGGTATTTATGCAGGTGTTGGAACAAGCGAAGTTTCACTTTACGACCTTTTTGCCGACGACGGAGTTGATTTTAATACAAAAGTTAGAAATGCCGTTTACAGCATAAATACAAACGATGTTCAGCGAATAAACGAACAATTAGAACTGTTTAATGTAGGCATTAAAATAGGCGGACTTTTCAGTAAAAATTATATAAGCTTTGGAATTTATCAAGAGTTAAACGCATTTAATTATTGGCCTGAAGATTTAGCAATTTTGGCGTACGAAGGGAATTCTTCAAATATCGGGCGGGCATTTAATTTGTCACACTTAAATGCAAAAGGCGAATTGTTAACCGTTTTTCATGTTGGATTTCATAGAAAAGTAAATGAGCAGTTTAGTTACGGTGTTCGTGCAAAACTTTACTCTGGAATTATCGATATTTCTTCAACAAAAAATAAAGGGAGTTTTCTTACGTCTCTTGGGGTTGATAACACCTATATTCACACTTTAATTTCAGATGTTGAGGTTCGTACTTCTGGTGTTGCCGAACTTCGAGAAGAAGATGTTGAAGGAGACGATGTTTTCAATATACTTAAAAATAGAGCGCTTTTAGGAGGCAATATTGGCGCTGGTGTAGATTTTGGAGTTACTTATAACGCAAACGATCGTTGGACTTATACGGCTAGCTTGCAAGACTTTGGTTTTATACACAATAAAACGGATATCGAAACTTATACGCTAAAAGGTGAATACGCATTGGAAGGGGTTGAAATTCCTTTTGATGATATTGTAAATGGCGGAAGTGTGTCGGCAGATTGGCAGGAAATAGTTGATGAAATTGAAGAAGCTTTTCCTCGCGATACCCTCAGAGATGCCTATACAACAATGCGTCCATTAAAGTTAAATGGCGCAGTTATTTATCGTTTTGGGAGAAAAAATAAAAAGGTTTTAGATGAATGTAATTGTACTTCTGAAGTAAATAACGGTTACCCAAGTTCGATGGGGGCACAACTTTTTGCTGAAACACATTCTCGATATCCGCAATTGGCTTTAACGCTTTTTTATTACAGGAGGTTAAGCAATTTTTTCAGATTAAAAACCACGTATACCATTGATAAATTTTCGAAAACAAATATTGGACTTGGAATATCTTCGCATTTTGCTAACTTTAACTTCTATTTGTTGGCCGATAATTTGTTAGAATATTATAATATATCGAATGCAAATAGCGCATCTTTGCAATTCGGATTTAATTATATTTTTCCGAAGAAAGATTAACTTTTTACTTTTCAAATAAAGTAATCAACACGAGTTTAATATATAATGTACGTGTTAAAAAAGTATTTTACTTTAGAGAAATACTTACTTTTAGCATCAAAGGTTATATCAACATTAAAAAACGATAAAAGTACACCCATGAAGAAGTTTTTATTTTTAGGATTGTTTTTAGCATCTGTGACTGCTTTTGCACAGCAAAGCGTAAACAATTATAAGTATGTAGTAGTTCCAAAAAAGTTTGATTTTTTAAAGCAAGAAAATCAGTATCGTGTAAATACATTTACAAAGTTTTTGTTTGATAAAGGAGGTTATAATGTAGTGTATGAAGACCAAAAACCTGCCGATTTACAAGCGAATCCGTGTTTGGGATTAAATGCAGAAATTGTAGACGACTCTAATTTGTTTACTACCAAATTGCGAGTATCACTGGAAAACTGTCAAGGAACAATTGTTTATACTTCGGAAGAAGGAAGAAGCAAAGAAAAGGACTATGAAGATGCGTATCAAGAGGCTATTCAAAATGCGTTTGTTTCGGTGAATGGATTAAATTATAAATACGAGCCAGTTGCAAATAGCATGCAAGCGCAAATTCCTGCGCAAACACAAACTGTAGCGGTGCCAGCAGTAGCTACGACTTCAGTAGCAGTAACACCGCCATCAACGCCTGTGTCTGCGGTAGTAGAAGCTCCTGCTCCTGTACAAGTTCAATCAGTAAAAATAGTAACAGGAACCAATTCAACAGATGCTCAGACTTTGTTTGCACAGCCAACAGCTACAGGTTTCCAATTAGTTGACATGACTCCTAAGGTGGTTTTTAAAATTACTAAAACAACCCAACCAAATTATTTTCTTATAAAAGATAAAAACGGATTTTTATATCAAAAAGACGGAAAGTGGATTGCTGAGTATTATGAAGGTGAAACTCTTAAACAAGAAACTTTAAATATTAAGTTTTAATTTTTAAACTGAATATGATATAAAAAAGAGGCTGTTAGTAGCCTCTTTTTTTATGTGTTTTTCTGAAGTTTTATTTCTGAAAACTCAGCTATTAGATGAGTTGAAAATATTATTTCTTGATAACTCTATACGATTTAACTCTGTCTCCATTTTCAAGAATATCGATGATATAGGTACCTCTTGCAACATTGAAAATGAAGCTGTATATCTCCGATTTTATTCCAGATTTAGAGTGTACTAATCTTCCTGATTCATCATAAATATTAACCAATAGTGGAGCGGTATGTTCTCCTAAATAAATATTCAAGTTTCCTTCAGTTGGGTTCGGGTATACAAGAATACGGTCATATAAATCTCCGATAGAAGAGCCATCCTCAACTGTAAATTCAATGCAATTTGAAGTTTGCGAACAACCATTTAGAGTTACTTGTAGCGCATAGGTTCCACTTTCTTCAGGAATAAAAGTTTGATTTGTAGCTCCTGGAATTGGGTTTCCGCCATTAGCACAATTAATCCATTGATAGGTAGCATTATTCATATTTGCTGTAATCGATGTGTCAGTAACGGTAAAGCTAGTGTCTAAAGTTTCAGCAATCGTTATTTGAAAATCTGCAGCAGTGCTACAATCACCTGTTGGAGTATAGGTGATGGTGTAATTTCCAGCCTGAGAATTTGCAATATTAATAACTCCTGTTGATGAGTTTATGACTAACCCAGAAGGGGTGGCTGTAAAACTTCCATTTTGAATACCAGAAATTGTTGGGGAAGCATTTTCTGCATCTGCACAGAAATAATTTGTACTATAATTGATAGTTGTAGTTTCTGAACCACCAATCATAACGCTTACCGCAAGTCTGCTTTCACTTTCGCAAGTTCCATCATTTTGTGTTGCGTAGTAAATGCTTCCGTCGACTAACTGCGTATTTGTTGGAAGTTCATTTCCGTCTGTTGCGGCATCATACCAAACAATATCAGTTTCATTCACTTCTAAATCAGCGATGGTAGCTGCTGAGCAGAACGATTGTGTTTCATTTCCAGTCGGAGTCAATAATTCGCCAATAGTAACAGTAACTGCAAGTCTGCTTTCACTTTCACAAGTACCATCATTTTGCGCTGCGTAGTAGATGCTTCCGTCGACTAACTGCGTATTTGTTGGAAGTTCATTTCCGTCTGTTGCGGCATCGTACCAAACAATATCAGTTTCATTTACTTCTAAATCGGCAATGGTTGCTGCTGAGCAGAAGGATTGTGATTCATTTCCAGTCGGAGTTAACAATTCGCCAATAGTCACAGTAATTGCAAGTCTGCTTTCACTTTCGCAAGTTCCATCATTTTGCGCTGCGTAGTAGATGCTTCCGTCGACTAACTGCGTATTTGTTGGAAGTTCGTTTCCGTCTGTTGCGGCATCATACCAAACAATTTCAGTTTCATTAACTTCTAAATCGGCAATAGTAGCCGCTGAACAGAACGATTGTGATTCATTTCCAGTAGGAGTCAATAATTTTCCAATAGTCACAGTAACTGCAAGTCTGCTTTCACTTTCACAAGTACCATCATTTTGCGCTGCGTAGTAGATGCTTCCGTCGACTAACTGAGTATTTGTTGGAAGTTCATTTCCGTCTGTTGCGGCATCGTACCAAACAATATCAGTTTCATTTACTTCTAAATCGGCAATGGTTGCTGCTGAGCAGAAGGATTGTGATTCATTTCCAGTCGGAGTTAACAATTCGCCAATAGTCACAGTAATTGCAAGTCTGCTTTCACTTTCGCAAGTTCCATCATTTTGTGCTGCGTAGTAGATACTTCCGTCGACTAACTGTGTGTTTGTTGGAAGTTCGTTTCCGTCTGTTGCGGCATCGTACCAAACAATGTCAGTTTCGTTCACTTCTAAATCAGCAATGGTTGCCGCTGTGCAGAAGGATTGTGTTTCATTCCCAGTAGGAGTCAATAATTCTCCAATAGTAACAGTGATTGCAAGTCTGCTTTCGCTTTCGCAAGTTCCCTCATTTTGCGCTGCGTAGTAGGTGCTTCCGTCAACTAATTGTGTATTTGTTGGAAGTTCGTTTCCGTCCGTAGCGGCATCATACCAAACGATGTCAGTTTCATTCACTTCTAAATCGGCAATGGTTGCAGTTGAGCAGAACGATTGCATTTCATTTCCAGTCGGCGTTAACAATTCGCCAATAGTAACAGTAATTGCAAGTCTGCTTTCACTTTCGCAAGTTCCATCATTTTGCGCTGCGTAGTAGATACTTCCATCAACTAACTGCGTATTTGTTGGGAGTTCATTTCCATCCGTAGCGGCGTCATACCAAACGATGTCAGTTTCGTTCACTTCTAAATCAGCGATGGTAGCCGCTGAACAGAATGATTGTGATTCATTTCCAGTAGGAGTCATTAAACCGCCTACCATTACAGTAATTGCAAGTCTGCTTTCACTCTCACAAGTCCCATCGTTTTGTGCTGCGTAGTAGATACTTCCGTCAACTAATTGCGTATTTGTAGGAAGTTCGTTTCCGTCTGTTGCAGTATCATACCAAACAATATCAGTTTCATTCACTTCTAAATCGGCAATGGTTGCAGTTGAGCAGAACGATTGTGATTCGTTTCCAGTCGGAGTCAATAATTCTCCAATAGTCACAGTAATAGCAAGTCTGTTTTCACTCTCGCAAGTTCCGTCGTTTTGCGCTGCGTAGTAGATACTTCTGTCGACTAACTGTGTGTTTGTTGGAAGTTCGTTTCCGTCCGTAGCGGCGTCATACCAAACGATGTCAGTTTCATTCACTTCTAAATCGGCGATGGTAGCTTCTGAGCAGAATGACTGTGTTTCATTTCCAGTCGGCGTTAACAATTCTCCAATAGTCACAGTAATTGCCAATCTGTTTTCACTCTCGCAAGTCCCATCGTTTTGTGCTGCGTAGTAGATACTTCCATCAACTAATTGTGTGTTTGTAGGAAGTTCGTTTCCGTCTGTAGCGGCGTCATACCAAACAATGTCAGTTTCATTAACTTCTAAATCGGCAATGGTTGCAGCTGAGCAGAATGATTGTGTTTCATTCCCAGTTGGAGTCAATAATTCTCCAATAGTCACAGTAATAGCAAGTCTGCTTTCACTTTCACAAGTTCCATCATTTTGCGCTGCGTAGTAAATGTTTCCGTCAACTAACTGCGTATTTGTTGGAAGTTCGTTTCCTTCTGTAGCGGCGTCATACCAAACTATGTCAGTTTCGTTCACTTCTAAATCGGCAATTGTAGCTGCTGAACAGAATGATTGTGTTTCATTTCCAGTCGGCGTTAACAATTCTCCAATAGTAACAGTAACAGCAAGTCTGCTTTCGCTTTCGCAAGTTCCATCATTTTGAGCAGCGTAGTAAATGTTTCCGTCGACTAACTGCGTATTTGTTGGAAGTTCGTTTCCGTCCGTTGCGGCATCATACCAAATAATATCAGTTTCATTTACTTCTAAATCGGCAATGGTAGCCGCTGAGCAGAATGATTGCGTTTCATTTCCAGTTGGAGTCATTAAACCACCTACCATCACAGTAACTGCAAGTCTGCTTTCGCTTTCACAAGTTCCATCATTTTGTGCTGCGTAGTAGATACTTCCGTCGACTAACTGCGTATTTGTTGGAAGTTCGTTTCCTTCTGTTGCGGCGTCATACCAAACGATGTCAGTTTCATTCACTTCTAAATCGGCAATGGTTGCATTAACATCACAAAAAGATTGTTCGGTTTCTCCAGTTGGAGTTCTAAGAGTACCCAACGTAATTGCAACAGATAGTCTTTCGTTACTTTCATGTTCAGAAATAGTTTGAGAAGCATGATAAATAGTTTCGTTTTCTAAGACTGTGTCTGGTGTTAAAACATTTCCGTTTACTGCGGCGTCATACCAGATAATATCTGTACCTACAACTTCGATATCTTCAATTGTTGCACCTTCACAAAACGATTGAAAGTTATTTCCGGTAGGAGCAGGCGTTTCACTATCGATAACAATATTGTCGACAGCTATATCATTTCTTGAAGTATCACCTTTTATAGCTCTAAATCTAATGGTTACGATTTGCCCATCATATGCAGAAAGATCGATAGTTTCATCTAAGAAATCTCCTCTTGGATCGATAGGTTCTTCATAAGCAATTAATTCGGTATAAGTAGTCCCTGAGTCGGTGCTTATTTCTACATGTAGACTACCAAAATTTGAAGTAGTACTATGGATGTGGTATTTAAAGGAAAGGGTTGCATTGATTCCTAGTTTGATGCACGGCGAAATTAATGAAGTTTCATCTCCTTCAGGATAAGAAACACTTCCTCCAGCTTCAGTATAAACATAATTAGCAGTATCGCTACCATCTCCATCTACAACTGGACCAGTTCCGGAGCTTGAAGTTCCTCCAAAATGCGCTAACCAAGTATATCCATTTGGAGAAGGCACTGTTGTCCATCCGTCTTCATTTACTTCTACGTCTGAGGTAAAATCAGTAAAATCTTGTGAATATGCAATTTGTTTTTCACCCCCAATAGTAATAGGAGTTTCTGTAAATGTTTTTGATAATGATTCTGAACTATTCGAAACAGTCAGAGTTACATTAAAAGTTCCTTCCTGGGTAAATTCATAACTAGGATTTTCTTCTGTACTGTCAACTGTTCCGTCACTATCAAAATCCCATGCCCATGCCGTGATAGGGCCTGAAACAAGTGAACTTTCATCTGTAAAATTAATAGTTGCGGTAGATTGACAGTTAGAGCTGTACGTATCTGCGGAGAAATGTATTTCAGAGCCACTTTTAAATATAATGTTATCTACTGCAATATCATTTCGCGATGTATTTCCCTTAATTGCTCTAAATCTAATATTTACTATTTGATTGTCGTATGCTGAGAGGTCAATTTCTTCGTCAATAAAATCACCTAATGTTGTGACAGGATCTTCATAGGAAATAATTTCTGTGTATGAAACACCATTATCAATACTTATATCAACATGTAGACTTCCAAAACTACTGGAGGTGCTAAAAATGTGATATTTGTAAAGTAGTTTTGAATTGAGCCCCAATTTAACACAAGGCGAAATTAATGAAGTTTCATCTCCTTCAGGATATGAAATACTTCCTCCGGCTTCAGTATAAGCGTAATTGGCAGTAGTGCTTCCGTCTCCATCTGAGGTAGGCCCCGTGTTGTTACTTGATGTTCCACCTACGTTTGTTAACCATGTATAACCATTGGATGAAGGGATTGTTGTCCATCCATTTTCATTTATTTCAACCCCTGTAGTAAAATCTGTGAACTTTTCTTCGTAAGGAGCAGTTTTTTCCGCACCAATAATAATTGGTTTTTCAGTAAATGTTTTAGACAGACTCTCCGTACTATTAGATGCAGTAAGCGTTACTGTAAAAGTTCCTGCTTCAGTAAAATTATAAGTCGGATTTTGAGCAGTGCTATCGGTTGTTCCATCTCCATCTAAATCCCAAGCCCATGAAGTAACGGGGCCCGAAAGAAGGTAACTTTCGTCAGTGAAATTTATAGTTGCAGTTGCTTGACAATCGGATGAGTATGTACTTGCTTCAAACTTAACTTCAGATTCATCTTGAATTATAATATTATCAATAGCAATATCCGATTGGTAACTAGCATACACAGCTCTAAATCGATATTTTACAACTTGACCTGCGTAATCAGAAAGATCGACTCTTGCAGTTTTATAAGCGTCGCTTTGATTTTCTTGCTGAACCCCAATAATTGGATCCATTACATCTTCAATATAAGTTGCGCCATTATCTGTGGTGACGTCAACATGTAAACTTCCCATTCTAGGAAGGTCTGTAGCATACATATGATATTGAAAAGTTAAAATAGAATGTTCTCCTAAAGTTGTACATGGAGAAAGAAGTGTTGCTTCATCTCCAGAACTGTAACTTTCTCCGTCGGATGCTGAAGCTTCGGTGTAAAAGTATGTTCCACTGGCATCAGCATCGGCTAATGGTCCTGTACCAGAAGAAGGAGTTCCACCAGTATTCGATAACCATTTAAATCCAGATGAAGCTGGTACAGATTGCCATCCACTATCATTTGCAGAAGTATAACTGTTTAAGTTGTCATCTACAGGTAAAGTGTTTTGTACACCTACGCTAATAGGGATGCTATAAAATGTTTTAGAAATGGTTTGTGTTCCGTTTGAAATGGTAAGTGAAGGAAAAAATGTTCCTTCAGAATACGTATAACTAGGGTTTTGATCGTTACTATCAACTGTACCATCGGTATCGAAATCCCACGCCCATGTAGTTGCATTTGTACTATTGTCTGTAAAGTTTACAGTGAGAGAATTTTCACAAGTAGATAATACATCTGCACTTGCGTCAATACTAATATCTGGACAAACAAAGTCTCCTCTTGAAGTTTTTAAAACTGCATACACTCTTGCCTGTTGCTCAAGGCTAAATTTATTTCTACAGTCTCTTCTCCCGTACGACATTAAATTGGTTACATCTGGAGCGTAGAAATCTCCATTTGGATCTTGTACAGTACCTGTATATTCACAATCTGAATTTACCAATCCACTAATATCTGGGTCTGCTGGGGTGTCGCAAAAGGTGTCTCCAGCAATAGCACAATTGGATCCATCTACCAATTCTATCATATCTTCTCCTTCGGAGCCATCTGCTGCATTGTGCGTATGTTGTAGTCCGTAAAAGTGTCCCATTTCATGGGAAATTGTTGTTCCGTTAGTAGAAACAGAATTACGCATTACTATTAAGTCTTTCCCTCCAGGATAATAAGCATAACCATTTAACGGTTGCAGGTTAGTGAAAACAATGTTTACGATATTTTCTTGGATGTAACCACCATCGTATAGCAAATCTTCGTCGTCATCGCCAGCATCGGTTTCCGCTTTACTTCGGAAAATATATAAATCGTCGTCTTCGATAGTTGGAGCAATCGAACAAATGAAAAACTCGATATTCATATCACCAAAAAATGAATTCATCGAATTGATAGCAATTTCAATATCGGCATCACTCAATCTTCCTGTACCATCTGTACGAGCTATTGGAATGGCATGTATAGGAATTGAAGTTTTCTCATTTGTATTCCTACCTGCACTTCTGGTTTTTTTAAGCTGAAAAAATTCTTGCTCATAAGCTTCTATAGTCTCTCTATTCTCTCTGAGGAAATTATCATATTCTTCAGTTTTAACAGCACCACATTCTTGAATTTCTTGCGCAGAAACTATTGAGCTACATAAAATAAGTATCAGGAAAAAGATTCCTTGTATATAGTAATTTATCTTCATACACTGTAGGAATTTGTATTAAATATACGATTTTTGATTGTAAAAATGTCAGTTTAATTTCTTGTAAATCAAACTTTTTTACAAAGATATGATTATAATCAGTACTACAGTAGTATTTATTTTCTAAATTTTATACTATTTTTAATAATTATACTTGTTTTCCCATCTGTTTTTTAGGAAATCTCTAAGCGCATTCTCTCTTTGATTGTTTCCTGGGGTGTAAAAAGTTTTATTTTGAAGTTCGTCTGGAAGGAATTCTTGCTGAACAAAATTGTTAGGATAGGCGTGTGAATATTTATAATCTTCGCCATACCCCAAATCTTTCATAAGTTTGGTTGGAGCATTTCTTAGATGAATAGGAACCGATAAATCTCCAGTTTGTTTAACAGTGCTAATTGCAGTATTGATAGCCTCGTAGGAAGCATTACTTTTTGCTGATGTTGCCAAATAGATTGCACACTGACTCAAAATGATTCGAGCTTCAGGATACCCAATAGTGGTAACTGCCTGAAAAGTGTTGTTGGCAATTACAAGCGCTGTTGGATTTGCATTCCCGATGTCTTCCGAAGCTGAAATAATCATACGGCGGGCTATAAATTTTACATCCTCGCCACCTTCAATCATTCTTGCCAACCAATAAACCGCACCATTTGGGTCGCTTCCTCGTATCGACTTTATAAATGCAGAAATGATATCGTAATGTTGTTCACCAGTTTTATCATAAAGCACCGTGTTTTTTTGCACCTTTTTCATTACCAAATCGTTGGTAATAATTACGCTTTCGGTGTTTTCTGAATTAATAACAAGCTCAAAAATATTCAGTAATTTTCTACCATCTCCTCCCGAAAGTCTAAGTAAAGCTTCGGTTTCTTTAAGGGTAATATTCTTCTTAGAAAGTATGCTATCTTCTTTTAAAGCTCTATGTAAAAGGGCTTCTAAATCATCTTTATCAAAAGCATTTAAAATGTAAACTTGACATCTAGAAAGTAGTGCTGGAATAACCTCAAAACTCGGGTTTTCTGTGGTGGCGCCAACCAAAGTAATCCATCCCTTTTCAACAGCGGCCAATAAAGAATCTTGTTGCGATTTGCTAAATCTATGAATCTCATCGATAAACAAAATAGGGTTTTTGGTTGTAAAAAGTCCGCCACTTTGCTTTGCTTTTTCAATGACTTCACGAATGTCTTTTACGCCACTATTAATTGCACTTAAAGTATAAAACGGACGTTTACTTTCCGTAGCAATAATGTTTGCAAGTGTCGTTTTACCTGTGCCTGGAGGTCCCCATAAAATTAAGGAGGGGATGTTGCCAGTTTGTATCTGGGCTGTCAACGAGCCATCGTTTCCGACAAGGTGTTTCTGACTTATGTATTGCGCTAAATTTTTAGGGCGGATGCGTTCTGCTAAAGGTTCATTCATACTCCAAAATTACAAAATTTATACGGTGTGCAGCTTCAATTTTGTATAAGTTCAAGTTGTTTGTTCTGCCAAAATATCAGTAAATTTAGTTTGGATTTAATTTTGATATAGTTGTTGTATGCAACAAAAAAGTACGCTACATTTTTCGCTCTGGATACTTATTTATCCGCTTTTCTTCGGACTTACCATCTGGACTGTGTATTGGTTTGAGCTTACTTTTGGTCACGATTTTAGGGAATTTGGTATTTATCCACGAACACTAAGGGGTTTAAAAGGAATCATTTTTAGTCCGTTTATACACAGTTCGGTAGAACACCTTTATAGTAACACGCTTCCGTTAATGATATTAAGCGCTACGCTGTTTTATTTTTATCAGAAGATAAGTTGGAAAGTATTGTTATTTGGTATTCTTCTTAGTGGTTTTTTTACATGGCTTATCGGGAGGCCAGCTTATCATATTGGCGCTAGCGGACTCATATATGTGTTGGTGAGTTTTATATTTTTTAAAGGAATTTTTACGAAGACAAGAAGGTTGGTAGCACTTTCGTTAGTAGTCGTTTTTGTCTACGGAAGTATGTTTTGGTTTATTTTTCCGGTGGAAGATAAAGTTTCATGGGAAGGACATCTTTCTGGTTTTATAGTAGGATTGATGTTCGCTTTGCTTTTTAAAACGGAAACATTTCAGAAAGAAAAGTATGATTGGGAGCGAGCCGATTTTAATGAAGCCGACGATCCTTTTTTAAAACATTTTGATGCTGATGGGAATTTCATTGAAAATATTGAAGAAATCACTCAAGAACCTCAAAATCCTCCGTTAGAGGTGATTTATCATTATAAAAATACAAATAACTCAGTTGGCTAGGTATAATATATAGGTGAGTATATTTTTAGATAAAATCAACCTATTTAAAAGTCAAAACTCGTAAATCAACAACCTACAATCGCTGTCTTACAGCTTCATATAAAAACGCACCACATGCTACTGATACGTTAAGCGATTGAATTTCGCCAAGTAACGGAAGTTTTGCTTTTTGATCGGCAATTTTTAATATAGAAGGAGATATTCCAACATCTTCAGCACCCATAATAATTGCAGTCGGTAATGTAAAGTTGGCGTCGTAAAGGGTGTCGTTAGTTTTTTCGGTGGCAGCCACTACTTGAATACCCGATGCTTGCATATGGAAAACAGCATCTTTAATATGGTCAACTTTGCAAATAGGCACTTTAAAAGCAGCTCCCGCTGATGTTTTTACAGTATCGGCATTTATTGGTGCAGCTCCTTTTTTCTGAATGATAATTCCGTGTACGCCTGTACATTCTGCAGTACGAATAATAGCTCCGAAATTTCGAACATCTGAGAGTTGATCTAACAATAAAAATAGGGGAGTAACACCCGATTCTATTGTTTGTAGAATAAGGTTTTCTATATCGTGAAATTCGATTGGAGAAATATTGGCAACTACCCCTTGGTGATTACTTTTAGTAAGTCTATTCAACTTTTCTACAGGAACATACGAAGTATTGATTTGTTCTTTTCTGATAAGGGTTTCTAGTTCTTGAAAAAGACTTCCTTTTAATCCTTTTTGAATAAAAATTTTATCAATAGTTTTTCCTGCTTGAATAGCTTCAATAATAGCTCTAATTCCAAATATTTGGTAGTTGTTTTCCATGTGACAAATGTACATAAAAAAACCACCTCTTTTGGAGGTGGTTTATGTTTTATAATATCAATTAAATTAGTTGATATTTGGATTGTTTTGAATTTCCAATTGAGGAATTTCTAAACTTAATCTATCATCGTCATAAGAGAATGATTGATTTGGGAACGACAAGTGGTTTGGACCTCTTGTGATTGTAGCTTTGTTACGTTTCATAGCTAAGTAGCTTTTTCCTTCACCCCAAAGTTCAATTCTTGTTTGTAGGTAAATTTCGTCTAATAAAGCTTGACCTGATAATCCATCTAAGTAAGAAGAATCGTCAACTCTTTCGTCCATTAATACTTTAAGCATTGCAATTGCATTTGCTTCATCTCCTGTTTTAGCAGAAACTTCAGCATTTAATAAATACATTTCAGCAATTCTCATATACACATAATCTGTTTCGATGTAACGTTGTCCACCGATAACTCTAGCAGGATCATAGAATTTGTTGATTGGCGCTTTTTGCCCTATTTCGTATACATCTACAAACTGTTCTTTACGAACATCATCTTCTGGGATTGCATCATACAAACCATCATCGATAGATTTTACGTCTCCAACCCAAGCATAGCTATAGGTAAACACGTCAACTTGTCCCCACCAAGAAACTAGGTCAAGACCGTTGTCTAATGTTAAATCGATTCCCCACATCCATCCTGGTTGTGTAACGCTGTTGAAACCTCCTAAAGCTTCATCGGCAGTTGCGATTTGGAATCTTCCACCGTCGATAATTTCTTTAGTAAGTGTTTTAGCTTCAGCATTGTTTCCGATAGCAGCATGTGCGTATGCCAACAATCCTTTTGCTACGTCTTGATCAATTTCACTTTTATCTGTACGAGAAAAAGTACTTAGTAAACTTACAGCATCTTCTAAGTCGCTAATAATTAAATCGTACACATCTGAAGCAGGAGATAATGGTTGGTTTGGTGCTTCAGTATCAGTATAAATTGGTAAAATAGGAGTAGAAGCGTCATATCCTTCAGAAAAAAGGTTTGCTAGGTAAAAGTATGCATATGCACGCATAGCTTTAGCTTGCCCCATGAAGTGTTTTGCTTCATCAGTTTCTGGAGTTGCATCATTACCTCCAAATGCTCCAATAACGTTGTTCGCTCCGAAGATAATTCTGTAGTAATATCTCCAAGGCTTGTAGTTGTCAGTATCAGTAAAGTCGATTGTTGATTGTAACTGAGAGATTCCAGAATACCAACCGTAGTTTAAAGCTCCTAAAACCATATCTCCAGATAATAAATCTGAATAGATATCGTATCCTTTTTGTCCGAAATCATCATGGTCTAAGTTTGTACCTCCAGAACCAGTAATGTACATCGTTGAATAAAGTCCAGAGACGTTTGCTGCTTGTAACCCTGGGTTTAGCTCAGAAGCGTCTGCGATTTGATCTGCAGAGATGAACTCTGTAGGCTCAGTCTCCAAGAAATCGTCGCTACAACTTGCAAAAGTTAGAGCTCCTGCAAGTGCTGTTAAAAATATTTTAGATTTCATCTTTGTCATTTTTTAATTAAAATTTAGCTCTTATACCAAATGTGATTGTAGATAGTGGTGCATATTGGTACCATCCTGTAGTACCTGCTTCACTTGCAGTTGGATTAAATCCATCACGCTCAGAGAATAAAAATAAGTTATCTCCACTTACCCAAAATTCCATATCTGCAAGTCCAATTTGCTCGATGTAATTTTTAGGGATTTGGTATCCAAAACGGATGTTATTTAAGCTTAAATAATCAGCTTTTGTTAAGAATCTAGTTGAAGCGGAAGAGAAGTTTGTATCTCCATCAGCGTTACTAGATAATCTAGGAACATTTGTAATGTCTCCTGGTTGTTGCCATCTGTCAAGAATATCTACGTGGTAGTTAGCGTTACCTACTTGGTCGTTACTCATTAATTGAGCGTAAACAAAGTCGTAAGAATATCCACCAATTCCGTATAAGAATTGAGCGCTTAAGCTAAATCCTTTGTACCCTGTTGATAAACGGAAAGCTCCACGTACATCTGGAATAGCAGATTTACCAACATATTTTTGAGTAGCTTCTTGATAAACAGTTGTAGTTGTTTGTCCGATTGCATTTGCACGCTCTGGATTTGCAGCTAAATAATCTGTCATAGAAGAAATTGCATCTTCATCAGCTTGACGTTGACCATCACCATTAGCATCGTAATAGTATTGGTTCCACATTGCAGATCCTGTAGCAGAATCTACACCAGCCCACTCTCTTAAGTAGAAATCGTAGATAGAATGTCCTTGAGATTGCCCGAAGTATCCATCAATGTTTAATACTTTTTCTTCACCTGTTGCTGGATCGATTGGCATTTGAGTTAACTCATTTGTTAAAACCTCTCCGTTTACTCCAAAGTCTAAGTAGAAATCTTTAGTTTGAACGATGTGTGCTTGTACATCAAATTCTAAACCACTGTTTCTTAATTGACCATCGTTTACTTTGATTGTTGCATATCCTAAAGATGGACCAACTCTTCTGTCAAAAATTAAATCGTCTGTATTTTTAACGTAGTAGTCAACAGCAACATCAAGGAAGTTTCCGATTCCCATTTCAACTCCTGTTTGGAACATTTTTGATGTTTCCCAAGTTAAATCTGGGTTACCTTTAGAATCAAATGCTAAAGAGATGTTTCCGTTTAAGTTACTAGACTCGTATAAATCGTAACCAGGGTAGTAACCAACACCACCTTGCTCACCAATAATACCGTAACTAGCTTTAAGCTTTAAGTTGTTGAAGATATTTTGGCTTTGCATAAAGTCTTCGTTTGAAATAACCCATGCAGCACCTAACGATCCGAAAGTTCCCCATTTATCATTTAAGAATCTTGAAGATCCATCACGACGAATAGTTCCTGAAATAAAGTATTTTTTATCGAAATCGTAGTTGATTTGTCCGAAGTAACTCTCTAATGTATAATCATTAGTGTAAGATGTTGGAGGGTTAGACCCAACAGCATTGTTAAACTCAGTTCCGTCTGGATCTACTAAGTTAAATTTAGAAGCAGAAAGGTATTTTTGCTCCCAAGAGTTAGCCTCGTGTGCTACTAAAGCTTCAAAACTGTGGTTGCCCCATTGGTTTTTGTAGCGTAATAAGTTTAAGATATTGTAGCTGAAAAGTTCAGTTTTAGATTTAAAAATAGATCCATTTTGACTAGCGCTAGATCCGTAGAATGGATTTCCTTGGCTATCATAACTGTTGTTGTAATACTGAAGACCTATACGGTTTTCAAAAGTTAAATGATCTGAAAATTTAAAATCTAAGTTTGCACTACCATTAATTTCATGGCGTTTTGCATTACTAGTGCTGTAGTATGAATCTGCAATTGCATTTGTCAATGCACCAAATCCACGTCCGTTTTCACCGTAGTCGTATTGAGGACCACCATAAATTGGATCTTCAACAATGTTTCCATTTGCATCTCTTAAGTATAAAGGATAGATAGAAGGAATGTTATCTACAAACCAGAAAACACTTCCAGAATCTGAAGACTGACCATTGTTGTTTGTATCAGAAATAGCATATCCTAAGTTAACAGAACCAGTTAACCAATCTTTAACTTGGTGATTTAAATTTAAACGTGTAGAAATACGCTCAAAGTCAGAATTGATTGAGTATCCGTTATCTTTTAAATATCCAAATGAAGTATAGTAACTTGTTTTTTCGTTACCACCACCAATTTTTAAGTTAGCTTCCGTACGGTTTGCTGGTTGGAACGCGTAGTCTTCCCAGTTTTCAGGTGTGTACTTTCTTGTTACACCTTCTCTTACTTGACGTGTAGCAGGATCGATTAATTCACCTCCGTTTGCTACATTCCACATATTGTAGAATGAAGAAATACCGTTATTGCTAAAAAGGTTAGCGTTAGCATATGCTTCAGGATCTTGTCCGTTGATGTTACCTTTGTTGTAAAGACCTTCCCATGCAAGTGCGATGTATTGCTCTGGAGATTTGATAGTCTTTGCACGAGGAATTAAACTCATGTTCTGACCAGTTTTTGTCTCTACTTCAATGTAAGCCTCTTGACCTCTACCATTTTTAGTAGTAATTACAACAACCCCATTTGCTCCACGTGCACCATAAATAGCTGTTGCAGATGCATCTTTTAAGATGGTAGTCGATTTAATATCCGCAGGGTTTAATGAACTGATGTTTCCTACAAAAGGAACTCCATCAACAATGTAAAGTGGGTCTCTGTTTCCGTTTACAGAACCATAACCACGAATACGGATTGTAGCTGCTTGTCCAGGCTGCCCAGTAGTGTTAATAACACGTACCCCAGCTGCTTCCCCAGCTAAAGCTTGAGAAATGTTTGAAACACTTTTCTTGTCAATAGCTTCAGCATCTACAGTTGTAGCTGTACCTGTGAATGATTCTTTTGTTGCAGTACCATAACCAACAACAATTACTTCGTCAAGCGCTTGTGCGTCTTGTGCTAGAGAAATACTAATTGTATTTGAAGCACCAACTGAACGCTCTTCTGTTTTTTGTCCAACGAAAGAAAAAACTAAAACGTCTCCAGTGTTGGCATTGATAGAATAGTTTCCATCAAAATCTGTTTGCGTACCGTTTGTGGTACCTTTAATTACAACGCTCGCTCCAGGTAATGGTAGACCATCTTGGTCTGTAACAACACCTGTTACGGCTTTTTGTTGTGCAAAAGTTAATTGCACAATCAACGCTAGGATTAGCGTCAAAAATCCACTAAACTTTGATCTCATTTTATAAATTTATTTGAATTAGCTCGCACGAAAGTGGTAATTATATGTTAAACAAACAAAGCCAGATGAGAATATAGGCTATATGTGTTTATTTTCTATTTTGCGAATTATTCTCTTTTAATTATGAAATATTAAATATTTCTCATGAGATTTGTTAATTACATTTTTTTAGAGTTCACAAATTATGTTAATTGGTGTTTTTAATTTTATTGTGTTAAATATGATTTTTAAATGTTAAATTTTTAAGATTGTTGTTTTGTTTGGTGTTTATCCATAAAAAAAACCACCTCTTTTGGAGGTGGTTTTTAGATATTCTAAAATAAATTAGAATTATTCATTAACTGGAGCATCTGTAGTGTCCCAGAAAAGTTTTGTTGTTTGTTCGTCTCCACCGATTGCTTCGGCAGCAGCCTCCCAACTAGTTCCGTTTAATGTTAATTCATTAATTGGGTATGTGTATCTAGTAGGAACTGGGTTTCCAGTATCAGCAGGAAGGTTGAATGTAGGAGTGTCATATTTTCTCCAAACTGTCCAAGCTTCAAAACCTCTGTTGTACATAGCTAACCAAAATTGATTTCCAATTTTTTCTTTCCAGTCTGCACCGGTTGCAGTAGCGTATGCTACTTCTGGTTTTGCTAAATACTCATCAACTCCGTCAACTCCCCAATATTCAAAAGAAGCTGTAATTCCGTTGTTGTAGTTTTCTTCAACTGTTCCTGTTACTGAGTATGATCTAGCAGCTGCTTCAGCTAAATAGAATGATACTTCAGAGAAATCTAATAATACTCCAGGGAATGTAGGCTCGTGTAAGCTTGGTCCGATGTGAGTAAAGTTAGAGAAAGTGTTACTGTCTCCGTAAATACCACCTACGTAAGTATCTTCTCCCATATTGCTATCAAAATAAACAGCTCTACGAGGATCTTCAAGGTCGTTCATAAAATCTACTAAAGTATTAGCAGGAACGAAATCTGACCTTCCAGATTGTACTAAATCTACCCATAATGGGTTGGTGTTTGGTGTAGCTCCTTGGTATTCGTAAACTGCATTATCGCTATTTGAAGTGAAAACTCCAGCGGCTACAGCAGATTCAACAGTTGATTGCGCTAAAGTAGCGTTTACGTCTGTTAAACGGATACCTAATCTTAATTTTACAGAGTTAGCAAACTTTTTCCAAGCAGCCATATTTCCTCCGTAAAGATTGTCGATTCCGAATCCAGTTCCAGTAAGGTTTGGAATAGCAGCATCGATTCTTGTGATTAAATCTGAATAGATTGTAGCAGCGTCATCGTAAGCTGGTAACGGGAATTGCTCTGCGTCTAAAGCTTCAGTATAAGGAATGTTTCCGTAAGTATCTACTAATTGTTGGTAAGTATATACCATTAATACTTCTGCTTGTGCTACTCTCGCAGCTTTTTCAGCAGCAGATAATTCAACGTTTGCTTCTGCAACTTCTTTAGCTGTTTCTAGATCTAACAATACGTCTCTGTACATTTCAGACCAGTGGCTCTGAGGAATGTTTCTGTTTGTTAAATCGTAGTTAGCCTCATCTATGTATGTAGTTTCAGTCCAATGCTGACCTAATAATCTAAATACATTTAAGTTAACGTTTGTACTTGTCATTTGGTCAACTAAGCTCTTTTGAGCATTGTTGAACAAGAAGTCTGAATCTACTTGCGTAGGATTCTTTGGGTCTCTGTTGTAGTTCTCGTACTTGTCGTCTGACTGACAAGAAATTAGAGTTACTAGAGATATAATTGTTAATGCTATTTTTTTCATAATTATTTTTTTAGAACTGTAATTTAAGACTTGCTCCTATTTCTCTAATACTTGGGTATGCACCTGATTGGTATCCTTGGATATTACCAGAACTTAAACCAGCCTCAGGATCTGCAAATGGAACGTTTTTGTCAATGATCCATAAGTTTCTTCCGATTAAAGAGAATGATGCAGCTGTAAATGGAAGTTTATCTAGCATTTTATCGCTGAAGCTATAAGTAATGTTAGCCTCACGTAATTTAATGTATCCAGCGTCATATACGTGTGCAGAGTTTGTAGCTCTAGCATAACCCCATGGGTTTGCGTATGTTGATGCGTTTGCTCTAATATCGTTTGGAGTACCATCTTCTTTAACACCTGGTAAAATTACACCACCACTAGTAGCGTCATTTGTTACAGGGTTTCTTACAGGGTTTCCTAAGTCGTTTGTTCCAGCAGTGAAGTCATAAAGACCTGTTGCGTAACCATACCATGTGTCAAGAGAGAAGATATCTCCACCTTTTTGCATGTCGATTAAGAATCCTAAACTAATGTTTTTGTAAGAGAAAGTGTTGTATAAACCAGCTTTCCAGTCTGGGTTGATATCTCCAATAATAGAGTTACTAGCAGATTTTAAGTAGTATCCGTTGCTTCCTACAACACGGTTTCCGTTATCGTCATATACGTAATCTGTACCTCTAATAACACCCATTGGCTCTCCAACTGCAGCGTTAATAGAAACCCCTCCTTGTAAAGAAGCTAATTGTAAGTTCTCGATTCCGTCAGCTAAAGATAATACTTCACTTTTGTTTTTAGACCAGTTTAAGATCATGTTCCATCTAAAGTTTTCGCTTTGGATTGGAGTCAAGTTTAACTGTACCTCAAAACCTTTATTTTGAATTGTACCAGCGTTTAATAATGCTGCTGCATATCCTGTAGAGTTTGATACAGGAACACTAGTAATTTGATCTTTGTTTTTAGTATCGTAGTAAGATACGTCGAATCCAACACGTCTGTTAAACATAAACATTTCAAGACCAACCTCCCAGTTTTCTTGCTCTTCTGGTCTTAAGTTAAGGTTTTGTTTAGTTGAGTTGTTTGATGCTAAACCTCCGTTAAATGGAGTTCCAACTGTGTATGTGTTAAATACTCTGTATGGGTCTGTATCAGAACCTACAGTTGCGTAGTTAGCTCTTACTTTACCGAAAGATAACCAGTTGCTTTCGATTAATTCAGAGAAGATTAAGTTTCCTGTTACAGACCAGTAGAAATATCTGTTGTCTGATTTTGGAAGCGCAGAAGAACGGTCTGTTCTTGCTGTACCTTCAATATAAACTGTGTTGTCGTACCCTAAACTTGCTCTAGCATATAAACCATCTACCATTTTAGTAGCGTCATATTCAGTTGGAGCTTCTAGTGGACTTACACTGTTTGATAAGCTGTAAAGACCTGCAAGGTTTAATCCTCCATTTGTTTGAGCGTAGATTGAGCTCCAGTCGTTTCTTCTTAAGTTAAAACCAACGTTACCGTCTAAGTTTAATTTTTCAGTTAAATCTTTGTTTACGTTTAACATTAAGTCGTAGTTGTATTCAGAAACATTGTTGTTGTATCTGCTGTATTTAGATACATCTGCACTTCCTACGTTAATTCTTTCTTCTTGTAAACTAGCAGAAGTATCATACGTAAATCTACCTAAAACACTTAACCAATCATTAATTTGGTAATCTAAAGTTACGTTTCCGTAGAATCTATTACGTGTATCTGTCTCGTAGTTTTCGAAGAATGTCCAATATGGGTTATCAGAATAAATTGGAGATAAATCGCTAGGAGAGTTTGGATTCCAAGTGATGTTTTCTCCAGTTGCGAAATAAGCTTCTTTTTGCTCTTTAACGTCTACGTTAGTTTGGAACCATTGTCTAAACTGTTGCATTACGTTTAATGAAGAGTATCCTGTTCCGTAGCGTCCTTTACCGTCTGTTTTAGCAAAGTTAAAAGTAGTTGTTGCTGTTAACTTGTCTGTTAAGTTTAATGATCCAGTAAAGTTTAACGTGTTTCTTTTAATTTCACTATTTGGAAGGTTACCTTCTTGGTTTAGGTTTGTGTAACCTAATCTGAAAGATCCTTTGTCAGATCCACCGTCAAGAGAAACAGAGTTTACCATAGTTCCAGCCGCACTCCAAATGTAGTTTGGATCGTTTTCAGCAGCAACCCATGGCGTAGCTTTTTGGTAAGTATCTCCAAGTTGTGGGTAGATACTGTTCCATTGGTATACCATTTTATTAGGATCGAAAGCAGCACCGTAAGATGCATCTTCAGTAAATGGAGTTGTTAAATCGTCAATACCATCTCCATTGATATCGTCTAATAAGAAGTATCCGTCAGCAGAGTCATAATATGGACCATATCCAGCTCCATATTTTTTCTGATACGTTGGAAGTGTAGTTTTGTCAGCAGTACCCATAGTAAAACTTGAGCTTACTGTAACTCCAATTCCTTTTTGTTTTCTACCTTTTTTAGTAGTAATCATTACAACCCCGTTTGAAGCTCTAGATCCGTAAAGCGCTGTTGCAGCAGCACCTTTAAGAACGTTGATACTTTCAATGTCGTCTGGGTTAATGTCTGATGCTCCGTTACCGTAGTCATAACCACCTCTACCACTTTGTTGGTCAGATGTGTTAGTTACGTCATTGTTAATAGGAACTCCATCAACAACAAATAAAGCTTGGTTGTTTCCAGCGATAGAACTGTTACCTCTAATTACAACTTGAGTAGATCCACCCATTGTTCCAGAAGGTTTAATATTCATTCCGGCAACTTTACCAGATAAAGAGTTAACGAAGTTTTGAGACTTCACGGTAGAAACCGCATCTCCTTTAACTTCTTGCGTAGCATAACCTAATGCTTTCTTTTCTCTTTTAATACCAAGGGCAGTTACAACAACCTCGTCTAATGCTTGTGCATCTTGAGATAGCGTAACATCTATAGTATTAGAAGCGCCTACAGTTCGTTCTTCGCTTTTTTGTCCAACAAAAGAGAATGTTAAGATATCTCCAGTGTTAGCTTGGATGGAGTAGTTTCCATCAAAATCAGTCTGAGTACCATTTGCGGTACCTTTAACTACAACATTCGCTCCAGGAAGTGGCAGTCCATCTTGGTCTGTGATCACCCCTGTTACGGTTTTTTCTTGTGCAAAAGTTATTTGCACAATTAACGCTAGTATTAGCGTCAAAAATCCACTAAACTTTGTTCTCATTTTATAAATTTATTTGAATTAGCTGATGCGAAAGTGATAAAAACATGTTAATATTCCAACTTTTTTCTCATAAAATGTAAAATTACTGTTAATAATAATCAAAGATTTAATAGTTAATGTTATAAAATCAATAATTCGTAATTTCAGCTTCTTATTTTGAGAAATGTGTATTTCGTTGCGGTTTATGATGCTTTGTTTTGTCATTTTGTTGAAAAATGTTCTTTATAAATATTGTGTAGTGATTTGTTTTTTGTGCTATTTGTTTTTCGATTTTATTGAAAATTAATTGTTTAAGGTTTGATTTATTCAAATATATCATTACCTTTGCCACCCTTTTAAGCGAGAGGTGTGTCTAGTTTGTAGCTGATCATCAGGGTTTTAAGGGGAATTTTAATTAATAAAACATAATTATTGTTTAGTAGATTATGCCAACAATTTCACAATTAGTACGAAAAGGAAGAGCCACAATTACTAAGAAGAGTAAATCGGCTGCTTTAGATTCGTGTCCTCAAAGAAGAGGGGTTTGTACGCGTGTGTACACTACTACGCCTAAGAAGCCAAACTCAGCTATGCGTAAAGTAGCAAGGGTTCGTCTTACCAATGGTAAAGAAGTGAATGCTTACATCCCTGGAGAAGGACACAACTTACAAGAGCACTCGATAGTATTAGTAAGAGGCGGAAGGGTAAAAGATTTACCAGGTGTTAGGTATCACATTGTTCGTGGTGCTTTAGATACAGCTGGTGTTCAAGGAAGAACGCAACGTAGATCAAAATACGGAGCAAAACGCCCTAAGAAGTAATTAAAACTTTTAACAAGAAGACATGAGAAAAAGACAGGCCAAGAAAAGACCTCTTTTACCAGATCCAAGATTTAATGATCAGTTAGTGACGCGTTTCGTTAACATGATGATGTGGGATGGTAAAAAGTCGGTAGCATTCAAGGTTTTCTATGATGCAATTGATATCGTAGAAGAAAAAAAGCAAGACGAAGAAAAAACTGCTTTAGAGATTTGGAAAGATGCATTGTCTAATGTTATGCCACATGTAGAGGTGAGAAGTCGCCGAGTAGGTGGGGCTACATTCCAAATCCCAATGCAAATTAGACCAGATAGAAAAGTATCGATGGCTATGAAGTGGTTGATTGGATATTCTCGTAAGAGAAACGAAAAATCAATGGCTCAGAAGTTAGCTGCTGAAGTTTTAGCTGCTGCTAAAGAAGAAGGAGCTGCAGTTAAGAAAAGAGTTGATACTCATAAAATGGCTGAAGCAAATAAAGCATTCTCTCACTTTAGATTTTAGTAAAAAAATAAAATGGCACAAAGAGATTTAAAATATACAAGAAACATAGGAATTGCAGCTCACATTGATGCTGGTAAAACAACAACAACGGAGCGAATTCTTTTTTATACTGGAGTTTCTCATAAAATAGGAGAGGTGCACGATGGTGCTGCTACTATGGACTGGATGGAGCAAGAACAAGAAAGAGGTATTACAATTACTTCTGCAGCTACAACATGTACATGGAGATTCCCTATGGAGAATGCTAAAGAAACTGATGAAACTAAAGGGTATCACTTTAATATTATTGATACTCCTGGTCACGTTGACTTTACTGTAGAGGTAAACCGTTCTTTACGTGTATTAGATGGATTAGTTTTCTTGTTTAGTGCGGTTGATGGTGTTGAGCCTCAGTCTGAAACTAACTGGAGATTAGCAGATAACTACGGTGTTCCTAGAATTGGTTTCGTTAACAAGATGGACCGTCAAGGGTCTAACTTCTTAAATGTTGCTAATCAGGTAAAAGAAATGTTAGGTTCAAACGCAGTGCCTATCGTTTTACCAATTGGTGATGAAGCTGATTTTAAAGGAATCGTAGATTTAGTTAAAAACAGAGCTATTGTATGGCACGAAGATAACTTCGGTTCTACTTTTGATGTGGTAGAGATTCCTGCAGATATGCAAGACGAAGTAAAAGAGTACCGTGCTAAATTAATCGAAGAGGTTGCTGAGTATGATGAAAGTCTACTTGAAAAATTCTTCGAAGATGAAAATTCAATTACTGAAGAAGAAATTCACGCAGCTTTAAGAGCAGCGGTAATGGATAGAGCAATCATTCCTATGATTTGTGGTTCTTCTTTCAAAAATAAAGGTGTTCAGTTCTTATTAGATGCTGTTTGTCGTTACTTGCCTTCGCCAGTAGATAAAGATGCTATCGTAGGAACAAACCCAGATACTGGAGCAGAGGTTAAAAGAAAGCCGTTAGTAGACGAGCCTTTTGCTGCTTTAGCATTTAAAATTGCTACCGATCCTTTTGTTGGTCGTTTAGCATTCTTCCGTGCTTATTCTGGTAGATTAGATGCTGGATCTTACGTGTTAAACAACAGATCTGGTAAAAAAGAGCGTATTTCTCGTATTTACCAAATGCACTCAAACAAGCAAAACGCAATCGAATATATTGAGGCTGGAGATATCGGAGCAGCTGTAGGTTTTAAAGATATTAAAACTGGAGATACGCTATCTGATGAAAAAGCGCCAATCGTATTAGAAAGTATGGATTTCCCAGATCCAGTAATTGGTATTGCTGTGGAGCCTAAAACAAAAGCAGATGTTGATAAAATGGGTATGGCTTTAGCTAAATTAGCTGAAGAAGATCCAACATTTACAGCTAGAACTGATGAGGCTTCAGGACAAACAATTATATCTGGTATGGGTGAGCTTCACTTAGATATTATTGTTGACCGTCTTAGACGTGAGTTTAAGGTTGAAGTTAACCAAGGTCAGCCACAGGTTGAGTATAAAGAGTCTATTACGCAAAAAGCAGAACACAGAGAGGTTTATAAAAAGCAATCTGGTGGACGTGGTAAATTTGCGGATATCGTATTTACACTTGAGCCAGCTGAAGAAGGTAAACTTGGACTTGAATTCGAATCTGTAATTAAAGGTGGTAACGTTCCTAAAGAATTTATCCCTTCAATTGAGAAAGGATTTAAAGAAGCAATGAAAAATGGTCCGTTAGCGGGTTATGAAGTAGATGCTATGAAAGTAACGTTAACTGACGGTTCTTATCACGATGTGGATTCAGATCAGTTATCATTCGAATTGGCTGCAAAATTAGGATTTAAAGCTGCTGCAAGAGCTGCAAAAGCTGTAATCATGGAGCCAATCATGAAATTAGAAGTGTTAACTCCTGAAGAAAACATGGGAGATATTGTAGGAGATCTTAACCGTCGTCGTGGTCAAGTTAACAACATGAGCGACAGAGCTGGATCTAAAGTAATCAAAGCTAGTGTTCCGTTATCAGAAATGTTTGGATATGTAACTTCGTTACGTACCTTATCATCTGGTAGAGCAACATCTACAATGGAATTCTCACATTATGCTGAAACACCTTCAAATATAGCTGAAGCTGTAATTAAAGAAGCAAAAGGAGTTGAAGCTTAAATTTTAAGAAAATGAGTCAGAAAATCAGAATAAAACTTAAATCATACGATTATAACTTGGTTGACAAGTCGGCTGAGAAAATCGTAAAAACAGTAAAAACAACGGGTGCTGTAGTAACAGGTCCAATTCCGTTGCCAACAAACAAAAAGATCTTTACTGTTCTTCGTTCTCCACACGTAAACAAAAAGTCTAGAGAGCAATTTCAATTAAGCTCTTACAAAAGACTTCTTGATATTTACAGTTCTTCATCTAAAACAATTGATGCTTTGATGAAGTTGGAATTGCCAAGTGGTGTTGAAGTAGAAATCAAGGTTTAATTACCTTCATTCATAATTTGTAATTATGAATAACATGTCCTGAGCTGTTAGCGAAGGAAAAACGGATAAAAATACATTCAGGGCTGAAAGTGTTTTTTCGCCCTGAAGTTTTTTAGATAAACAACAATTAGTAGTAACAATGAGGTGGAGGGTTTGTGATAGTTGCAAATTGTGCCTCGTAAATTAAATTAGAATGTCTGGGTTAATAGGAAAAAAGATTGGTATGACCAGCATCTTCGACGAGAATGGAAAAAACATTCCATGTACAGTAATCGAAGCTGGGCCATGTGTAGTTACCCAAGTCAGAACCGCAGAGGTTGACGGGTATGAAGCTCTTCAACTTGGTTTCGATGACAAGGCAGAAAAACATGCTAATAAAGCTGAGTTAGGTCACGCTAAAAAAGCAGGTGTTTCTCCTAAGAAAAAAGTTGTCGAGTTCCAAGATTTTAAAGGAGATTTCAAATTAGGTGATACTGTAACAGTAGAACAATTTGTAGAAGGAGAATTTATTGATGTTACAGGTACATCAAAAGGAAAAGGATTTCAAGGGGTTGTTAAACGTCATGGCTTTGGTGGTGTGGGTCAATCTACTCACGGTCAGCACAACCGTTTAAGAGCACCTGGTTCTATTGGTGCTGCATCATATCCTGCTCGTGTATTTAAAGGTATGCGTATGGCTGGACAAATGGGTGCAGAAAAAGTAACAGTACAAAACTTAAGAGTGTTAAAAGTTGTTCCAGAGAAAAATCTTTTAGTAGTTAAAGGATGTGTTCCAGGACATAAAAACGCTTATGTAATCGTTCAGAAGTAATGGAAGTAGCAGTTTTAGATATCAACGGAAAAGAAACTGGAAGAAAGGTTAGTCTTTCTGATTCAGTTTTTGGTGTAGAGCCAAGTACTCACGCTGTATATTTAGATGTTAAGCAATATTTGGCTAATCAACGTCAAGGTACGCATAAATCTAAAGAAAGAGCAGAGATTGCTGGTAGTACACGTAAGATTAAAAAGCAAAAAGGTACAGGTACTGCTAGAGCAGGAAGTATCAAATCTCCTGTTTTTAGAGGAGGAGGTAGAATTTTTGGTCCTAGACCAAAAGATTATACACAAAAGCTTAACAAAAATGTGAAGCGTTTAGCGAGACGTTCAGCATTATCAATCAAAGCAAAAGAGGAATCAATTATCGTTTTAGAAGACTTCAATTTTGAAGCTCCAAAAACTAAAAATTTCACTAATGTTTTGAAAGCTTTAGGGTTAGATAATAAAAAATCCCTTTTTGTCTTGGGTGATTCAAATAATAACGTATATTTGTCGTCACGCAATTTAAAGACGTCTGAAGTTATAACTAGCTCAGAATTAAGCACTTACAAGATTGTTAATGCAAATAACATCGTGCTTTTAGAAGGGTCTATAGAAGGAATTGAGTCGAATTTAAGTAAATAAGAAACCAATGAGTGTGTTAATAAAACCAATTATTACCGAAAAAGCGACCGCTGATAGCGAGTTGAATAATCGTTATGGTTTCATTGTAGATACTAAGGCAAACAAGTTACAAATTAAGGATGCCGTTGAAGCTGCTTATGGAGTTTCTGTTGAAAAAGTTCGCACAATGAATTACGGTCCAAAAAGAAGTACTCGCTATACGAAAGCAGGAATTCAGCATGGTAAAACTAATGCTGTAAAGAAAGCTGTTATTCAAGTAGCTGAGGGGGATATTATTGATTTTTATAATAATATATAAGTAAAGACAAGAAATGTCAGTAAGAAAATTAAAACCAGTAACTCCTGGACAGCGATTTAGAGTAGTAAACGGATTTGACGCGATTACTACTGACAAGCCGGAGAAGAGCTTACTTGCTCCGTTAAAAAAGTCGGGAGGTAGAAACAGTCAAGGAAAAATGACTATGCGCTATTTAGGTGGTGGTCATAAGAAAAAGTATCGTTTGGTTGATTTTAAAAGAGCTAAAGCAAATGTTGAAGCTACTGTTGAATCAATTCAGTACGATCCAAACAGAACTGCGTTTATTGCATTGATAACTTACAATGACGGAGAGAAGAGTTATATTATCGCTCAAAACGGTTTGCAAGTAGGTCAAACTGTAGTCTCTGGAGTTGGAGTTGCTCCTGAAATAGGTAATGCAATGCCTTTGAGTGAAATTCCATTAGGTACTATTATATCTTGTATCGAATTACGTCCGGGTCAAGGAGCTGTTATGGCTCGTTCGGCTGGTGCTTTTGCTCAATTAATGGCAAGAGACGGGAAGTATGCTACAGTGAAGCTTCCTTCTGGTGAAACAAGATTGGTGTTAGCAGGTTGTTTAGCTACAATCGGAGCGGTATCTAACTCAGATCATCAGTTAGTAGTTTCAGGTAAAGCAGGTAGAAAACGTTGGTTAGGTAGAAGACCTAGAACAAGACCAGTAGTGATGAACCCGATTGATCATCCAATGGGTGGTGGTGAAGGTAGAGCTTCTGGAGGTCATCCAAGATCTAGAAACGGAATACCAGCTAAAGGATTTAGAACAAGAGCTAAATCTAAAGCGAGTAATAAGTATATTGTAGAACGTAGAAAGAAATAAAGTATTAAAAGATGGCACGTTCACTGAAAAAAGGACCTTACGTTCACTATAGTTTAGAGAAAAAAGTTCAACAGAATGTTGAATCTGGTAAGAAGACAGTTATTAAAACTTGGTCTAGAGCATCTATGATTACTCCAGATTTTGTTGGTCAAACAATAGCTGTGCATAATGGTCGTCAATTTGTTCCTGTATATGTTACAGAGAACATGGTAGGTCATAAATTAGGAGAATTTTCACCAACAAGATCGTTTAGAGGTCACGCTGGTGCGAAAAATAAAGGAAAAAAATAATAAGTAGCCATGGGAGTTCGTAAAAGAGAAAGAGCAGAGCAAATAAAAGAGGCTAAAAAGAATTTAGCATTTGCAAAGTTGAATAACTGCCCAACTTCACCTAGAAAAATGAGGTTAGTTGCCGATTTAGTTCGTGGGGAGAAGGTTGAAAAGGCACTTGCTATTTTGAAGTTTAGTCAAAAAGAGGCGTCTCGTCGTTTAGAGAAATTGTTAGTTTCTGCAATTGCAAACTGGCAAGCTAAAAACGAAGATGCTAACTTAGAAGAAGCAGATTTATTTGTTCAGGAAATCCGTGTAGACGGTGGAGCTATGTTGAAGAGACTTCGTCCAGCACCACAAGGTCGCGCGCACAGAATTAGAAAACGTTCAAACCACGTAACAATTGTGGTTGGAGCTAAAAATAACACACAAAGCTAAGATAGAGTATGGGACAGAAAACAAATCCAATCGGAAATCGTCTTGGTATCATTAGAGGATGGGAATCTAACTGGTATGGAGGTAATGACTATGGAGATAAACTTGCTGAAGATGATAAAATCAGAAAGTATATCCATGCTCGTTTGTCAAAAGCTAGTGTGTCTAGAGTAATTATTGAGCGTACGCTTAAGCTTGTAACCGTTACTATCACTACAGCACGTCCAGGTATCATTATTGGTAAAGGAGGTCAAGAGGTAGACAAGCTAAAAGAAGAGCTTAAGAAAATTACCGACAAAGAAGTTCAAATTAACATCTTTGAAATTAAGAGACCAGAACTAGATGCTAATCTTGTAGCTGCAAGTATTGCGCGTCAAATCGAAAACAGAATTTCGTACAGACGTGCTATTAAAATGGCTATTGCTGCAGCAATGAGAATGAACGCCGAAGGTATCAAAGTTCAAATCTCTGGACGTTTAAACGGAGCCGAAATGGCACGTTCTGAAGCGTATAAAGATGGTAGAATTCCTTTGTCAACATTTAGAGCTGACATTGATTACGCACTTCACGAAGCTCATACTACTTATGGTAGATTGGGAATCAAAGTGTGGATCATGAAAGGTGAGGTTTATGGAAAGAGAGAGCTTTCTCCGCTTGTTGGAATGTCTAAGAAGCAAGGGAAAGGCGGCAATAACAATGCCGGTGGTGGAGCTAGAAAATCTCGTCGTAGAAAGTAATTTTTTAAAGTAAAAGAAAAATGTTACAGCCGAAAAGAACAAAATACCGTAAGCAGCAGAAAGGCCGTATGAAGGGTCTTTCTCAAAGAGGGCACGAACTTTCAAATGGTATGTTTGGTATAAAATCAATGGATTCATCATTCATCACAGCACGTCAAATTGAGGCGGCTCGTGTTGCAGCTACTCGTTTTATGAAGAGAGAAGGGCAATTATGGATCAAGATTTTCCCAGACAAGCCAATTACAAAGAAGCCACTTGAGGTGCGTATGGGTAAAGGTAAAGGTGCTCCAGAATATTGGGCAGCTGTAGTTAAACCAGGTAGAATTATGTTTGAAATAGGTGGAGTACCTATGGATGTTGCAAAAGAAGCTTTAAGGCTTGCAGCGCAAAAACTACCTGTAAAAACAAAGTTTATTGTAGCTAGAGATTATTCAGCTTAATTAATTTAAGAAGATTATGAAACAGTCAGAAATTAGAGAATTATCTACTGCTGAGCTACAAGAGCAGCTTGGTATTGTTAAAAAACAATATGCAGATTTAAAATTAGCTCACACAATCACACCTTTGGAGAATCCACTTCAGTTGAGACATACTAGAAGAACGGTGGCTAGAATTGCAACAGAGCTTACTAAAAGAGAATTACAATAATTCGATTCTGCTAGAAGATGGAAAATAGAAATTTAAGAAAAGAGAGAATAGGAGTTGTTACAAGTAACAAAATGCAGAAATCGATTGTGGTTTCTGAAGTGAAACGTGTAAAACACCCTATGTACGGTAAGTTCGTGTTAAAAACAAAGAAATATGTTGCGCACGACGAAAAAGACGATTGCAATATTGGTGATACTGTAAAGATCATGGAAACAAGACCTATGAGTAAAACCAAATGTTGGAGATTAGTTGAAATCATTGAAAGAGCTAAATAATTATGGTACAACAGGAATCAAGATTAAAAGTAGCAGACAACACGGGAGCTAAGGAAGTTCTTACGATCCGTGTATTAGGAGGTACTAAAAGAAGATATGCTTCTGTTGGTGACAAAATAGTTGTTACCGTAAAAGATGCAACGCCAAACGGAAACGTTAAGAAAGGGCAAGTATCTACAGCAGTTGTAGTTCGTACCAAAAAAGAAGTAAGAAGACCAGATGGTTCTTACATTCGTTTTGATGATAATGCTTGTGTTCTTCTTAACCCTGCAGGAGAAATGCGCGGTACTCGTGTATTTGGACCAGTAGCTAGAGAATTGCGCGATAAGCAATTTATGAAAATTGTATCATTAGCTCCAGAGGTGCTTTAATACATTAAGAAATGATAAAACTAAAGATAAAATCAGGAGATACTGTTAGAGTAATTGCAGGAGAGCACAAAGGTGCAGAAGGGCAAGTGCTTAAAGTAAATCGTGAAAAGAACAAAGCGATAGTTGAGGGAGTAAACCTTGTGTCTAAACACGAGAAGCCAAGTGCTAAAAACCCTCAAGGTGGTATCGTTAAGAAAGAAGCTCTTATTCACATATCTAATTTATCGTTAATTGATCCTAAATCAGGTGAAACTACGAGAGTAGGTTACGAAGTAAGAGATGGTAAGAAAGTGAGATTTTCTAAAAAATCTAATGAAGTAATTTAATTATGGCTTACATTCCAAGATTAAAACAAGAGTATAAAGAAAGAATAGTTTCTGCTCTTACAGGAGAGTTTGGGTACAACAACGTAATGCAAGTGCCTAAACTGGAAAAGATTGTTATTAGCCGTGGAGTTGGTGCAGCTGTTGCAGATAAAAAGTTGATCGACTACGCAGTAGACGAATTAACTCGTATTTCTGGACAGAAAGCAGTGGCTACAATATCTAAAAAAGACGTTGCATCTTTTAAACTACGTAAAGGTATGCCAATTGGGGCAAAAGTTACTTTACGCGGAGAGATGATGTACGAATTCTTAGATAGATTAGTTACTTCAGCACTTCCTCGAGTAAGAGATTTTAATGGAATCAAAGCTAATGGTTTTGATGGACGTGGAAACTATAACCTTGGTATTACCGAGCAAATTATCTTTCCAGAGATCAATATCGATAAAGTAAACAAAGTAGCAGGTATGGATATTACTTTTGTTACTTCTGCTGACACCGATAAAGAAGCAAAATCATTATTAAGCGAATTAGGATTACCTTTTAAAAAGAACTAGTATGGCTAAAGAATCAATGAAAGCCCGTGAGGTGAAAAGACAAAAATTGGTAGATAAATATGCTGAAAAAAGAAAAGCTTTAAAAGAAGCTGGAGATTATGAGGCATTACAAAAATTACCAAAAAATGCTTCTCCAGTACGTTTACACAATCGTTGTAAATTAACTGGAAGACCTAGAGGGTATATGCGTACTTTTGGGATTTCTCGTGTAACATTCAGAGAAATGGCAAACCAAGGTTTGATCCCAGGAGTTAAAAAAGCAAGTTGGTAAAAAACATTAATAGGTAGTAAGTTTGAAATTTTTCAAAAACTGTTACCGCAAATAGATACAGATGTATACAGATCCTATAGCAGATTATTTAACAAGAATTAGAAACGCTAACAGTGCAGGACACAGAGTGGTAGAGATACCAGCTTCTAATTTGAAAAAAGACATTACTAAAATATTATTCGATCAAGGATATATTTTAAGTTACAAATTTGAAGACAACTCAGTACAAGGAACTATCAAAATAGCTTTGAAATACGATAAGCTAACGAAAGAGCCTGTAATTAAAAAACTGAAGCGTGTAAGTACACCTGGTTTACGTAAGTATGCAGGTAAAGATGAACTTCCTAGAGTTCTTAATGGTCTTGGTATTGCAATCGTTTCTACTTCTCACGGAGTGATGACGAGTAAGCAAGCGAAGCTTGAGAATGTTGGTGGAGAAGTATTATGTTACGTTTACTAATCATTAAAGACAAGAAGAAATGTCAAGAGTAGGTAATAGTCCAATAGCAATTCCTGAGGGAGTTACTGTAGATATTAAAGAAGACGAAGTTACCGTTAAAGGTAAACTTGGAGAATTATCTCAAACTTTTTCTGATGTTACTATTAAAGTAGAAGAAGGAAATGTGGTTATAGAGCGTTCTTCAGAGGTGAAAAATGTTAAAGCAAAACACGGTCTATACAGATCATTAATCAACAATATGGTTGAAGGTGTTTCTAAAGGCTTTACTAAAGAGTTAGAATTGGTTGGAGTTGGTTATAGAGCTAGCAACCAAGGTCAAAAGTTAGATTTGGCTGTAGGTTTTTCACATAACATAGTTATGGATTTAGCACCTGAAATTAAGATTGAAACAATTTCAGAAAAAGGTAAAAACCCAATCGTAAAACTAACCTCATTCGATAAGCAATTAGTTGGTCAAGTAGCAGCTAAGATTCGTTCTTTCCGTAAGCCAGAGCCTTACAAAGGAAAAGGAATTAAGTTTGTTGGTGAACAATTAAGAAGAAAAGCAGGTAAATCAGCTTAATAATTAGCATTATGGCATTATCAAAGACTGAAAGAAGACAAAGAATCAAAAACAGAATCCGCAAGGTTGTTTCTGGAACGGAAGCAAGACCTAGATTGGCTGTTTTTAGAAGTAATAAAGAAATTTATGCTCAATTGATCGATGACGTAGCAGGTAAAACTTTACTATCAGCATCATCAAGAGATAAAGAAATTAGTTCTGCAAAAGGTACTAAAACTGAAATAGCTGCTCTTGTAGGGAAAGCTATTGCAGAGAAAGCTAAGAGCGCTGGATATGAAACAATCTCTTTCGATAGAGGTGGATATTTATATCACGGTAGAGTTAAATCATTAGCAGATGGTGCTAGAGAAGCAGGACTTAAATTCTAAGAAGATATGTATCAAGATTATAAAAACGTAGAATTAGTAAAACCTAGTGGACTTGAGTTAAAAGACCGTTTAGTAGGTGTACAAAGAGTTACTAAAGTTACTAAAGGAGGTAGAGCCTTCGGATTTTCTGCAATTGTTGTTGTAGGAGATGAGAACGGTGTAGTAGGTCATGGATTAGGAAAATCTAAAGAGGTAGCAGATGCTATTTCTAAAGCAGTAGAAGACGCTAAGAAAAACCTAGTACGTATTCCTCTTAACAAAGGTACATTACCTCATGAGCAAAAAGGGAAATATGGAGGTGCTAGAGTATACATTCAGCCAGCTTCACACGGTACCGGGGTTATTGCAGGTGGTGCAGTACGTGCGGTATTAGAAGCAGTTGGAGTACACGATGTACTTTCAAAATCTCAAGGTTCTTCTAACCCTCATAACGTAGTTAAAGCAACTTTCGATGCTTTATTACGTTTAAGAGACGCAAGAACAATCGCAGCACAAAGAGGAATTTCTTTAGAAAAAGTTTTTAAAGGATAAACCAAGGAAAGATGAAAAAAGTAAAAGTTACGCAAGTAAAAAGCAGCATTAAACGTCCTGAAAGACAAAAAAGAACGTTAAAAGCGCTAGGCCTAAAAGGAATTGGTCAAGTTGTGGAGCATGATGCAACACCAAACATCCTTGGTATGGTAAAAAAAGTAGAACACTTAGTTTCTTTTGAAGAAGCTTAATAACAATATAGTTATGAATTTAAGTAACTTACAACCAGCTGAAGGTTCAGTACATAGAGACGGAAAAAGAGTAGGACGTGGTCAAGGTTCTGGCAAAGGTGGTACTGCCACTAGAGGTCATAAAGGAGCTAAGTCTCGTTCAGGATATTCTAAGAAAATTGGTTTTGAAGGAGGGCAAATGCCACTTCAAAGACGTGTTCCAAAATTTGGTTTTAACAACATCAACAGAAAAGAATACGCGGGAATCAATTTAAACAAGTTACAAGAATTGGTTGATAAAGGTGTTGTTACAGACACTGTAGATTTAGATATTTTAGTAAACAACGGAGTTGTTAAATCTAACGAGCTAGTAAAAATACTAGGTGGTGGAGAACTAAAAGCTAAATTAAAAATATCAGTACATAAATTTACCGCCAGTGCTAAAGCAGCTATCGAAGCGGCCGGAGGTGAAGCAGTAAGTTTATAACCAACAAGTAACCATGAAGAAATTTATTGAGACATTAAGCAATATTTGGAAAATAGAAGAACTAAAGGGTAGAATTTTAATTACCCTTGGTCTTCTTTTAGTTTACCGTTTTGGTGCACAAGTAGTATTACCAGGTATTGATACACAACAATTGGCAGAATTATCATCTAGAACAGATGGTGGAGGATTATTAGGTATCCTAAATGCATTTACAGGAGGAGCTTTTGCAAATGCTTCTTTCTTTGCATTAGGAATTATGCCTTATATTTCTGCATCTATCGTAGTTCAATTAATGGGATTGGCAATTCCTTACCTTCAAAAATTACAAAAAGAAGGAGAGAGTGGTCGTAAAACATTAAACCAAATTACCAGATGGTTAACCATCGGTATCTGTTTGGTGCAAGCTCCAGCATACCTATATTCTTTGGGTTCATTAGGAGTGCCAGACAGTGCTTTTATTTTAGGTAAAGGGTTAGATTTTATGATTCCTGCAGTTTTAATTTTAGTAACAGGAACCATTTTTGCTATGTGGTTAGGAGAGAAAATTACTGATAAAGGTATCGGTAACGGAATCTCTTTACTTATCATGGTTGGTATTATTGCTAGAATGCCACAATCATTTGTGCAAGAATTTGTTTCTAGAACATCAGGTTCAAACGGAGGATTAATGTTGATATTGATTGAATTGATTTTATGGTTTGTAGTTATACTAGCATGTATCATGTTGGTTATGGCAACAAGACAAATTCCAGTTCAGTATGCTCGTAGAACAGCTTCTGGTGGCTATGAAAAAAATGTTTTTGGATCTAGACAGTACATTCCGTTAAAATTAAATGCTTCTGGAGTAATGCCAATTATATTTGCTCAAGCAATCATGTTTGCGCCTGCATATGTAGGTAGAATAGGGGCTTTGAAGGATACAGGTGTTGGTCAATGGTTGCAAACAGAGTTTAGTAATATCTTTGGATTGTGGTACAATGTAGTTTTTGCGTTATTAATCATAATATTTACGTATTTTTACACCGCAATTACAGTACCAACAAATAAAATGGCTGATGATCTAAAGAGAAGTGGTGGATTTATCCCTGGAATTCGTCCAGGAAAAGAAACCTCAGATTATTTAGACAAAATAATGTCTTTAATTACATTCCCAGGATCTTTATTTTTAGCAATAATTGCTGTATTACCAGCTATCGTTGTTAAATTAATGGGAGTACAACAAGGCTGGGCGTTGTTTTATGGAGGTACATCATTACTAATTTTAGTAGGTGTAGCTATCGATACAATGCAACAAGTAAATTCATATTTGTTGAACAGGCATTATGATGGCTTGATGAAAACAGGTAAAAATAGAAAAGTTGTAGCTTAATTATGGCAAAACAGCCCGCAATAGAACAAGATGGAAGTATTATCGAAGCATTGTCTAATGCAATGTTTCGAGTAGAATTAGAAAACGGTCACGTTGTAACGGCTCATATCTCTGGAAAAATGCGTATGCATTACATTAAATTGTTACCAGGAGATAAGGTGAAACTTGAAATGAGCCCTTACGACCTTACTAAAGCAAGAATTACTTATAGATATTAAAGAGATGAAAGTAAGAGCATCACTAAAAAAGAGAAGTCCCGAGTGCAAGATTGTGCGTAGAAAGGGGAGATTGTATGTAATTAATAAAAAGAATCCTAGATTTAAACAAAGACAAGGATAAGTTATGGCTAGAATCGCAGGAGTAGATTTACCAAAGCATAAAAGAGGAGTTATCGGTTTAACTTACATCTTTGGTATTGGAAAAAGTAGAGCTAAAGAAATCTTAGCAAAAGCTCAAGTTGACGAAGACAAAAAAGTTAACGATTGGGCAGACGAGGATATCGCTGGAATTAGAGAGGCTATCGCTTCTTATAAAATTGAAGGTGAACTACGTTCAGAAGTTCAGTTAAACATCAAACGTTTAATGGACATCGGTTGTCAAAGAGGTATTCGTCATAGAGCAGGTCTTCCATTAAGAGGACAACGCACTAAGAACAACTCTAGAACAAGAAAAGGTAAAAGAAAAACTGTTGCTAACAAGAAAAAAGCAACTAAATAATTAAGACATTAGTCATTAGTGTTTAGACGTTAGATGAATCTGTTTGAAATAGCAATGTTTAGGATTCTAACAACTAAAAACTAACAACTAGAAACTAAAACAATATGGCAAAGTCAAATACAAAAACTACTAAAAAACGTAAAGTTATAGTAGAATCTGTAGGGGAAGCTCATATCTCTGCATCATTTAATAACGTTATTATCTCTTTAACAAACAAAAAGGGAGATGTTATTGCTTGGTCATCAGCAGGGAAAATGGGATTCAGAGGTTCTAAGAAAAACACTCCTTACGCTGCTCAAATAGCTGCAGAAGATGCATCTAAAGTAGCTCAAGAAGCTGGTCTTAGAAAAGTAAAAGTGTACGTTAAAGGACCAGGATCTGGTAGAGAATCTGCAATCCGTTCTATCCACAATGCAGGAATTGAAGTAACAGAAATTATCGATGTTACTCCATTACCACACAACGGATGTCGTCCACCAAAAAGAAGAAGAGTTTAATTAATATTAATGTTTAAACGAAGGTTTTTACGATTATCGAAGGATTTAGCCTTAATTCATAATCACCTTCAAAATAACTTACAACATGGCAAGATATACAGGTCCAAAGACTAAAATAGCCCGTAAATTCGGAGAGGCAATTTTTGGAGACGATAAATCTTTTGAGAAAAGAAATTATCCTCCAGGACAACACGGAAACAACCGTAGAAGAGGTAAAAAATCAGAATATGCTGTCCAATTAATGGAGAAGCAAAAAGCTAAATACTCTTACGGTATCCTTGAAAAGCAATTCAGAAATTTATTCGAAAAAGCAAACCGTAGCAAAGGTGTTACTGGTGAGGTGCTTTTACAACTTTGTGAGTCTCGTTTAGATAACGTAGTTTATAGAATGGGGGTTTCTCCATCTAGACGTGGTGCAAGACAATTAGTGTCTCACCGTCACATTACAGTTAACGGAGAAATTGTAAACATTCCTTCTTACCAATTGAAAGCTGGTGATGTTGTTGGAGTAAGAGAAAAATCTAAATCATTAGAAGCAATCGATAGATCGCTTGCAAATAACAGTAGTGTTTACGAATGGATTACTTGGAATAGCGAGAAAAAAGAAGGAACTTTTGTAAGTGTTCCTGAGCGTATTCAAATTCCAGAAAATATTAAAGAGCAATTAATCGTCGAGTTATACTCTAAATAATAATTAGACAGCAGTCGTACTATGGCAATACTAAATTTTCAGAAGCCCGATAAAGTTATAATGATCGATTCTACCGATTTCGAAGGTAAGTTTGAATTCAGACCTTTGGAACCAGGATACGGATTGACCGTTGGTAACGCATTACGAAGAGTTCTTTTATCTTCTTTAGAAGGTTTTGCAATTACATCTACAAGAATCGATAAAGTAGAACACGAGTTTTCGGCAATCGAAGGTGTAGTTGAGGACGTTACAGAAATCATTTTGAATTTGAAACAAGTACGTTTCAAAAGACAAATTGAAGATATCGATAACGAAACCGTTTCTATTTCGATTTCAGGTAAAGAACAAATTACTGCTGGAGACTTCCAAAAGTTTATATCAGGTTTCCAGGTTTTAAATCCAGATTTAGTAATCTGTAATTTAGATCCTAAGGTTACCATAAACATGGAAATTACAATCGAAAAAGGTAGAGGGTATGTGCCTGCTGAAGAAAACAAGAAAGCCAATGCGCCTCTTGGAACAATCTTCACAGATGCAATTTACACACCTATCAAAAATGTTAAGTTTAGCATTGAGAATTACCGTGTAGAACAAAAAACAGATTACGAAAAATTAGTTTTCGAAATCATTTCTGACGGATCAATTCATCCAAAAGATGCTTTAACTGAAGCTGCTAAAATTTTAATCCACCACTTCATGTTATTCTCTGATGAGCGTATAACTCTTGAAGCTGATGAGATTGCACAAACAGAAACATATGATGAGGAATCTCTTCATATGCGTCAATTACTAAAGACCAAATTAGTCGATATGGATCTTTCAGTAAGAGCATTAAACTGTTTGAAAGCAGCCGAAGTAGATACTTTAGGAGACTTAGTATCTTTCAACAAAAACGATTTAATGAAATTCAGAAACTTTGGTAAAAAATCTTTAACCGAGCTTGAAGAACTTGTAAACAACAAAGGATTAAGCTTCGGAATGGATTTGTCAAAGTATAAATTAGATAAGGACTAACATAATATCCTCATAATTTGCTCCTCAGAGGAGTTGAGCAAGATGCGGGTTTAAAACAATTGTCATGAGACACGGAAAGAAATTTAACCATTTAGGTAGAAAAACAGCTCATAGAAAAGCAATGCTTGCTAATATGGCTTGCTCATTAATCGAGCACAAGCGTATTAATACAACTTTAGCAAAAGCTAAAGCATTAAAGCAGTTTGTAGAGCCTATCGTTACTAAATCTAAAGAAGATACAACTCACAACAGACGTATCGTATTTAGTAAATTACGCGATAAATATGCTGTTACAGAGCTTTTTAGAGATGTAGCTGTTAAAGTAGGAGACAGACCAGGAGGTTACACTAGAATTATTAAACTAGGAAACAGACTTGGAGATAACGCTGACATGGCGATGATTGAGTTGGTTGATTACAACGAAACATACAATGTAGCAGAATCTTCTACTAAGAAGAAATCTACTAGAAGAGGTAGAAATAAAAAAGCAAGTCAGGATACAGCTGTAGAGGCACCTCAAGCTAAAGAGGCTCCTGCTGCTAAAGATGAAGCTTCTGAAAATGAAAAACCAGAAACTTCACAAGAATAGTGATTAATGTTATCATAACATATCGAAAAGGATAAACGTTTTAGTTTATCCTTTTTTTTGTGTTATTTTGTAAAACTTTTGCAACGTACTAAAATGAAGTATCAATCTAGAAAACAAGCAATGATTTTATTAGCAGACGGAACCATTTTTTATGGTAAAGCCGTAGCTAACAAAGAAGGAAGTGCTTTCGGAGAGGTCTGTTTCAACACAGGAATGACAGGCTACCAAGAAATTTTTACAGATCCATCTTATTTTGGACAATTAATGGTAACTACCAATGCCCATATCGGGAATTATGGTGTTAAAAATGACGAAGAAGAATCGGATACCGTTAAAATTGCGGGTCTTATTTGTAAAAACTTCAGTTATGTTCCATCAAGAGTTGGAAAAACAGATTCACTAGAAAACTTTTTAGACAACAATAATATTTTAGCAATTTCTGATGTAGATACCAGAGCTTTGGTAAGCTATATTCGTGAGCATGGTGCTATGAATGCAGTAATCTCTACGGAAGTTGATAAAATAGATGAGCTAAAGAAACAACTTAACGATACTCCAGATATGGTTGGGCTAGAACTTGCTTCTAAAGTTTCTACCAAAGAACCTTATTTTTACGGAGACGAAAATGCAACCTACAAAATAGCTGCTTTAGACTTAGGGATTAAAAAGAATATCCTTAGAAATTTAGCAAAACGCGACTGTTATATCAAAGTATTTCCATACAACGCAACATTAGCAGATTTGGAAGCATTTAATCCAGACGGTTACTTTTTATCAAACGGACCTGGAGATCCAGAGCCACTAGAAGGAGTAATTGAATTGGCTAAAGAGATTATCGAGAAAGACCTTCCGTTATTTGGAATTTGTTTAGGGCATCAAATTATTGCATTGTCTCAAGGAATTTCAACTTTTAAAATGTATAATGGTCACCGAGGAATTAACCACCCAGTAATCAATCATGTTACAGGGAAAGGAGAAATTACTTCTCAAAATCACGGTTTTGCCATCAACAGAAAAGAAGCAGAAAGCAACCCGAATGTAGAGATTACACATTCTCACTTAAATGATAATGAGGTAATGGGAATTCGTTTAACAAACAAAAACTGTTTCTCTGTGCAATATCACCCAGAAGCAGGTCCAGGACCAAACGACGCTACATATTTATTCGATCAATTTATAGAAAACATTAAACAACAAAAACTAGAAACAGTATGAGTATCATCATAAGTGTACACGCACGTCAGATATTAGATTCAAGAGGAAATCCAACCGTAGAGGTAGATGTAGTTACAGAAAATGGAGTTTTAGGTAGAGCAGCAGTTCCATCTGGAGCTTCTACTGGAGAGCACGAAGCAGTTGAGCTACGCGACGGAGGGAATGCATACATGGGGAAAGGTGTTTCTGATGCAGTAAATAACGTAAATACAATTATCGCAGAAGAGCTTTTAGGGGCTTCTGTTTTTGAGCAAAATTTAATCGATCAAACCATGATTGATTTGGATGGAACTCCAAACAAATCAAAATTGGGTGCAAATGCAATTTTAGGAGTTTCGTTGGCAGTTGCAAAAGCTGCAGCAAACGAACTTAATATGCCATTATATCGTTACGTTGGTGGGGTTAGCGCAAACACGCTTCCTGTACCAATGATGAATATTATTAATGGGGGTTCTCACTCAGATGCGCCAATTGCTTTCCAAGAGTTTATGGTAATGCCTGTAAAAGCTAAAAACTTTACACATGCAATGCAAATGGGAACCGAGATTTTCCATAACCTTAAAAAAGTATTACACGATAGAGGTTTAAGTACAGCTGTTGGAGACGAAGGAGGTTTTGCACCAACTTTAGACGGAACAGAAGATGCTTTGGATACCATTACAAAAGCTGTTGAAAAAGCAGGTTACAAAATGGGAGACGAAGTAATGATTGCTTTAGATTGTGCTGCTGCTGAATTTTATGTAGACGGAAAATACGATTACACTAAATTTGAAGGCGACAAAGGAGCTGTAAGAACTTCTGAAGAGCAAGCACAATACTTGGCAGACCTTAGCGCAAAATATCCAATTATCTCTATTGAAGATGGAATGGATGAAAACGACTGGGAAGGTTGGAAAGCACTTACTGACAAAGTAGGAGATAAAGTTCAGTTGGTTGGAGACGATTTATTTGTTACCAATGTAGAGCGTTTATCTAAAGGAATTGAAAACGGAATTGCAAATTCTATTTTGATTAAAGTAAACCAAATTGGTACTTTAACTGAAACTATTGCGGCTGTAAACATGGCTAAAAACGCTGGTTACACTTCTGTAATGTCTCACCGTTCTGGAGAAACAGAAGACAACACAATTGCAGATTTAGCTGTTGCTTTAAACACAGGACAAATCAAAACTGGATCGGCTTCACGTAGTGATCGTATGGCAAAATACAATCAATTGTTACGTATTGAAGAAGAACTAGGTGCTGTTGCTTATTACCCACAAGCAAAAGCTTTCAAAGTAAAATAAATCTTTTTTATTAGATAGTTAAAAGCTCCGCTATTTCTGCGGAGCTTTTTTTGTTTTATAGTTTTTCATATTAACATTCATTTAATGAAGAAAATTTTCACTATGTCATTTTAATTATTTAATTTAAAGGTGATTATAACGAAGGTCAATAACCAACAAAATCTACCGCAGTGAAAACCAATTTTCTTTTTGTTTGTGCCGAGAATGACGGAATAGCCAATTGCAAAGCTGGAGGGATGGGCGACGTTGTTCGCGATGTACCTCGGCAAATAGCAATGCACGGAGATATGTCTCATGTGGTAACGCCATCGTATGGTAGATTGCATCAAAACGGAACCGAAATTGGAACACTTCATTTTACATACAGAGGCGTTCCGCAGGAAGCTTTTTTGTATGAAGTTCAAGGGAAGAAGCCAAACAATTTAATAAAGCACTATGTAATTCATCACCCAGAGATTACTTCGGGAGATATTGCTCATATTTATTTTAACGATCCCGAACAGCCTTTTTATACGGATGCTTGTATGTTTTCACTGTTTTGTACGGCTGTTGCACAGGCAGTCAAGCAAGATTTGTTTGGGGAATTGCAAATTATACATTTACACGATTGGCATACGGCAATGTTGCTTTTCCTGAAAGCGTATCATCCGACGTTTGAGTTTTTGCAATCGATACGGTTTGTATATTCAATTCACAATTTGGCAATTCAAGGAATTCGTCCGTTTCGAGATAATTTTTCTTCCTTACAAGCTTTTTATCCTGAAGTTTCTATAGATGATGAAAAGTTGAAAGATCCTCGATATCACGATTGTATTAATTTAATGGCGTTGGGAATTCGTTTTGCTGATGCTGTGCATACGGTATCTCCATCGTACAAAGAAGATATTCAGAAGCCAAGTAACTTTCCAGCATTTGTGGGGGGCGAAGGATTGGAAAATGATTTAAAAGAAGCGAATGAGCAAGGACGTTTGTTCGGAATTTTAAATGGTTGTAATTATAAAAACATCAATCGAGTTCGAAAAAATGAACTTTGCAAGCACAGTATCAAAGCAATTTTTAAATGGTTACAAGAGCCTAATAAAAAATATAAAGCTGATTTTCTAGCACACACCGGAAATAAAATTTATTCGTTAACCGAAAACAAACCGAGTTTTGTGTGTGCAAGTGTGGCAAGACTTACCGAACAAAAATTCTTTTTCTATAAAAACAATCCTGAGTTGCTAAAATCAATTTTAGATGAATTGGCTACTCGAAACGGGGTGTACATAGTTTTAGGAACAGGAGCGCCAGAGTATGAAGAGTTGCTACGAGCCATCAGTTACGAAAAGGAGAATTTTATTTTTATAAACGGGCAATCAGAAGAAATTATCGATTCTTTGTATTATGAATCCGATTTGTACTTAATGCCAAGCTTGTTTGAGCCTTGCGGAATTAGTCAGATGCTTGCCATGAGAAACGGACAGCCGTGTTTGGTACATGCTACAGGCGGACTTATAGATACGGTCGAACATTTTAAATCGGGCTTTAGTTTTGCAGGAGACTCGTTAGAAGAAAAAAACGCAAACTTTATAGCTGTTTTTAAAGAGGTGTTGGATACGTATTTTGAGGATAAGGAAACTTGGAAATACATTAGTAAAATTGCAAAAAGCAAAAGATTCAGTTGGGAGAAGTCTGTAAAAGAATATTATAGCGATTTGTATGAAATTCCATTGCTTGAAAAGAAACCTTCAATTAAAGATGCACAAAGTATCAAACGTTATAAATCTATAAAGTCTGATATTCATTCAGTATAAAAATCGATTAGATGGTTTTTAAGGATGTACTGTTTCCTTTCAGAAAAAAATAACAAAATAGGAATGAAACGCTTCTTTTTTTTAAATCACATAATAAATTCACATATTTATAATTTGACAGGTCTATAATTGTGAAATATTAAATTTAAGTCGGTTAGGATAATTTTTGTTCTGTTTAAAAAAATAAAAAATATACTTCTGCTATATTTTAACCTTTTTGAGTAGTAAAAAGAACGTTAGTTAACCGTAAATTAACACTTTATTTCGTATTTTCGCAACACTTGAAAAATTATTAAAAAATTAAAATATATTATGTCAGATACGGCTACTATTGAGTATAAAGGTAAGAAAATAGAATTTCCAGTTGTTGAAGGGACAGAAAACGAGTTAGCGATAGATATTAAAGCGCTTAGGGCTTCAGCAGGTATTATTACTTTAGATCCAGGATACAAAAACACAGGTTCTTGTGAAAGTGCAATTACTTATTTAGATGGAGAAAAAGGGATTTTGAGGTACAGGGGATACGCTATTGAGGACCTTGCCGAGAAAGCTGACTTTTTGGAAGTTGCTTATTTATTGATTTTTGGAGAATTACCAAACAAAGAACAATTAACAAAATTCCACAACGATATTAAAGCAAACTCAGAAGTTGATGAGGATGTTAAGAAAATTGTAGATAGTTTCCCAAGAACTGCGCATCCAATGGGAGTTTTGTCTTCATTGACAAGTGCATTGACTGCTTTCAACCCTTCATGTGTTGATATCAATTCTGAAGAAGATATGTACAATGCTATTGTTAAAATTATGGGGAAATTCCCAGTTTTAGCAGCGTGGACATTACGTAGAAGAAATGCAAAACCTTATGACTACGGAAGTTCTTCTTTAGGATATGTTGAGAACATGCTTTACATGATGTTTAAAAAACCAAACGAAGAGTACAAATTAAACCCAATTGTAGTAAATGCGTTGGATAAATTATTGATTCTTCATGCAGACCACGAGCAAAACTGTTCTACATCAACAGTAAGAATTGTAGGATCGTCGCATGCTGGTTTATTTGCGTCATTATCGGCTGGGGTTTCTGCATTATGGGGACCACTTCATGGAGGTGCAAACCAAGCGGTAATCGAAATGTTGGAAGGAATTAAAGAAGACGGAGGCGATACGGCTAAATACATGGAAAAAGCAAAGGATAAAGAAGATCCTTTCCGTTTAATGGGATTCGGACATAGAGTTTATAAAAACTTCGATCCTCGTGCAAAAATCATTAAAAAATCTGCAGACGAAGTATTAGGAGATTTAGGAGTTGAAGATCCTGTATTATCTATTGCAAAAGGTTTAGAGAAGCAAGCCTTAGAAGACGATTACTTCGTAAAAAGAAAATTATATCCAAACGTAGATTTCTACTCTGGAATTATTTACAGAGCTCTAGGAATTCCTACTGAAATGTTTACTGTAATGTTTGCATTAGGAAGACTACCAGGTTGGATTGCACAATGGAGAGAAATGCGATTGAAAAAAGAACCAATTGGAAGACCAAGACAAATTTATGTTGGTGAAAATTTAAGATCGTTTGTTGAGTTAGATAAAAGATAATTCAAAAACAATATAATTTCAAAGGGGATGTTTTGCATAACATCCCCTTTTTTGTTTTATCTCAATTAATAATGATATTTTTGAGGAACCATTTAAATTAAAGCCTCCAAAAAACAGAGATATATGTTGAAACTACATGTAACAAATGAAACTTCAAAACTAAAGGCAGTTGTTTTGGGTACTGCCAAAAGCAACGGACCTACGCCAACGGTATCCGAAGCTTACGACCCAAAATCGTTGGAATATATTAAGGCAGGAACCTATCCGAAGGAAGAAGATATGGTGCCAGAAATGGAAGCTTTTAACACAGTTTTCGAAAAATATGATGTGCAAGTGTATCGTCCAGAATTAATTGAGAATTGTAATCAAATTTTTTCAAGAGATATTGCATTTGTTATTGATGATTATTTTATAAAATCAAACATACTTCCAGACCGCGAGCAGGAGTTGGAAGCCATTCAATACATTATAAATCAAATAGAACCTTCAAAAGTGATTACTCCGCCAGAAGAAGTTCACATTGAGGGTGGTGATGTAATGCTTTGGAATGATCATATTTTTATAGGAACATACAAAGGCAGCGATTATGCCGACTTGATTACTGCGCGCACCAATATGCACGGAGTGAATTTTATCAAAGAAATGTTTCCGAACAAAATTGTAAAAGAATTCGATTTAAACAAGTCGAATACCATCGCTAGAGATAATGCATTACATCTAGATTGTTGTTTTCAACCAGTCGGGAAAGACAAAGCAATTATCCATAAAGAAGGGTTTAGAAACGAAGCAGATTATCAGTATTTGGTAGATTTATTCGGAAAGGAAAACCTATTTCATATCGATAAATACGAAATGTATCATATGTTTAGCAATGTATTTTCAATTGCTCCTGAAGTTGTAGTTTCAGAAAAAAGCTTTACCAGATTGAATACTTGGTTGCGTGAAAATGGTTTTACAGTGGAAGAAATTCCGTATGCCGAAATCTCAAAACAAGAAGGACTTTTACGTTGTTCAACCATGCCTTTAATTCGGGCAAACAACTAATAGCTCTGTAAATACTTTTTTTGTTTACTCTCTAACTTTCTTTGTAGCTTTGCGCGATAAATTTAACAAGCTAATGAGTCAAATTACCAATACTATTTTAATGGTTCGTCCAATTCGTTTTCGAATGAACGAACAAACTGCAGTTAATAATTACTTCCAAGAGGATATCGATATGCTCAATGAGGCGATAAATACCAAAGCCCAAAATGAGTTTGATGCTTTTGTGGAAAAGTTGAAAAATGCAGGGATAAATATTATTGTGGTTCAAGACACTCCAAATCCAGATACGCCAGATTCAATTTTTCCAAACAATTGGATTTCTACGCACGAAGATGGTACGGTTACTTTATATCCGATGTTTGCTGAAAATAGAAGGAATGAGCGTCGCGAAGATATTTTGAATATTTTAGAAGAACATAATTTCCATATCGAAAACGTAATGGATTATACCGTTGCGGAAGAGGAAGAAGTGTTTTTGGAAGGAACTGGAAGTGTAATTTTAGACAGAGTAAATCGCAAAGCTTATTGCGCACTTTCTCCTAGAGCCGATGAGGATTTGTTTATTGAATTTTGCGAAGATTTTGAATATTTCCCGGTGGTTTTTACAGCCAATCAAGATGTTGATGGCGAAAGAAAACCAATTTACCATACCAATGTAATGATGTGTGTTGGCGATGATTTTGCAATTATTTGTACCGATAGTATCGACGATAAAAAAGAACGTAAAAATGTACTTACTCATTTAAAGACCGACGGGAAAGAAATCATTACAATTTCAGAAAAACAAATGAATAGTTTTGCTGGTAATATGCTCGAAGTACAATCTAACACAGGTGAAAAGTTTTTGGTGATGAGCCAATCAGCGCGTCAAAGTTTAACTCCAGGACAAATAAATTCAATTGAAAAATATGCAACCATTTTATCTGGCGACTTAACAACTATTGAAACTTGTGGCGGTGGAAGTGCTCGATGTATGATGGCTGAGATATTTCTTCCAAAAAAATAGTATCTTTAGAGAACAGCGAATAGATTTAAAAATATGCTTTCGAAAAAAACAAAATACGGCTTAAAGGCACTTACTTACATGGCAAAAAAGGAGAGCAAAAGCCCAGTGCTTATTTCTGAAATTGCAGAACAAGAAAATATCTCCAAAAAGTTTCTAGAAATAATTCTTCTTCAGTTAAAAAATAGTGGTTTTTTAGGCTCTAAAAAAGGAAAAGGAGGAGGTTATTACCTTATTCGCGAACCAGAAAAAATTACCGTTGCCTCGTTGATACGAGTATTGGAAGGGCCTATTGCAATGTTGCCTTGCGTGAGTTTAAATTTTTACGAAAAGTGCGATGACTGTAAAAATGAGGAAGAATGTTCGTTGAGTAGACTGATGATTGAAGTTAGAGATAGTACACTAAAAGTATTGGAAAACAAAACTTTAGCTGATTTAACAAAATCTACAACGATTGTCTAAGTTGTTATTTTTTAGGTAGTTGTATTTTTTTAATGTGATTTTTCTGTTAAAAACCTACTAAATCACTAGAGTATTAATATCTTTGTTCTTTAGTTAGAACAATGTATTATGGATTTAGTAGCAATAAATAAACTTTTAAAAGATAAATCTCCTTCGGAAATTGTGCAATGGGCGCTAGCGCAAGGAGAAAATCCAGTAGTTACCACAAATTTTCGTCCGTATGAAGCGAGCATCCTGCACGCTGTTACTTCAGAAGAAAAAGATATTCCTGTAATTTGGTGTGATACCGGTTACAATACCAATAAAACGTATTTACACGCAGAGAGGTTGATTAAATCTTTGGCGTTAAACATTAAACTATACGTGCCAAAACAAACTGTGGCGCATAGAAATATGGTGATGGGGATTCCGAGTATCGAAGACCCACTGCACAAAGTGTTTACCGATCAAGTAAAGTTGGAGCCTTTTAAAAGAGCAATGACAGAAATTAAACCCGATGTTTGGTTTACCAACTTACGAAAAGGACAAACCGCTTTTCGCGATAGCTTAGATATTGTTACAAAAGGCAATGATGGCGTGTTGAAAGTGAGTCCGTTTTTTTATTATACAGATGAAGAATTGGATGCGTATTTGGAGAAACATCAGCTTGAAAACGAATTTAATTACTTCGATCCAACAAAGGTTTTAGAAAATAGAGAATGTGGTTTGCACGTGAGTTAATCTTAATTATCAAATAAAACGTATATAAAAAGGATTGCCAATGGTAGTCCTTTTTTTGATTTCTTAAAATTGAGATTTAAAGAAAATATTCTAAAATCAATTCAAAATAAAAACTTATTCTTATCTTAATGGAAATGTATAAAACATTGGGGATGTTTAAAAATTACATATTTATATTCGTATTGATGTTGTGCGTATCTTGTGGGCCTACAATTTTTCAGGAGCATATTGTATTCGATCAAGAGCGTGAAGATCTTACTATTGAATATATGAAAGAGCACTACGGAATTGAGCAAGAAACGCCAACAATTGTTCCGAAGATGGTGGTGGTGCATTGGACGGAAATACCAACTTTTCAAAAAACAATAGATGCCTTTTACGACACGCATTTGCCGAGCAGTCGCAAAGCAATTTCTGGAGCAGGAAGTTTAAATGTTTCATCGCAATTTGTAATCGATAGAGATGGATTGATTTATAGTTTGATGCCAGAAACTACCATGGCGCGCCATGTAATTGGGCTTAACCATTGCGCTATCGGAATTGAAAATGTAGGAGGGCCAGATATGCCACTTACCAAAGCGCAGTTAAATGCAAATGTTAAGCTGATAAAATATTTAAAAAGAAAATACCCAATTGAATATGTTATTGGGCATTATGAATACCAACGTTTTGAAAATACAGAGCTTTGGTTGGAGAAAGATAAAGGCTACCGAACGGTTAAAACTGACCCGAATAAGGAGTTTATGGAAGCCATTCGAAACCGTACTGCTCAATTGAATTTTAAACCCATACCTAATTAAACCGCATTAATTTATGAACACTCGTTGTTTTAAAAACATTGTACTTGTTATAGTTTTTATAGGAAGTAGTTCTTTGCTTTCTGCCCAAGATTTCTACCAACAACTTTTCGATAATTACGATACTTACAAAGAACAGAGTATTACAAAGAGAAGGTTTACACATAGTAAAATAATGCCTTTAATAAGTAATTTAAAAGGCAATGACTTTTTTACCGTGCAAAAGGTAGGAACTTCAATTAAGGGTAAAAGCTTAAACTTGATAAGTTTTGGAGAAGGTGATATAGATGTTTTTTTATGGTCGCAAATGCACGGAGATGAGTCGACAGCAACCATGGCAATTTTTGATATTTTTAATTTTTTTAAAGCCGATGATTTTCAGCAAGAAAAAAAAGAAATGCTATCGAAATTGCGAATTCATTTTCTTCCGATGTTAAATCCAGATGGCGCTGAAATGTTTACTCGAAGAAACGCCTTGGGAGTAGATATTAATAGAGACGCACTTCGTTTGCAATCGCCAGAGAGTAAAACTTTAAAACGCATTCGCGATAGTTTGAATGCCGACTTCGGATTTAATTTACACGATCAAAGTACGTATTACAACGCCAATCGAACTCCAAAACCTGCAACTATTTCGTACTTGGCGCCAGCGTATAATTACGAAAAAGATGTAAATGAAACTCGTGGAAACGCCATGAAACTCATTGCGTACATGAATGATATTTTACAGCAATATGCGCCCGGACAAGTTGGGAGGTATAACGATGATTTTGAACCACGTGCTTTTGGTGATAACATTCAGAAATGGGGAACAAGTGTGGTACTTATCGAGTCTGGAGGATATCCAAACGATCCAGAAAAACAACACATTAGGAAGTTGAATTTTGTTACGATTCTTTCGGCAATTCACGCTATCGCTACTGAAGAATTTAAAGCCATATCGAGAGATAATTATTTTAATATTCCAGAAAACGACCGAAAGTTATTCGATTTAAAACTTACAGGAGTGCAATATCCGTTATTGGGAAATACCTATACAGTAGATTTAGGAATTCATGAAAATGAAGTTTCCGCACATACCGAGTCTGGTTATTTTTACAAAGCTAATATTGCCGATATGGGCGATTTATCTACTTATTTTGGTTATGAAGAGTTTGATGCTTCAGCCTATAAAGTAGTTGTTCCTAAAATTTATCCTGAAGCATTTTCTACGTTGCAGGCAGTTACTGAAAAGGGAGTTGCTTCACTTTTGAAGGAAGGCTATGCCTTTGTGAAAGTTTCAAATCTTCCGCAAGATAAAGATGCTGTACAGTTTCCGTTGCATGTAATTTCTTCTGAAAAAAATACAGACATTAAGTTTTATGTTGGTGCCAATCCAACTTTCTTTTTGGAGAAAAATGGAAAACTTGAGTACCTGGTAATAAATGGAAATTTAGTGAGTTTGTCTTCCGAAGAAAAACCTTTTGGGAATGCTTTAATTTTTAGATAAACGTTTCTTTGAAACTAACTGTTTTAAAAATGAAAAACTCATAATAGGAATAAAGAGCGCAAAAGGAAGTGAAGTTATAATGAGTATTTTTTGGAGCGCTATTAGCATATCTACATCTTCTTTTATATTTCCTAAAATAAGCATGGCAGTACTGAATATTGCAATAACGATTGACCAAATAATACGGTGTGATTTTTTGGGTTCGAGATTGCCTTTGTCACTAAACATACTTAATACAAAAATGGCAGAATCAACCGAAGTAAGTAGGAAGCCGATAAGTAATAATACGATGGAAGTATTGATGAAAAATTGGAACGGATAATGCTTGAAGAAGACAAAGATGGAAGTGAAAACATTTCCAAATTCGTTGTTGTATTCATTCCAACTTTCGATTAATTGAAAAGCGTTTTCTCCAAAAGTTGTAAACCATAAAAAGGTGCCGAGGGAGGGAATTATCATAACTCCAAGTAACATTTCTCGAAGGGTTCTCCCTTTCGAGATTCGAGCTATAAATACTCCGGTGAACGGAGCCCATGCTAACCAAAATGCCCAGTAGTAATAGGTCCAATCTGTTAAAAAATCTTTCCCAGGATTGTAATTGCCTAAAGCTAAACTCAGCGAAACAAAATCTCTGATATAGTAAAATAATGCGATACAGAATTCTTTTAAAATTGTAATAATATCGCTTTGTAGAAGTACAAAAATCAACAATGTAATTGTTGCTATTAAGTTTATTTTTGAAATGTTTTTAATGCCTTTGTGAATGCCTTTCCAAGCAGATAAAAAGGCAAAACCACAGATAACAACAGTTAAGCCAATAGTAAAACTAAGATTCAAATTTTTGTTGAGTAGATGTGTGAGTCCGCCATTAATTTGAGAAGTTCCCAAAACGATCGCTCCAACAAGTCCGAATATTGTGGCTATAATCACTAAAATATCGATACTGCTTAATAGTTTGGGAGACTTTATTAAAGGTTGTACAGTTGTACTTACGCGTCCTAATTTATTTTTGGTGAATAAATAATAACCAATAACTAATCCGAACAGACCGTAAAATGCCCAAGCCGTGAAGCCCCATTGAAAAAAAGTATATTCGAGGGCAAGGATTCGATTGTCAAAATTAACTTCAATTGGTGGATTTAAGTACATGTACACAGGCTCTTGAACTGCTCGAAGCAAAATTCCGGCACCCATGCCAGCACTGTATAGCATTGCAATCCATGCCCATCTAGAATATTCTGGTCGGTCGGTAGCTTTTCCGAGTCGTAGTTTTCCCAAGGGAGATAATGCCAATGCAATTAAAAAAATAACACAAAAAAATCCGAGGTATAGGTAATAAGTCCCAAACCAACTTCGAACCCATAATGAGGCACTTTCAATGAATTCATAGCTTTTTGTAGGAAATGCAAAAATGATTCCTGAAAGTATCAAAATTGAACTTACAGAAAGGGATAGTAATTTGTTTTTAAAAATTTGCAGAGTGCTCTTATTTTATAATTTAATAATTGAGTATGACATTGTCGATAATGAGTTCACTTCCTACCGCTCCTTCAAAATAATCACCATTTGCACTCGACGTAAACACAGCTACTAAATGCGTAGGAGTTTCGCTTGTTTCAGCATAAAGTTCGCCATCTTTCGGAAGCATGTAACTTGGAGTGTCTGCAGGGAGTTCACCATAAGTAAAATCTACAGTAATGTTTTGTAAATCACTTCCAGTTTCTGCATCAATTCGGTGCCAAGCTGTAGCAACTCGTTTTGTGATATTATCTTCGCGACGCTCTAATAAAATATACATGTCTCCAGTATCTGGGTATGAGAGGTTATTTTGATTTGCATCTATATTGGTTTCCCCAGGAGTGTATTTAAAATCTACGCTGAAGGAGGTTGGAGTGGCTGTAAAAGGTGTTCCAAATTCAATAGCGTCTAACGGATTGTTAAAGCTGATGTTGTCTTCTAAAAAATCTCCAGTAAAAACAGAACCAGCTGCAATAGGTTTGTTTACAACAGCGCCAAGTCTGGTGTAGCGTGTAGTTAGTTTAACACCGTAGTTATTGGGCGTGATTTCAACTTGCTCGGCATTGGGGTCTATTCCGGCAAAAACTACTCCTGGATTACTTGTTCCCCAAACAGAGGAAGCGTCGTCTACTCCTGGATCAAGATACGATCCTTCATTGTGCCAAACACTAAAATCGGAATTATCGATTTGTGGTTGACTTCCAATTTCAAAAACCGAAAGTATCCAAGGAGAAACCGTATTGTCTTCCGCAGTAATATTGGTTATTACGGTGCCGTTTGTGAAATCGAGGGTGTCTCCAACAGCAATTGTTGCAGTAGCAAAAGAAGATAACTTCAGACTTCGGATAACGATAATTTCAAGGTTAGTGCCATTTGCAACATCTATTCTAATTGAATCATTAATAGCATCGATGTATGGATTACCACTTTGTGAACTAACTTCGATATTGGTAATATCTGCAGAACTACTTAAACCAAAATAATCTTCATCTACACAAGCAGAGCAGAGTAGAATAATGATAAAAAGTGTTACAAATGGTTTCATGTTTTCAGCGTTTAAATTAATAGAAAGAGCTTAAAAGTAGTATGCCAATCCGAAGTCTAGCGATAATAGTGAAATATCGAAATCGAGTTTAAAGTCAGAACTGCTTCCTTGTTTAATCCCATTTGTGGTAATGTCTGAGTGTGTATAGTCAAGGCCTAATAATTTCAAAGCAACTTCAAAAGCAAAGCCTTCAGTTAAAATAACAGCAACGCCAGGTTTCACTCCTAGTCTTAAATTAAATTCGTCGTTAAAAGTTTTTGTAATATCATCCTCACTTTTGGTATGCCTAGTATTTGTATTTCCAAAGCCTACTCCCAAATTAGTTTCGTTAAAAAAATTCAATCTATGATTGGCAGTTACAGGATAATAATTTCTGAGGAAACCAGTGAACGTATGTACAGATTTTGCCGATTGGTACCTAGGAGATTCATCGTCGGTTTGGTAATTTAGATCTTGAGAATGTTTTAAATAACTGTACTGTAATCCTATGGACATATTGTCTTTTACAAAATATCCGCCAGTAAAATTAATTTCAAAATTTTCTTGTTCGTTTTTAGAAATATTAAAAAGAATATTCTCTATATCGTCATCGTCGTCTGTGTTTACACTTAAGGTTATCCCGGTGTGCCATTTCCCTTTACTAAAGTTAATTACAGGCTCTTCATCTTGAGCAGAACTTAATAAAGGAAAACCTATCAAAGCAATCAATGTGCTGAAAAATAGAACCTTATTGTAGTTGTGTTTCATTTGTGTTTTTTTAAACTGATTGACTTTTTTACTGTGTGGTGTAAACCTTCAAAGTTTATAAGTGTTAAATTATCACAGCGATAATATGGTTTAAAATTAGGTAAAAATTCTAAACTGAAGGAGAAGTAGCTGTGTTTTATAAATACAGCATGTTTGTTTTTGTTGCTGAAATTAAAAAGTAACTTTATTGGTAGATGAAGATATTGAGTAGATTAAATTGTGTTTTAAACAGTTGTTAGGCCGAAAATAGTTGTTAAAATCCGTATCTTTGCACCCAAATTTTTCGTAAAAATGAATATTCAGGAAATCATAATTACCAAAGTTAAAGAAGCAGTACTTTCTATTTTTGATAAAGAGTTACCAACTGTCGAGTTACAAGCTACACGTAAAGAGTTTGAAGGCGATATTACAGTGGTAATTTTTCCAATGTTGCGTACCATAAAAGGAAATCCGCAACAAATAGGGGAGCAAATTGGTGCTTATTTGGAAGCCAATGTTTCAGAAATTGAAAAGTTTAATGTGGTAAAAGGCTTTTTAAACTTAGTAATTTCAGATGCATATTTTATTGATTTTTTCAATCAGATAAAGTTAAATTCAACTTTCGGATATAAAAATCCGCAGGAAGGAGAGAAAGCTGTGATGGTTGAATATTCATCTCCAAACACCAACAAACCGTTGCATTTAGGGCATGTTCGTAATAATCTATTAGGATATTCTGTTGCCGAGATTATAAAAGCTGCTGGAAAGAAAGTTTATAAAACTCAAATTATAAACGATAGAGGAATTCATATTTGTAAATCCATGTTGGCTTGGCAAAAGTTCGGCAATGGCGAAACTCCAGCAAGTACAGGTCTTAAAGGAGATAAGCTCGTAGGGAATTATTACGTGGCCTTTGATAAAGCCTACAAAGCTGAAATCGAAAATTTAGTAGCACAAGGTGTTGATAAAGCAACTGCCGAAAAAGAAGCACCATTACTTTTGGAAGCTCAAGAGATGTTGAGAAAGTGGGAAGCTGGCGATGCTGAAGTTGTAAAACTTTGGGAAACTATGAACGGTTGGGTGTACGAAGGTTTCGATACAACTTATAAAAATTTAGGAGTAAACTTTGACGCACTTTACTATGAAAGCGACACTTATTTACTTGGGAAAGATGTAGTTGCCGATGGTTTGGAAAGAGGTATTTTTTATAAGAAAGAAGATGGTTCGGTTTGGATTGATTTAACCGACGAAGGTTTGGATGAAAAAATTGTGTTAAGAGCCGATGGAACTGCCGTTTATATGACGCAAGATATCGGAACTGCTATACAACGTATAAAAGATTATCCAGATGTTGGAGGTTTGGTTTATACTGTAGGAAACGAACAAGATTATCATTTTCAAGTATTGTTTTTAATTCTGAAAAAACTCGGATTTGATTGGGCGCAAAACTTGTATCATTTAAGTTATGGAATGGTAGATTTGCCAAGCGGGAAGATGAAGAGTAGAGAAGGGACTGTTGTAGATGCCGACGATTTGATTACAGAGATGGCTTCTACTGCTGAAGAAATTTCTATGGAACTTGGTAAATTGGATGGTTTTAGCGAAGAAGAAAAACAAGCACTTTATAAAACAATTGGACTTGGAGCTTTGAAATATTACATTTTAAAAGTCGACCCTAAAAAGCGAATTTTATTCGACCCAATGGAGTCTATCGACTTTCAAGGAAATACAGGGCCGTTTATTCAGTATACCTATGCCAGAATTCAGTCTATTTTAAGAAAAGCCGATTTTAATTATAAAGAAGGAAATGTAGCAACAACTTATGTGTTACACGAAAAAGAAAAATCGCTTATCAAACAAATTGAATTATTCCCTGAAGTAGTTCAAAATGCGGCATCAAATTTCAGTCCGGCAATTATAGCAAACTATACTTACGACTTGGTAAAAGAGTTTAATTCTTTCTACCAAAACGTTTCTATTTTAGGAGCCGATGATGCTTCAGAAAAAATGTTTAGAGTACAACTTTCAGCAAAAGTAGCTGAGGTTATCGCCAATGCTTTTAGCTTGTTAGGAATTAACGTTCCAGAGCGAATGTAATTTCAAGAGCGAAATTTAAAAATATAAAAAAGCCCCGAAAAATTTTCGGGGCTTTTTGCTGTAAATAAAACAGCTCGAAACTAACAAACTCAAATAATATTTATTTTAATTTGGATATAACATGTATTGTATATCGCATAAATCTAACAACTCATATTTTTTTGGACGTAATTTTACAAGCCTTGTAAGTTCCAAAACTTCTTGTTTGTTAAGCAAAATGAGTAAGTTTGATTGTATTGTTGGGATAGGAATACGCTTGTTGTAAATAGAATACTTGTATTCTTCTTCCCAATATTCAATTTCTAAATTGTGTAAGTAATTATGAAAACTCTCAAATTCACCCTCAGTAAAATTAAAGTTGAGGTTGTTATACAGTAATTGGTACATATTATTGTGTTTGCAATAAATCAAAATACCATTTTTACATCGATTTAATATTTGCAGGTTTTTACACATAATTACTTGTTTTATAGAAGGTTTTACATTGTGTTCAGTTTTATTTTACAATAAAACTATCGATAACTGCTTCAATTTCTTTTTTGCTACTATTGGCAGGCATTCCAAATAAATGCGCAAATAATGGTTTGTTATCTACAGTTTTTTGAAGCTCGATATCTTTATTTTGGTCAAATACTTCTTGCCATTTGTTTCTTACAATTTTCCAGAATTTTTCATTCTCTTTCCACCAATCTTGAGCAGCTTTACACTTTTCGTCTGCAACTTTAGTGTAGGTATCAAATCCTTTTTCTTGTGCTAAAACAAAATCGTTTCCGTTTTCATCTCTTACAATTTTGTCGTTGTCTTGTTCGTGTATCCAACCATAATCTGTAATAGCGTGAATGTTTCTACGTTTCATAACATTATAGTCATCTCTAACTGTATGTTCTCTTCTAGGAAGCGGAGCATCGGTAGTGTTTACCCAATATTTTTTTCCGTCAACATTTACCCAAGTTGCAGTTCCTTCGTAACGAGGGCTATCATCTACTTGATAAACTTTTTGTGTCCATTGTCCTTGTACATCCGCTTTGCTAAGTTGCTCAAACTTCCACTCTTTGTCTTTGTAAAACTGGTATAAGTTTGTGTTTTCGTACAACCAATCTTGGCGCCAGTGCTTAATAATCATAGTATCGTTTGCAATAAGTAAGTGTTGCATAACAATTTTATTAGGCTTGTCTTCCACCAATTCTACCCACTCCAAAGCGCCAACTTGTTTCACTTTTGATGGTTGGTAAGTAGAATCTTTTGCGTTGTTAAAGGTTTCAGCAAAATTGAAGCGTACTTCATAACAACCGCACATGTCTTTAATGTTTTTTTGGTCTTGTGCTTTCTTGTTTTCCTGAGCAGATGCAGTTAAACCGCTCAAAGTAAGTGATAAACCTAAAAGGAATAATGTTTTTTTCATTTGTTGATTTAATTAGTTTTTCATTTCTGATGAGACAAAAATATAAAATTTATTTAGATTGAATAAAAATAACTTATATATTTGCTGAAAATTATCAAGAACCAGTCTAAATAATGAGATTCATAACAAACCTATTTATATTCTTATTTTCAGTAGTAACATTCTCTCAAACGCTACAACTGTCCGATACTACGCATGTAAACGATCTAAAAGAAGTGGTAGTAACTGGGCAATACAATCCGCAGTCGGTTAAAAAGTCGGTGTATGAAGTAACAGTTATCAGCAATAATGATATCAAACGACAAGCAGGAAATAATTTGGCAGACGTTTTAAATCAAACCCTAAATATTTCAATTATTCCAAATGCATCAACTGGGAAGTCTGATATAAAAATGTTCGGTTTAGATGGACAATATGTTAAGATTTTGGTAGATAATATTCCGTTAGTAAACGATGAAGGCTTCGGAAACAATACCGACCTCACTCAGATAAACCTAGACGATATCGAACAAATAGAAATTGTAGAAGGCGCTATGGGAGTGCAGTATGGAACAGGTGCTGTAGCTGGAGTAATTAATGTGATTACTAAAAAATCGTCTCGATATAAATGGCAAATTACGCCTTACATTCAAGAAGAAACTATTGGAGATGAGTACGGATGGTTTGATAAAGGAAGACATATTCAATCGTTGAGCGTATCGCACAATATTTCGGAGAAAATGTATGCAAATGCAGTAGTTACCCGAAACGATTTTGCAGGTTTATGGAACGATAAAGAAGGAGAAGATTACCCGTATAACGACGGAAAACGTGGTTATGAGTGGTTGCCAAAAGTGCAATTTAATGCGAAAGGAATTTTGAGCTACAATACCGAAAATGCAAAGCTATTTTACAAGTTTGAGTATTTCGATGAAACAGTTTCTAGATACGATTCTGTAGTGCGCGAAAACTACAATCCATCAACGCAAACATCAAATCCTGTAGCGAGCGATGAGATTTTTTCTTCGGAACGTTTTACGCATCATTTAAATGCGAATGGAAATTTTAACGGTGGTGTAAATTACGATGTCTCTTTATCTTTTCAGCAACAAAAGAAAAATGCCGAAACTTATAATTACCGAATTGTAGAAGGTGAGAAGTTTGATGTTGCCAACTTTGAGTATGAATCTCGAAAAGTGTATTACTCAAAAGGTAACTTCAGCAATTTCTTACAAGGAAATGTTTTTGATTTTCAAACAGGGTACGAAGTTGAGCTCACTAACGGTTATGCGTCATCAATTTCTGGTGACTACGACGGAGAAAACATCAGTAGAAAAATTAACTCTTACGATGTTTTTGCTTCCGCAGAATACATTCCGAACAGCAAATTTTCATTACGTCCAGGAGCGAGAGTATTGTTTTCAAACAAGTTTGACACACAACTGGCGCTCGAGTTATCAGCAAAATATTTGTTTGATAACAACTTAGAGTTGCGTGCAATAGTTGGGTCTTCGCCAAGACGTCCAAATTTTACAGAGTTGTATTCTTATTTTGTAGATGCGAACCACGATGTGCAAGGGAATGAAAATTTAAAACCAGAAGACGGAATATCGGCTTTTGTGCATGCCAAAAAAGAATTTCAGCTCACTCCAGATTTTGCTTTAAGAAGTAAACTTTCGGTTGGGTATATAGATGTGAGCGACCGTATTGAATTGATTATTGTAAATCCATCGCCATTGGCATATCAATACAATAATATCGATACGTACCGAAGATGGAACGTGTCTTTTACCAACGGAATTCAATATAAAAACTTAACAGGAAACCTCGGACTTTCTTACTCGGGAGTTTCAAAAGTTTTGGAGGGTAGAACGTATAACGACGATTATTTAAAGTCGTTGCAAATCAACGCCAATGTATCGTACAGCATTCCGCGATGGAACACTACTTTTTCAACTTATTTTAAACACAACGGACCAGAATATCAATTTTTGCAAGACCAGAATGAGGCAGGAGAAACCATCATTATTCGTGGGGAACAAGACCCGTATAGTTGGTGGGATGCATCGGTACGAAAATCGTTTTACAACAATAAATTTCAGATTACAGCAGGAGCCAGAAACCTGTTAGACGTTACGCGAATAAACAACACAACCGTAGGAGGGACAGTGCACGGCGCTGGAGCTTCAAATATATTATTAGGCTACGGGAGATCGTATTTTGTAAAGCTTCTGTATAACATAAATTTTAACTAAACAATCAACATAAATAATCAAATAAATTTTACACAAATGAAAAACAATTTTTTATTTCTAACCTTGCTAGCGCTATTTACACTTGTTTCTTGTAGTGACGACGATAGTAAAACTGTACAAGAGTTTGTAGTGGCTTTCGAAAACCCATCGGTAAGTTTTTCTGCAGATGAAACTACCAAAGAGGTAAAACTCGTATTTTCTCGTGCAGCTACCGAAGACGGAATTGCAACGATTTCTTATACAACTGTAAATGCTGCTTATGGAACAGATTTTACTACAGATCCATCTGGTGAAAGCGGAACTTTCGAAGTGGCTTTAGTTGCAGGAACTAGTGCTTCTACTTTTACTTTCAACAAACTTCAAAATCCAATTGAAGGAACGGAAATGTCGGTTGCTTTAAAACTAGACAGAGTAACGAATCCAGAAGGCGACGTAAGAGGAAATACAACTTTAGACGTAAACTTTACTGAAAGTGCTGCTACGGGTGGTGTTATTTCTCCAGAAGTGGGAGGTCCAAACCAACCAAATCAAGTGTATGTAGACTTAAGTGCGCAAACACAAACTGCAGTTAAGAGAGATGTTTGGGATTTAGGGTTTTACGCTGGAGACGAGTTTAGAGTGGTTCTTAACGGATCTATTTATATGGCTGCAAAAGCATTAGAGACTACCGATATCGATGCGGTAACTGAAGCAGATGTTGCAGAGTTTCAATCGAGTGTTGCTGTAGGAACGTTTAGTGCAGAGAGCGCTGGTTACATCGATAACCCAGCAGGTGCATTATCTGGAACTGCTATTGCTGAAATTTCTGAAACTGAAGCAGACAACAAAGTGTACTTATTAAACTTAGGTTCTGAAATTGGTACTGAAACTCCAGAAAACGGAAGTATTGATGTTACTGATGACGCAAGAGGTTGGAGAAAAATTAAAATCAACAGAAGCGGAAACGATTATGTATTACAGTATGCTGAATTAAATGCAACAACGCACAACGAAGTAATTATTTCTAAAGACGAAGCGTATAACTTCACCTTCTTTAGTTTTGCTACGGAAGCTGCTGCAGAGGTAGAGCCTGCAAAAGATAAATGGGATTTAAACTTTACAGTTTTCACAAACGAAATTCCAGGATATGGAGCTTACGGTTATGCAGATTATGTTACAACAAACATCAAACAAAGTGCTTCTGCATATATGGTAAGCGAAGAAGATTTTACATATGAAGATTTTACAGCTTCAAATGTAGATGAGGCAAGTTTACTTGAAGATCAACGCGGAATTGGAAGTAACTGGAGAAATGCTGGAGGACCAAGTTCTTTACCATCATTAAAAGAAGCTGTTTTCTTTGTAGTGAAAGACGCAAACGGAAACTATTACAAAGTTCGTTTTACAGCACTTTTAAGCGAAAGTGGAGAAAGAGGATATCCTTCATTTGAATACGCTTTATTGTAAAAATCTAAAAAATAGTAAATGAAGTTTTTAAACATACTTTTTATCATTCTCCGTTTGTATCTAGGTGGTGTGATGATTTATGGCGGAATCCATAAGTTCGAACAGCCTAGTATTTCACCGATTGAAGTGGTACAAAAAGCAGAAAAGTTTTCTAGCCCAGAGCACGAAAATACACTGCAAAAAATACTTTACATCAGTGGGGCGAAACAAACAGGATACTTTTGGGAAGTTCTTGGTGTGTGCGAATTGCTCTTCGGAATTCTTTTAGTAATTCAAGGAACAGGGTTCATCGGGGCACTTTTATTACTCCCAATAAGTTTACACATCTTTTTGTTTCACTACTACCTAGAAGGTGATGAAATAGGAGAATTATTTAAAACACTTGGTCTTTTAATAATCAATATAGTATTGGTGTTAAAAGAATACCCAAAATGGAAACACTTACTATGGATCAGACCATTGTAATCAAAGCATTTAATTGGCTTGGGGGTCAGTTAAATAATTAGTTATTCATTAATTCATGTGGTTTGAGGCGCTTTTTAACAAAGGCGCCTCTTTTTTTGTACAATATTAATATCTTGCAGTATAAACCAACCTGTTGTAAAATGAGCCGTAATAATTTTAAAAACTAACCAACCTAAAAGCACTTAATTTTTATGGCGAATTACATCTAGCAGTATTTTAAAAGAATAGCAGATGAAACCTACTTTAAAAATGCTATTGTATGCACTTTTGGTGTTTATAGTAGCTTGTTCTTCTGATGACGGAGCGCTTCCAGAAGAAAATAATTTAATCAATGTTGATAATCGGCAAAGTACGGGCGACTCGGCTTTCGATTTTTTATCAGAAGAAAACTTTACAAATTTATTCATCGAAGTGGTGTATGTTGAAGGGTTTGAACCTTCCGAAGAATCTTTAAATAATTTAGTGAGTTTTATCAATCAACGATGTTATAAATCTGAAGGAATTCAGATAAGCAAACGCGCAATTCCTTCCACAGGAAAAAGTTCGTATACAGTTGAAGAAATCGATAAACTTGAAAAAGATGTTAGAATACAATACAATTCAAATAAGCAATTAGCACTCTTTGCGTTATTTCTAAACGGAAGTTATAATAATGGCAACGAAGACGCGATGGTTTTGGGAGTAGCATATAGAAATACATCTTTTGTTATTTTTGAAGAAGAAATTCATAACTTTAATAACACGATTACGGGATCTAATTTAGTTTTGTTTGAAAGTACCGTTTTGAGACACGAATTTTGTCATTTGTTGGGACTTGTAGATTTAGGTTCTGAAATGCAAACCGATCACCTTGATACTGAAAACGGACATCATTGCAATGTGGAATCGTGTTTGATGAATCATGAAATTGAATTTGGATTTAATCTCGGAAATGTAGCTTCCGAAGCAAATATTCCGCAGTTAGACGATCATTGCTTGGCAGATTTACGGGCTAACGGAGGAAGATAAATTTTTTAAATGGAGCAAAAAAACAATTTAGTTGAAGGAAAAATTTTAAACAGTCTTTTAGGGTTGGCTTTTCCGATTATAATGGCAAATATCCTTCAAACCATGTATCAATTAATCGATACTTTTTGGCTTGGACGTTTGGGAGCCAATGCTGTGGCAAGTGTAAGTTTAAGTTTCCCGATTTTGTTTTTAGTGCTTTCTTTAGGAGGAGGATTAACCCTTGGCGGAACTGTAATTGTATCGCAACACAAAGGAGCTGGCGACCAAAAAATGGTGAATTATGCAGCATCTCAAACTGTATTTGTAATCTTCTTTATATCTATATTTTTAGCATTGGTTGGCTACTTTTTGTCCGATCCTTTAATGCGATTGGTAGGTGCGAGTCCAGAAATTTTATCCGATTCGGTTACTTATTTCAAAGTTTCCTCGTGGGGATTTATTTTCCTATTTATGTTTTTTGTATACCAATCTTTAATGCGAGGTATTGGTAATGTGTTGATCCCAATGTATATCGTTTTGGCAACGGTTATTTTAAATTTAATCCTCGATCCGCTTTTTATTTTTGGATACGGATCCATTCCTGGTTATGGTGTTGCAGGAGCTGCTATTGCAAGTATTATTACGCAAGGAGTATCTGCAGTTGCAGGAATGTGGATTCTCTTCCGAGGAAAAAGAGGAATAAAAATTAAGTTTTCTCATATGAAATTTGATTTCCCTTGGATTAAAAATTTATTCATTATCGGGATTCCTTCGAGTTTAGATCAATCGAGTAGAGCCACTGCCATGACGGCAATGGTTATGCTGGTAACTAGTTTTAGTAGTGATGTTGTTGCTGCCTACGGAATTGGAGCCAGAATTTTAAGTTTGGTTATTGTACCCGCACTGGGGCTTTCGATTGCGACTACAAGTTTGGTAGGACAAAATATTGGAGCCGATAGAATTGATAGAGCCGAAAAAGCAGGCGATTTGGGAGCGCTTATTGCAGCAATAGGACTTACATTTTTAGGGATGTTGTTGTTCTTTTTTGCTGAACCACTTACTCGATTTTTTGTTCCAGATGATGAAAATGTAATTCGTATTGGAGCAAAATTTATAAAGATAATGGCGCCAAGCTTCGGACTTTTGGGTGTACAGCAGGTACTTAACGGAGTATTTAATGGAGCAGGTTTAACTACGGTTTCCATGTTTATTTCTATACTAACTCTTTGGATTATTAGATTTCCAACAGGTTTTATATTGTCGCACAAAACGCCTTTGGATTACGAAGGAATTTGGTGGGCATTTCCTATTTCAAACGCATTGGCAGCCATCATAGCATTTGTTTATTACAAACGAGGTACATGGAAAACAAAACAGCCAAAGGTTTTTAATTTTGAATAAATTGGTTTGTTAAGTGGGAATCAAAGATTGAAGAAGTTTAAAAAAACAGCTAAGGTTTCTAAAACCTTAGCTGTTTTTTGGTCATCTCGTATTGTTACCGTCATTCCGAACGAGGTACGAGGAGGAATCTCATTCTGTATGATGTGAGTCTGAATCAAGTTCAGGTTGACGCTTTATTTTAAAGTATTTTCAAACTAGGCTTCCTTTGTCGGTAGACAGGCGGAGGTTCTTCTGTTTAACTGTTGAATCGGGTAATTGTTGAATTGAGGGGGAGATTTTAAAAATAAAATGTAAAAGTTAAGGTTTCTGAAACCTTAACTTTTGTATCAATCTCATGTATTTTTTCAGCAGAAAAAAGAAAAAATCAAAGCATCTTCTAGAGATAAATGCAAAACACTGCAAGAAGTCTGAAAATAAGCTTCCAACTTCTCGTTCAAATTCTTAAATTTGCACTTCTCGAATAATGAGGGTTTAAAAAGAAGAAACACAATATGTTTGATAATTTAAGCGATAAGTTAGATAAGGCGTTTCATGTTTTAAAAGGGCATGGACAAATAACAGAGGTAAACGTTGCGGAAACACTAAAGGAAGTGCGTCGTGCTTTGCTTGATGCCGATGTTAACTTTAAAACAGCAAAAGAGTTTACAAATACAGTTAAGGAAAAAGCTTTAGGACAAGATGTATTAACAACATTGAAGCCTGGGCAATTGATGGTGAAACTCGTAAAAGACGAGTTGGTTGAATTGATGGGAGGCGAAGCTGCAGGTGTTGATCTTTCTGGAAACCCATCGGTAATTTTGATGGCTGGTTTGCAAGGTTCTGGTAAAACTACCTTTTCTGGGAAATTGGCTAATTTCTTAAAAAACAAAAAAACAAAGAAACCATTATTAGTAGCTTGTGATGTGTACCGTCCTGCGGCGATCGATCAGTTACATGTAGTGGGAGAACAAATAGGGGTTGAGGTTTATTCTGATAAAGGAAATAACGACCCTGTACAAATTGCAAACGCTGGTATTGCGCATGCAAAAGCAAACGGACATAATGTGGTGATTGTCGATACTGCAGGGCGTTTGGCAGTAGATAAAGAAATGATGGATGAAATATCTAACATTCACGCTGCAATTAAACCAAACGAAACACTGTTTGTTGTCGATTCGATGACTGGGCAAGATGCCGTAAATACTGCCAAAGCATTCAACGATGTGTTGGATTTTAACGGTGTTATTCTTACCAAATTAGACGGTGATACTCGTGGGGGAGCTGCCTTATCGATTAAATCGGTAGTTAATAAACCAATTAAATTTATAGGTACGGGAGAGAAGATGGACGCTATCGATGTGTTCTATCCGTCGCGTATGGCCGATCGTATTCTTGGAATGGGAGATGTTGTTTCTTTAGTTGAAAGAGCTCAAGAACAATACGATGAAGAAGAGGCGCGTAAACTTCATAAAAAAATTGCAAAGAATCAGTTTGGGTTTGACGATTTCTTAAATCAAATTCAGCAGATTAAAAAAATGGGAAGCATGAAGGATTTACTAGGAATGATTCCTGGTGCCGGAAAAGCTTTAAAAGGAATGGATATCGATGATGATGCTTTTAAAGGTGTAGAGGCTATTATTCATTCAATGACTCCAGAAGAAAGATCGAATCCTTCTGTTTTAAACGGAAGTAGAAAAAAACGTATTGCAAAAGGAAGTGGAACATCTATTCAAGAAGTGAATCAGTTATTAAAACAATTCAACCAAATGAGTAAGATGATGAAGATGATGCAAGGTGGCGGTGGCCGTAAAATGATGCAGATGATGCAAGGGATGAAGTAAATTCATTTTAAAAAAAAATAAAAAATCCAATAAACCTAAAACCCATATAATGGAAATTCTAGACGGGAAAAAAATATCCAATCAAATTAAAGACGAAATTGCTGTTGAGGTTGAAAAGATGAAGAAAAAAGGGGAGAAAGTTCCTCATTTGGCAGCAATCATCGTAGGGAACGACGGCGCTAGCCTTACTTATGTAGGGAGTAAAGTGAAGGCCTGCGAGCGTGTTGGATTTGAGTCTACTTTGGTTAAAATGCCAAGTACAACAAGCGAGTTAGAATTGCTTAAAAAAATTGAAGAACTCAATAAAGACGAAAATATTGACGGTTTTATTGTACAGCTTCCGTTACCAGAGCAAATTAATGAGCAAAAGGTACTTATGGCTGTCGACCCAGATAAAGATGTAGATGGTTTTCACCCGATGAATTTTGGGAAAATGGCGTTGGATATGAGTACGTTTATTCCGGCAACACCTTTCGGAATTTTAGAATTGCTAGAGCGTTACAACGTGGAGACTAAAGGAAAACACACAGTGGTTATTGGTCGTTCGCACATTGTTGGTCGCCCTATGAGTATTTTGATGGGAAGAAAAGGTTTTCCAGGAAATTCAACCGTTACATTAACGCATAGTCACACCAAAAATATCACGCAAATTACTTCGCAAGCTGATATTATTATTACAGCTTTAGGGCAACCTAATTATTTAAAAGCTGAAATGGTAAAAGATGATGTAGTTGTGATAGACGTAGGGATTACACGTGTGCCAGATGAAGATGCGCCACGCGGTTATAAAATTACTGGCGATGTAGATTTTGAGAATGTAAGTAAAAAAGCAAGTTATATTACGCCTGTGCCTGGAGGTGTAGGACCAATGACGATTGCCATGTTACTTAAAAATACACTGTTGGCAAGAGAACGTCACAGAGCAAGAAATTAAAATTTTAAATAGAAAAGGAGCTTTATTAAAAGCTCCTTTTTTTTGTTTTTTCTGAATTATATCTCGCGAGTCTGCTTTGAGGAGCTTGACTTTTTCCCGTATTCGTTTTTGTAAATTCGTACCAACAGCAAAAATAAACTTACTAATAGCGGTCCGAAAATAAGACCGATAAATCCAAACAAAGGAACACCAACAACAACTCCAATAAGTGTAATAAGTGGGTGGAGGTTTGATAATTTATTCTGAACAATAATCCGGAAAACATTGTCGGTAGAGCCAACAACTACGGCGCCGTAAATTAATAGTCCGATTGCTTGCCAATTTTGCCCTTGTGAGAGCAGTAACAGCGTTACTGGTAAAATACCTAATGCAGTACCAACAAAAGGAATCATGGAACCTACAATGGTAATTACAAACCAAAATAGCGGACTCTCAACTCCAAAAATATAATACCCAATTAAAGCAACAATACCTTGCATAAGCGCCACCAAAGGAATTCCGATTGCGTTAGACTTTACAATTTCGCTACTTTCCTTAGAAATAGCTTCAATATTTTCGTTGTTTAAAGGGATGTAAGCTAGGAATATACTTTGAAGATTCTTGGCATTTATCAGCATAAAATAAAGAATAAAAAACATAATCCCGATAGCGATAACAGTGTCGAACGTAGAACCTGCAAGCCCTTGTATTTGTTCTGAAACCCAACCAGAAACGTCTTTTGTTTTTACTTGCTGAAGTACATCAATATCTACATAGTTTTCAACTTGTGCTACTTTTGATTTCAAAATGGTTGTAATTTCTTCTGAATTCTTTACAGCGTTTTGAATTTTAGATGAGAGTAATAAGATGATTAAACTTACCGGAATAACAATAATTACTACCGAGATAATACAAATAATGGTTGCTGCTAGCCAAGGTTTGTAACCTTTGTCTAATAATTTTATCATGTAATTTCTGAAAAGAACATAAACGGTAATGGCTCCTAATATTCCAGATAGGTAGGGTGTTAATTCTTTGAAAATTAAAAAGCCTAAGGCAATGATGCATGCCAGCATAAAAAGTTGCCTAATCAAAGATGGGCTAAGTTGGTCTTTACTCATAAATTTACTTTTGATTGGAGAATTATATAAAGTTAGTCAAAGTTTTTAAAGTAAATAACTATGGTTTAGATTGTTTTTCTGAAGTGTCTTTTACCAAAACTCTTGTTTTAGGGAAACTGTCGGGGTAGTTTTTCTGTATAAATTCGATTAGCTTTTCTCTAACAAATACGCGTAAATCCCATGCTTTCGGAGAGCTGTTTGCACTCATAAGTGCTCGTATTTCTACATAGTTTTCTTTGGCATCTGTTACTTGTAGAACATTTGCTTTTCCGTCCCATAAATTTGTACTTTCTAGAAGCCGGGTGAGTTCTTCGCGTAAAGCATCAAAAGGAATGTTGTAATCGGTGTAAATAAAAACAGTACCCAGAATATCTGAGTTGGTACGTGTCCAATTCTGAAAAGGTTTTTCAATAAAGTAGGAGGTTGGTAGAATTAACCTGCGTTTGTCCCAAATTCTAACTACAACAAAAGTGAGTGAGATTTCTTCCACCCATCCCCATTCGCCTTCAACAACGAGTACATCGTCTAGTCGGATAGGTTGTGAAATGGCAATTTGCAATCCTGCCAAAATCGAACCGATAACTTTTTGTGCTGCCAAACCTAAGATGATTCCAGCAACTCCCGCCGAAGCAAATAAACTTACGCCAATTTTTCGGACGCCTTCAAAAAGCATTAGTGTTGCTGCAACTGCGATGATGATAATTATAAAAATTACAATGCGTTCTAGAAGGTTGAATTGTGTGTAAAGTTTCCGCGCATACAGGTTGTCTTCACTTGTAAAATCGTATCTTTTTAGGTAGCGAGATTTTAATACTTTTAATAAAACTATGAGTGCCCATGCAATACTTATAATGAGTAAAATACTGCTTAATTTTCCGATGAGAAAGGTAGTTTCTTCAGTATAATTTAAAAAACTACTCGCACCAGTTTTAAAAAAAATGGAGAGGGTAAAAAGGAGAATAGGAGTTATAAAACGCTTGGATTGTGTCATGAGTTGGCTTTTAAGTTGGTTCTTTTAAAATATAAAACTTTACGAAAGAAACCAATTCATTAACAAGCTTATAACCTATAACGTTGGCGCAAAAAAAATCCTGACTTATAACAGTCAGGATTTTAGATATAGATTTGCAGAATGTTTTTACTGATTCATCGTCATTAAAAACTCTTCATTGTCTTTTGTCATTTTAATACGTTGCTCCATAAACTCCATTGCTTCAATAGGGTTCATATCCGACAAGTATTTACGTAAAATCCAGATGCGTTGAATTGCATTTTCATCTAGTAATAAGTCATCGCGACGTGTAGAAGAAGAAATCAAGTCGATAGCTGGGAAAATACGTTTGTTAGAAATACGTCTGTCTAACTGTAATTCCATATTACCAGTTCCTTTAAATTCTTCAAAAATAACCTCGTCCATTTTAGAACCTGTGTCTGTAAGTGCAGTAGCAATAATAGTAAGCGATCCGCCACCTTCAATATTTCTTGCAGCACCAAAGAAGCGTTTTGGTTTGTGTAAAGCGTTGGCATCAACCCCTCCACTCAATACCTTACCACTTGCAGGTTGTACGGTGTTGTATGCACGTGCCAAACGTGTAATAGAATCTAATAAAATAACCACATCGTGGCCACATTCTACCAAACGTTTTGCTTTTTCCAATACAATGTTGGCAACTTTTACGTGTCGGTCTGCAGGCTCATCAAAAGTAGATGCAATAACTTCTCCACGTACATGGCGTTGCATATCGGTAACCTCTTCTGGGCGCTCGTCGATAAGTAAAATTAATTGGTACACTTCTGGGTGATTGGCAGCAATGGCATTGGCAATGTCTTTTAACAACATTGTTTTACCCGTTTTTGGTTGCGACACAATCATACCACGTTGTCCTTTTCCGATAGGCGAAAACAAATCTACAATTCGTGTAGACATAGTGCTTTGTCTTTCGGCAATTTTAAATTTTTCCGTAGGGAATAAAGGCGTTAAATGCTCAAAAGAAACACGGTCTCTTACCACTTGTGGGTCAAGTCCGTTGATGAGGTTTACCTTGATAAGCGGGAAATATTTTTCACCTTCTTTTGGCGGACGCACAGTTCCTTTTACGGTATCTCCAGTTTTTAATCCGAATAAACGAATTTGCGACTGAGAAACATAAATATCATCTGGAGATGATAAATAATTGTAATCGCTACTTCTTAAAAATCCGTAGCCATCTTGCATAATATCTAAAACACCTTCACTTTCAACAATTCCGTCGAACTCAAAATCTGGTTCGCGGTATCTGTTTTTCTTCTCCTTATCAAAGTTGTCTTTGTCTTTTGGAGTGTTGTTGTTTTTATTGTTGTGGTGTTGTTGTTTGTTTCGTTGCTGTTGCTGATTGTTGTCTTTGCGAGCTTTTTGATTTTTGTTATCATTTGTATTGCTCTTCGACGTGTTGTTGTTCTTTTTAGAATCTTCTTTTGCAACAGTTTTTTCCTGATTGTTCTCTGGCTTACTAGCAGTAGCTTCCGTAGTAGTTTTATCAGTTTTAGTATCAGGAGTTTTTTGTGAGTCTTGTTGAGAAGTATTTGTTTTCTTTGGAGTTCTAACTCTTTTTCGTTGTGAGGAAGGAGCCGATGCAGTTTTCTTCTCATCCGTAGGCGCAGGTTTGTTTACTTGAGCCTTTTCTTTTGCTACTGCATCTGGACTTGCTGCTTGAACGTCTAATATTTGGTAAATTAAGTCGTTCTTTTTAAGAGATTTGTATTTTGAAATACCCGCCACTTTGGCAATCTCATGCAATTCAGCAAGTTTCTTTGCTTTTAAATCTGAAATTTCAAACATTGATTAAATAAATAATTTATTATTGGTTTGAGGAAAAAAATGATTTGTTTTCTTGAAAATACTTATATGAAGTACAAAATGGAACGTAGTAAAGTACTCGTTTCGAATTGACTACGCAATATTACAAATTTATTTTAATAAACAAGCATATTTTTTCGAAAAGAACGCTATTTTTGCCATACAAAACTAATAAAAGTGTTACAACGCATACAAAGCATATATTTACTTGTTGTAGTATTGGTAAGTGGAGTTTTACCTTTTTGGGTAGCACTTTGGACCGATACCGAAGGGCAAGCAGTATACGCTCAAAACGACATTTTGTACAGCGCTGCATTTTTGGCAATTGCCATATTAGCTTTTGTAGCAATATTTTTATTTAAGAAACGAAAAAATCAATTTGTGTTAAACAGATTGAACATAATATTTAATCTTTTTTTACTAGGATTTTTCGTTTATCGATCGCTAGTCTTATCCGGAGAAACCAACGTTTCAGAGAAGGGTATTGGGATGCTTCTCCCTATTGTTTCTATCGTTTTTTTAGTGTTGGCCAACAGAGCCATTAAAAAGGACGAAGATCTCGTAAAATCAGTGGATCGGTTACGATAAACCTAACATCTTAGTATATTAGTGCGTTAAGCCCAGGTGAAGATCTGGGCTTTTTTTATGTCTTAAAAAAATGTTTTTTTGGGTGTTGCGCTCTCGCGCCGGGCTATTCGTTACAAGTCCTCGCAAAGCTCCGGGCTTTACACTGCTATCCCTAACACGGCGAGTTGTGAGAGGAAGTAGATGTACGAATGTTTTTATGAGTAGATAAGTTTCAAAAGGTGCAGAGGGGCAAAGTTTCAGCCAAGAAAACTTTAACTTATTACCTCGTTACCTTTTTCACTTCTCATAAACATTTAACCGATTCAACATTTTCAATAATCTTACATGATGTGACATCTCGACTCCGCTCGATGTGACTCTTGATTTTTAATTGTCATTTCGACAGAGAGAGGGACGAACGACGAGAAATCACATAACGAAGGGGTTTTCGATTGAAGTATAAAAGTCACAGAAGGACAAAGGTGCAAAGTTTCAACCAAGAAAACTTTAACTTATTACCTCGTTACCTTTTTCACTTCTCATAAACATTTAACCGATTCAACATTTCAATAATCTTACATGATGTGATGTCTCGACTACGCTTGTCTACCGACAAAGGCAGGCTTGATATGACTCTTGATTTTTAATTGTCATTTCGACAGAGAGAGGAACGAACGACGAGAAATCACATTACGAAGAGTTTTTAGTTTGAAGTTTAAAAGGTGCAGAGAGACAAAGGTGCAAAGTTTCAACCGAGAATACTTTAACTTATTACCTCGTTACCTTTTTCACTTCTCATAAACATTTAACCGATACAACATTTCAACAATCTAACATGATATGACATCTCGACTCCGCCTGTCTACCGACAAAGGCAGGCTCGATGTGACAGAGGTTTGAAAATAATAAAGGGGCAAAGTTTAAATATAGAAAACCCTTAACTCTTTTAATCGTTTGCTTAGAGGTATAAAACGAGATTACCAAATAAAAACAGCTAAGGTTTCTGAAACCTTAGCTGTTTTATTTTTTTAACTTCAACAATTAACCAATTCAACGGTTAAACAAAAAGAGACCTTGACTACATGTAGCATAATTAAGTTTGAGACTTCCAGTTTCTAACTTTCGTCTTCAAACCACTTCTCTCTATTTGTATTCAGAAACAAAATGCAGTTTTACATTCGGGTATTTCTGTTGAGTCATTTGGATAGAGAACGCAGAGTCTGCTAAAAACACTAATTGTCCTTGTTTGTCTTTAGCTAAAAACTTCTGCTTTACACGTTTAAACTCTTTAAATTCTTCGCTATTTGCATCTGCAGGTTCTACCCAGCAAGCTTTGTGTACAGGTAAGTTTTCGTAGGTACATTTTGCACCATATTCGTGCTCCAATCTGTATTGAATAACTTCGTATTGTAGCGCTCCCACAGTCCCGATAATTTTACGGTTGTTCATTTCCAACGTAAAAAGCTGTGCAACACCTTCGTCCATTAACTGGCTAATCCCTTTGTCAAGTTGTTTCGCTTTCATTGGGTCGGCATTGTTAATGTATCTAAAATGCTCTGGCGAAAAGCTAGGGATTCCTTTAAAGTTTAATGCTTCACCTTGTGTAAGGGTGTCTCCAATTTTAAAGTTTCCTGTATCGTGTAATCCTACAATATCTCCAGCAAATGAAATGTCTACAATCTCTTTCTTTTCAGCAAAAAAAGCATTCGGACTAGAGAATTTCAATTTTTTATTATGACGAACATGTAGGTAAGGAGTGTTTCTCTCGAAAGTTCCAGAAACAATTTTTATAAACGCCAAACGGTCGCGGTGTTTAGGGTCCATGTTGGCATGGATTTTAAAAACAAAACCAGAAAATTCTTTTTCGTTCGGATCTACCAAACGCTCTTCTGCCTTTTTAGGAAGCGGATTTGGAGCGATGTCTACAAAACAATCAAGGAGTTCTCTAACACCAAAATTGTTTAAAGCCGAACCAAAAAACACAGGTTGTAAATTGCCTTTTAAATATTCGTCACGGTTAAAATCTGGATACACTTCGTAAACAAGTTCTAAATTGTCTCGTAAGTCGGTAGCAGCTTTTTCTCCAATTATTTTTTCCAATCCTGGGTTGTTAACATCGTCAAAAGCAATGGTTTCTTCAATGTTCTTTTTGCTATCTCCGCTAAAAAGGTTAATGTTTTTCTCCCAAACGTTGTAAATCCCTTTAAAATCGTATCCCATTCCGATAGGGAAACTAAGCGGAGTAACTCTCAAGTTTAGTTTTTGCTCAACTTCATCCAATAAATCGAAAGCGTCTTTCCCTTCGCGGTCTAATTTATTGATGAAAACAATCATAGGGATGTTACGCATGCGGCAAACTTCTACTAATTTTTCGGTCTGTTCCTCAACCCCCTTTGCAACATCAATTACCACAATAACACTATCTACAGCAGTAAGCGTTCTAAAGGTATCTTCAGCAAAATCCTTATGTCCAGGCGTATCGAGAATGTTAATTTTTCGATCTCTGTAATTAAATGCTAAAACCGACGTAGCTACCGAGATTCCTCTTTGGCGTTCAATTTCCATAAAGTCACTCGTAGCACCTTTTTTAATTTTATTGCTTTTAACGGCACCTGCTTCTTGAATAGCACCACCAAAAAGGAGTAGTTTTTCTGTTAATGTAGTTTTACCAGCATCTGGATGGGAAATAATCCCGAAAGTTCTTCTTTTCTTAATTTCTTCTTGTAAACGCATGCGTACCTTTTTTTCAAGACTGCAAAAATAATTGATTCTTTAAGATGCATCACTATGATTGTAATTATTTATTTCATTCTAATAATTAGTGTATTACCTATACATTAATATTAATATATATATGAGTACGATTTACCTTTAACACTTTGTCGAAAGAATATGGTTATACGTCTATTTTAAAACATGATTGCTATCAGCTTTTATACATTTGTTTTGTGTTAACGTAATTTTAACATTTAAACCCTAAATAAAACCCAAATTTTATTAACCTAAAACTCAAAAACATGAACAATTTTAAATATGCTTATGGTGAATCTCCTAAGAAACTATTCAGTTTTCTATTTTATTTAACATTGTGTTGTTAGAGTTTTAACAAGATTTTTCGGTATTGCTACTTATTTATTATCAGTAAGTTAGTTGTTTTTCTTGCGAATGTGTAGTATGTCGAAATATGACGTAGGTCAACTATTTAAATTTTAAAAGCTATGCGTGCATAGTAAATTTGTGTAAAGGTTTTAATTAATGTTTTTAACATTTAAATCGAATAGATGTATCTGATGAAAAAATTATACATTTTATTAACATTTATTTTTTTATTACCAATAATAGCACTCGGACAACAGGCGGGCGATTATAAAGCTATTGCTGATGGTTATTGGGGGAATGCGAGTATTTGGCAGCGTTTCGATGGTAGTAATTGGGTGGCTGCAAGTGTATCACCAGGGAAGGCAAGTTCGCATGGTGAGGTTACAATAGCAGGCTATACTGTTAGGTTGAATTCCGACGTGGAGTATATTTTTTCAAAACTAATCATTAAAGAGGGAGAAGGTAATTCTAAAATAGGGGCATTGGTTGTTGAGTCATCGGCTCAATTATTGGCAAAGGAAATAGTTGTTCAAGATAGAGGAGCCATACGTTGGCGTTACACAAATGTAACGTTAGACCTGCACAAAGATGTGAATCTAATAATAGAGTCTGGGGGGAATTTAGCAGGAAATGGTGATGGAGGATGTGTAAGTAGTAAAGCTTTAAGTATAGGAGGTGAATTGTATGCAGCCTGTACAGGTAGTGCTGTAACTTTTCAAGATGTTATAGATGCTGGTGGGGTAAATTATAGCCCGAAGCTTACCATTACGAACATAAATACAAACTCGTATAATGCTGTTGGGGATGTAGTTACTTATGAAATTACAGTTTCAAACGAAGGGCTTTCTGATCTAGAAGATATTACAGCCGTAGATCCTAAAACAGGATTAGACGAAACACTCAGTTTAGCTGCTGGAGAAAGTCGTACATATACATTAACATACACCGTAGTTCAAGCTGATGTAGATGCAGGTTATATAAAAAATACTGCAAGCGCTGTTTATGGAAGTGTTGAAGTAACTTCAACAAATGGAAAGGAAATAAAATTTAGAGTGTTTCCTGTGGAGTTGGTGGTGAATACTACCGATTGTCAATGGGGTTATAATTATGAGGTTAAATTGGCATATGATATTGTTTCAACTGAAACAATGTATACTTTTCAAGGAGAATTAGTTTGTCCTGAAGGAAACGGATATTTTGATATGCCAGAGACAACAAGTCGTGGGTATACACAAACAAATGCTGGTTATGCTAGAAATCAATCCGATTGCGCTACAGCAACTATTGACGACATAGGATGTCAAGTTGTTGATATACAGCTTTATGGAAATGGGATTCCTGAGCAGAAAGTTACATTTAATATGTTGGAAAATGATTATTACAATGTAGTAGATGCCGATAACACTGTTTATATGGGGGCAGAAGAAAATAACCCTCCAGAGATTACTATAAACAACAACAACGGGATGTTGCATTGTGTTGATGGGCAAACTACCATTGTTAGTCAAAATAGTGTTTCGATTACCGACCCAGAAGATGGAGAAAATGGCCAGTTAGAACAGGTTTTTATACAAATTTCTGAAAACTACAAAGATGGAGATTTGTTGAGTTATGATAATACTGTTACAGGAATTACTTCTAGTTGGAGTGAAACAGAGGGGAAATTAACTCTTACAGGGCCAGCAAGTTTTAATGAGTTTGAAGATGCTATCGAGTCTGTTTATTACACTTCTTCAAATCCAGATATTTCAGATGATATTCGCTCAATATCTATAGTTCTTAATGAGTTGAATTTTTTAGCATCAACAGGGCACTATTATGAGTATGTCCCTTCCGTAGGAATAAAGTGGACAGAAGCAAAAGCAATTGCCGAGACAAGATACTTTTATGGAATTCAAGGATATTTGGCAACAATTACTTCTGAAGAAGAAGCTGCTCTACTTGGTGAGCAAGCAGAAGGTGCAGGTTGGATTGGTGGTAGTGACGCTGAAATTGAAGGGGAGTGGCGTTGGATGACAGGACCAGAAGCCGGACAACAATTTTGGCAAGGAGGAACACCAGCGCAAGGAGGGACAGTGTACTCAGGAGCCTATGCTAATTGGAATAATGCAGAGCCAAACAACCAAAACAATGAAGATTACGCGCACATAACATACAATGTTGGTCCTATTGGAAGTTGGAATGATTTGCCAGATGCAGGTACTAGTGGAAATTACGAGCCAAAAGGATATTTGGTAGAATATGGTTGGACTGATGGTACTGATGAGTTTCCAAAAATAGCAGCTACAACTACAATTACTCCATTTATAGCACAAACTCATCCTGTTGATCAAACGGCTTTTGCAGGAGATGAAGCGACATTTGTGGTGACAACTCGCGCAGCAGATTCATATCAATGGCAAGTTAGTCTTGACGGAGGGGATACTTTTACTGACATTTCAGCAACAGATGATAATTATCAAGATATAAATACTCCAGGATTAAAAGTTGTAAATATAGATAAGGATAAGGAGGGGCATATGTATAGAATGATAATGCAAAAAGAAGAGTGTAGTTATACCTCAGATGCAGCAACCTTATTCGTGAAAATAAGAACTGTAATTACCAATCGAAACCAAACTTATAGAGTTAATAAAAGTTAGCTCGAAATTTAAAACATTAAACTTAATTCAACCTCAATAAAAATGAAAACAAATTGCTATAAAATTAAAAATAACTACGTCTGTAGGACCTAGTAAAAAGAGCTTTAGAAGAAGCTGAAAAAACACCAAAATAAATATTAAAAATTGAATGTTGCTGTAGACAACAGTTAGAAACTTTTGTCTATTTATAAAGGATTATTGCTAAAAAATAAAGTTTTAAAATGAAAAACGGGATTTTAATTATTGTATTGCTACTTTCTGGTTTTGCGTTTTCTCAAACAACTATAAACCTTGAAAATCAATGTAACTGTGAAATTATAAAAGGTACAGAGGTTACCAATGCTGGAGCAACGGTAAATCCTGCCGATTTAGGAGATATCTATGTAAATACAGATACGGGAGTATTGTATTTCTGGGATGGAGACTCATGGGAGTTGACTTCGGGAAGCTTAGTAAGGAATGTTGAATTCAAAGTCGATAAAGTAAATAAAAAACTTATTCTAATTGATTCGGAAGGGAAAGAGGTAGAAGTGTCTTTTGCAGATATATCAGCAGAAATTAATACAGATGAACAAGAATTATCTTTTTCAGAAGAAACAAATAAGTTAGCTATTTCGAATGGTAATGAAGTTGATTTATCCTCTTTAGATGATAGTGCAGTAATTGAAACATTAGATGGTAGAGTTACAGCCAATGAAAACGCGATTGGAGCATTAGAAGCGAGTGTAGCTGCAAATACTAATGCTATTGCAGCGAATGCTACAAATATTTCAAATAATACAGATGCAATTTCTGAGAATGAAGCAGCAATTGGAGTATTAGAAACGAGTGTAGAAACGAATACTTCAGCTATTTCAGAAAACACAGCTGCTATTACAACAAATACTGAAGACATCACTTCATTACAGAATGAGAAGGAAGATGCATCGAACAAGTCGGATGATACAGCATTAGGAACATCATCAACGTTGTTTCCAACACAAAATGCAGTAAAGACGTATGTAGATAATTCGATAACAGCTTCAGAGCAGACAGTAGTAAGTGTTGATGAAGGGAATAGTATAAAAGCAGGAACCGACGGCGGTGCTTTTTATGACGATAGCACTTTGCAAACAAGTGTAGCCACAAATACTAATAATATTGCAACGAATGCTGAAAATATTTCAGATAATACAGATGCAATTGCTGATAAGGAAGATGCATCGAATAAGTCAACCGATGGTACTTTATCAGA